>JAWOLJ010000127.1:0-16887 GCA_033853555.1 Myxococcota bacterium
CCACGGTCGGCTCGCGCAGCACCACCTTGAACAGCCGCTCCACCACCAGGGCGTCGACGCGCGCGTTCATCTCGGCGAAGAGGTCGTAGCCTTCGCGCTGGTACTCGACCTTGGGGTCGCGCTGACCGTAGCCGCGCAGGCCGATCCCCTCGCGCAGGCCATCCATGGTGTGGAGGTGGTCCTTCCACTGCGAGTCCAGGGTGTCGAGCAGGAGCCCGCGCTCGACGTCGCCCCAGCGCGGATAGCCGAGGCTCGCGTACTTCTCCGCCATCGCGTCCCAGGCGCGCGCCTTCTCGTCGAGGGAGGCGAGCCAGCGGTCGAGGACCTCGCGTCCCAGGACCTCGCGATCGGGCGGCTCGTCGCCCTCCGGAGTGAAGGGCGGGTTGGCCAGATCGAAGCGCAGGCCCGAGATCGCCTCGATCCCGCCCGCCAGCGCGGAGAGCGCTTCCTCGTCGGGCGCCTGCTTCGGCGGCAGGTGCGCGTCGAGCAGGCTCACCACGACGCCCTCGGTCATCTCGAGGACCTCGTCGTGCAGGTTCTCGCGCGCGAGCACCTCGCGGCGCCGGCCGTAGAAGGCCTGGCGCTGCTTGTTCATCACGTCGTCGTAGTCGAGCAGGTGCTTGCGCGAGTCGAAGTTGCGCGCCTCCACCTTCTTCTGGGCGTTCTGGATCGCCCGGGTCACGAAGCGATGCTCGATCGCCTCGCCCTCCTGGAGGCCGAGGCGCTCCATCCACGGCGTGATCCGCTCGGAGCCGAAGATCCGGAGCAGGTCGTCCTCCAGCGAGAGGAAGAAGCGCGACGAGCCGGGATCGCCCTGGCGCCCGGAGCGGCCGCGGAGCTGGTTGTCGATGCGCCGGCTCTCGTGCCGCTCGGTGCCGACCACGTGCAGGCCGCCCGCCTCCACCACCTCCTGGCGCTCGCCCGAGCACTCGGACTCGAAGCGCGCCAGCCACTGCGGGTACTCGGCGTGGCTCTTGTCGTGCCCGCACTTCGCCAGCGCCAGGAACTCGGGGTTCCCGCCCAGCAGGATGTCGGTGCCGCGACCGGCCATGTTGGTCGAGATGGTGACCGCGGCCTTGCGTCCGGCCTGGGCGATGATCTCCGCCTCGCGCTCGTGGTGCTTGGCGTTCAGCACGTTGTGCTTGACGCCCCACTTCGAGAGCTTGCGCGAGAGCATCTCCGAGGTCTCGATCGAGATCGTGCCGACGAGGATCGGCTGACCGGTGGCGTGGCGCTCCTTGATCTCCTCGATCACGGCGTCGAACTTCTCGCGCTGCGACTTGTAGACCACGTCCGGCAGGTCCTTGCGGATCATCGGCCGGTTGGTGGGGGTGACCAGCACGTCCAGGTCGTAGATCTGGGCGAACTCCGGCGCCTCGGTGTCGGCGGTACCGGTCATGCCGGCGAGCTTTTCGTACATGCGGAAGAAGTTCTGGAAGGTCACCGTCGCGAGGGTCTGGTTCTCGCTCTGGATCGGGATGCCTTCCTTCGCCTCCACCGCCTGGTGCAGGCCGTCCGACCAGCGGCGCCCGGGCATCAGGCGCCCGGTGAACTCGTCGACGATCACCACCTCCTGCCTTCCGCCTTCGCCGGGTCGCACCACGTAGTGCACGTCGAGCTTCTTCAGCGTGTGGGCGATCAGCGCCTGCTGCACGGCGTGCAGCACGGGGAGCATGCCCGGGTCGTAGAGGTTCTCGACCCCGAGCATCTTCTCGACCTTGTGCACGCCCTCCTCGGTGAGCGTCGCGGTGTGGGCCTTCTCGTCCACCCAGTAGTCGCCGGTCTCCTCGATGCCCTTGGCGGCCTCGCCCTTGGTGCCGGCCTGGAGGCGCGGGATCACGCGGTTGGCGACCACGTAGAGCTGCGTGTTCTCCTCGGAGGGGCCCGAGATGATGAGCGGGGTCCGGGCCTCGTCGATCAGGATCGAGTCCACCTCGTCCACGATCGCGTAGTGGAGATCGCGCTGGACGCAGTGCTCGAGCGCGAGCTTCATGTTGTCGCGCAGGTAGTCGAAGCCGAGCTCGTTGTTGGTGCCATACGTGATGTCGGCGCCGTAGGCCTCGCGGCGCTGGGCGTCGGTGAGGTCGTGGACGATCACGCCCACGCGCAGGCCGAGGAAGCGGTGCACCTCGCCCATCCACTGCGCATCGCGCCGCGCCAGGTAGTCGTTGACCGTCACCACGTGGACGCCGCGTCCGGTGAGGGCGTTCAGGTAGGAGGGAAGCGTCGCCACCAGCGTCTTGCCCTCGCCGGTCTTCATCTCGGCGATCTTGCCCTCGTGAAGGATCACGCCGCCCACGAGCTGCACGTCGAAGTGTCGCTGCCCGAGCGTGCGCTTCGCGGCCTCGCGCACCGTGGCGAAGGCCTCGGGCAGGAGGTCCTCCAGCGGCTCGCCGTTCGCCACCCGCTGCTTCAGGTCGGCCGTGCGCGCGGCCAGCGCGGCGTCCGAGAGCCCCACCACCTCGCGCTCGAGGCGGTTCACCCGCTCCACGATCGGCACGATCCGCTGCAGCTCGCGGTCGTTCTTGCTGCCGAAGATCCGGCGGAGGAAGGGTTGCATCGGCTGGGACGCGCTCCGGGTCGATAGAGGTGGGACGAGTCTACGAGAGCACTCGGGAGGCGGCAAACCGGCCGCGGCGCAGCGTCACACCGGGAGCGCCACCCGCAGCAGCACCTTGCCGATCTGGATCTCGTCGCCGTCACGCAGCGCGCTCTGCGTCTGGCGACCGCCGTTCACGAAGGTGCCGTTGGTGGAGCCCAGGTCCTGGACGAAGAAGCGGGCGCCGTCGAAGCCGATGGCCGCGTGGGCCCGCGAGAGCGTGGGATCGGCGAGCAGGAGGTCGGCGGTGCGACCGCGACCGATCACCAGCCAATCGCGCTCGATCGCGACCTCGAGCCCGGCGTAGAAGCCGCGAAGCACGCGCACGCTGGCGCCGGCGGGAACCGGGCCCTGGGTCTGCCGCCGCGCCGCCTCTCCGCCTGCCGCGCCCATGGACCGTGCTCCCCCCGCCCCCGCCGCGCCCGCGCTCGCGGGCCGCCGGGGTGGGGATCGGAGGATCGCCCGCCGCGCTTGATTCCGCGGTCTTTCGCCGGCGGGCGCGAGGCGGGCGAGGCCCGTCGCCCGCTCCGCGAGCGACCGGAGGCCCGGCGCGGCGCGCCCGCCTGGCTCCGCCTCCGCCCGGACCAGCGGCCCGTCCGGCGCGTCCGGCCCGTCCGGCCCGAACTCACGCCCGCCCGCGCAGCAGCTCGCGCGCGTGGCGGCGAGTGGCCTCGCTCACCGTCTCGCCGCCGGCCATGCGCGCGATCTCCTCCACCCGCTCGCGCTCCGACAGACGGCGCACGCGGACCACGGTGCGCCCGCCCTCCTCCACCTTCTCGACACGGAAGTGCGTGGCGCCCCGGGCCGCCACCTGCGGGAGATGGGTGATGCAGAGGACCTGGTGCTCCGAGGCCAGCTCGGCCAGCACCCGTCCCATCCGATCCGCGACGCGCCCCCCGACCCCGGCGTCGACCTCGTCGAAGACCAGCACCATCCCGGGCTCCGCCCGGCGGAGCACGTTCTTGAGCGCGAGGAAGAGCCGGGAGAGCTCGCCGCCGGAGGCCACCCGCCGCAGCCCGCGTGCGACCTCGCCGGCGTTGGCGCTGAAGCGGAACTCCGGAACCTCGGCGCCGGTCGGACCGCAGGGCAGGCCCGGGGCCGGCTGGGCCGGCTCGAGCGCCACCTCGAAGCGCGCGCCCGCGAGAGCGAGCTCGTGGAGCGCGGGCTCCACCGCGCTCACCAGGCGCGCCGCCGCCTCCCGGCGCCCCCGCCCGAGCTCCGCGGCGGCCCGTGCCAGGGCCTCGGCCGCCTCGGCGCGCTCGCGAGCCAGCGCTTCCAGCCGCTCCTCGGTGCCCGCCACGACCGCGAGCTCCTCGGCTGCACCTTCCCGGAAGGCCAGGATCGCGGCCTCGTCCGGGCCGTACTTGCGGCGCAGCCGCTCCAGCAGGACGAGCCGCTCTTCCACGGCGCCGAGCCGCTCGGGGTCGGCCTCGAGGCGGCTCGCGTAGCGCTCGAGCTCGGCGGCCAGGTCGGCGAGCTCGGCGGCGACGCCGCGCAGCCGCTCGCCGAGAGGCGAGAGCTCGGGGTCGAGCCGGGCCGCGGCCTCCAGTCGGCGCAGCGCCTCGGCCACCCGGTCCCGGGCCGGCGCGCTCTCCGGTTCGCCCGCCTCGCCTGCGAGGCCGGCCGCCGCCGCGGCGGCCTCGGCCGCCAGCCGCTCCGCGTGGGCCAGGCGCGTGCGCTCGCCGGCCAGCGCGGCCAGCTCTCCCGGCACGAGCTTGGCCTCGTCGATCTCCCGCACCTGGAAGGCCAGGAAGTCCTCGCGGCGCGCGCGCTCCTCGCGCAGCGCCCCGAGCTCCGCCAGCGCCTGGTCCAGCCGTCGCAGCTCGGCGTAGCCCGCCGCCACGGTGGCCCGCTCCAGCTCCAGGCCGCCGAAGGAATCGAGGAGCTCGCCGTGGCTCTCGGGGCGCAGGAGCGCCTGGGAGCCGTGCTGGCTCGAGATCTCGAGCCGCCCGCCGAGGAGCTCGGCCAGGGTGGACGACGGCACGAGGCTGCCCGCCACCTGGGCGCGGCTGCGGCCGGCGGCCGAGACGCTTCGCCGCACCACGAGCTCGTGCAGGTCGGCGTCGAGGCCGCGCGCGCGGAGCTCCGCCTCCAGCGCCGGCAGGCGCTCGGTGCGGAACACCGCTTCCACCACCGCCTCCGCCGCGCCGGCGCGCACGGCATCGCTCTCGGCGCGGGCGCCGGCGAGGAGGCCGAGCGCGCCCAGCACGATCGACTTGCCGGCCCCGGTCTCGCCCGTCAGCACGTTCAGGCCCGGCCCGAACTCGAGCTCCACGCGCTCGACCAGGGCCAGGCTCTCGATGCGCAGCGTCTCGATCACCGCGCCCCCCAGCGCAGCTTCTCGCGCAGGATCTCGAAGCGACTGCGGAAGGGCGACACCATGAGACGTAGGAAGTGCTCCGAACGACTCACCCGCACGCGATCGCCCTCGCGCAGCGCGAGCCCCTCCTGCCCGTCCACCGTGAGCTGCACGTCGCCGCCGCGGGTGCGCACCGCGATCTCGATCTCGACGGAGGCCGGCAGCACGATCGGACGCTGGGTGAGCGCGTGGGGACAGATCGGTGTCAGCACGAAGGCCTCGAGCTCCGGCAGCAAGATCGGGCCCCCGGCCGAGAGCGAGTAGGCCGTGGAGCCGGTCGGGGTGGCCACGATCAGGCCGTCGGCGTGATACACGGTGACGGGAGCACCGTCGGCGCGCGTCTCGAGGTCGATCATGCGCGCGAGGGCGGCCTTGGTGAGGACGGCATCGTTGAGCGCCAGGTAGCGCCCGAGCTCGCGTCCCTCGCGCAAGGCGCAGACGTCGAGGCGCATCCGCGCCTCGACCCGCATCTCGCCCCCGAGCACGCGCTCGAGCGCCGCGAAGAGCTCGTCGAGCGCGATCTCGGTCAGGAAGCCGAGCGTGCCGAGGTTCACCCCGAGGATCGGCACCGGGCGGCTCCCCACCTGGCGCGCCACCGAGAGGAGCGTGCCGTCCCCCCCCAGCACCACGACCAGGTCCACCTGTCCGGCCAGGAGGTCGCGGGGAACGGCCGGCCGCCCGACGACGGCGGCCGCGTCCTCGTCCAGCACCACCGGGAGGTCGCGCTCCGCCAGCCACTTCACGAGGCCGCGCACCGTGGCGGCGGCCTGGGGCTGCTCGGGCTTCAGACAGACGCCGACGGCGCGAATGCGGGCGGGCGCCGCGGACCCGGAAGGAATCATGCGCGCCTCGTCGGGGGAGTGCCCTCGATTAACACAGCGTGGCCTGGCGCTCAACCGGCTCCACGGGTGCGGGGCCTGGTAAGCTCCTCGGGTGAGCGGGGATTCGCTCGACCTTTTCGACTCCGGACCCGCGCGCCCGCCGGCGCGTCGCGTCCTGCCCGGAACCCCCCTCGCCGACCGGATGCGGCCGAGCAGTCTGGACGAGCTGGTGGGGCAGGCCCATCTGGTGGCGCCGGGCGCCCCGCTGCGTGCGCTGGCCGAGTCCGGCCGCCTGCCCTCGCTGGTGCTCTGGGGGCCACCGGGCAGCGGCAAGACCACCCTGGCCCGGCTGCTGGCCGCCGCCACCGACGCGCGCTTCGTCGCCTACTCCGCCGTGACCGTCGGCGTGAAGGAGATCCGCGAGGCGGTGGAGCTCGCCGCGCGCGAGCGCGCCGGCGGCCGTCGCACGGTGCTCTTCCTGGACGAGATCCACCGCTTCAACCGCGCGCAGCAGGACGCGCTCCTGCCGCACGTCGAGTCCGGCACGGTGACGCTGATCGGTGCCACCACCGAGAATCCGTCGTTCGAGGTGAACGCCGCCCTGCTCTCGCGCTGTCGCGTCTTCACGTTGCGCGCGCTCACCGCCGAGGAGCTGGCGCTCCTGGTGGAGCGTGCGCTCGCGGACGGCGAGCGGGGCCTCGGCGCGTCGGGCCTCGCGCTCGATCCCGAGGCCGTCGCGGCCCTGGTCGGGCTCGCCGACGGGGATGCGCGCCGCGCGCTCGGCTTGCTCGAGACCCTGGCCGGCCTCCACCCGCAGCCGGGCGCGCCCCTCGGCCCGGACGCGGTGCGCGAGGCCGCGGGACGCCGCGTGCTGGCCCACGATCGCGACCGCGAGGCCCACTACGACGTGGTGTCGGCGCTGATCAAGAGCCTGCGCGCGAGCGACCCCGACGCGGCCCTCTACTGGCTCGCTCGCATGCTGGCCGCCGGAGAGGATCCGCTCTTCGTGGCGCGGCGGCTCGTGATCTTCGCGGCGGAGGACGTCGGCAACGCGGAGCCGGCCGCGCTCGGCCTCGCCACGGCCGCCTTCCTGGCGGTGGAGCGCATCGGGATGCCGGAGGGTCGGATCCCGCTCGGCCAGGCGGTGACGTTCCTCGCCTGCGCGCCGAAGAGCAACGCCTCGTATCGCGGGATCGAGGAGGCGCTCGCCGCCGTGGAGCGCACCGGCAGCCTCGCGGTGCCGCTCCACCTGCGCAACGCCCCGACACCGCTGCTCCAGGCGCTGGGCTACGGCCGCGGCTACCGCTACCCCCACGACGAGCCCGACGGCTTCGTCCCGGACCCGAACCTTCCGCCGGAGCTCGCCGACGCGCGCTTCTACGAGCCGCGCGAGAGCGGAGCCGAGGCGGCCATCGCGCAGCGGCTCGCCGGCTGGCGGGCCCGCCGCCGGGGCTGAGGCCGAAGAGCGGCTCAGCGCTCGCCTTCCGGCGTTCCCGCGTCCGACCGCAGCACGCGGTTGCGGCCGCCCTCCTTGGCGCGATAGAGCGCGGCGTCGGCCTCCCCGATCAGGTCCTCGGGCGAGCGGTGCCGCGCGGAGCAGCCGGCGATGCCCAGGCTGATGGTCGCACGGATCTCCTCGCCGGAGAGGCCGCGAAACGCCGCCGCCTCGCAGGCGCGCCGCCAGCGCTCCGCCAGCACCTCGGCGCCCTGGGGCGCGTTGTGGGGAAGCAGGATCAGGAACTCCTCTCCCCCGTAGCGCCCGGCCACGTCGGTGGCGCGAAGCATCGCGCGCAGCAGATCGGCGATGCCGCGCAGCACCACGTCCCCGGCCACGTGCCCGTAGCGGTCGTTCACCTGCTTGAAGTGGTCGATGTCGGCCATTACGACGCTGAGCGCGGTTCCGTAGCGGCGGGCGCGCAGGAACTCGAGCGCGAGCGCCTCGGTCACGAAGCGGCGGCTACGCAGGCCAGTGACGGAGTCGGTGGTGGAGAGGCGCGCGAGCTGCTGGTTCTTCTCCCGAAGCTCGTCCTGGAGCTTCTTCACCTTGAGGTGCAGGCGAAGCCGCGCCACGAGCTCCGCGGCGTGGAAGGGCTTCCCGATGGTGTCGGCGGCGCCGTCCTCGAGCAGGCGCACCTTGCGATCGGTGCTGCACGCACCGGTCAGGAAGAGGAAGGGGATCTGGTGGCCTTCGGCGCGGGACTCCTTCACCCGCAAGAGCTTCTCGCCGTCGAGCCCGGGCATCTCGAGGTCGCACAGCACCACGTCGACGGATTCGGCGAGGAGCAGGCGAAGCCCCTGGAGTCCGTCGGTGGCCTCGAGGATCCGATCGAAGAGAGCGGCCTCCTCGACGACTTTCCGGATCTCGGCCCGCTCGGCCGCCGAGTCTTCGATCAAGAGGATCGTACCCATCCGGGCTCTCCAGGCACTCCGGCCTTTCCGCGCCACCTGGCTTATCGGCACGCTGCAGCATTTCTGGTGACGCAGATCACACTTGGCCGGCGCCGTCGGGCGGCGCTCCGAGCCCGGACGACGGCGCATCGGGCCGTTCCCGTCACCGGGCGGCCCGGTTCCCCGGAAGCTGCCGGCGCGAGTGGGCCGGCCGCCCGTTGTAGGATGGGGCCATGGCCGCCGCCGCGCCCCGCCCGCTGCCCGCTCCCTGGCTTCACGGCCGCTGGAGCGACCTCCTGCTCGGCGCCGGGCTCGGCTATGCGGCGGTCTTCGCGATCCAGCTCGTCGCCTGGGACTCGCTGGTCCAGGCGGTGCCCTTCGGCGTGGCACCGATCCTGAGCGTCCTCTTCGGAACCCCGCACTACGGGGCGACGCTCCTGCGCGTCTACGCGCGCTGGCGGGACATCCGACATTATTTCGTGTTCTCGGTCCTGGCGACGGGACTCCTGGCGGCGGGCTTCGTGCAGGGGCTCTGGGATCCGCGGGTGGCGGCGCTCCTGGTGACGCTCTATGCCACCTGGAGCCCCTGGCATTACACCGGTCAGAACTACGGCGTCTCGCTGCTCTTTCTCGGCCGGCGGGGCGTGGCGGTCGATCCCGTCACCAAGCGAATCCTGCACGCGAGCTTCGTGGCCAGCTACGCCATGGTCTTCCTGACCCTGCACGGAGCGCGAGCCGCCGCGGCCTACCAGCCGGTGCAGAGCAGTGGGCCGCTCTCCCTGCTCTCGCTCGGGATCCCGGCGAGCGTGGCCGGACCCGCGTTCGAGGCGGCGCTCGTGCTCTACGCCGCGCTCCTCGTCGCCGTGGTGTGGCGGCTCCTGCGACGGGGCTCGGCTGCCGCCGTCGCGCCGGCGCTCCTCCTCCTCCTGACCCAGGCGATCTGGTTCGCGATCCCCGTCACGGTGCAGCAGCTCGGAGTGCTCGCGGGCTTCGCGCCGTACTCCCCGCAGAACGGGGGCTACACCATGTTCTGGGTGGCTGCGGCCCACGCCGCCCAGTACCTCTGGGTCACACGCTACTACGCCGCCCGCTCGCATGGAGCGGCGGGGAATCTGCGCGTTGGGGGCTACTACGTCGTCGCGCTGGCCGCGGGATCGGCGCTCTGGAACGGCCTCTCCGCGCTGGTGCCGCGCGGCGGCCTCGGGCCGCCGATCGATGCGGCCGGCCTGACCGCGCTGGTGGCGGCCACCGTGAATCTGCATCACTTCGTCCTGGACGGCGCAATCTGGAAGCTGCGAGATCGTCGGATCGCCGCGGTGCTCCTGCGTCCGGCGAGCGAGGACTCGTCGGCGGAGAACGCTCCCTCCTGGCGCCGCGCGGCGCTCGCGCTTCAGGGGGGCGTGCTCGCCTTCGGGCTCCTGGCGGCCGTGACGACTGCGCTCGCGATCGGGCTCAGCGAATACGGGGTGCGGCGCCCGCTGCGCTCCGGCCAGCTGCTGGCCGCCGAACGCGGCACCACCTGGCTCGAGACGATCGGTCGCGACGGCGCCGATCTCCACGACGAGATCGCGCGAGCCGCCATGGCGCGCGGGTTGCGTCCCCTGGCGGAGAGGGAGCTCCACATCGCCGTCGCGCGCGGCGCCACGGCGAACACCTGGCGTGCGCTCGGCCGCCTCGCCGAGGAGCGGGGGGACTGGCGCGACGCGGCGCTCGACTACGAGCGCGCCCTCGCCCTCGATCCGAAGTCCGTGTTCGCCCTCGCCCGAGGTGGCTACGCCTGGCGTCGCGCGGGAGAGCCGGCACGCGGGCAGGCGCTGCTCGAGCGCGCGGCCGCGCTCGACCCGGACGACCGCATCCTCCAGCGCCTGGTCGACCTCGGGCGCGATCCGCACGCCGGCGCCTCGGCGGAGCCGGCGGAGATGCGATAGCCGGCGCCTCCGCGCCTCGCCGGAAGCAAGGGGAGGAGACGTGACGAAGCCCAGGAGGACGACGTCGACGATGATCCCGGCGCTCCGCTACCGGGACGCCCGCGCGGCCATCGACTGGCTGTGCCGGGCCTTCGGGTTCGAGAAGCAGCTCGTCGTGGAGGGCGACGGAGGCGCGATCGAGCACGCGCAGCTTCGCTTCGGCAACGGCATGGTCATGCTCGGCTCCGCCGGCCGCCACGGCGGCGGCTACGACGAGCTGGTGAGAACACCGCGCGAGGTCGGCGGCTTCGCCACGCAGGGCGTCTACGCCATCGTGGAGGACCCGGACGCCCACTACGAGCGGGCGCGGGCCACGGGAGCGGAGATCGTTCTCGCGATCGAGGACAAGGACTACGGCGGCCGCGGCTACACCTGCCGGGATCTCGAGGGGAACGTCTGGAGCTTCGGGGACTACGATCCCTGGGTGACGGACTGAGCGCCGCCGCGGGGTCGCGCGGAGGGCGGCGAGCCTTCGGCTGGCTCCCCGCGCGACACCTTCGCCGCGTCACGCGGAGACCCGCCCGGGCCACTCCGGCCTGTAGGATGGCCGCGAGCGACGGTCCTGCCCCCGTCGCTCGACGGCCCGGGGAGGCGCAGCGTGAGCGCGGCCGAGAGCTCTGCCCGGGACCTGCTCGAGATCGAACCGTCGTCCCCCGTGGACCTCGACGCAGCCGACCGCTTCCCGGCGGTGGGGTTGCACGGCGCCGGCTCCCGGATCCCGCTGATCCTGGTGCATACCTGGGCTGGCGAGGTTCGCCACCTGCAGCAGCTCGCCCTGCGGCTGGCCGAGGATCAGCCGCTCCTGGCCATCTCGCCGCCGCGTGGCGAGTGGCCACGGGACTACCCGCGCACGGTCGAGGCCTGGGCGGAGTTCTGCCTACCAACCCTGCGGCGTGTACGCCCTCGTGGGCCCTACCTGCTGGGAGGCTGGTCGTTCGGGGGAGTGGTCGCGCTCGCCGTCGCCGAGCGCCTGGCGGCGCAGGGCGAGGAGATTCGACGCGTCGTGCTGCTCGACACCGAGCTGCCGAAGAAGCATCCCCGTAGCCGGCGCGGCCTGGTCCGCCAGTCGCTGCACTATCTGGACGAGACGCTGGGCATGCCACCCGGGCAGCGCCTGGCCTACGCGCGCATGCGTCTCGCTCGCCTCGGCCGGCGCGCCAGCCGACGGGTCGAAGCCCTCGCGGCGCCGCTGCGCCGAGCGCCCACGCCTTCGCCCGGCGCGGAGAAACCGCCGCTCCAGCGCGCCATCTGGACGGCGTACCTCCGCTTCGAGCCCGTCGCGACCCGGCTGCCGGTGACCCTGTTCTGGACGCGCGAGAGCCATGCGCGCGTCCACGACCTGGCGCTCGGCTGGGGGCCGTACCTGGAGGGACGCTTCGAGTGCCGCGGCGTACCGGGCGGCCACCTGACGCTCTTCGATCCCCCGCACGTGGAGGAGCTCGGCCCCGCGCTCTGCGCCACGCTCGAGGCGGCGCAGCGCTAGTCCCGGCGCCGGGCGGGCCTCACCGCCGGCCCGCCTTCGGCTCCCCCGAGCGGCACGCTCACATGGGCGCGTGGTCCGGCCGATGCGGGGTCTGGGGGGTTCTGCCCGGCCTGCCTCCAACCGCGGCGGCTCCCGGTGCACCGAACGGTCTTTCTCGACGTCATGCGCATCCGCTGACCGCGCACGCGGCGACCACGAGGAGCAGCGCCAATGGCCGTGATTCCGTCGATCAAAGGGTCCGTCTTCCTGGGTCACGTGGAGACGCTCTTGAAGCTGATCGCCTCGGGGGCCATTCCCCGCAGCGAGCTCGAGCGCCGTCTCCAGCCCGAAGACATCGCGCTGCTCGAGGCGGAGATCCTCTCGAGCGGCTGGTACGACATCCGCTGCTACGCGCGCATCATGGAGCTGATGCGAGACGTGGTCGGGGACGGGAACAACGAGTTCCTGGTCGAGCGCGGCGCCGCATCGGCGGAGCGGCTGATCCAGATGGGAATCTACCAGCAGCTCGAGTACCTGAAGCGCATGCGTCTCGGCGAGCTCGAGGACCCGCGCGAGCGCTTCCTGGCCTTCGGCCGGGACCTGCGGCTGCTGGTGTCGATCACCAGCACCCTGCTGAACTTCGGCCATCCCCAGGTGAAGCCGCATCCGGAGCATGCGGACCGCTACGTGATCGAGGTGTCGGAGGCGAGCGCCTATCCCGACGCGCTCGGCTGGGCCACGCAGGGCTTCAACAACCGGATGGCCGAGGAGCACGGCCATCCCGGCCTCTGGCGCTATCGACGGCTCGGCCCGGATCGGGTCTGCCAGCAGATGACGCGATCGCTCTGAGCGCTCGTCCAGGACGACCTCGCGAGCGCTCCTGCGCGCGATCAGCGCCGCGCCCTTCGAAGCTCTTCACGCGTGGCGCCTTCAGGCGGCGCTTCGAACGGCGCTCGGGACCGGATTCGAGAACACCATCGCGCGATCCTCGACCCCGCGCAGCCGGAGCGCCCAGTAGTCGAGGAGATAGCTCTGATGGACCTGCCAGGGGAAGCGCGAGCCCTGCTTCGGGAAGCGATCGATCGCCCGCTGCACGTAGCCCGACGAGAGCGACACCATCGGCCGGGGCGCGACCGACGGGTCCTGGTTCACGGGCGTGCACTGGCGGAGGCCCGAGCGGCGCAGGTGCTGGAGCAGGCGGCAGACGTACTGGCAGGTGAGCTCGCACTTCAGCGTCCACGAGGCATTGGTGTAGCCGAAGGCCATGGCGAGGTTCGGCACGCCCTCGAGCATCATGCCCTTGTAGGCCAGCCGGCTCGCGGCCTCGACCGGCTCGCCGTCCACCCGGAGATCGATGCCCCCCAGGAAGAGCATCTCGAGACCCGTCGCCGTCACGATCACGTCCGCCTCGAGCTCGGCGCCCGACTCGAGCCTGAGCCCCTGCTCGGTGAAGGTCTCGATCCGATCGGTCACCACGGACGCCGAGCCGTCGCGAATCACGCGGAAGAAATCGCCGTCGGGAGCCGCGCACAGCCTCTGGTCCCAGGGGTCGTAGCGGGGCGTGAAGTGGGTGTCGATGTCGTAGCCCGCCGGGAGCTCGCGCTCGAGCTGCCGGCGAAGCATCCGCCGCACCAGCGCGGGTCGCCGTTGGCTGAGCTGGTAGAAGAGCTGGGTTGCGACCGCGAGCATCCAGCGCATCACGGCCCCGGCGCGCCGGGGCGACAGCGTCTTGCGCAGGAGTCTCAGCAGCGGGGCCCTCATCGGGATGGACGCGATGTAGCTCGGCGAGCGCTGGAGCATCACCACGTGCGCGGCGCTCGCCGCGAGGCTCGGGAGCAGCGTGACGGCGGTGGCGCCACTGCCGATCACCACGATGCGCTTCCCGGCGCAGTCGAGGTCCTCCGGCCAGGCCTGCGGATGCACGATCCGGCCGCGGAAGCGCTCCATGCCCGCGAAGGCCGGCAGGTAGCCATGGTCGTAGCGGTAGTAGCCGCTGCAGCAGAAGAGGAAGCCGGCGCTGAGCTCGACCGTCGCACCGGTATCCGTGCGCTCCGCCGTCACGTGCCAGCGCGCGTCTACGGTGGACCAGTCCGCCCGCGTGGCCCGGTGCCGGAACCGGATCTTCCGGTCGATGCCCTCCGATGCCGCGGTGTCCCGGATGTAGCGCAGGATCGAGGGGCCGTCGGCGATCGAGTTCTCTCCGTCCCAGGGGCGAAACGAGTAGCCGAGGGTGAACATGTCCGAGTCCGAGCGGACGCCCGGGTAGCGGAAGAGGTCCCAGGTGCCGCCGATCGCCTCGCGCGCCTCCAGGATCGCGTAGCTCGCCCAGGGGCACTCGCGCTGGAGGGTGTGGCCGGCCGCGATGCCCGACAGGCCGGCGCCGACGACGAGGACGTCCAGATGCTCCATCCGTGCTCGGCTCCTTCAGGCGGCGGAGCCGATCCGCTCGCGGCTGATCAGGCCCGCCTCGCCGAGCCGCTCGCGCCGCCAGCGCTCGACGAGCGCCGTGGTGTCGCTCTGGCTCGGCTGGAAGTCCGGTCGGTCGTAGTCGCGGCGCTGCTGCCGGAGCGCTCGGCGCAGGCACGGGGCGGTGCGGAGCCGGCGCAGGGTCCGGCGGAGCCTCCTCCGCCGACAGGTATCGCGATCCGTCAGCCTCGAGATCACGACCTGCGCCGCCAGAGCGAAGGTGAACCCCCAGCAGATCCAGCTGATCGTCGTCACGCGCAGCCGCTCGCCCCCGCCGACCGCCCGAAGCCCGCGGGGGCTCGACGGATCGGCTCGAGCACGGGGGCAGCGTAGGCGAGCCAAAAACCGAATACAACGTCCGTCCAGGCTGATAAAAGCGAACAAAAACAGCCAAGTCCGACGGTCCAAATTCCGACCGGCGCACCCGAAAAGCGTGCGGCGCGCGCCCTCCTCGCAGTTGCATGATCGAAGTCATAGATACAAGTCTTTCTGTCGTGTAATCATGACTTCCTCGAAGGGGCAGGCACGGATGCTTGACATCCAGATCCGACGCTTCCGCGATCGTGCGGGCCTCACCCAGCAGGAGCTCGCGCGGCGCTGCGGCGTGAGCCGGCAGACGATCAACGCGCTCGAGGCCGGGCGGTACGTCCCGGGTACGATGCTCGCGCTCCAGCTCGCGCGCGCGCTCCGCTGCCGTGTAGAGGAGCTGTTCTCGCTCGACGACGCCGACGAGGCGCTCGAGGAGGTCTCGCTGGCACGAACTGCGCGCACGGAATCGCCGTCGATTCCTGCCGCGGGGCCGGCGTGGCTCGCTCGGGTGGGCGACCGCTGGATCGCCCATCGCCTGGCGCCGGACGCGTCTCATCCTGGCAACGCGCGGATCCTGCCGGCTCTCGAGGCCGCGTCACCGGACCGGGCGCGGGTCGTCCCGCTCGTCCCGCGCGAGCTCCTCGCTCACACGCTCCTGGTGGCCGGCTGCGCGCCTGCCCTCGGGGTGCTCTCGCAGCGCGTGGTCGAGCGGAGCCCGGGAAGCTTTCTTCCGTGGATCGAGGCGACGAGCACGCGCGCCCTCGAGCTGCTCGCCGCGGGCTTCGTGCACGTCGCCGGCATGCACCTGCTCGACGAGCCCACGGGCGAGTTCAATCGCCCGATCGTCGCGCGTCGCTTCCCAGGCCGCCGCATGCTGTGCAGCACGCTCGCGCGCTGGGAGCAGGGCATCGTGCTGCGCTCGGCGGATCGGGTACGCCTCCGCTCCGTCGAGGACCTGCTGCGCCCGGGCCTGCGCCTGGCGCGGCGGGAGCCGGGCGCGGGCGCGGAGAAGCTCCTCGTGCGTCTGCTCGGGCGGCTCGGCGGCGAGCTCCCGCCGCCGCGGACGCCGTATGCCTCCGGACACCTCGAGGTCGCCCGCCAGGTGGCGAACGGGAGCGCGGACGCCGGGATCGCCGTGCGTGCCGTGGCGCTCGCCTTCGGCCTCGAGTTCGTGCCGCTCGCCGAGGAGCGCTTCGACCTCGTGCTGCACGCGGAGCTCGCGGAGGACTCCCGGGTGCAGCGACTGCTGGACCTCCTCGCGGGATCGGCCTTCCGCCGCGAGCTCGCGGCCCTCGGCGGCTACGACGCGGCGCACACCGGCGAGGTCTGCGTCGTCGAGGCGGCGGCGTGACTCGGCGCCGGGCGGAGCGGGAGGAACGGATGGAGAGGCTCGCACGGCCTCGGGGGCGACGTGCCTCGGTGTCGTACCGCATCGCAGCGAAACGACGCCCCGACGTGCCCCGAGCGTTGGCGCTGGCGGTGCTGCTCGTGCCGCTGGCGGCGCAGCCAGTCCGCGCCGAGCCGCCGGCCGACGCCGCCCCGGACTCCGCCGCGGCGCCGGTGCCGCAGTCCGGCTTCTTCGACGACTGGATGGCGCGCGTCTCCAGGACCCAGGCCGAGCAGCCGCATTGGATCACGCCCCTCGTGACGGTGACGCCGCGCCTCGAGCAGGAGCTCCGCTACGACCAGTTCTGGCAGGGGCAGGCCGGTGGATCCACCCTCACGAGCTTCGGGGGCGGGAAGGGCCTCGAGCTGATCCCGACCGAGCACGTCGAGCTCATCCTCGGCGTTCCGGCCTGGCAGGCGCACGACCATCCGGAGGGGAACGACGGCTGGTCCGACGAGAGCTTCCTGGTGAAGTATCGCGTGCTCGCCGCCAACGAGGAGAATGGCAACTACATCCTGAGCCTCTTCATGGGCTTCACGGCGCCCACGGGGAGCGCGCACAACTCGGCGGACCACGTGCTCTTCACGCCCACCATCGCCTTCGGCAAGGGCTGGGGCGACTTCGACTTCCAGAGCACCGTCGCCATCTCCGTCCCCGACGACGGCGCCGCGAGCCTCGGGACGCCCCTCCTGATCAACACGGCGTTCCAGTACCACGTGCTGAAGCTCCTGTGGCCGCAGGTGGAGCTCAACTACACCGCGTGGCCAAACGGCGAGCACGGCGGTCGCAGTCAGCTCTTCGTGACGCCCGGCATCGTGGTCGGGCGCATTCCCCTCTACGAGCGTCTCGGCCTCACCGTCGGCGTGGGATACCAGTCCGCCGTCACCCACTACGCGCTCTATCGCCGGCGGATCATCCTGTCGCTGCGGCTGCCGTTCTGAAGGGGCGTGTCACGCCGCTGCGTCGAGAGGCGTGTGAGGCCCGAGGCTCGCGACGAGAGGAAGCGCGCGACCCGGAAGGAACCCGCGCCCGACTGGCTCGGGGGGCGACGAGTCACCGTCGGCATCCTCGAGGCGGTGAGCCTCCAGCCACTCGGTCAAGCCGGGGCTGCGATGTCCCGTTGGACCGA
>JAWOLJ010000128.1:0-3053 GCA_033853555.1 Myxococcota bacterium
CGCGAGCCTCCCCCGGGCCGAAGGCCTCGAGGTCGTCTCCTACGTGCACCAGCTCTACCGCCACCTGGCGGCCTGCGATCTCGCGGTGGTGCAGGGCGGGCTCACCTCGACCATGGAGCTCACCGCCTCCCAGCGCCCGTTCCTCTACTTCCCGCTCCGGAACCACTTCGAGCAGAACCTCCACGTGCGAAAGCGGCTCGAGAACTACGGCGCCGGCCGCTGCATGGACTACGACCGCGCGACACCGGAGGAGATCGCCGAGGCGATCGCGGCCGAGCTCGGGCGCCCGGTGCGCTACCGGCCGGTCGAGACCGACGGCGCGCGGCGGGCGGCGGAGCGCATCGCGGAGCTGCTGTAGGGCCCGGGCGGCAGGGCCGGTACCGCTTTACGCCGGACGTTCGGATCGGGAGAATGGGCGGCCTCGTGGTCACGGAGGAGGCTGGCCCGTGGACGTCACCCGCACGCGTTGCGAGGGCCCGATCCCCGGCGACCCCTTCCTGATCGCCGGCGGCGACCCTGCCGCCGCGGGCTATCTGCGCGAGGAGTGGTTCCTGACGGGGAGCGCCTTCCGCTACGCCCCCCGCGGCGAGCGCGGCGCCGACGGGCGCTGGGAGGCCGAGCGCGCCGCGCGCGCGGACTTCAAGACGCGCATCGTGGTGCTCCGCCCGGCGGACCCCGCCCGCTTCGACGGCACCGTGGTCGTCGAGTGGATGAACGTGAGCGGCGGCCTCGACGCCGCCCCCGACTGCCTCTTCCTGCGCCGCCACATGCTGCGCTCGGGCATGGCGTGGGTCGGTGTCTCCGCCCAGAAGGCCGGGATCGACGGCGGCGGCCTGGTGCCTGGGATGCCGCTCAAGAAGGCCAACCCCGCGCGCTACGCCTCGCTGGTGCATCCCGGCGACGGCTTCGCCTTCGACCTCTACAGCGAGGTCGCGCGCGTGCTGCGCACGCCCGGCTCCGGCCCTCTCGGCCCCCTCGTCCCGCAGCGGCTGATCGCGATCGGCGAGTCGCAGTCCGCGGGCTTCCTCGTCACCTACGTGAACGCCGTCGACCCGCTCGAGCGCTGCTTCGACGCCTTCCTGATCCACGGCCGCCCGGGCCCTGCCGCCCCGCTCGACGGCGGCTACCTGCGCACCGCAAACGCGGGCGCCGACCTCGCCGCGCGCGCTGCGCAATTCACCGAGGGCCACCGCATCCGCGAGGACGCTCGCGTCCCCGTCCTCACCTTCCAGAGCGAGACCGACGTCGTCACCCTCGGCGGCGGCCGCGCGCGCCAGCCCGACTCGAAGCGCTTCCGCCTGTGGGAGCTCGCCGGCGCCTCGCACTTCGACACCTACGGGCTCATCGCCGCGCACGTCGATCGCGAGGGCATCCCCGTCGAGGAGCTCGCGCGCGCCATGGCGCCCGTGAGCAACGTCATGGGCGCGGCCACCGCCTGCCCGGTCAACTCCGGGCCCCAGCAACACTACGTTCTCAACGCTGCCCTCGATCACCTGGTGCGCTGGGTGCGTGACGGCACGCCGCCGCCCGAGGCCCCGCGCCTCGCCTCCCACGATCTGGAAGGCACGAAGCTCCTGCGCGACGAGATCGGCATCGTGCGCGGCGGCATCCGCACACCGTGGGTCGACGTACCGACGGCCGTGCTCTCCGGCGAGTCTCCGGGCGGTGAGGGCTTCCTGTTTCTGTTCGGGCGGACGCTGCCCCTCGACGCCGACAAGCTCGCCCGCCTCTACCCCGGCGGCGCGGACGACTACGTCAAGCGTTTCGACGCCGCCACCAGCGCGGCGCTGCGTGCGGGCTTCCTCCTGGACGCCGACGCCGAGGAGATCCGCGCCCTCGCGCGGCACGGCAGGCAGCCCTCGGGGTGGAGGGCGTGAGGGCCCATGAGCCGCCCGCTCCATCCGCGCCACGGCGTCCACGCTCCCACCAGCGGGACACCGCCGCGTGTGCCCGGCTCGATCCGGCGCACCAGCACCATCGACATGCTGCGGCCCGACGGCCTCTTCGGCGACGTCGTCCTGGTCGGCCGCGCGCGGGATCTCTCTACACCCGCGCACGGTGAGCCGAGCGTCCTCGGCGAGGCCGGCCTCCTCGCCCGCGTCGCCTTCATCCCGGATCGGATCCTCACCGGCCTTCGCACCGAGCCCGTCGAGCGAGCCGCTGAGACGCTGATCGGTGTCCGAGCGTCCTCGGGCTTCCGCGTCGAGCTCGAGCGGGCCCTACCCGAGCACCGCGAGGCGCGCTCGCTCCTCTACCTCCTCCTCGACGACGTCCCCGTCGCCACGCTCGTCTCCGGCTATGCCATCGGGGCCAGCAACGCGCCCCTCCCGACGGGCCCGATCACGCCGCTCCGCCGCCTGGCACCCCGAGCCGACCTCTGCGCCGGCTGGCGCACCGGCGGCACCATGCTCGCCTCCCTCGCAGAGAACGGCCGCATCCCCGCCCCCACCGGCCCGCCCGCCACCAGCCTCGCGCGCCCCGACGACTCCCTCGCCTGGCACACCATCCCGCCGATCCCCCCGCACGGCATGCGCCGCCACCGCCGCCTCGACCTCGTCGCCAACGGGACGCTCGAGGCCGACGTCTTCTTCCGCGACAGCCACGTCGACGCCGAGGGCGACGAGACCGTCGTCCACGAGTACACCGTCCGCGCCGCCATCGACCCCGACACCGGCTGCATCCAGCACATCGACACCGAAGCGCGCGTCCTCCCCTGGATCGAATGCGAAGCCGCCCCCGCCAGCGCCCACCGCCTGGTCGGCCGCCCGATCACGACCCTCCGTCCCACGATCCGCACCGAGTTCACCGGCATCTCCACCTGCACCCACCTCAACGACACGCTGCGGTCGCTGGAGGATGTGGTGGGGTTGGCGGGGAGGGTGAAAGAGACGAGGCTGGAGTAGGGAGCACGATCCTACGGCTCCGCGGAGAGACGGATCGCCGACGCCAGCCCCGGTAGCGAGCGCCACCGCTCATCGAGCGGAACGAGCTCATCCTTCCGCTGCCACACCTGCGCGCCGACATCTTCTGCCTGCCCATAGGCCCAGCGGGCG
>JAWOLJ010000129.1:0-2746 GCA_033853555.1 Myxococcota bacterium
GGGGCGCCTTCGACTACGTGAGCAAGCCGTTCCGCACCGAGGAGCTGCTCCTCACGCTGCGGCGCGCCCACGAGGAGGCGGAGCTGCGCCGCGAGGTGGCGCGGCTGCGCCGCCACGTGAAGGAGGCGGGCGCCGCCCCCGAGATGGTGGGGCGCAGCGCGGCGATGGAGCGGGTGCGCGACCTCATCGCGCGGGTGGCGCCGAGCCGCGCCACCGTCCTGATCACCGGCGACACCGGCACCGGCAAGGAGCTGGTCGCCCGCTCGATCCACGCCCTCTCGGGCCGCGCCGAGAAGTCGTTCGTCGGCGTCAACTGCTCGGCCATCCCCGAGACGCTGCTGGAGTCGGAGCTGTTCGGCCACGTGAAGGGCGCCTTCACCGGCGCCATCACGAACAAGCGCGGCCTGATGGAGGAGGCGTCGGGGGGCACCCTGTTCCTCGACGAGATCGGGACCGTCTCGCCGAACATCCAGGTCAAGCTGCTGCGCGTGCTGCAGGAGCGCACCATCATGCGGGTCGGCGCCCGCGAGGCGGTCCCGGTGGACATCCGCCTCATCGCGGCGACCAACCTCGACCTGGCCGAGGAGGTGCGGGCGGGGCGGTTCCGCGAGGACCTCTTCTACCGGCTGAGCGTCTTCCCCGTCCACGTCCCGTCGCTGGCCGAGCGGCGCGACGACATCCCGCTCCTCGCCGCGTACTTCCTGCGCCGCGCGGCGGCCGAGCACCAGATCACGCCGCCCACCATCCCGCCGACGACGATGCAGCGGCTGATGGAGTACGAGTGGCCGGGCAACGTGCGCGAGCTGGAGAACTTCGTCGAGCGCTCGGTGATCATGCACGCCGGCGCGAAGACGATCCCCTTCGACCCCGGCGAGGGGCTGCACCGCCGCCGCGAGCACGACCTGCTCAAGAGCGCGCGCGCCGAGCGCTGGGACCTCGACCGCCTCGAGCGCGAGTACATCCTCTCGGTGCTCGACGACGTGGCGGGTCACCAGGGCCGCGCGGCGGAGATCCTCGGCATCGACCGCCGCACGCTGTACCGCAAGCTGAAGCGCTACCGCGGCGGCCTCGAGGGGGACGAGCCGGACGACCTCGGCGACGACATCGAGTCCTCGGAGGTTGAGACGCGCTAGACCCCCCGCCGCGGGAGCGGGCGTACACTTTGTCCCAAGCGGGTGGGAGGCCCCGGTGCGGCAGCGCCGGGGCCTTGACGTAAGCGATGCCGCCGCAACGGGTTGCGCCGTTCGGAAGGAAGCCCGCGGATGTGGTACGGGTTCCGCAGTCTTCCACCGGCGTGATCGAGTCCATCCTGATCGCCGTGGACGCGGCGCCGTTCGCCGACCGGGTCGGCCCGTGGCTTCCCGACATCGTCGGGGCCGGGGTGCGCCGCGCCACGCTGTTCCACGCGATCGAGGGGACGGGCGACGCCTGCGCGCTGGAGCTGGACGAGCTGCGTCCGCGGCTCGACCGGCTCGCGGTGCAGCTGTCGGCCCGGGACGTCGAGGCGGACATCGCCCTGAAGCGGGGCGATCGGGTGAAGTGGCTGGTCTCGCTGGCGGCGCTGCGCACCACGCAGCTCCTGGTCGTCGGCGCGCGGTGCTCGCGGGTGGAGCACGGCGCCCAAATCGGATCCACGTTGCGCCTGCTCCTCGAGCAGTCGCACGTGCCGCTCCTGGTGCTCGCCGGCCCGCGCCCCACGGCGCAGCCGCGGCTCTTCGAGCGGCCGTGCCTCCTCGCGGCGCGGCGCCCCGACAGCAGGGTGGAACAGCGCGCCCGCACGCTCGTGCCGGCCACGCTCCACCCCGCGATCAACGTCCCGGGCGACTGCTCGGGCGCCACCCTGTTGGTGACCGGCCCCGAGCCGGCCGGGATGACGCTCGATCAACTCATCGCCCAGGCGGCCTGCCCGGTGCTCGTTTTCCCGGCTCCCTCGCTCGCTGACCACACCCCTGGGAGTCCGAACACCGTCAATCCCCCCACGGAAGCCCACAGCGCCTTGCCCAACCCCGGGGCTGCACGCTAGACCCGGAAGCGGCTGAGCGCCGGTCTTCCGACTCGCTCTGGGGGCGGCGGCCATCGGTCGCCGCCCTCGTTCTTCCAGGCAGCCGAGAGCCGACAGCCGATAGCCGATAGCAGGGCGCGCGCTATCGGCTATCGGCTATTGGCTACCGGCTGTCGTCTCTCGGCTATCGGCTATTGGCTGCTTCGAGCTGCGCCAGCGTGTCCTCGCCGTAGAAGAGGCGGATGTAGCGGGCCTGGATCGGCGTGAGGCGGCGCACCGCCCACGCGAGGTGCACGAAGTGCGGCTCGGAGGGGACGGTGAGCGGGTGCATCCCGATCTCCTCCGGCAGGTGGTTGCCCTTGCGCGCGTTGCAGCTCGAGCACGCGGTGAGGACGTTGGTCCACGCGTTGGTGCCGCCGCGCGAGAGCGGGACGAGGTGGTCGCGCGTCAGGCACTCGCGGGCGCGCAGCGCGACCTGCGGCCGGCCGCAGAACTGGCAGCGGTACGCGTCGCGGGCGAACAGGAAGGTGTTGGTCACCTGGCGCCGGAACCGCCGCGGCACGTGGATGAACTTCATGAGCCGGATCACGGCCGGGCGCGGCACGCTGAGGCGCTCCGAGCGCAGCACGCGGCCCTGGTCGGCCTCGACGATCTCCGCCTTCCCGTCGATGACCAGCCGCAGGGCCCGGCGCACGGGCACCATCGTCAACGGCTCGTAGGACGCGTTCAGCGCCAGGCAGCGGA
>JAWOLJ010000130.1:0-5147 GCA_033853555.1 Myxococcota bacterium
CCCCCGCCGCCGCGCCAGCCGCGGCGGCGCGCCCCGCGCCGGGGGCTCGGGTGGTGGGCCCCCAGCCCGCGCGGATCCCCTCCGCCTTCGCGACCTCTGCTGCGCCGCGCGCCGCCGAGGCGCCGGCCGCGGCTCCCCCCGCGCCCTCCGCCGAGGGCCCCTTCGCGCCGGCGCGCGCGATCGAGCTCACCAGCCGGCTCCCATTCTATCTCCCGGATCCCGATCGCGTGCGCGCCACGCCTCGCGCGCGGGCCATCGCGCAGGAGCGGGGTGTCGATCTCTCGGAGATCGCCGGGAGCGGGCCCGAGGGCGCGGTGCTCGTCTCCGACGTCGAGCGCTACCTCGAGGCGCTGGAGAGCCAGGAGACGCCGCTCCTCGAGGGCGACGTGCACGCGACCCCGGTGGCCGTGCGCATCGCCGACGAGATGCACATCGATCTCGCGCGGGTGAAGGGCACGGGCCCGGGCGGCCGCATCACCAAGCGCGACCTGCGCGCGCACCTCGAGCGCGAGGCGCGCGAGGGCCCGGCCCGCGAGGTCGAGCTCTACGGCGACGAGATCAAGCTCTCCCAGAAGCGGAAGTTCCTGATCCGCAACATGGTGGAGAGCAAGAAGAACGCGCCGCACTTCTACGTGCAGCGCGAGGTAGACGCCGAGCCGCTGCGCCGCGTGCGCGACGCCCTGAAGGACGGGGGCAAGCACGTCACCTACACCCACCTCATCCTCAAGGCCTCGGCGCTCGCGATGGAGCGCTTCCCCGAGGTGAACGCCACCTTCCGCGACGATCGGATCCTGCGCTTCAACCCCATCAACATCGCGGTGGCGGTGGACGTGCAGGACGAGCTGGTGGCGCCGGTGGTGAAGGACTGCCAGGGCCGCGACGTCGAGGAGCTGGCGGAGGCGACCGACACGCTGATCCGCAAGGCCCGCGAGCGCAAGCTCGCGCCCGAGGACTACTCCGGCGGCACCTTCACCATCTCGAACCTCGGCATGTTCGGCGTGGAGAGCTTCTACGCCATCATCACGCCGCCCCAGAGCATGGTGCTCTCGGTGGGGTCGCTGCGGAGCGTGCCGGTGGCGACGGAAGACGGGCAGGTGAGGATCGGGCGGCGCATGAGCTTCGGGCTCGCGGTGGACCATCGCGTGCTCGACGGGGTCAAGGCCGCCCAGTTCCTGGAGGAGCTCTGCCGCCTGATCGAGCATCCGGAGGAGCTCCTGGGGAGCGGCGCCAAGCATGGGGCTTGAGGTGCTCGAGCTCGGCACCGTGGAGTACGGCGCCGCTCTCGAGCTCCAGCAGAAGCGGGTGGAGGCCAGGCGCAGCGGCGCCGCCGGCGACGCGCTGCTGCTGCTCGAGCATCCCCCGGTGATCACGCTCGGCCGCCGCGCCGACACCGCGCACGTGCTGGCGAGCCCGGCGTCGCTGGCCGCGCGGGGGATCGGCCTCCACACCGTCTCGCGTGGCGGCGACGTCACCTTCCACGGGCCGGGCCAGCTCGTGGGCTACCTGGTGGTGGATCTCGCGGCGCGGGGCGTCCCCGACGTCCACGCCTTCCTGCGAAGCCTCGAGTCGGGGCTGATCGAGGCCCTGGACGAGCTCGGCGTGGCCTGCGAGACGCGCGCGGGCTGGACCGGCGTCTTCGTGCGGCCGCGGGACGCGGAGCGCGAGCCCGGCGGACCGGGCGCGCCCCCGCGCAAGATCGCCTCGATCGGCGTCGGCGTCCGCGGCTGGGTCACCTACCATGGCTTCGCCTTGAACGTGACCCTCGACCCGGCGGCCTTCTCCGACATCGTCCCCTGCGGCCTCCAGCAGGTGCGGATGACCTCGCTCGCCCGCGAGCTCGGAGCGGACGCGCCGCCGGACCTGGACGCCCGGGCCCGCGCCGCCGTGCGCCGCGCCTTCCTGCGGAGCTGGTCGTGAGCGACGCCCCCCGGCCGCCGTCGCTGCCGCGCCCGCCGCGCCCCTGGGAGAACGAGGCCGTCTCGAACCCCCCGCGTCCCGACTGGATGCGCGTGCGGCTGCGCCTGACACCGGAGTTCGAGGGGGTGCGGAGCACGGTCGAGCGCCAGAAGCTCCATACCGTGTGCTTCTCCGCCGCCTGTCCGAACCTCGGCGAGTGCTGGGCCCGCGGCACCGCCACCTTCATGATCGGGGGCAACACCTGCACGCGTAGCTGCGGCTTCTGCGACGTCGCGAGCGGGCGCCCCGGCGGCCTCGATCCCGGCGAGCCCGAGCGGGTGGCGGAGGCGGTGGCGACCCTCGGCCTCGCCTTCGCGGTGGTGACCGCAGTGGCGCGGGACGATCTCCCGGACGGCGGGGCCGGGCAGATGGCGGCCACGGTGCGGGCGATCCGGCGGCGCTGCCCGGTCACGGGAATCGAGGTCCTGATCCCGGACTACCGGGGCGACGAGGCCGCGCTGCGGAGCGTCCTCGACGCCGGGCCCGACGTCCTGAACCACAACCTGGAGACGGTGGAGCGCCTCCAGCGCGCGGTGCGGCCGGCGGCCCGCTACGCGCGGAGCCTCGCCGTGCTGCGGCGGGCGGGCGAGCTTCGCCCGGGCGTTCCGACGAAGAGCGGCCTCATGCTCGGCCTCGGCGAGTCGGACGCGGAGATCGTGCGGGCGCTCGCCGACCTGCGGGACGCCGGCGTCTCGCTCCTCACCCTGGGCCAGTATCTCCGTCCCTCGCCGCGCCACCTCCCGGTCGCCCGCTACGTCCCGCCGGCGGAGTTCGAGGCCTGGGCCGAGCGCGCGCGGGACCTCGGCTTCGGCGACGTGGCGGCGGGCGCACTGGTGCGCAGCTCCTACCACGCCGAGCGGCTGGCCGGCCGCGCCCCGCACGCCGGGGAAGACCCGCAAGGGGCCGCCGTCTCGCCGGAAAAACGTCTGGCCTGAGCCGGGCGCCTCTCCTATTCTCCGCCGCGGCATGCCGGGACGAGTCATCACCGTCAAGCGTCGTGAGCACCTGGGCTGGGCCGAGCGCCTCTATCTTCCGACCATCGTGAAGGGCCTCGCCATCACGAGCCGCCACTTCTTCCGCAACATGGGCGGCTTCATCACGGGCAACCGCAAGACCTTCGTGGTGCAGTATCCCGAGCAGCGCCTCGACTTCCCCGACGCCTTCCGCGGCATGCCGGTGCTGGTGCAGCTCGAGAACGGGCAGCCGCGCTGCGTGGCCTGCGGGCTCTGCGAGTTCGCCTGCCCGACCGACTGCATCTCGATCGTCCCGGGCGAGCTCGAGGGCGCGGACATCGAGCGCTACCCCGAGCTCTTCGACATCGACATGTCGCGCTGCATGTTCTGCGGGCTCTGCGAGGAGGCCTGTCCGGAGGAGGCCATCGTGATGAGCCGTGAGGTGGAGCTGGCGAGCTACGAGCGCGAGGCCACGCTCTATCACAAGGAGCAGCTCCTGGTGCCGGAGAACCTGCTGAAGCGACGGCTCGAGTTCATCCGGCAGGAGTACGACCGCAGCCACGAGCCCTCGAAGCCGAAGGAAGCGTGATGCAGGACTTCGGCTTGGCCGCGCTGCGCCGCATGCTCGAGGCCTTCCCGGAGGCTGTGCACGGCACCCACGCGCAGCACGGCGACGCCACGGCGCTGGTGGAGGCCGCGCGCATCGTTCCGGTGCTGCGCTTCCTGCGCGACGAGCCGGGCCTCGAGTTCGACATGCTGACCGACCTCACGGCGGTGGACTATCTCGGCGAGTCGCCGCGCTTCGAGCTGGTCTACCACCTCTACTCCACGGTGCGGAACCATCGCGTGCGGGTGAAGGCGCGGGTGGCGGAGGACGCGGCGGTGATCGACACCGCGATCCCGGTCTGGCCCGCCGCCAACTGGCTCGAGCGCGAGGTGTGGGATCTCTACGGCGTCCGCTTCCGCGGGCATCCGGATCTGCGGCGCCTCCTGCTCTACGAGGAGTTCGAGGGCCATCCGCTGCGCAAGGACTACCCCAAGGAGAAGCGCCAGCCGCTGATCGGGCCGAGGAACTAGCATGGCGAGCGAGCCGCATCTGCTGACCGAGCGCCCGCGCGAGACCGCGGACCAGGACCTGGAGAAGGACCTCCACACCGAGCACCAGATCCTGAACATGGGCCCGTCGCATCCGGCGAGCCACGGCACCGTCAAGTTCCTGATCGAGCTCGACGGCGAGACCATCGTCGACCTCGACGTGCAGGTCGGCTACCTGCACCGCGGCTTCGAGAAGGAGTGCGAGAGCGGCACCTGGTACCAGGCGATCCCCTACACCGATCGCCTGAACTACAACTCCGCCATCCTGGCCAACATCGGCTACTGCATGGCGGTGGAGAAGCTGCTCGACCTCGAGACGCCGGAGCGCTGCCAGTGGCTGCGCGTGCTGGCGGGCGAGCTCTCCCGGATCGGCGACCACCTGACCCGCTGCGGCGCGGCCTGCCTCGAGCTCCAGGCCATGACGCCCTTCCTCTACGGGATCGAGGCGCGCGAGCTCACCTGGGACCTCCAGGAGATCCTGTGCGGCGCGCGCGTCACCTCGAACTACATCCGGATCGGCGGCGTGAAGCACCCGATGCCGGCGAGCTTCCCGGGCGTCTGCCGCGGCAACGTGGCGAAGATCCGCCAGCTCCTCAAGGACTTCGACGACGTGGTGACGGACAACCGGATCTTCGTGGACCGCCTGCGCGGCACCGGGCTGATCGCGAAGGAGGAGCTGATCCGGTACGGTGTCACCGGGCCGCTGCTGCGCGCGGCCGGCGTGCCCCTCGACCTGCGCAAGACGCAGCCCTATCTCGTGTACGAGCAGGTCGACTTCGACGTCCCGATCGGCGAGGTCGGCGACAACTACGATCGCTATCTGGTGTGCGTGGAGGAGATGCACCAGAGCCTGCGCATCGTCGAGCAGTGCCTGGAGAAGCTCGAGGCGATGGGCGACGGGCCGGTGAACGTGGACGATCCGCGGGTGCGCTGGCCGTCCAAGGGCCGCGTCTTCAACAAGATGGAAGAGCTGATCCAGCAGTTCAAGGCGGTGACCGAGGGCCCGCGCGTCCCGGCCGGCGAGGCCTACCACGCCATCGAGTCCGCGAACGGCGAGCTCGGCTTCTACGTGGTCTCCGACGGCACCGCCGTGCCGTGGAAGGTGCGCTGCCGCCCGCCGAGCCTGATCAACCTCCAGCCCTT
>JAWOLJ010000131.1:0-14831 GCA_033853555.1 Myxococcota bacterium
GGTTGGATGGCTCCCCGGGCAGGACTCGAACCTGCGACCCGTCGGTTAACAGCCGACTGCTCTACCGGCTGAGCTACCGGGGAACGACGGGCCGGGAGTCTAGTGGCTCGCGAGGCGAACGCAACGACGCCGGTCGGGCACGCTCCGGTGCGACGCCGCAGAGCTGCCGCTAGCGCTCGGGGACGCGCGCCTCGACGGATGAGGACTTCGGAGCCTCGCTGCCGTCGACGCGCACCAGCGTGACGGCGTAACGGTAGCTTCCGCCCGGCTTCACGTCGGAGTCGACGTAGCGGCCCTCCTTCACCCGGCCGAGCTCCAGATCGCGGAAGATACCGAGGCGCAGGACGCGCACGGTGGCGCCGGAGGACTCCGGCGGCGGGGCGAACTGCAGCTCCACCGCCCCCTCGCGCGCGCTCGCCTGGAGCTCGTAGCCCGCGCTCGTCACCTGCACCGGCTCGCAGGGCGCGCTCGTGAGACCGTCGGCGTCGAACGCCACCAGGCTGTAGAGCACGGTCCCGCCCGGATCCACCGAGCGATCCTCCGCGCTCGTCGCGGAGGCCGAGAACTCCGCCACCATCTCGGAGTCGTCCGAGCCTTCTCGGCGACGCAGCAGACGGTAGCCCGCGAGGTCGCGCTCCACGTTCGGTGCCCAGGCCAGACGGTTCACGCCGAGCGCGCGTTCCTCCAGGTGGAGGCCCGCCGGGGGAAGGGGATCCGGCTTGGTCAGCGCGCGCACCGGCGCGCTCGGCGGTCCCTCGCCGCCCGCCGCATTCACCGCCGCCACGCGGTAGTAGAAGACACGCAGGTCGCCGAGGCCGCGGTCCACGTAGTTCGTGAGGTTGCGGCTCCGCAGCTGTGCGATCGGCTCGAACGGTCCTTCGCTCGACGGGCTGCGGTAGAGCACGTAGCCCGCCACCGTCGGGTCTGGCACTGCCTGCCAGCTGATCGCCACCCTCCTCGGGAGGTGGCTGTAGGCGCGTACTCCCTCGGGCTTCGCCGGCACCGGCGCCGTGGATCCCGCGACGACGGGCGAGCGCGCCTGCGAGACGTGGCCTTCCGGGTCGAAGGTGCCCACGCGATAGAAGTAGGTCGAGCCGTCGCCGAGGCCGGGGTCGCCGCCGGGTGTGCCCGTCTTGCGCCCGAGGTCGAAGCCCCGATCGATCAAGACGGTGTCGAGACGATCGCCGAGCACCGCGACGCGCTCGAAGGGGCCGCCTTCCTGCAGCGCGCGCTCCACCACGTAGCCGCCCACGCGCCCGGCGAGGATCGGATCCCAGCGCACCGGGATCTCGCGCAGGGAGCCGCTGGTGGTGCGCACGCCCGTCGGCGCCGGGAGGTCCGCGGGCGGGGAGTCGACCAGCACGGGAACGTCGCTCCCGGGCGGAGGTCCGAACAGACGCCGGGCACGCTCCAGGTCGATGGAGGTCCCGCATCCGATGGCGACGCAGAAGAGCGACAGCGGCACCAGGCCGGCGCGCCGCCTCATGGCCGCTTGCTCCCGTTGCGACGCGCCGTCGGGTCGGCCCGGAGCTGCTCGAGGTTCGCCAGCAGCCGCTCGGCCCGCGCGACGTACTGCTGCGCCCGTGCGTTCTCGGGCTCCACCAGCAGCGCGCGTCGCCACACGTCGAGCGCTCCCTGGAGGTCCTCCTGCTGGAAGGCGTCGCGGCCGCTGTCGATCAGCCCGTCCACCTGGGGCGCCAGCCGGGCTCGCAGCTCGCTCAGGTGGCGGCGTGCTCGCTCGTGACCCGAATCGGCGTCGAGCGCGCGCAGGTCGTAGCGAATGGCCTGGAAGGGATCGCCCGCCCGCTCGGCGGCCAGCGCGTTCTGGTAGAAGCCCTCGCTGCGGATCTGCGCGTCCGTGGCGCGCAGCGAGACCGGCACCTCGGGCTCGCTCGCCGGCGGGCGGGCCGAGACGCGGGGCCGGCTGCGCGCCGCCGCGAGCCTGGCCTGCTCGGAGCCGCGGATCTGAGCGATGTAGGAGAGATAGCCCTGGGCCGACTCTTCCTCAGGCTGCAGCGCCAGCAC
Organism: Myxococcota bacterium; assembly: GCA_033853555.1. Classification (GTDB taxonomy): domain Bacteria; phylum Myxococcota_A; class UBA9160; order UBA9160; family UBA9160; genus JAWOLJ01. The sequence goes on from JAWOLJ010000131.1 coordinate 2,026, forward strand.
CGCGCGGAAGTTCTCCTCGGCGCTCGCGTAGTCGCCCGAAGAGAAGCCGCGGCGCCCCTCCGTGAGCAGCGCCTCGACGCGGCTGCGCAGCGCCTCGTCGACGCGTCGCTGCGCCGCCTCGAGCTCGGGGTCGATCGGGTCGAGCGTGCGCAGGCGCGCCATCTGGCGCCGCGCTTCCGGCAGGTTGCCGGCGTCGAACGCCAGCGCGAAGGACGCCTGGAGCTGCTCCTTGCGCGCCGCCAGGGTGCGCGACAGCTCCTGCACGTGATCCAGCATCGCGGCGTCGTCGGGCTGGAGGCGCAGAGCCAGCCGGTAGTTCATGATCGCTTCCGCCAGCCGGCCGTGGGCCTCGAAGTAGCGCCCGCGCTGCTTGTAGCGCACCACGAGCTGCTGGAACTCGTCCTCGACCTCGCTGATCCGGCGCTGCGCGGCCTCGTGCTGCGTGCTGTCGCTCGGGATCGAGCGCCAGGTCGCGAGCGCGCCCAGCGGATCCCCCTCGCGGTAGAGGCGCTCGCCGCGCTCGAGGGTGGTGGTGCAGCCGACGAGCAGGAGCAGGGCCAGCGCGAGCCCGGCTCTCCTCACGCCGGACCCGGGGTCGCCGCGACGTCGGGCGCCCCGAGCTCCACGGCGTAGACGTGCACGGGCTCCTGGCGTCCCGAGAGCTGCCGCTCGCCCTCGAAGCGCAGCCGCACCGCCCCGCGCACCCGCCGCTGGACCGCTTCGGAGACCAGGATCTCGCCCGGCGCCGCGAGCTTCTCGAGCCGGTGCGCCACGTTCACCGCGTCTCCGATCGCGGTGAAGTCCATGCGGCGGTCCGAGCCGATGCTCCCCACCACCACCACGCCCGTGTGGATGCCGATCCCGATCTGGGCCGGAAGGCCGAGCCCCGGCGCGCGCTCGAGCCGGGTCGACTCGCGCAGGATGTCCATGGCCGAGGCCACCGCTCGCAGCGCGTGGTCGGGCTGCGGCACGGGAGCGCCGAAGTAGGCCATCACCGAGTCGCCGATGTACTTGTCGATGGTGCCGCCCCTCGCCAGGATGCGATCGGAAGCGAGCTGGAAGAACCGGTTCAGCATCGACACCACGTCGCGCGCCTTCATGCCCTCGGAGAGGCGCGTGAAGCCGCGGATGTCGATGAACACGATCGTCACCTCGCGCTCCGCGCCTCCGAGCTCGTCGCCGCCCTCGGTGGACTGCAGGAGCTGGTTCAGCACGTGCTCGCTCACGTAGCGACCGAAGGCGTGCTGGATCCGCTCCTTCTGCTGCAGGGACTCCCCCATCTCGTTGAAGGCCCGCGCGAGCTCCCCCACCTCGTCGCGCGAGGTGGGTGGAATGCGCACGGTCAGGTCGCCGGCGGTGAGGCGCTCCACCGCCGCCCGCAGGCGGCGCAACGGCCCGACCAGGAAGGCCACGAAGACCACTCCGGCCACCATGCCGAAGGCGATCACGCCCACCGCCACCAGGGCGAGCTGGCGCCGGCTGCTGCGCAGCACCGGTCCCACCAGCGCGCGCAGGTCGAGCACCACCTGCGCCTCGCCCACCAGCACGTCGCTGAAGACCACGGGGGAGGCCACCACCAGATGGCCTCCGACGCGGGCCGAGTGCAGCTCGCTGGCGGAGCCCGCCGCCTGCACCAGCCGGGTCCCGGAGCTTCCGCGCTCGCCACCGTCGAGGGAGGCCACCACGCGTCCCTCGCGATCCAGGACCCGCGCTCCCACCACCCCCTCGCCTCGGCCGACCGCCTGCACCAGCCGGTCCAGGGTGAGCTGGTCCAGCTCCTCGCCGGCGAGCAGCGGCTCACGCGCGTTGCGTGCGAGGTTCTCGGCCAGCGCCTCGCCGCGCTTCTCCACCTCGGACTCGAGCGCCGCGCGCTCGTGCTGAGTGGCGATCCACGCCAGCCCGACGCATGCGCCGAGCAGGAGCGCCACGACGAGCGCGCTGAACTTCATCTGGAGGGAACGCACGGAGCCCGCGGTCCTCCTCGCTCGGGGACGCGGTGGGCGAAGGCCCTGGCCGGCGCCCATCCCGCCTTGCATCCCGTTGCGCCTGCCGTCCACGGTCCGCGGCGCCCCGGACTCCGGTCCGTCGCCCCTGGACGATTTCTTGAGGCGGGACGCCTGGATGGCCGCGCGAGCAGCGTACCTCGCCCGCGCGGCGAGGCGCAACCGCGCCCCGCCCGCGGGGAGATCAGTCGAAGCGGATCTCCAGGATCTGGAATTCGCGCATTCCGCGCGGCACCCGCACGGCCACGGTGGTGTCGATGCCCTTGCCGAGGAGCGCACGGGCCACGGGGGAGGTCACGGAGATGTGGCCTCGCGACACGTCGCTCTCGTCCTCTCCGACGAGCTTGTAGGTGACCCGCTCCTCCGTATCCACGTCCATCAGCACCACGGTCGCGCCGAAGCGCACCGCATCCGGGGTCTGCCCCGCCGGATCGATCACCTGGGCGCGGGCGAGCCGGTCCTCCACCACCCGGATGCGGCCCTCGACGTGGCTCTGCCGCTCCTTGGCCGCGTGGAACTCGGCGTTCTCGGAGATGTCGCCGTGGGCCCGTGCCACCTCGATCTCGCGCACGATGCGCGGCCGGTCCTCGCTCTTCAAGCGCCGCAGCTCGTCCTCGAGCTTGGCGTAGCCCTCGCGGGTCATGGGGATGCGGTCCGCCATGGCGCGTCCTGCTCCCGTACACTCGCGGCCCGATCGGGTCGCGCGCACGCTGAAAAGAAGGCGACGCCCGCTCCCGCGACCATGCGGAGGGGGCGCCGCCTGAGGAAGCAGGCTACCGGCCGGCGGGGCGAGGGTCAACGAGTTGAGCGTTCCGGAGGAGCCGGCGCGGCCGGATGCGGGTGAGCCGCCGGGCGGGGGGGGCGCGGTGGGGGAAGGGGCCGTCCCCCCGCGCCGGCTGGTGTCCCTCGCGCTGGCGTTCTACGCCGTGATGCTGGCGCTGGCGCTCGGGCTGCGCGCCCTGCTGGCGGGCGGCTGCCTGCTCTTCGCGGACGCCGCCGCCGCCGCGCGGGGGATCGCCTGGCGGGACGACGCCGCCCTCGGAGGCCTGGCAGGCGCCGTCGTGATCCTCGCCTCGCGCTGGCTCACCCGGCGCACACGGGCCGGCGCCGCCCTGGCCCGCAGCCTCGCCCGCGCCCTCGGGCCGCTGGGCCCGGCCCAATGCCTGGCCCTCGCCCTCGCCAGCGGCGTCGGCGAGGAGGCGCTCTTCCGCGGCGCGCTCCAACCCACCCTCGGCTGGATCGGCGCCAGCCTGCTCTTCGCCCTCGCGCACTTCGTGCCGCGGCGCGAGCTCGTGGCCTGGAGCGCGTTCGCCCTGGCGGGCGGGCTCCTGCTCGGCGGCCTCTTCGACCGGACCGGGAACCTCCTGGCGCCGGTCGTGGCCCACGTCCTGGTGAACGCGGTGAACCTGCGCCTCCTGACACGCGAGAGGGACTTCTGAGCTCGACTCGCCTCCCGGCCTCGAGCGCACCCGCGGCGGCGCCGCCGGGCTAGCCGAGCGCGGCGATCGCGTCGATCTCGATGCGCGCGCCGAGCGGCAGCCGCGCGGCCTGGATCGTGGTGCGTGCGGGCATCGGCGGCTCGGGGAAGTGCTCGGCGTAGACCGTGTTCATGCGCGGAAAGTCCGTGAGGTCGGCGAGATACACCGTGGTGCGGAGGACGCCCGCCAGGCTCGCGCCCGCGGCTTCCAGCACCGCGGCCAGGTTCGCCAGCACGCGGCGGGTCTGCGCCTCGATCTCCCCCTCCACCAGCTTCCCGGTGGCGGGATCGAGCGGAACCTGGCCCGAGGCGAAGACCAGTCCGCCGTGCACCACCGCCTGGGAGTAGGGACCCACCGGTCGCGGCGCGGCCGCGCTCCGGATCTCGCGCAGAGGCGGGCCGGACGCCATGGATCCCTCCTCTGCCGTTCGCGCGGATGGCGGGGTCAGGTCTCGCTCGAGTCGTCCCCGGGAAGCAGCCGCTCCTCCAGCACCCGCAGCAGGTAGCCGAGCAGCATCAGGTTCGGGAGACGCTGGATGGTGTCGCCCTCCAGGCCCTGGGCGGCGCCGAAGTCCTGGCCGTACGCGTTGAAGAACTCGAGCGTCTCGAGCGGCACGTTCTTCGCGAGCATCTCGTTGATCCGATCGATCTCGAGGTCGCCGAAGAGATCGGCGAGCTCCCAGGCGAGCTCCGTATGCGTCATCGTCGTCCCCTCCGGCCCCGACGCGTCGTGGGACCGCTTCCTGCTTCGACTTCTGCTCGGCGTTCTGCTCGGCGTTCTGCTCGGCGATCGGCTCTACGTTCGGCTCGACGGTGCGCGGAGCGCGGGCCATGCCGCGACGGAGCGATCCGACTCTGCCATCGGGTGACGGGGGTTGTCAATCGAGCGCGGATCGCGGCGCTTCGTCCCGCGATTCGTCACCCCCGTCCTTGCGCGGATTCTGCGCGCGAGTCGCACGAGAGCTGCGCATGCGGCGAATCGCCCGCGAGTCGCCGGGACCACCGCGCCCGGGCCTCGGCCCGGACGCGGTGGGGCGATCGCGAGTGAAGGCTCGATGTCGGAGATTGGTCGGGGCGACTGGATTCGAACCAGCGACCTCTTCGTCCCGAACGAAGCGCGCTACCAGACTGCGCCACGCCCCGGTGAATCGAACGCGGCGGAGTATGCCGGGTTCCCCCGCCCCCCTCAAGCCGCCGGGGGGGCGCCCCGGACGGCGCCGGTCCGCGCCTCGCGGGCCTCCCGCCGCAGAGCGGCGATCGCGGCGGCGTAGTCCGCGGCGCCGAAGACCGCCGTGCCCGCCACGAAGACGTCGGCGCCGGCGCGCGCGGCGCGGCCGATGCTCCCCGGCGCCACGCCCCCGTCCACCTCCAGCGCCACGGTGAGCCCGCGCTCCTCGATCCAGCGCCGCAGTCGCTCGATCTTGGGGAGCGTGCTCTCGATGAAGCGCTGTCCGCCGAAGCCCGGGTTCACCGTCATCACCAGCACCTGGTCCAGCTCGCCGAGGACCGGCTCCACGTGCTCCGCAGGAGTCGCCGGGTTCAGCACCGCCGAGGCGCGTGCCCCGGCCTCCCGGATCTGCGCCAGCGCGCGATGGAGATGCGGCGTCGCCTCCACCTGCACGCTCACCGTCGAGGCGCCCGCCTTCACGAAGTCCGCGACGTAGCGCTCGGGCTCCACGATCATGAGATGCACGTCGAGCGGGAGCGAGGTCGAGCGCCGCACGGCCTCCACCACCAGCGGTCCGATCGTGATGTTCGGGACGAAGCGGCCGTCCATCACGTCGACGTGGATCCAGTCGGCGCCCGCCTGCTCCACCGCGCGCACCTCCTCGCCGAGGCGCGAGAAGTCCGCGGAGAGGATCGAGGGTGCGATGCGGATCTCGCCCGCGCTCACGCGGAGCGCTCCAGTCGCGCCGCGAAGAAGCCGTCGGTGTCGTGTCGGTGGGGGAGGCAGCGCATGAACCCGTCCGGGCCCACGAGCGGCGTCACGGCCGCGGGCAGGGCGTCGCGCGCCGTGGTGCGAAACTCCGGCCGCTCCGCCAGGAAGGCCGTGACCACGGCCTCGTTCTCCTCCTCGAGGAGCGTGCAGGTGCTGTAGACCAGGCTGCCGCCGGGCCGCACCGCCTCCGCGGCGCGACGCAGCAGCGCCGCCTGCGCCTCGGCGAGGCGCGGCACGTCGGTCGGACGCACCCGCCACCGCGCGTCCGGATTGCGCCGGACGGCGCCGATCCCCGAGCACGGCGCGTCCACCAGCACGCGGTCGAAGGGCCCCTCGGCCGCGAGCTCGCCCAGCGGCTCGGTCGCATCGCGCACCGCAGCGCGCACGTTCCCGAGTCCGAGCCTTCGCGCGTCGCGGCGCAGCAGACCCAGGCGGCGCGCATTGCGGTCGAGTGCCAGCACGTGCCCGGTCTCCCCCACCCGCTCGGCGATCGCGGTGGCCTTGGCGCCGGGGGCGGCGCAGGCGTCGAGCACGCGCTCCCCCGGACGGGGATCGAGCAGCGTCACCACGAGCTGCGAGGCCTCGTCCTGCACCGTGCAGCGACCCTCCAGGAACGCGGGATCACGGCCGGGATCGCCGCGCCGGCCGAGCACCACGCCGTCCGGCGCGAAGCGACACGCAACGGCGTTGGGATAGCGGGTGCGGAGCTCCTCGAGCAGGCGTTCGCGCGGGACGCGCCTGGGGTTCGCGCGCACGGTGCGGGGCGGCACCTCGTTCAGCGCGCGCTCGAGCTCCGCCGCCTCCTCGGGTCCGTAGCGACGCAGGAAGCGCTCGGCCAGCCAGGCCGGGAAGGAGAGGGCGTGGATCAGGTGGCCCAGCGGATCCTCGGCGAGGGTCGGCAGCGCGAGCGCGTGCAGCTCGTGGGCGAGCCGTCGCAGCACCGCGTTCACGAGCCCGCTCGCCCGCTCGGCGCCGAGGGCGCGCGCGCAGCTTACGCTCTGGTCGATCGCGGCCGAAGCGGGAATGCGCTCGGAGAAGACGATCTGGTAGGCGCCGACGCGCAGGATCGAAGCCACCAGCGGCTCGAGCTTCTCGAGATCGCGATCGAGCACGCGGGAGAGGAGGTGGTCCAGGCGTCCGCGCCAGCGCAGGGTGCCGTAGACCAGCTCGGTGGCGAGGGCGCGGTCGACGGGTGCAAGGTCGCTGCGCGCGAGCGCCGCGTGGAGCGCCAGGTCGGCGTAGGCCCGGGCGAGATCCACGCGCTCGAGCACGCGGACCGCGAGGAGGCGCGCCTGGGTGGGCGCGCCGCGACGGCGGCGGCCCTGGCCGCGGCCCGCCGGCCGGCCGCGCTGCGGTCGGGCACCGGGAACGCTCGGCGGACGACCGTTCAAGGTCGGTCCGCCGCACGCGAGCGCACGCGTCCCTCGCGCGGCGCCTCGAGCCGTCGCCGGATGCGGAACGAAGGCCGAGGAAGCGCGCGCAGCGGTTCCATGCGGGACGCTCGACTCCTCTGGGGCCAGGGCTCAGAGGTGCAGTGTAGCAGGCGGCGCCGCTTCGATGCGCGCGCCGTCGGCGAGCGGATGCCCGCGCTGGAACTCGGCGGCCGGGAGCGGCCGGCCCCCCGGCCGCTGCAGCACGTCCGGCACGAGCCAGCCCTCGCTCGTCGCGATGCGCACGCTGTCGGTGGCGCCGACGTGCAGCATGCCGGGAGCTCGATCGCAGGGCCCGGGCTCGGCGTGGGCCGCCAGGATGCGCAGGGTTTCCCCCGACACCACCGCGTAGGCACCCGGGCGCGGCGCGAACGCGCGCACGCGGCGCACCAGCGCCTCCGCCGTGTCGGCCGGGTCGAGACGCGCCTCCTCGCGCTCGAGCTTTGGTGCAAAGGTGGCGCCGCTCGGGTCCTGGGGCACCCAGCGCGCGTGCCCCGCGGCGATCTCCTCCAGCGCCTCGGCGATCGCGTCGGCGGCGAGCTCGGCCAGGCGCGCCTCGAGCTCGCCGGCGTTCTCCTCGGGTGCGATCACGACCTTGCGATAGAGCGCCACCGGTCCAGCATCCATCTCGCGCTCCACCCGCATCACCGAGATCCCCGTCTCGCGCTCCCCTCCGAGGATCGCGCGCGCGATCGGCGCGGCGCCCCGCAGTCGCGGCAGCAAGCTCGCGTGGGCGTTCACGCAGTAGCCGAGGCGGGGCACCTCGCGCACGGCCCGGGGAAGGAACTGTCCGAAGGCCACCACCACGCCGAGGTCCGGGACGTGAGCGCGCAGCGCCGCCACCACCTCCGGGTCGCCGACGCGCTCGGGACGCAGCAGCGGCAGGTCCGCGTCGAGCGCCTCCTCCGCCACCGGCGACGGAGAGAGGCGGCGGCCACGACCCCGCGGCCGGTCGGGCTGCGAGATCACGACCACCACGGGGTGACGACCCCGCAGCAAGCGCAGCAGCGTCGGAACCGCGAAGGTGGGGGTCCCGAAGAAGGCGAGGCGCAGCGGCGGCTGCGCTGCCGGGCCGCGCCCGTCGCCTGCGCTCAGAGCGCCGGGCCGCCGGCGCTCCCCTCCTCGAGTTCGCGCCGGAGCGCCTTCTGGCGCTTCTTCACGTAGAGGCTGCGCTTCAGCCGGCTGATCCGGTCGATGAAGAGGATCCCGTCGAGATGATCGATCTCGTGCTGGAAGCAGACCGCCTTGAGCTCCTCCGCCTCGAGCCGGAGCTCGCGGCCGTCGAGATCGAGGCCGCGCACCGTGACCCGCGCCGCGCGCTCCACCTCCGCCGTGAAGTCCGGAACCGACAGGCAGCCTTCGGTCCAGAGCAGCGTTCCCTCACGCTCGAGGATCTCGGGATTCAGCAGCACCAGCGGATTGCGCTCGGCTCCCTCCTCGGTCCAGTCGGTGTCCATCACGATGAGCCGCACCGGCTCCCCGAGCTGGGGCGCCGCGAGCCCGATCCCGGGCTCGTCGTACATCGCCTCCAGCATGTCGGCGGCGAGCGCGCGCAGCTCGTCGGTGACGCGCTCCACGGGCCTGGAGACGCGCTTCAGACGGGGGTCGGGAAAGCGCAGGATCGGGCGCAGGGCCATCGTCGCAACTCATAGCATCGCCACGGGATTCACGTCCACGGAGGCGCGTACGCCACGCGGGAGGCGCGCCGCTTCCTCGGCGAGCCTCCGCGCGCCGCGGCCCACGGCCGCGTGCTCGCCCTTCAGCAGGAGCTGGAAGCGCCAGCGTTCGCGCAGGCGGGCCAGCGGGGCCGGGGCCGGCCCGAGCAGCTCGACGCCCGCCAGAGCTCCGCCCGACGCGCCTGCCCCCTCGCTCCGCACCGCGTCGGCCAGCCGCCGGGCCGCGCCCTCCGCGGCCTCGCGCGCGGGCGCCGAGACCAGGGCGAGCGCGAGCCGGCCGAACGGGGGGTAGCCGAGCGCCTCGCGGTGGCGCAGCTCCTCGGCATAGAAGCTCTCGTAGTCGTGGTCGCGCACCGGGCGGATCGCGTAGTGGTCGGGGACGAAGGTCTGGACCACCACGCGCCCGGGTGCGTCGCCACGCCCGGCGCGCCCCGCCACCTGGGTGAGCAGCTGGAACGTGCGCTCGGCCGCGCGGAAGTCCGGCAGGTGCAGGCCGAGGTCCGCCGCCACCACGCCCACCACCCGGACGCCCGGGAAATCGTGGCCCTTCGCCACCATCTGGGTCCCCACCAGGACGTCGACCCGTCCCTCGCGCAGCGCGCGCAGCACGCTCTCGGCGCCGCCGCGACGTGCCGCGGTGTCGCGATCGAGGCGCGCGATGCGCGCCTCCGGAAAGGCGCGCCGCACCTCCTCCTCCAGCCGCTCGGTGCCGAGGCCGAGGAGCGCGGTCTCGGGAGCCCCGCAGCCGCCGCAGCGCTCGGGCGGCGCGATCCCATAGCCGCAGTAGTGGCAGCGCAGGCGCTGCTCCGAGGCGTGATACACGAGGGCGATGTCGCAGTGCTTGCAGCGTTCGGCGTGGCCGCAGGCGAAGCAGAGGATCTTGGTGGAGAAGCCGCGGCGATTCAGGAACAGGATCGCCTGGCCACCTTCCGCGAGCGCCTCGGCCAGGGCGCGGCGCAGCGGCCGCGTCAGCACCAGCTTGCGGCCACGCGGCACGCTGGCCCGCTCGCGCTCCAGGTCCACGATCTCCACCGCGGGGAGCGGGCGCCCGCCGATGCGGTGCGAGAGCACCAGGCGGCTCACCTCCCCGCGCTCGGCGGCGTAGCGCGTCTCGAGGGACGGCGTGGCGGAGCCGAGCACCAGGGGGCAGCCGGCGGCGGCGGCGCGCCGAGCCGCCAGGTCGCGGGCGTGGTAGCGGAACCCCTCCTCGCTCTTGTAGGCGGCGTCGTGCTCCTCGTCCATCACGACGAGCCCCAGGTTCTCCAGCGGGGCGAACGCCGCCGAACGCGCTCCGACAGCGATCGGTGTCGATCCACGACGAAGTCGCTGCCACTGCTCCAGCCGCTCGCCCGGGCGCAGCCCGCTGTGGAGCACCGCCAGCCGCTCGCCGAATCGCGCCCGCAGCCGCGCCAGGATCTGGTGGGTGAGCGTGATCTCGGGCACCAGCACCAGCGCCTGACGCCCGAGGGCGAGGGCCTCCGCCACCGCGCGCAGGTAGACCTCGGTCTTCCCGCTCCCCGTGACGCCGTGGAGGAGGAAGGTCTCCGCGCGGCGTGCGCGGACAGCGCCCACGATGGCCGCGTCCGCCGCCGTCTGCTCCGGCGTGAGGGTGGGCGCCCGGTCCGCGTCCTGTGGCGGGCCGAGGACGTCCCGCGGCGCCAGGCGATCCTCCAGGCGCACCAGACCCCGCGCCAGCAGTGCGCGCAGAGCGGCCGCGGCGCCCGGGAAGCGCGTGGCGAGCTCGGCGGCCGGCGTCGCTCCCCCGGCGGCGAGCGCGCACAGCAGCGCGGCCTGGCGCGGCGCCCGGCCGAGCGCTCCGGCCGCGCCCGCCACGTCCACGCCAGGGGCCACGCGCGCGACACGAATTCGTGTCTCGCGGGCGGCGGGGCCCGCCTCGAGCGGCGCCCGCCGCACCAGGTCGTCGCGCTCCAGCGCGGCGAGCCGCTCCCGGCTCGGCGCATCGAGGCGGCGCAGCGCCGCCTCGGCCAGCGGCCGGCGGGCGAGCGCCTCGAGCAGCGTCGCTGCTGCGCCGCGCAGGGCGCCGCTGCGCAACGCCTCGTGGCCGCGCGGGGTCGGCAGGAAGGCCATCCGCGCCCGCGGCGCGGAGCCCGGCGGGAGCGCCGCCGCCAGGGCCACGCCGAGCGGACACAGCACCTCCTCCGCCACCTGGCGCAGCACCGCCAGGAGGCCCGCACCGAGCACCGGCTCGGGGTCGACGACGCGCTCGATCGGGCGCAGCTTCCCGCGCGCCGCAGCCTCCGGTGCGGCGCGCCGCGCCACGATCACTCCCACCAGCCGGCGGGAGCCGAAGGGCACGAGCGCGCGGCGGCCCGGCTCCGCGTCGGCGTCGAGGGCCGCCGGCACGGCGTAGTCGAAGAGCCCGGCCTCGGGGACCGGCAGCGCGAGCTGCGCCACGCCGCCCCCCGCCGGCGCGAAGAGATCCGGAGGCATGGAAGGAGTGTATGCGGGCGCCGGCCGCGGGAGCAGGGGCGAAGCGTCGGAAGGAGCGCGCGCGCAGCGTGGGCGCACGCGTCGAGGTGCACGAGAGCCGCGGCGGGCGCTCGCTCCGCGTGGACGGCACCTTCGCCTCGTGGTGGCGTCCGGGCAGCGCGCGGACGGGCTCGGTCTGGGACGCGCTCGCGGCGCCGCTGCTCGGGCTCCCGCCCTCGAGGCGGCGGCGCGTCCTGGTGCTCGGTCTCGGCGGCGGGAGCGCGGCGCGCCTGCTGCGCGCCCTCGCGCCGGACGCCCGGATCGTGGGCGTCGAGCGAGACGCCGGCGTGCTGCGGGCGGCGCGCCGGCACTTCGACCTCGGCGCTCTCGGCCTCGAGATCGTGCAAGCCGATGCGCGCGAGTTCCTGGCCCGCGAGCGCCGGCGCTTCGATCTCGTGATCGACGACGTCTTCGTCGGGAGCGGGCGGGCCGTGCACAAGCCCGACTGGCTCCCGGAGCCGGGCCTCGCCGCGGCGTCGCGACGTCTCGCGCCCGGAGGCCTTCTGGTGAGCAACGCGATCGACGAGGCCGTGGGCGTGGCGCGCTGGCTCGGCGAGCGCTTCGCCCGCGTGCTCGCGCTCCGGGTGGCGGGCTACGACAACTGCGTGCTGGTGGCCGGCCCCCGCAGCCTCTCCGCGCGTGGCCTGCGCGCCGCCGTGGCCGCCGAGCCGCTCCTGGCTCCCACGCTGCCGCGCCTGCGCCTGACCACGCTGCGCGCCGCACGCTCGCCCGCCGCTTCCCGCGGCTAGCTGCGCCCTTCGGCCAGGAACTGAAGCACCAGGTGGTTGAAGCGCTCGGCGGATTCGGCCATCACCAGGTGCGCGCCGTAGGAGATCGTCACCAGGCGCGCACCGGGGATCTCGTCGGCAAGCTCGCGGTGGAGCTTGCGTGGCGTGAGCTGGTCGTGCTGGCCGCACACCACGAGCGTCCGTGCGCGGACCTGGTGGAGCCGGTCGAAGGTGTCGTGGGCAAGGCAGGCGTCGCATTGGCGGACGAACAGGTCGTTCGAGAGCGGCGCCCCGTCGCGCGTGAAGAACCCCACCATCGACTCGATCAGGTCGGTGAGCTCGAGGGTCTCGTCCTGGGCGGTCCAGAGCAGGCGCTGCCGCACCAGGAGCTCGGTCGGGATGCCGATGCGTACCAGCTCACGCCAGTGCTCGAGCAGCAGCCGCCGGCGCGCGTCGGGCCGCGCGAAGGTGCCCACCAGCACCATGCGGTCCACGCGCAGCGGATGCCGCAGCGCGAGCTCCTGGGCGATCATCCCGCCCATGAAGACGCCGAGCACGTCGGCCCGGCGGATCCCGACCGCGTCCAGCAGACGAGCCGTGTCGTCCGCCATGTCGGCGATGCCGAACGGACCGCCCGGGTCCTGGCTTCCGCCCACCCCGCGGTTGTCGAAGATCAGCACGCGACGCTGGCGCGAGAAGTCGGGCACCTGGAGCGGGAGCCAGCCGCGGCAGGAGCCGCCCAGGCCCATCACCAGCACCAGCGGCGTTCCCGGCGCGTCGCCGTGGATCTCGTAGTAGAGCTCTCGTCCGTCGACGGCGGCGTGGGGCATGGCCCCATCCTACCGCCGGCGCGAGGCTTCCGAGCCTCGCTCCTTCTGGGCTGCGCTCGCCTGCCGCTCCGAGGCGCACCGGCGGCTTCGCCGCCGGGCCGCGCCCTCCGCGCGCCTGCGGCGCGCTGCGCGCTTCGCTTGCCGGCTGCGCGGCACCGGGACGCCTGCGGCGTCCGGCGCCGGTCTTGGGGAGCTTCGCTCGCCTGCGGCTCGCTGCGCGGCGCCGGGACGCC
>JAWOLJ010000132.1:0-21149 GCA_033853555.1 Myxococcota bacterium
CCTGTACACCGAGGGTGCGTTCGATGGCGGATGCGAAGCCGGTGGTGCCGAGGGATGGCGCGAAGATCTCGCTCGTGGACGGGAAGCTCTCCGTCCCGGATCGACCGATCATCCCGTTCATCGAGGGCGACGGGACCGGGCGGGACATCTGGCGCGCGACCCAGCGCGTCCTCGACGCCGCGGTGGAGAAGGCGTACGGCGGCAAGCGCAAGATCGCGTGGACCGAGGTCTACGCCGGCGAGAAGGCCTTCACGAAGTTCAACAACTGGCTGCCCGACGAGACCGTCGAGGCCTTCCGCGAGTACATCATCGGCATCAAGGGACCGCTCACGACGCCGATCGGCGGCGGCATCCGCTCGCTGAACGTCGCGCTCCGCCAGCTCCTCGACCTCTACGTCTGCCTCCGGCCGGTCCGCTGGTTCAAGGGCGTGCCCTCGCCGGTGAAGCGCCCGGACAAGGTCGACATGGTGATCTTCCGCGAGAACACGGAGGACATCTACGCCGGCATCGAGTGGGAGGCCGGCTCCGAGCAGGCCCGGAAGATCCTCGGGTTCCTGGAGAAGGAGTTCCCGAAGGAGTTCAAGAAGGTCCGGTTCCCGGGCTCGACCGGCATCGGGATCAAGCCGGTCTCGAAGGAAGGGACCGAGCGGCTCGTGCGCGCCGCCATCGACTACGCCATCCGCCTGAAGCGGAAGAGCGTGACCTTCGTGCACAAGGGCAACATCATGAAGTTCACGGAGGGAGCGTTCCGCGACTGGGGCTACGAGCTCGTGCGCCGCGAGTACGCCGGGCGCGCCGTGGGCTGGGACGACTGCGGCGGCAATCCGCCGGCCGGCCAGCTCCTGGTCAAGGACGCGATCGCGGACATCACGCTGCAGCAGGTGCTGACGCGCCCCACCGACTTCGACGTGATCGCCACCCTGAACCTGAACGGCGACTACCTGTCCGACGCGCTGGCGGCGCAGGTGGGAGGCATCGGGATCGCCCCGGGAGCCAACATCAACTACTCGACCGGGCACGGCATCTTCGAGGCCACCCACGGGACCGCGCCGAAGTACGCCAACCAGGACAAGGTGAACCCGAGCTCGGTGATCCTCTCGGGCGTCATGATGTTCGACTATCTCGGTTGGGGCGAGGCGGCCCGGCTGATCGAGAACGGGATCGCGCGCAGCATCGCGGCCAAGACCGTCACCTACGACTTCCACCGCTTGATGGAGGACGCCCGGCTGCTCAAGTGCAGCGAGTTCGGGGACGTGATCATCGCGAACATGCAATGAGCTCGTGGGCCTCGTGGCCGCCGGCCCGGCCGGCGCGGCGCGGCCCGAGCGTGAGGGAGGCAACGGACGTGGCCCGACCCAAGATCACCCTGATCGGCGCCGGCAACATCGGCGGCGTCCTGGCCGAGCAGATCGCCTACCGCGAGCTCGGCGACGTGGTGCTCTTCGACGTGGTGGAGGGCCTGCCGCAGGGCAAGGCGCTCGACATCGCCGAGGGGGCTCCGCTCGCGGGCTCCGACGCCCGCGTGACGGGCGTGAACGACTACGCGGGGATCGGAGGAGCGGACCTCGTGATCATCACCGCGGGGCTGGCGCGCAAGCCGGGGATGTCGCGCGACGATCTGCTGGCGAAGAACCTCGAGATCATGAAGAGCGTGGCCCAGGGCGTGAAGCAGCACGCGCCGAACGCCACGGTGATCGTGATCTCGAACCCGCTCGACGCCATGGTCTACACCTTCAAGCGGATCTCCGGCTTCCCGAAGAACCGGGTGGTGGGGATGGCCGGCGTCCTGGACTCGACGCGCTTCCGCACCTTCGTGGCCTGGGAGCTCGGGGTCTCGGTCGAGGACGTGACGGCGCTGGTGCTGGGCGGCCACGGCGACACCATGGTGCCGCTCCCGCGCTACTGCACGGTGGCCGGGATCCCGGTCACGAAGCTCCTCTCGGCCGAGAAGATCGCCGAGATCTCGAAGCGCACCCAGAACGCCGGCGGCGAGGTGGTGAACCTGCTCAAGACGGGCTCGGCCTTCGTCTCGCCCGCGTTCTCGGCGGTGGAGATGGCCGAGGCGATCCTGCGGGACAAGAAGCGCGTGCTCGCCTGCGCCTGCTTCCTGGAGGGAGAGTACGGCGTGACCGGGCTCTACGTCGGCGTGCCCTGCATCCTGGGGGCAGGGGGCGTGGAGCGCGTGCTCGAGGTCCAGCTCGATCCCGACGAGCGCAAGCTCTTCGACGCTTCGCTCGAGCACGTGCGGTCGCTGGTGGCGCAGATCAAGCTGTAGAGGAGCACCGTGAACGTCCACGAGTACCAGGCCAAGGGGCTGCTGCGGGCCTACGGCGTCGCCGTGCCGCCCGGGCAGCTCGCCACCACGCCCGCCGAGGCGGAGGCGGCGGCGCGCGCCCTCGACGCGCCGGTCGTGGTGGTGAAGGCGCAGGTCCATGCCGGCGGCCGTGGCAAGGCCGGCGGGATCAAGCTCGCCCGCAGCCCCGCCGAGGCCAAGAAGGTCGCGAGCGAGATCCTGGGCATGACGCTCCGCTCCCACCAGACGGGGCCGGAGGGCAAGCTCGTCCACAAGGTCTACGTCGAGGCGGGGTCGGAGATCGCGCGCGAGCTGTACCTGGCGCTGCTCCTCGATCGCGCCGCCGAGAAGTTCGCGCTGATCGCCTCCACCGAGGGCGGGATGGAGATCGAGGAGGTGGCCGCCCGCTCGCCCGAGAAGATCCTGACGGTCCACGTGGAGCCGAACGCCGGACTCCAGTCCTACCAGGCGCGCCGCATCGGGTTCTGGCTCGGTCTGGCGCCGGAGCCGATGCGCCGGCTCGAGGCCTTCCTCTCCGGGCTCTACCGGCTCTTCGTGGAGCGCGACGCCTCGCTGGTGGAGATCAACCCGCTGGTGGTGACGAAGAGCGGGGGGCTGGTGGCGCTCGATGCCAAGCTGAACTTCGACGACAACGCGCTCTATCGCCAGGCCGAGGTGCGCGCGATGCGGGACCCCGAGGAGGAGGACCCCCGCGAGCGCGAGGCGAAGGAGATCGATCTCGCCTACGTCGGACTGGACGGCGACATCGGCTGCATGGTGAACGGCGCCGGCCTCGCCATGGCGACCCTCGACATGATCCAGATCTGTGGCGGACGCCCGGCCAACTTCCTCGACGCCGGCGGCGGAGCCGACACGGAGAAGGTGAAGCAGGCGTTCAAGCTGATCCTGCGCGATCCCTCCGTGAAGGCCATTCTGGTCAACATCTTCGGCGGCATCGTGCGCTGCGACCTGATCGCCGAGGGCGTGGTGGCGGCGGCCAAGGAGCTCGGCATCGGCGTCCCGCTGGTCGTGCGGCTCCAGGGCACGAACGCGCCCCAGGGCCGCGAGATCCTCTCCGCCTCCGGCCTCGACATCACCCCGGCCGAGACGCTGCGCGAAGCGGGCGAGAAGGCGGTCGCAGCGGCGCTGGCCGGTCGCTAGCGCAGCGCGAGACGGGAGACCAGGGAAGCACGATGGCGATCCTCTGCGACAAGAACACGCGCCTCATCGTCCAGGGCTTCGGCAAGATGGGTCAGTTCCACGCCCGGCTCTCGCTGGACTACGGCACCCAGGTGGTGGGAGCGGTGGCGCCCGGAAAGGGCGGGGGCAACGCCGACGGCATCCCGCTCTTCGACACCGTGCGCCAGGCCAAGGAGGCGACCGGCGCCAACGCCTCGGTGATCTTCGTCCCGCCCCCGGGCGCGGCCGACGCGATCCTGGAGGCGGTGGACGCCGAGCTCGAGCTCGCGGTGTGCATCACCGAGGGAATCCCGGTGCTGGACATGGCGCGCGCCAAGGCGCTGCTGCGCGGCTCGCGCACGCGGCTCCTCGGCCCGAACTGTCCGGGCGTGGTGACGCCCGGCCAGTGTCGGATCGGGATCATGCCGGCGCAGATCACGCGGCCGGGCCCGGTGGGCGTGGTGTCGCGCTCGGGGACGCTCACCTACGAGGCCGTGGACCAGCTCTCGCGGCTCGGGATCGGGCAGTCCTCCTGCGTGGGGATCGGCGGCGATCCGGTGATCGGCACCACCTTCGTGGACGCCCTCGCGCTCTTCGAGAAGGATCCCGAGACGCGGGCCGTGGTGATGATCGGCGAGATCGGCGGGAGCGCCGAGGAGACCGCCGCCGAGTTCGTGAAGGCCCGGATGAAGAAGCCCGTGGTGGCCTTCATCGCCGGGCAGAATGCGCCGCCCGGGAAGCGCATGGGCCACGCCGGCGCGATCATCGCGGGCGGAAAGGGCCGCGCCGCGGACAAGATCACGGCGCTCGAGCGCTGTGGCGTCGTGGTGTCGCGCTCTCCGGCCGAGATCGGACGGACGCTCGCCGAGCGCTGTCCGGATCTGGTGTGACGAGCGGGCGGCGGCCCGTCAGCCCTCCACCGTCCAGGTGTCGCCCGAGGCGAGGAGCGCCGCGAGGTCGCCCGGGCCGCGCTGGCGCACCGCCTGATCCACCTGCGCCTGCAGCAGCGATTCGTAGGTCGGGCGCTCCACGGCGCGGAAGACGCCGATCGGCAGCGGGAATGCCGGCCGCGTGAGGCTCGTCAGCGCGAACGCGTAGCCGGCCGAGGGCGCGTGCTCGTCGTGCACCGCGATTCCCGCCTGTCGCGGGTCGGCATCGTCCGCCAGCGGCACCACCTGCGGCGTCCCACCCTCGAAGCGGATGCCGCGCCGCGCGCCCTTCGGGCCGAAGACCAGCGGCTCGCCGTCGACCAGCGCCAGCGTGGCGCTGCCGCGGGTCGCCTTGTCCTCGAACTCCGACCATTCGCCGTCGTTGTAGACCGGGCAGTTCTGCAGGATCTCGAGGAACGCGGTGCCGCGGTGGGCGTGGGCGCGCGCCAGCATCTCCTGCAGATGCCTGGCGTCCACGTCCACAGTGCGCGCCACGAAGCTCGCACCCGCGCCGAGCGCGAAGGAGAGCGGATCGATCGGATGATCGATCACGCCCAGGGGCGACGACTTGGTCTTCATCCCCTCGCGCGAGGTCGGCGAGTACTGGCCCTTGGTGAGGCCGTAGACCCGGTTGTTGAACAGCAGGATCTGCAGGTCCAGGTTCCGGCGCAGGGTGTGGAGCAGGTGGTTCCCGCCGATCGAGAGCCCGTCACCGTCCCCCGTCACCACCCACACCGAGAGCTCGGGCCGGCTCGCCTTGATGCCGGTGGCGAAGGACGGGGCTCGCCCGTGGATGGTGTGGAAGCCGTACGTGTTCATGTAGTAGGGGAAGCGGCTCGAGCAGCCGATCCCCGACACGAAGACGAAGTTCTCGCGCGGGATGCCGAGCTCGGGCATCACCTTCTGCACGTTGGCGAGGATCGAGTAGTCGCCGCAGCCCGGGCACCAGCGCACGTCCTGGTCCGAGGCGAAGTCCTTCTTCGAGAGCGCTGCCACCGCTTCCGCCACCTCACGCCTCCCGGCGCGCCGCGCGGCCCAGCAAGGCCTCGACCCGCGCCTTGATCTCGCCCACCTTGAACGGCTGCCCCTGGACCTTGGTCAGGCTCTCGGCCGGCACCAGGAACTGCGCGCGCAGCAGGCTCGCCAGGTGCCCCAGGTTGAGCTCCGCCACCAGCACCTGTCGGAAGCCGCGCAGCACCTCGCCCAGGTTCGCGGGGAACGGGTTCAGGTGCCGCAGATGGATGCTCGACACGTCGTGGCCCGCTGCGCGCAGGTCCTCCACGGCGGAGGTGATGGCGCCGTGGGTGCCGCCCCAGCCCACCACCAGCACCTCGCCCCGGGGCGAGCCGTTCACCTCCACCGGCGGGATGTCGTTCACGATGCGGGCCACCTTCTCGGCGCGCAGCCGCGTCATGCGCTCGTGATTGGTCGGCGAGTAGGAGACGTTGCCGGTGACGTCCTCCTTCTCGAGGCCGCCCACCCGATGCTCGAGGCCGGGCGTTCCGGGGATCGCCCAGGGACGCGCCAGGTTCTCCTCGTCGCGAGCGTAGGGCTTGAAGCCGCTCGGGTCGCTGCGGAAGGAGACCGGTGCCCTCAGCAGCGTCTCCACGTCCGGAATGCGCCAGGGCTCGGCGCTGTTGGCGAGGTAGCCGTCCGAGAGCAGCACCACCGGCGTCATGTGCTTCACCGCGATGCGAAACGCTTCGAGCGCGCTGTAGAAGCAGTCGCCCGGTGTCGCCGCGGCGATCACCGGCACCGGGCTGTCGGAATTGCGGCCGTGCAGCGCCAGCAGCAGATCGCCCTGCTCCACCTTGGTCGGCAGGCCCGTGGAAGGCCCGCCGCGCTGGATGTCGACCACCACCAGCGGGAGCTCCACCATCACTGCCAGGTTCAGCGCCTCCTGCTTCAGCACGAAGCCCGGTCCGCTGGTGGTGCACACGGCGAGCATCCCGGCGTAGGAGGCGCCGACCGCCGCCGCGGCCGCCGCGATCTCGTCCTCCGCCTGGAAGGTCTTCACGCCGAAGTGCCGGTAGCGCGCGAGCTCGTGCAGCACGTCGCTCGCCGGAGTGATCGGGTAGGCGCCCAGGAAGACCGGCCGCTGCATCTGCACGCCGGCGGCCACGATGCCCCAGGCGAGCGCCTGGTTGCCGGTGATGTTGCGGTAGCGCCCGGGCTCGATCTTGGCCTTGGGAACGACGTAGGAGACCGGAAAGAGCTCGGTCGTCTCGCCGAAGTGGTAGCCCGCGAGCAGCGTTCGCCGGTTCGCCTCCTTCACCTCGCCTGCGAACTTGGCGTCGATCCACTGGAGCGTGGTCTCCACCGGGCGACCGTAGAGCCAGTACATGAGGCCGAGGCAGAAGAAGTTCTTGGAGCGGTCGGCCTCGCGCTGGCCGAGCGAGAGGTCCTTCAGCGCCTCCCGGTTCAGGCGCGTGACCGGGATCTCCACCACCCGATAGCGCCCGTGCAAGGCCGGGAGCGGGTCGCCGTCGTAGCCCGCCCGCTCCAGGTTCTTCTCGGTGAAGGCGTCGCTGTTGACGATCAGCATGCCTCCGGGCCGCAGGTCACCGAGGTTCGAGCGCAGCGCCGCGGGATTGAACGCCACCAGCACGTCGGGAGCGTCCGCCGGCGTGCGGATGTCGTGGCTCGAGAAATGGATCTGGAAGCCCGAGACACCGGCGAGTGTTCCGGCGGGCGCACGGATCTCGGCCGGGAAGTCGGGGAAGGTCGAGAGGTCGTTGCCTGCGAGCGCCGTGGACTCCGTGAACTTGGTGCCGGTGAGCTGCATTCCGTCGCCCGAATCCCCGGTGAAGCGGATGGCGACGTCCTGGATCTCCTCCACGCGCTTACTGCCCACGTCCTTCCTCTCCTCCCGACCCCCGTCACGAGCGCGTTCGCGACCACGTCCTCGTCCGCGTTCCCGAGCGGGTCCTGTGCCGTACCAGCGTCGAGCGAATGGTACCCGGACGGGCGCGCGCGGAAAGGGAGCGACGCCGCGGTCCCGCCGCTCCCCCCGCGACGCCGAAAACGCTGGCCGGATCCCGGTCTTCCCGGACGGGCTGCACCCCCGCGAGCCTCAAGCCGGCGCGGCCGGCGGCCGATATCTCCCGCATGTTCTTCCCGCGGCAGAGCCCGCCGGTGGTGGCGGAGTCGAAGCTCCTGAGCCTCCGGGTCTCGCTCAACACGCCGATCCTGGCGACCGAGCAGCTTGCGCCCGGCCCCGCGGAGGCCGCCATCCTCGTGCTGATCGGAGCCGATGGAGCGCCGAGCGTGACCGTGTCGGTGCGCTCGGTGAAGGGCGGCGGGCTCGCCTTCTACGTCTTCGAGGGTCCGTTGGAGGGCGAGGCGGACCTCGAGACGGCCCTCGATGGCGCGCTCTCGTTCGGCGAGAGCATGGGCTTCCTCTTCGACGACGACGCCCTGGGCCAGGGCGACGCGACCTCGCAGCGCATGGTGACCCGCTGGATGGAGCTGATCGGGGAGACGGTCGGGTCGGCGCCGGCGGGCCAGGGTACGGCGCGAGCCTCCGAAGCGGGCGCCACCAGCCCGGCGGTGTCGCAGCCCGAGCTCGTGCTCGATCGCCCCGTGGAGCCCGAGCCCGCGCCCGCCGTGAAGGCGCCGCCGCCGGCCGGGCCGCCTCCGCTCACCAAGTTCCGCCGCACGCTGGCGACCCCGGGCGCCGAGAAGCGCGCGGCGGCCAGGCCCGCGGCCGCTCCCGAGCGAGCGACGGAGAGCGCCCGGCGTCGGCCCGCGAGCGAGCGCGCGGCCGCCGACGGCGATTCGGTGCTGGTCACTCCCCACGGCCCGGCGGTGGGGCGGGTTCAGCTCGTGAAGCAGCGACGCGACGAGGCGCAGGCGACGCCCCTCGACCCGTTGCTGCGTCTGCTCGCACTGCTCTGAGCTCGAGGAGGGAAGCCATGTTCAGGATCGGTCTCGCGGCGCGCGCCGCTCTGTCGCTCGCGCTCGTCACGACCCTCGGCTGCGCGTCGGACCGCGGCCCCGGGGCGAAGCCGGCGGCGCAGCAGGCCGAGGCCCGCTACGACCTCGGCGTGGAGAACATGACCCAGGGCCAGACGGCGCTCGCGCTGCGCAACTTCCGGGCCGCGGAGCAGCTCGCGCCGAAGGACGTGCGCATCCAGCTCGCGCTCGGCGAGGCGTACCGGCAGAGCAACCACCTGACCGAGGCGGAGCAGCACCTGCGCCGCGCGCTCGAGCTCGACCCCGAGAACGAGACGGCGGGCCTGAACCTCTCGGCGCTCCTGATCCAGGAGAACAAGTTCGAGGAGGCCGCGAGCCTCGCGCAGAAGCTGAGCGAGGATCCGACGTTCCCGGCGCCTTGGCGCGCCCTCACGAACGCCGGCTGGGCCGAGCTCCAGCTCGGGCGCTTCGACGAGGCGCGCAAGCACCTGAGCACGGCCCTCGAATTCAAGCCCAACTACTGGTCAGCGCTCCTGGATCTCGGCATCTTGGAGGAGCGGCAGAGTCACGCGGAGGAGGCGCTCGCGACCTTCCAGAAGCTCCTCGACCTCGCACCGATGCCGAGCATCGCGGCCGAGGCCCACTTCCGGATGGGCGAGATCTACGTCTCCCTCGGCCAGCGTGACCAGGCGGTAGAGCATCTGACGGCTGCGGCGGAGCACCGTCCCGGCAGCCCGTGGGGCCAGCGATCGCAAGAGGTCCTGAAGCTCCTGCAGTGAGCGGCCGCTCACCCTCCCGCACGCCCGGGGGCGCCGACGTGCCCTCGATCGGGGCCTATCTCGCACGCCAGCGCCAGCTCCGGGGGATCAGCCTGGAGGAGCTCGAGGCGGAGACGCGGATTCCGCGCCGCTCCCTCGCGCGCCTGGAGGCGGGGGCCTTCGACGGCCACAGCGACGCCTTCGCCCGCGGCTTCGTGCGTGCCGTCGCGGGCGCCCTCGGTCTCGACACCGAGGAGGCCCTGCTGCGCCTGCTCGACGCTCCGCGGCGGGAGGAGGAGGCGGCCCGGCGGGCGGGCCTGCGGGCCCGGCGGCTCCTGCTGGCCTCGCTGGTCGCCGCGCTCGCGATCGGCCTCTTCCTGGCCGTGCGGGCCGCGAACCCGACGGCCCTCGCAGGCATGGCGGTCCGACTGTTCCTGGGCGGCCCGGTGGTCGTGGTGCAGCGCCCGGACGTCGTGCGCGATCTCCTCGCCGAGGCCGAGCGACGGGCCGCAGCGGAGCCGGCGGCGCGCTTCCCGCGGTCGCACGCATCCCCCCCGCGCCGCGCGCAGGACCTCGCGGCGCCTCCAGACGCGGCCGCCGCTCCTCCCGAGCCGCCCGTGGCGTCCGACGCTTCCGATGCCCCCACTGCTCCCGACGCCTCCGCCGCTCCCGACGCCCCCGGAGGCCCGGAGCCGCTTCGCTAGCCTGTGCGCATGGGGCCCCTCGTGACCGAGGCGCTGGTGCTGCGCGCGGTCGACTTCGGCGAGTCCGATCGCATCCTGCATCTGCTCACCCCCGAGACCGGCCGCGTCACGGCCATCGCAAAGGGGGCGCGCCGCAGCCGGCGCCGCTTCGCGGGCACGCTCGACTTCTTCAACCACCTGCACGTCCAGCTCGAGCAGCGCCGGCCGGGCGGCATGGCGCGCCTCGAGAGCGCGACGCTGATCGCGTCCTTCGACAATTTACGGTGTCACCTGGGGCGCTTCGGTCTGGGCTGCTACCTGCTCGAGCTCCTGGACCGGCTGGCGCCCGAGGGTGGCGCCCGCGGCGACGTCCGGCGCCTGTTCTCGTTCGCGCTGGCCGCGCTGCGCGCCCTCTCGCGCGGCGAGCCCGATCTGCGACTGCGCACCTTCCTCGAGCTGCGCGCGCTCGACGCGCTCGGGCTGCGTCCGGAGCTGCGTCGCTGCGTGCGTTGCGGGACCGAGCTGGAACGGCCCGCGGCCGAGCCCGCGGCCGCGGGTCGCGGCGCGGCGTTCGGCTTCCACGTGGCGGAGGGGGGGCCGGTCTGCGGCGCTTGCGCGGCGCGCGTGCAGGGCCTGCTCCCGGTGCAGCTCGGCACGCTGCGCGCGCTGGAGCAGGGATTGCGCTTCGAGCTCGACGCGCTGGGTCGCCTCGCGCTCGCGCCCGCGATGCTCGACGAGGCCGCGCGGCTGGTGCGGCGCTTCGGTCGGTTCCATCTCGGTGTCGAGCTTCGAAGTGAGCGATTCCTCGATGAAATCATGGACTCGGGGCGCGTCGCCACGGCTTGACGAACCCCGCTCGGAGCGGGGATACTCCGGCGCCGCGCCAGCCGCCCGGCGCCGGCGTGCACGAGCCGCCCCCGAGTCCGCCACGAGCAAGGAAGGCATGCCCCCCGACGCCAACCTCCCGAGCCCCTATCCCTGGCGCATGGAGGACCTGGTGGCCCTGTGCGCGCGCCGGGGGCTGATCTTTCCGTCCAGCGAGATCTACGGCGGGATCAACGGCTTCTGGGACTACGGGCCGCTCGGTGTGGAGCTCAAGAACAACCTGAAGGCCGCGTGGTGGCGCCGCGTCGTTCGCGAGCGCGACGACGTGGAGGGCCTGGACAGCGCGATCATCTGCCATCCCCGCACCTGGGAGGCGTCGGGTCACGTCGAGCACTTCAGCGATCCGCTGGTGGACTGTCGCGCCTGCAAGCGACGCTTCCGAGCCGACCAGCTCGACGACGCGGGCCCCTGTCCCGCACGTCAAGGCAGCTCGGAGCACGACTGGACGCCGGTGCGGCGCTTCAACCTGATGCTCAAGACCTTCATCGGAGCCACCGAGGACGCGGCGGCGGTGGCCTACCTGCGGGCGGAGACCTGCCAGGCCATCTTCAACGACTTCAAGCGGGTGAAGGAGGTCTCGCGCCAGAAGATCCCGTTCGGCATCGCGCAGATCGGGAAGGCCTTCCGCAACGAGATCAACCCTCGCAACTTCACCTTCCGCTCGCGCGAGTTCGAGCAGGCGGAGCTCGAATTCTTCGTGCATCCCTCCGAGCGCGAGAAATGGTTCCAGCACTGGCTCGAGCAACGCCTCGCCTTCCATCGCGCGCTCGGCTTCTCGGAGGAGCGGCTCCGCGTGCGCCCGCACGCGCCCGACGAGCTGGCGCACTACGCCAAGGCCGCCGCCGACATCGAGTTCCTGTTCCCCTTCGGCTGGCAGGAGATCGAGGGCGTGCACGACCGCGGCGACTGGGACCTGCGCCGGCACAGCGAGTACTCGGGCAAGGATCTCTCGGTCACCGACGAGGAGACGAAGGAGCGCTTCACGCCGATGGTGATCGAGACCTCGGTGGGAATCGATCGCACCTGCCTGGCGCTGCTCGCAAACGGCTACGCGGAGGAGCGACTCGAGGACGGCGAGACGCGCGCGCTGCTGCGGCTCCACCCGGCGCTGGCGCCGATCAAGGTGGCGGTGCTGCCGCTCTCCAAGAAGCTGGCCGAGCCGGCGCGCAAGCTGGAGCGGGGGCTGCGGCGGCGCTGGAGCACGTTCTACGACGACGCCGGCAACATCGGCCGGCGCTACCGGCGGCAGGACGAGGTGGGGACCCCGTTCTGCGTCACCTGGGATTTCGAATCGGACACCGACGGCAAGGTCACCGTCCGCGAACGGGACTCCATGGCCCAGGAGCGCATTCCGGCGGACGGCATCGCTTCCTACCTCGAGGATCGTCTGGAGGTCGGCCTGTGACACGACGAACGGCAGCCAAGACCGCGAAGCCCACGTCTCGCCGCGCGAAGTCCGCCACGGGCGGCGTCCCGTCGCGGCGCCGGGTCTACTTCTTCGGCGAGGGCCGGGCGGACGGGCGGGCCGAGATGAAGGCGATCCTGGGCGGGAAGGGCGCCAACCTGGCCGAGATGACGCGCCTCGGCCTTCCCGTGCCGCCGGGCTTCACGATCTCGACCGAGGTCTGCGCGGAGTTCGATGCCTCCGGGGGCCGGATCCCCGAGCCGGTGCGGCGCGATGCCCTGGCCGCCCTGCGCCGCGTGGAGCGCATCCTCGGCGCGCGCTTCGGCGACCCGGAGAAGCCGCTGCTGGTCTCGGTGCGCTCGGGCGCGCGGGCCTCCATGCCCGGGATGATGGACACGATCCTGAACCTCGGGCTGAACGACGCGAGCGTCGAGGGCCTGGCCCGCCAGGCCGACGCGCGCTTCGCCTTCGACAGCTACCGCCGCTTCATCCAGATGTACTCGGACGTGGTGCTCGGGGTCGCCCACGAGCACTTCGAGAGCCGGCTCGAGGCGCTGAAGGAGTCGCGCGGCGTGACGCTCGACACGCAGCTCACGGCCCACGACTGGAGCAGCCTGGTGCGCGAGTACCTGGAGCTGGTCGAGGAGCGCACCGGTCGAATCTTTCCGCAGGATCCGGAGGAGCAGCTCTGGGGCGCCGTCGCCGCCGTCTTCCGCTCGTGGAACAACGAGAGGGCGATCCGGTATCGACGTCTGAACGACATTCCCGATTCCTGGGGCACCGCGGTGAACGTGCAGGCGATGGTGTTCGGGAACATGGGCGACGACTGCGCGACCGGCGTGGCCTTCACCCGCGATCCGTCGACGGGCGCCAACGTCTTCTACGGCGAGTACCTGAAGAACGCGCAGGGCGAGGACGTGGTGGCAGGCATCCGCACGCCCCAGCCCATCGACAAGCAGGCGCGGCGTCCGGAGCAGGCGCATCTCCCCACCCTCGAGGAGGAGATGCCGAAGGCCTATCGCCAGCTCGTGGCGATCTACCACAAGCTCGAGCGGCACTACCGCGACATGCAGGACATCGAGTTCACGATCCAGCGCGGCACGCTCTGGATGCTCCAGACGCGCACGGGCAAGCGCACCGTACGCGCGGCGGTGAGGATCGCA
Organism: Myxococcota bacterium; assembly: GCA_033853555.1. Classification (GTDB taxonomy): domain Bacteria; phylum Myxococcota_A; class UBA9160; order UBA9160; family UBA9160; genus JAWOLJ01. The sequence goes on from JAWOLJ010000132.1 coordinate 13,211, forward strand.
GTGGACATGGCGCGCGAGCGCTTGATCACGCGCGAGGAGGCCGTGCTGCGCGTGGACGCGCGCGCCCTGGACCAGCTCCTGCACCCCACGCTCGACCCCAAGGCCACCCGCCAGGTGCTGGCCAAGGGCCTGCCCGCCTCGCCGGGCGCCGCGGTGGGGCAGGTGGTGTTCAGCGCCGACGAGGCGGAGTCCCGCGCCAAGGCCGGCGAGAAGGTGATCCTGGTGCGGATCGAGACCTCGCCCGAGGACATCCACGGCATGCACGCCGCAGAGGGCATCCTGACCGCGCGCGGGGGCATGACCTCCCACGCGGCGGTGGTGGCGCGCGGGATGGGGAAGTGCTGCGTGGCGGGCTGCGGGACGCTGCGGATCGACTACGCGAAGGGCGAGATGTGGGTCGACGACCAGGTGGTGCGGGCCGGCGATCCGATCACGATCGACGGCAGCACCGGCGAGGTGATGCTCGGACGGGTGCCCACCGTCACGCCGGAGCTCGGCGGAGAGTTCGCGGAGCTGATGCGCTGGGCGGACGGCGTGCGTCGCGTCCGCGTGCGCACCAACGCCGACACGCCGAACGACGCCAAGATCGCGCGACAGTTCGGGGCGGAGGGGATCGGGCTCTGCCGCACCGAGCACATGTTCTTCGAGCCGAACCGGATCCTCGCCGTGCGGGAGATGATCCTCTCGAGCGACGACGCCCAGCGCCGCCGTGCGCTGGAGAAGCTGCTGCCGATGCAGCGCGGGGACTTCGTGGGGATCTTCCGCGCCATGGAGGGGCTGCCCGTCACGATCCGGCTGCTCGACCCGCCGCTCCACGAGTTCCTGCCCCACGAGGACGCGGAGATCCACGAGGTGGCGGCGGAGCTCGGCACCGACGCCGCCGAGGTGCGGGCGAAGATCGACTCCTTGCGCGAGTTCAACCCGATGCTCGGCCACCGCGGCTGCCGCCTCGGCATCACCTTCCCCGAGATCTACCGGATGCAGGTGCGCGCCATCGTGGAGGCCGCCTGCGAGGTGGCGGAATCGGGCGTGGCGGTGCAGCCCGAGATCATGATCCCGCTGGTGGCCCACGTCGGCGAGCTCGCGCGGCTGCGCGCGCTCTGCGAGGAGGAGGTGCGGGCGGTGATCGCGGGCCACCCCTCGGTGAAGGTGCGGCCCACGATCGGCACCATGATCGAGGTGCCGCGCGCCGCGCTGACGGCGGACGCCATCGCGGAGTACGCGGACTTCTTCTCCTTCGGCACGAACGACCTCACGCAGATGACCTACGCGCTCTCGCGCGACGACGCCGGGAACTTCCTGGGTGCCTACATGGAGCAGGGGATCCTCGAGGACGATCCCTTCGTCTCGATCGACGAAGAAGGCATCGGCCGTCTGATCGAGATCGGCGTGGAGAAGGGCCGCAGCACCCGGCCCGAGCTCAAGGTGGGGATCTGCGGCGAGCACGGCGGCGATCCGAAGAGCGTCAAGTTCTGCGCCCGCGCGGGCCTCGACTACGTGTCGTGCTCACCGTATCGGGTGCCGGTGGCGCGGCTGGCCGCCGCCCAGGCGGCCATCGAGGCGGGCGGCGCCGCGCGCGGATCCCGGAAGGTGCGGCGTTGACCGACCGTCCGGGACGCTGGCGAGCCGCCTGCGCGGCCGCAGCGCTCGCGCTCGCCGCGTGCGCCGGTGCGGGCCGGCCGCCTGCGGATCCCTCGCACGGGATGGAGGTGCTGCAGTCGGGGCCGGAGGTCGCGTTCCTGGAGCGCGCGAACGCCTTCTACGACAAGCTCCTGCTGCGCCGCTTCAACACCATCGCCACCTTCGAGGATCCGTCGCTGCGTGAGTACTTCCAGAACGAGAACGCCTTCGCCGACTACTACGCCGACCTCGCGCAGGCCCTGGCGGACGCGCACTTCGAGCGCAACCAGCCGCTCGCCGCGGAGGTGGAGGAGTTCGCCCTCGAGACTCCGGGGCGGGCGCGGGTGAGCTTCCGGCTGAAGGGCCGGAACGGGCGGCCGCTGCGCTTCTGGAGCACGTCGCTCGAGCGGATCGATCGCTGGGAGAAGGTGGACAACCAGTGGTGGATCATTCCGGGGAAGCTGTGAGCGCTCCGTCCCCGGACGTCGCCCGGCGGCGCGGGGCTCCGCGCGTGACGGCGCGACTGGAGGCGGCCTACGAGGACGGGGAGCGGCAGGTCTTCCTGCCGACGCGGGATCTCTCGCTCTCGGGGGTCTTCCTGCTCTCGCCGGTGCGCCCGCCGGTCGGAACCCCGGCCAGCCTGCTGCTCGAGCTGCCGGAGGAGCCGGCGTTCCTGCGCCTGCACGGCGCGGTCGTGCGCAGCCAGGAGCCGGTGGGCTGCCTGCCCGGGGGCTTTGCCGTGCGCTTCGAGGACGCCTCGCTCTCGGAGCCGGTCCGCCACAGCCTGGCGGCGTTTCTCGACAAGCGACTCTCGCCTCGCGAGTGAACTTCTCTTCCCTCCGGCGGAACGGGCGTTCCTCGCCGCCCCCTGCAGAGGCTCTGGGGCGGAGCTTCCACTCAGGGTAAAACCCTGTTTTGAAACCGGAGCTTCGCTGCGGATGCTGCCGGTTGCTGGAGCGTGGCATGCGCCTTGCTGCTGGAGCGGGCGGGACCTCGGTCCCCACCTTTTGGAAAGCCCGCTCTCCGCTCGGGAGGTGAGGTCAGGACGGAGCTTCGAAGCCCCAGGACGACGCGACGGCGGACGGCTTCCGGCGATCCTCGCCCGCCGGCCGCCGAGCAGCTCTCCGGCGGCCGGCCAGACGGCCGCGCCGGGGGCGTCCCGGGCTCCCGAACGCCTTCCGAGCCGACCCCCACCCCGGCGAAGCGCTCATCAGGAGCCGCCGTGGCCGACGCTTCGAAGTCCTGGGACGACGATCACACGCTGGTGCTGCAGATCCTGGCCGGGGACCGCGCGGCCTTCGAGCTGCTCTACGAGGCCTACTTCCCGCGGGTCTACCGCTTCGCCCTGAAGCGCCTCGGGGACCCGGGCGAGGCCGAGGACGTGACCCAGGAGACCTTCGTCACGGTGTTCCGGGCGCTTCCGTCCTACGCCGGCACCTCCAGCCTCCTGGTGTGGATCTTCGGGATCACGCGCAACAAGGTGAACCGCCGCTTCCGTGGCCGCCGGCCCCGCTTCGAGTCCTTGGACGACGGGGTCACGGACCTCGCGGGCGAGGAGGTGCCGGCCGACCGGGCCGTCGACGCGCGTCGCATCCTCGGGCGCTGCGATCAGGTCCTCCAGACCGACCTGACGCCCCTCCAGCGTCGGATCTTCCACCTGAAGCACCTGCGCCGCCAATCGATCCGCACCATCGCCCGTGCGCTCGGCAAGTCCGAGGACGCGGTGAAGGCGAACCTCTACCGGATGCGGCGCGCGCTCGCCGAGGGCGTGCCGGGCCTGGAGAGCCTGCTCTCGGCCTGAGCCCGGCGCGATCCGCCGCCCGATCGCGAAGCTGAACCTTGTTCGCCACCTGTGCCGATCCGGGGCCACCTAGTGGAGTGAGGGGATGCGTGCCCCTCTGGGAAGGGACGACGCGAGGAGTCCGCGTTGCCGCCTGCCGAGGTCCGTGCGCCTCGATCCTCCCGCCCTGCGAGCCGTGTGCGAGCCGGTCGGAGCCAGCCTTCCGCCCCGCAGCGCGACGCCGAGCTGGTGCTCGGAATGCGCCAGGGCGACGAGAGCTGCTTCACTGCGCTCTACGAGCGCTACTTCGACCGGGTCTACAACTTCGCGTACCTGCGCGTGCGCAATCACGCCGACACCGAAGAGATCGTGCAGGAGACCTTCACCGCGGCGTTCCGCTCCATCGGAGCCTTCCGCGGCAGCTCGTCCTTCCTCTCCTGGGTGTACGGCATCGCCAAGAACACCACCAACAATCACTTGCGTCGCGCGCGATTGCGCCAGGCCTGGCACGAGCAGGCGGACGGCGAGCTGTTACACCCCTCGAACGCGCTCTCGAGCTGCAATCCGGAGGAGAGCCTGAGCCTGCGCCGCTACGCCGACGCGGTCGCGCAGCGGCTCTCGTCGGTGGCGGGCTGGCAGGCCGAGGTCTTCGTGTTACGCCACCTGGAGAACCTGCCGATCCACGAGATCTCGCGGCGCATGCGGCGCTCGAGTGACGCGGTCCGCTCGAGCCTCTATCGCGTGAAACGGATGCTGATCCAGGCCGGCGACGAGGGCCACGGAGCGCGGACCGGGTTGTGAGCCGGCAAACGAGGTCCGGCGGCAAGGACTTCCTCTCGGGGCGGGGGGCGCGACCGGGAGAAAAGACGGGGTCGGGCGGGCAGCAGGAGCAGCGACAGGCCATGGATCACGGGGTGGAAGAGTTCACGAGTGACGAGCTCCGGGAGTTCCTGGAGGGCGACGACCTGGAGGTCGGAGCGGACCCCGTGTTCAAGGAGCGCCTGCGGCGCCGCTTGTGGCGTCTCGTGCGCGAGCGGCTCGGCCTGCGCTCGGACGACCACGAGCTCGACTGAACCCGGCGGAGCGCGCAGCCCGGTACCCGCTTCCGAGCAAGGGTCGACGGCGTGCGCGCCGACCCGCGCGGGAGAGATGGCCCCGCAAGCCGTCGGACGCCGCAGGCGTCCCGCGGCGCGCAGCGAGCCGCAGGCGAGCGGAGATTCCCAAGGTGGGGCGAATCGCCCCGCTGCATTGCCGGCCCGCCGGTCCTCGGTACCTTCCAGCCCCCATGCGCCATCCCTTCCGCCGGCGGCTGCTGAAGCCGCGCATGCTGCTGCCCTACGCGGCGGTCCTCACGCTGTTCTGGCTCGCCGTTCCGACGCCCGCCGGGTTCGTCGCCGGGGCGCTCCTGGTGGCGCTCGGGGAGGGCCTGCGCGCCTGGGGAGCCGGGCATCTGGTGAAGAACCAGCGCCTCACCGTGAGCGGGCCCTACGCGCATCTGCGTCACCCCCTCTACGCGGGGACGCTGCTGGTGAGCGCGGGCTTCGCCTGCATGGCCGGGGGCTGGGCCACCGTGCTGGTGCTGCCGCTCGCCCTCGCCCTCTTCTTCCTCTACTACTTCCCGTACAAGGAACGGATCGAGAGCGCGCGCCTGGAGCGGCTCTACGGCGCGCCCTACACCGCCTACCGTGCCGCGGTGCCCGCGCTCCTGTTCGCCCCCGCCGCCTGGTCGCCGCCGCCCGAGGTCGCGGCGAGCGTCTCCGTGGCGGGGCGCTGGAGCTTCCGGCAGTTTCGCGCCAACGACGAGGACGGCGCGCTGCTGGCGATCCTGGGCGGCGTGCTCGTGCTCGCCCTGCGGCCCCTGCTGCCGTTTTGAGCGCGCGCGCTCCGGCTTCCCCGTCCGCGGACGCCCTGTCCCGCGAGCGCATCGCCGCCCACGTGGTGCTCGTGCTCGAGGCCGGCAGCTCCCGGGATCCGGTGGTATCGCTGGTGAGCGACGGCGACCGCCGCTTCGTGGTGAAGGACTTCGCGCCGCGGGGCCCGCTGGTGCGTGGGATCCTCGGGCCCTTCCTGATCTGGCGCGAGCTCCGGGCCTATCGTGCGCTGGCCGGCCATCCCGACGTGCCGCGTCTCCTGGGGCGCATCGACGCCCGCGCCTTCGCGGTGGAGTATCGCCCGGGCCACAAGATGTCGCGCCGGCTGGCGGGCACGCTTCCGGCGGACTTCCTGCCGCGCCTGGAGGCCGCGATCCGCGAGATGCACGCCCGCGGCGTGGCGCACCTCGATCTGCGTCACCGCAGCAACGTGCTGGCCGATGCGGCGGGGCGGCCGGTGCTGATCGACTTCGCCTCCGCGGTCTGCTTCCGCCCCGGCGGCCTGGCCGCGCGCTGGCTCCTTCCGCTCTTCGCGCGATTCGATCTGCGTGCCCTCGAGAAGTGGCGCGCGCGCCTGGCGCCGGAGGAGCGTCGAGCGAATCAGGCCGACACGGGGGGCGCCGGCGCCGGCAGCGCCTCCGACGGCGGACGGGGCGCCAGCCGCCCGACGTAGTGGCGGAAGGTCTCGAGCGTGAGGCGAGCATCGGCGAGCGCGCGGTGCGGGACCGGGCCCTCCACCAGACCGGCGTGGGTCGCCGCCTGGCGCAGCGAGAGCGCCGGCACCGTTTCGCCCGCCACCAGCGACCATGCGTAGTAGAGCGTCGCGAGATCGATCACGTGGTAGTCGAAGGGCCACGGCATCTCGCAGGCCTTGAAGGCCTTCTCCAGGAAGAGCACGTCCATGCGAACGTTCTGCCCCGCCGGCACCACGGTCTTGTCCTTCGGCAGGAGCTGTGCGATCTCGCTAAGCACCTGCCGCAGCGACGGTGCCTCCGCCCACACCGCGGGGTCGTAGCCGAAGATCGCCGCCGCCTCCGGCGTGATGCGGTCGGGCCGGGCCTTCACCTTCCACTCGCCCTGCGCGAGCTCCGCCAGGCGGTAGTCCGTGAGCACCAGCGCGACCTCGGTGATGTCGTGCTTCTCGGGATCGAGGCCACCGAACTCGCAGTCGAGGAAGGCGAAGACGAAATCCGGCACGCTGGACCCCGGGTGGCGCTCGAGGGCTTCTCCCGGCGCGGGAGCCCGCGGGGGCGCCGTGGTGCTCCCAACGGGAGTCGAACCCGTGTTTTGGCCTTGAGAGGGCCACGTCCTAGGCCACTAGACGATGGGAGCGCTGGCCGAAGAGGCGCGCGCACGGTAGCCGGCGGCGGCGCTCCGTCAAGAGAGGCGGCCGGAGCGACCGGCCGAGGCTACGCTCGCAGCATGGCCCGCTGCCTGATCTGCGGCAAGGAGCGCGAGGACGCCGAGCTGCGCGGCCGCGTCTGTCGCGCCTGCGCCGATGGCGTGCGACGCGAGGCGGCGGGCGCGAAGCGCACGGAGAAGCGCGACGCCGACCGTGCCATCGAGGCCAGCGGGCAGACGCCCCGCGCGCCGCGTCCCGAAGCTCCGAAGCGCTGACGGAGCGCTCCCCGGTCGCGTCCGAGATCCCCCGCTGACGCCTCTCCGGTGTCGATGGCGGTGACGAATCGCGGCGCGTGGAGCGCCGGGAATCGTCACCTTTGCGCCCCGCGCGAGCGCCCGCCCGCCGGCCCGCCGGTCCGGGGGTCCGCCGAGACTCCCGAGCCGGGGCTCAGGTTCGTGCAGCCTCCTGCCGATGCACGGACCGGCAGCGGCGGCCTTGGCACGTCGGTTGCTCGAAGGGGGGCCGAGCCTCGACCGCGCGCACGGCCAGCCTGGCCGGCCTCCGGGGCGGCAGGAGCCGAGAGGGGCATGGAGCCCCTCCCGGGTCCGGCCGGGCGCGAGCGGCCGACGGCCTACGCACAGGAGAGACAATCGTCATGACGAAGCTCGGTTCGCTTCGCAAGCGGGAGGGTGGCTTCACCCTCATCGAGCTGATGATCGTGGTCGCGATCATCGGCATTCTGGCGGCCATCGCCATCCCGAACTTCCTCCGCTTCCAGCTGCGCGCCAAGTCGAGCGAGGGCAAGACCAACCTCGCCGCGATCCGCACGGCGGAAGAGGGCTACGCGTCGGAGTTCGGGGTGTACATCAACGCTCCGGAGAACCCGGCGACGGCCATCGACAACGCCAAGCACGTGTGGAACCCGGCGGCGCCGGCTGCGGTCCCGGGCTTCGACCAGATGGGCTGGTCGCCGGAGGGTGACGTGTACTTCCACTACGAGGCCAACGCCGTCGCGGTGGCCGGCTCGACCGCGCCCAACGTGTACACGGCCGCAGCGAAGGCCGACATCGACGCCGACGGCTTTGCGCAGCTCTGGGGCTACGTGAAGCCGCTGCCGGACGGCACCAACGGCCAGCCGAGTCTGATGGCGGGCGCCAACGGCGCGTGCGTGGGCACCGGCACCTACAACGCGGTGACCAACGCCCTCGACCTGCTCCAGACGGTGGGGCCCTGCGACCTGGGCTTCTCCGGCCAGAGCGTGTTCTAGCGCGATCGTGAATCGGGCGGGGCGGGCGGGGGGCCCGCCCCCCCCCCCCCCCCCCCCCC
>JAWOLJ010000133.1:0-26411 GCA_033853555.1 Myxococcota bacterium
GGGGCTTCATGCCGACGAGGAACCGGGTGATCGCGAAGCGGCGGACGACGAAGTGATACGAGGCGAGCGTCGCGCACACCGAGGCGATCAGCAGGATCGCGTACTTGGGTGCGATCCCGAGCCCGAGCTGGACGAGCGGGTATCCGATCAGCACGATCGCCGATTGGTGCAGCCAGTACACCGGGAAGGCGGACTCGGTGAGATAGGGGAGTCCCGACTTGACCGGCGCGAGGAAGCGATGCGCCGCGCCGAGAAGCGTGACCACGAAGCACCAGCCGGCAACGGCCGAGCCGGCGAGGAGCACGCTCGGCGCGCGAAACGCCCCGAGCAGGCCGAGGAGAAGAGCGAGCGTAGCGGCGAGCCCGAGGCCGAGCGCTCGTCGCCACTCGCGGTGCACGGCGCGTTCGAGCGCCGGATGCCGACCGAGCAAGAAGCCCGCGAGCAGATAGGTGCTGTAGTACGCGACGTTGGCCCAGTCGTCGTAGAGGTTCTGGAGGCCCGGCCAATGGGGCCGCAGAATCACCTGGACCAGGACGAGCGGAAGCAGGGGAAGGTAGATCCACCATCCCCGTGCGTGAGCCAGCTCGCGCTGCCGACTGCACAGCCAGCGGAAGACGGGCAGGTACACCACGGTGAACACCAGCAAGTAGGCGAGGAACCACAGATGCGCCCATGTGAAGCGGTCGAGCCGTGTGAAGAAGCTCGGCAGGAATTCGAGAAACGAGTCGTGAAACGGCGCCATCGCCGGCAGGCGGATCGGCAGGACCGCTCGGAAGCTCTCCCGCTGCGCCGGGCTCACGTAGAGCCCGCTGTAGTTGGCGTCGAGGCCGCTGCGCAGCTCGAGGTACTTGATCGGCGGCATCAGCAGCACGCAGCCAGCCACCAGCGGCACGAACAGCTTGAAGAACCGCTCGCGAGCAAAGGCCGCCGTACCCCGCAGCCGGAGCGACGCGTGAGCGGACCACCCGGCGAGCAGGAAGAACAGCGGCATGTGCCAGAGGCCGATGAAGCCTGCCCCGACGAGCATCGCGAAGCTCTGCTGGCCATTGCGGATGTGGTAGAAGGGCGCCGGGTTGAAGACCATCGCCACGTGGAAGACGAAGAGCAGATAGACCGCGAGCACGCGGAGCCAGTCGATGTCGTTCCGGCGCGACGCCGGGGCCGTCATGGGGGCGGGGGGTGCGGACACGATCACTCCTTCACGAGGGCGCTGGTGAGGAAGGCCAGGGCGGCGCGCTTCGCCGAGGCTTCGTCGACGTCTTGCGGCGACGGATCCCAGTGGCGGTGCACCGCCCAGAAGACGAGCGTCTCGAGCACGATGCGCGCGGCGACCGCGCTGTCCTCGAAGCGACGCAGACGCCCTCGCCGGGCGCGATCGTCGAGGTAGCGGCGGAGGAGCGAGAGCGCGCCCTCTCGACCGGCGCCATACCAGACCTTCGCCAGCTCGGGGTAGTCGGCGGCGCAACGGTCGAGCAGCTTGATCGAGATGCGGTGCCCGGCGAGCGTGTCGTAGAGCTCGCCCAGCACCCCTTCGAGCTCGGTCCTGGCATCGACGACCCTCGCGCGCGAGAGCGCCGCCGCGAGGGAGGGGAGGCTGCCCTCGTCGGCGAGACGCCGCTTCACGAGCTCGAGCGTCGCCTGGGGCCGCGGCGTGGCGACGGGGAGCGTCGCCGGTACCTCGATCCGCTCCCTCCGGTCCGCGTGCCGGAGGACGCAATCGAAGAGCGCCTCCTTGCTCTCCACGTAGGTGTAGATCGAGCCCTTGGCCAGGCCCATGCGGGCCGCCACGTCGGCGACCTGCGTGCGCCGGTAGCCCTGCTCCAGGAACACCGCGGTGGCGGCCTCGACCAGCTCCTGGAATCGGTCCTCGGGAATGGGACGCGCCATGGGCTGCATCATACATGACCGACCAGGTCAGTCAATAACGCTGGAAATGCCCGCTGACACCTGAACCGCTCTCCCGGCCACCTCCCACCCGAAGACGGGGAGGCACGCGGCCGAACGGCCGTCGAGGTCCCCCTCTACCCCGAGGCCGGCTTCGGGGCGGCTCGGCCTCGCGCGGAGACCGTCGCGGGGCGAAGGAGACCTCGGTCATGGCGCTGGAAGGAATGCGGCGGCTCGCCCGCGCAGGGGTCGTCGCGGTGGGCGCCGCGATCGCCGGAACGGCTGCGCCGACCCACGCGCTCGTCCTCGACATCACGAGCACGGAGGCGGGGGCCGCCGACTTCGTGACCGGGGTGACCAACCCGTTCGTGGCGAGCGTGTCGGACACCCAGCAGCTCGCGGACGGAACCACGCTCTCGGGGGCGGCGGTCGCCGACGTCTTCGCCGGGCACCTCGGCATCTCCTCCTCCTCGACCGGACCGAGCACGGGATCCGGGGGCGACTCCTACTTCACGATCACGTTCTCCATCTCCGACGCCCAGCCCGGAGACGTCCTCAAGGCGAAGATGGGGCTGCAGGGCAGCTTCACACCCGGAAGCGGCGCCACCGCCCAGCTCCTGGACCTCGACAACGGCGCTGGCCTCCTCATGGCCATCAGCTGCAACGGCTACAACGACGCCCACTACGGCACGTCCTGCGTCTCCGGCTACCAGACCGGTGGTCCCATCCTCGGCGGCACGATCAGCCTGGACATTCCCCTCTACGGCCGCGACACCCTCACGCTCCAGGGCGTGCTGCAGGGCGCGTTCGCCTCGGCTCCCTACTCGCTGGACTTCCTGAACAGCGCCGACCTGACGTTCACGGTTCCGAGCGGAACCAGCGTGACCGGAAACCCGGGCGGCAGCCTGATCCAGGGCGCGGTCCCGGAGCCCGGCACCGCGGAGCTGCTCGCCGCGGGCCTGCTCGGCGCCGGGCTCGTCCGGACGCGAGGCCGGAGGGCTCGAGACTCGCGCTCCGGATGCGACATCTGATAGCGAGCAGGCTCTCGGGGCCTGCGGGACGTCTCCATCCAGCGGGCGCGGGCGGAAGGCGTATCGAGCCTGCTGCCCGAGACGGCGACAAGGCCGCGGCCTCTGGCATCCTCCGAGCGGTGGACACGCGGAAGCCTCTCTTCGAGACGCTCGACGAGCTCCTCGCGGAGCACGGACCGATCACGGTCGAGGACCTGGTGGAGGTGGCCGGCGAGCAGACCGCGGGCCTGCTCGTGCTCCTGCTGGCGTTGCCGAGCCTCGTGCCGGTGGTGGACGTGCCGGCGGCCCCGTTCGGGGGTGCGGCCATCGTCGGCCTCGGCTGGCGCATGGCGCGGGGCGCCGCGACGCCATGGCTCCCGGAACGCATCCGCACCTTGGAGCTCCGGAAGGGCCGCGTGAAGGAGACGCTCGCTCGCGTGGAGCGCGTGATGACCCGCCTGGGTCTGGACCGCCTGGAGCGCCGGCCGCTCCCGCAACGCTGGATGGGTGCGCTCCTCGTCTGGACCGGGCTGCTGCTGGCGATCCCCATCCCGCTTCCCCTCGGGAACATCTTTCCCGCCGCCACCCTGGCGATCCTGGGCATCGCGCTGCTCGAGGAGCGCCCGGGCCTCGCCTGGATCGGCGCGCTCGCCAGCCTCGGCGTCACGCTGTACTTCGCCCTGAGCGCGGAGCTGATCGTCCACGAGCTCCGCCGCGGATTCTCCCGGCTCGGCGCTTGGCTCGCCTGACGCACCTCGACGGGCGGACACATCCGCCTGCTCGCGCTTCGCGGACGCCGATCGCCAGCTGGCGGCCGCCGAGCCCGAAGACGCCGATCGCGCGGACCGGTCTCGCGGAGCGCTGCCAGGCCGTCGCGATCCGCGGAAGCTGTCACCGCGCGATCGCTCGACAGGGCCAGCTTCTGATCGTCGAGGGGGTGTACCCGCCGCGGATCGACTAGTCACCCGAGTGTCACGGGACTGCGACGAACGATGTCAATTTGCGTCTCGGCGACCTGGAGTGGCGGGTCACCTGCTCGACCACGAATGTTGCAGCGGACAATGCCCGTGCGAATGGCCTCAGTTCTTGCTGCACAGGATCTGCCCGTCCGTCGGGCTCGGGTGGAAGGCCGGCGTCGCGGCCGTGGCCGGATTGCAGCCGGTCGCGCACGGAATCTGCCCTTCGCCGCCGCACTTCGTGTAACCGCTGAGCCCGCAGGCGGCTCCCCAGGGGATCGAGATCTCTCGGCTAGCCACGACCACCGTCTCTGCGTCTGCCCCCAGCACGAAGACGGTCTGCGTCGTCGACGGCGAGCAGTTGAAGTATGAGTATTGCCAATTGAAGCCCTGGAAGGCCCCGCCCGCACATTGCGGATCGCCAATTGCGACGGAGCCCGTCGACGCGGGCAGGCCGATCAGGGTCAGGTGGGCGCACTTCGGAACATCGCTGAACCCCGATCCGCTGATCGACAGCAGCCCCGGCGCGGACGCGACGGTGACGGTGGGCCTGACGCACTCGGGTTTCCCGGGGCCGCCGCAACAGCCACCGAGCCAAGCGCCGATCAGCGCCGGCGCGAGCCTGAGTCGCCAATCTCCGATGGACATGGCTTCTCCTCCTCTGGCTATGTGAGCGCGAAGAAGAGCTGACGCCCTGTAGAGGCCGGAGCGGACAGATCGCATCCGCGCTCTCGAGGCCGACAACCCGGCCGCCGGCGCTCGGGCCCTCGGCATCCCGCGAAGATCTCGAAGCTCACGCGGTGTCTGCGGCCGCCCATCGCATCGCAGGCGAAAAGGACGAGGCCGGGGAACGGACGCCTCGGCGCCGAAGCGCCCGCTGCTGAGAGCGAGCTCGGCGCGCGAACGCGGGAAGAGCAGCGAGACCGAGTCAGCGAGCCGGCAACTCCATTCTCTCCCTGTCCTGGACGCGCGGTATGACTTCTCTCATACCGACATCCTTTGCGATTGCTCCCCTCACTCACGACCCGGCTCCAGTGCACAGTCCGGTTCGGTCCCCTCGGAATCGGTCGAGGTCTGGGGCGCTTGAAGGTCGCCGCCTCTCCCGCCGAGAAGCGCGGACCGTCTGAAATCCCAGCCGGGTGCCGGCGCACTCCGCCGCCCGAGCGCTGCGGGTTCCGCCGATCGGCGATGGACAATCTGCCTCGGCCGCGCGCGCGCCACATGAGCCAGGCTGCCTCAGAGCAGGCGCGGTCATCGGGCACAACCGGGCGCTCCTGCCTCGTCCGCGGTGATTCCCGGCGAGGCATGTGCCTTGCACCACAGAAGAGCGTCACGGCTCGCGTCTCGCGGACGTGAGAAGAAGCGGAACTTTTCTGCGTCATCTCCCGCGTCCGATGGGAGGTTTGCAATGTCCGTCCGCTGGCCCCTGTCCTTGCCCGTGCTCTTCCTGGTGTTCGCGGCTTTCGCGGCCAACCGCGCCTTAGGGTCTTCCCCCGACCTCGCACGCGGGCAATCCACCTACAAGGAGCTCTGTGCGAAGTGCCACGGGCCGGCCGGCAAGGGCAATGGAAAGGAGGCCGGCACCCTGAAGACCAAACCCAAGGACTTCACGGACTGCGAGCGCATGGCGAAGATCGACGATGCGACGCGTTTCAAGGTCGTGAAGGGAGGCGGGAAGGCGGCCGGCCTCTCGAAGGACATGCCGAGCTACTCGGAATCGCTCGAGGACGACGAGATCCAGGACGTCCTCGCCTTCGTCCGAACGCTGTGCCCCAAATGAACGAGGGGTGCCCGACGGAGGGTGGCTGGAGCCGGCGGAGGCTCCTGGCGTCGTTCTTCTGGGCCGCCCAGGCGCTCGTGACGGCTCTGATCGCGACGCCGGTCCTGGGCTACCTGCTGGCTCCGTTGTTCCGCCGCCAGCCGCCGGTCGACGTCCGGCTCGTCGAGGTGGATGCGCTTCCGCTCGACCGGCCGGAGCGCGTCGAGTTCGTGGTCCGGCGCCGCGACGGCTGGGTCATCGAGGGCGGCCGGCGCGCCGCCTGGGTCGTGCGGCGTGCCGACGGCATCCGGGTCTTCGATCCCCGCTGCACCCACCTCGGCTGCGCCTACCACTGGGACGCCGCGAGCAGCCACTTCGTGTGCCCCTGTCATAGCGGCGTGTACGACGCGGACGGCCGCGTGGTCAGTGGGCCGCCGCCGAGGCCCCTCGATACCTACCCGGTTCGCGTCGAGGCCGGGGTGCTGTACGTCACGCCGAATGCGCGGAGAACCGCCTGATGCGCAGAGGGCGTGCGATCACGGACTGGCTGGACGAACGGATCGGCATCCGGGAGATCCAGCGAGTCCTCTTCGCCCGCAAGATTCCCGCCGGGGTCGGCTGGCTCTACACCCTCGGCAGCGTCACGTTGTTCCTCTTCATCCTCCAGGTCACGACCGGGATCTTCATGGCGATGAGCTACGCGCCGACCCCGGATCATGCCTACGACTCCGTCCGCTACCTGACGGAGGAGGCGCCCTTCGGCTGGCTCCTCCGTGGCCTCCACGTCTGGGGCGCCAGCGCGATGATCGTCGTGGTCCTGCTGCACCTGCTCCGGACGTTCTTCACCGGCGCCTACAAATTCCCCCGCGAGGCCACCTGGCTGAGTGGCGTCGTGCTCCTGCTGCTGGTGATTGGCTTCGGCTTCACGGGCTACCTGCTGCCCTGGAACCAGCGCTCCTATTGGGCCACGGAGGTCGGGACCCGGATCGCGGCGCAGGCTCCGCTGCTCGGCCCGACCATCGCCCGCGTGCTCCGCGGCGGAAGAGAGATCGGAGCGCAGACGCTGACGCGCTTCTACGCGGTCCATGTCCTCCTGCTCCCCGCCGTGGTCGTGGCGCTCCTGGGCCTGCACCTCTTCCTCGTGGTTCGACAAGGAATCTCCGCGCCGCCTTCCCGCGGCGAGACGACGCCGCTCGGAAGCGACTCCGAGGCCGACCGCTCGCGAGCCCTCGCGCGCTACCACGAGCAGAAGGAGGCCGGCGAGTCGTTCTTCCCGTACACGCTGGCGAAGGACATGGCGGCGGTGCTGATCGCCCTCGGCGTCCTCTTCGCGCTCGTCCTCTGGCTGCCGCCGGAGGTGGGCGAGCTGGCGGACCCGACCGACACCACCTTCAACCCGCGGCCGGAGTGGTACTTCCTCTTCCTGTTCCAGCTTCTCAAGTACTTCCCCGGTTGGCTGGAGCCGGTCGCCGCGGTCGTCCTGCCGACGCTGGGGATCGTCCTCCTGCTGGCGCTGCCCTTCGTCGACCGCTCGCGGCGCCGCCATCCGCTCGATCGGCGGCTCGCCAGCGCGGTGGCCGTCGGGGCCGTGGTCTTCATCTCGGGGCTCACGGTCGCCGGCATGCACTCCCCGCTGCTCAGCGCCTACGTCCCGCCGGCTCCGGTCGTCGCCGAGGGAGCCCGCAGCTTCCAGACGCTCGATTGCGACCACTGCCACAGCGTACGCGGTCAGGGCGGGACGCTCGGCCCGGATCTCGCACTCGGCCCGGTGACGCGGGACGTCGGATGGATGATGGCGCACTTCAAGGACCCCTCGGCGGTGGTCGCCGGGAACCCGATGCCGACAGTGGCGGCCATCGACCCCGAGATCCCGGGCCTCCTCGCGTACGTGGCCGAACTCCGTGGAGGCGGGCCGCCCAGCCCCAAGGCCGGAAAGCTCTACCGTCGCTACTGCTCCGAGTGTCACATGCTCGATGGACGCGGCGGCGACAAGGGGCCCGACCTGAGCGACATCGGGAGCTCCCGCACGCGAGGCTTCATCCATCGCTACATCGAGGATCCAAAGAGCCTCGTCACCGACTCGCGCATGCCGGCGTTCCTGGCCCCCGAAGGACCGCTCTCGCACATGCAGATCGAGGACATCTCGCGCTTCCTCGCTCAGCACCGACCCGCCCCGGATTCTCAAGAGCCTCAACACGGGGAGAAGACGCCATGACACGGCTGCTCGAATGCATCGCATTGTGTACTGCCCTCCTCTTGCTCGCTCCGGTCGCCTCGCGAGCGGCCGCTCCATCCTCGGACGAGCTCCAGCAGTTACGCGACGAGATCAAGCAGCTCCAGGCCCAGAATGCGGCGAGCGAGGCACGGATCCAGGCGCTCGAGCAAAAGCTCACCGACGTGCAGCAAGCCCAGGAGAAGAAGGACCAGGAGATCGACGCGAAGATCGCGCAGGGCGCCCCGGCCGCTGGCGGGACCACGGCCGATCTCTTCGACCGTTGGTTCGGGGACAACCGCTTCATCGTCACCGGTTATGGCCAGGCAAGCTACGACTGGGATCGGAACGCACAGACCAACACGTTCGGCGCGAGGTTCAATCCGCTCTTCCTGTATCGGATCACGAACCGCGTGCTGTTCGAAGCGTCGCCCGAGATCGAGCTCGAGTCCACCGGCGAGACGAACGTGAATCTCGAAAACGCCCAGGCGGACATCATCTTGAACGACTACATGACGTTCGTCGCTGGGAAGTTCCTGCTTCCCTTTGGGGACTTCATCGAGCACATCGAGCCGGCTTGGATCAACAAGCTCGCATCGAAGCCGTTGCCGTACGTGGAGGGCGACGAGGGCGGCCTTCTTGCGTTCAGCGACCTGGGCGTGCAGCTCCGCGGCGCCACGGAGCTCTTCGGGGAGGAGGGAGTGGATCTCGACTACACCGTCTTCATGTCCAACGGTCCAAGCTTCGAGAACTCGGCGCTCGGCACTCCGGCGATCGGCACGCCGTTCCTCACGAACAACGTGGACCTGAACAAGGGAAAGGCTTTCGGCGGGCGGATCGGGCTCTATCCCATTCCGCTGGCGGCCGAGATGGGACGCCTGCGGATCGGCGCGTCCACCTACGACGGGACGTGGGACGACAAGCAGGGGCTCTGGTTCTCGGCGTACGGCCTCGATTTCGCCTATCAGCTCGACGAGCTCGACGTTCGGG
This sequence comes from Myxococcota bacterium, assembly GCA_033853555.1. Taxonomy (GTDB): domain Bacteria; phylum Myxococcota_A; class UBA9160; order UBA9160; family UBA9160; genus JAWOLJ01. The sequence continues at coordinate 8,812 of JAWOLJ010000133.1, forward strand.
GCGAGTACCTGCAGACGCGCCGGCAGCTCGAGGGCCAGAGCACCGACCGGCGGGACGGGTGGTATCTCCAGGCAGCCTACAAGCTCTCGCGGCTGGGGATCGAGCCGTTCAACAAGCTGGAGCTGGTGGCGCGCTGGTCGGGACTGCAGCAGCACGGGTTGGCGGCAAACGACGTGCTGGGGACGGAGGAGAGGCCGGGCAATCCGCGAGAGTTCGCGTTTGGAGTCGACTACTGGCTGACGCCTTCCGTAGTCGGGAAGCTCGAGTATGACTGGGGGTTCGGCGACAAGGTGCGGAACAACAACACGATCCATGCCCAGGTTGCTGTGGGCTTCTGAGGGAGGACTCGTGATGCGCGGGATGAACCTACGTGCTCTGGCGATCCTCTCGATGATCGTCGGCGCGGTCGTGCTCGGCCGGCCCGCAGTGACTGCGGCGGACGAGGCGAGCGACCAGGAAGCGGCGGCGAAGGAGCAGAAGGCGCTGGTCCGGAAGGGTGCGCGGGAGTGGTCGGTCTACTGCGGCTCGTGCCACAACGCTCGCCCGCCCGGGGAGCGCTCCCCGACGGAGTGGGACACGATCATGATGCACATGCGTGTCCGGGCCAATCTCCCGGCGCGCGACGCGCAGGCGCTGCTCGCATACTTGCGCTCGCGCTGAGGGCGGCGCCGCTCGCGAGCGGAGCGAGCGGCGTAGCCGCGCGCGGGGATCCCCGTCACTGGCGGGGATCGGGCGACGTGGCGTACGGGCATGCGCGTCTCGCAGCTCTCGCGGGGGCGCCTCGGTTGGGGATGGGCTTGGCCGGAGTCGGGCTTGCCGACCCCTGGGCCACCTTGCCCGCAGAGGATTCCGACCTGGCTCGCCTGCGGTCGCGGCTACATCCTGAAGCGCAGCTCTCGAGATCGCTCGGCGTCTCGAGCGCGTGCAGCGGCCTCGCGCGTAGTTGGAGGTGCGATGACGAAAGGTAACGAGCGCGACGAGATGCGACACCACGTCCGCGCCGAGGTCACGCAACGGTTCGTGAAGATCGCTTTGGTCCCCCAAGAGGAGCAGAAGTTCCCGGTGGGGTCGACCAGCGCAAAGCGGCTGGGCTACGGCTCTCGCGAGATCGATGCTCTACCAGGGCCTGTCACCGAGTCGTTCGCCGGCGTGGGAAACCCGCTCACGCTCGGTGAACTGCAGCCCGGTCAGGCCGTGCTGGACCTCGGTTGCGGTGCAGGACTCGACAGCATCCTGGCCGCCCGGGCAGTCGGACCCTCTGGCAAGGTGCTCGGGATCGACTTCGCCCCCGAAATGATCGAGAAGGCCGGGCGGAATGCCCAAGCCGTGGGTGCGACGAACGCGGAGTTCCGGCTGGGCGATGCCGAGGCCCTGCCGGTGAGCGCCGAGTCGGTAGACGTGGCGATCATGAATGGTGTGCTCAACCTGTGCTTCGACAAGCCGAAGGTCCTGGCCGAAGCATTCCGCGTCCTCCGTCCCGGTGGCCATCTCCAGATGGCCGACATCCTTCTCGAAGATGGTGTGACACCTGAGGAGGTTGCCGGTAAGGGCACGTGGTCAGATTGAATTGCGGGTGCGGTATGGGGGCGGTCGCTCCTACAGATGCTCACAGAGGCCGGCTTCGCGGACCCGGAATTCCTCGGCTGGACTGGCTATCGAACCTCGTCCTTCACTCAGGGCGGTCTCGTCACGGCGCGCAAGCCTCTCACGGCTCCCGAGCACGACTGCGGCGAGAGACAGCTCGAGCGGGCAGGGACGTGAGGAGGGCATGCCATCGTAGTGCGCTGCCAAGAGCTGGCCGCTGCGGGCTTCTCGGCGTCGGCCGCGCTCTGGCCGCGCCTCGACACTGCGCTCTTGGGACCGCGCCCCGACACCCAAGTCCCATCTCGCCGGGAGTGTCCGCCTGACGCTTCCGCGCGGTGAGCAAGCAAGCTCATGAGCGTCACCTCCGACGCCCGTCGGTTCTTTACCGAGCGACACGCCCTCTATGCTCGCTTCATCAAGGTAGTTCGCTACGGGCCAGGACTGCGCGCGTTCTTCCTGGGATCGCCACTGGTACGTCCCGGCTTGCGCATCCTCGATGCGGGGTGCGGCACGGGCGCACTGACCCTGGCGGTGCATCAGGCGTTCATGCGCCGGGGATGCGCTCCTAGCGCGCTCCACGCATTCGATCTCACACCCGCCATGCTCGATCACCTGAGGGACGCGCTGCGCCGTCGCGGGATCAAGGACGTGGAACTGGCGGAGGCGAACGTGCTCCAGCTCGACGGCTTGCCGGCCTCGTGGCGAGACTATCACCTCATCGTCTCGGCCTCGATGTTGGAGTACGTACCACGTGACCGCTTCGTCGACGCGATCGCAGGGCTGCGGGCACTGCTGCAGGATGGAGGCCGCTTCGTCCTCTTCATCACACGCCGGAACCCCTTGACGCGCCTATTCATCGGTCGCTGGTGGGCGTCGAACGTCTACACGGCAGGCGAGCTGTCGGACGCCTTCGAACGAGCGGGGTTCTCGCGTTTTGCCTTCTGCAGCCCTCCACTCGCTGCCCGCTACCTGTCGGTCTGGGGCTACATCGTCGAGGCCACCCGGTGAGGGTTTCGTAAGAATCCGTCGAGGAGGCAGCCAGGGCCTCGGAACAGCTCCAAGCCTCGAGCGTTCGAGGCCTTGGCCGGTCACGGTCGGGCCGGAGGAGCCGCGCTGCGTGGACCCGCGCGGCGAAGGGCGCTTCGATCTCTGGCGAATGGCGACAGCTGAATCGCGCCGGGGGACGACCCCAACCAACAAGAGGCTCACCCGAGGTGGGCCAGATCTGGGGAGCAGGCACCCCGGGCGCGAGCGCGGTCTTCGGCCCGGGGTGGGATACGCAGGAAAAAGTCGGCTCCCGACCGGTGACCGCCTGCTTGCCACCAACGGGCGCAATCCGCCACTTCCTTGGTGGAGCCGATCCTGCCGCCCGCCGCCGCGACGCGGGCCCGCGCAGCGCCCCGAGCAGGGGGCCGCGCTCGCGAGTCTCGGTGGCGGATCCCCGGCAACGAGGGGATACCATGACCGCGTCCCGCACCATGCAGCGTTCGCTTCGCCGCCAACGGCGATTTGACATCTCGTGCCCGGACGAGGATTGCCGCTTGAACGGCCTATCCGCGGCACGCGAGCAACACGAGTCCGTTCCGGAAATCGAAGGGTGAGAACCATGTGGATGCCGTCGGACGATCGACTCGTATCGGCTCTTCCCGGAGGCGATCGAGGGCAGGGCAGAGGCAGGCTACGGATCGCCACGCGAGCACTGCGGAGTGCTTGGTTCTTGTGCGTCATGAGCTCGGTGCTGAATGCTGCGTCAGCACGTGCTGGCAGCTTCTCGGCGACCGCGTCCGCGGGGCCTTCGGATCCCCAGTGCGCCTTTGCCACCACCGCTTCTGGAGGAAGCGGATTTGCCTCCGCCAGCACCGGACCGGTCTCGTGTGCCTATCTCGACCCCACCGGTGGCTCGATCAGCTCCACGGCCTCCGCCTCGGGAAGCTGGATCTCGGGTGACTTCTCCACTTCTGCCGTGGCCGCAGCCAACCCAGGGACGAATGCTGGTGCGAGCATCGTGGCGACTGGATCGGACACGTTTGCCGTCGCAGGTGTCGTGACTCTGCCGTCCGGAATGGCTTCGACCTCGATCACGTTCGGTGTGACAGGCTTGTCGGGAAGCACGATCGCCGGCCCCGCCTCGAGCAGCGGCGGAGCCAGTTCGGGCGACAAGATCGAGCTCGATGTGACTGTGGACGGTACGACCGCGCCGAGTGGGACGAGTGTCGCGTGCGTCACGCAGGGCCTGTTCATCAGCGGCTGCCCCAACGGCGGATTCGGATCCGGATTGGCGTTGGCGCCGATCACTCTGACCGTCGACAACGGTGCCGTTCTCGAATTGAGGATGTCCGTTCAGTCGACGGCGTCTGCCGACGCATACGTCGCCCCCGAGAGTGCCAGTGCGAACCTCACCGTGGACCCCCTCTTTCTGACGCTGCCCACGGGCGCAACCTTTGATTCCGGAATTCCAGGCTTCCTGAGCGCGGTTCCGGAGCCATCGACTGCGGTCCTGTTCGGCTCGGGTCTCGTCGTTCTGGCATCGCGCCGACGGAGGGATGCAAGAAGCCCTTCCGGCGCATGATCACCGCGCGCGATGCAGGCACCGGCCGCCGGCTTTCGTTTTGGTGTGTGGCGAGGCGACGCCAGCCTTCCCGAGCGAGGCTGGCGGGATGCTCGACGTCCAGAACTTCCGCAACCGGGTGTGGCCGCGTCTCATGCGAGCCGCCGTCGAGCCGCTACGGCGCATGAGTCCCCACGACCTGCGCCACCCGTGGGCCTCGCGGCACCTCGCGGCCGGCACGCCCCAGAACGCACCCCAGGCGCACCCTCGCGGACGAGCGGCATCGGTGCCGCTGCGGGTGTCGGGGCCTGACGTCTCGAATCGCAATCGAGAATCACGGAGCCGATGGCCGGACTCGAACCGGCGACCTGCTGATTACGAATCAGCTGCTCTACCAACTGAGCTACATCGGCGTGACGGGCTGCGGGCGGGCCGCGAGAAACGCGGGCGAAAACATAGGGAACCGCGCTCGGTGCGGTCAAGAGTCCTTCGGATTCAACCGGTTATCGCCGTCGTGCGGCGGGCACGATCGACGCCGAGGAGCGGCGCAGTCGCGCCGTCGAAGCTCAGGCTCCTCCCCGCACCGCCCGCAGCAGAAGCAGCAGCACGATCGCTCCGACGACGGACATCAGGAAGCCCGCCGGATGGAACATCGCGCCTTCAGGCGGCCGCGAGATCAGGCCGCCGACGTAGCCCCCGAGCCACGAGCCGCCGATCCCGACCACGACGGTGAGCCAGAAGCCGATGCGATCGGATCCCGGAAGCACGGCCCGAGCGACGAGGCCGATCACGAAGCCCACGACGATCGCCCAGAGGATCTGCATGAGGCCCATCGCGGAGACCTCCCGTTGCGGTGTCCCGTCTGCATACCACGCGGCCCGGGCACCCCACCAGAAGGAACCGTCCCGCGTCGCAGCGAGGTGCGTCGGAATCGTCGTGGCCGCCGCAGCGCCGGAGGCCCCCGCGGGATCGCCGCCCAGCGCCCGGAACGACCGGCTGTCTCCCCGCGCGGGCTGTTCCCATTCGGCCATACCGGGCGTACTACAGAGAGGAGGTCTCGCAGGCGTGGCCAGAAGCGAGTGTCGTGGAGTCGGAAGGGCGGCCCTTATGGCGGCGTTGCGGGATTGGTTGCCGCTCTTGCTCGCCGTGGTCCTGGCGACCCTGCTCCTCCACGCTCGGGAGACGAAGCGGGTGGGGCCGCGGCCGGTCCCTCTCGGCGGGAGCGAGACCGAGCTCCTCCCCGGCGCCGACGGGAGCCCCGAAGCCTGGAGGGTCTCGAAGCAGCAGGTCCTGCGCGAGGCGCTGCCGGAGCAGGTGCTGCCGCAGCCGGCGCCCCGCCGGCGCCCGCCGGATGCGGGCACGGACTCCGCGCGTGCCCTCGCGGCCCGGGCGCTCGAGGACTGGAAGCAGGGGGACCTGCACCGGGCGCTCGATGACTTCGCGGCCGCGGTGACGGCCGATCCCGACGACGCGCGGGTCCGGACGGGGTACGGGCGTCTCCTCACGCTGATGACGGACTACGAGCGCGCCTATCCCCACCTCGCGCGCGCGGCGGAGCTCGAGCCGAACGACCCGCAGGTCTGGCTCGATCTCGAGACGCTCTACGAGAAGACCGTCCTCCTCGAGCGCGCGCACGACGCGCGAGCCCGCGCGGAGCAGCTCGCCGGCGGATCGCGCATTATGCGCGACGACGACGGCTTCTACTTTCTGGAAGGAACGCGACTCTTTCCGTAGCTGACGCCCGATGGTGTCGATGGCTCGCCGGGCGGGCGGGCCGCCGGCGCCTGCCACGCAGCGACCCGCCCGGAGGGCCCCGATGAAGCGCTCGATCCGACTCCTCGCTCTCGCGGCGGCGCTGCTGGTCCTCTCGGCCACGGCCGGCCGAGCCGACACCGTTCTCACCGGCAGCACCGACGGCGGCGCGTTCTTCCGCATCGTGGTGCCCGACGCCTGGAACGGCGACGTCGTGATCTGGAACCACGGCTTCAGCCTGGCACCGGTCGGCCCGGTGGCGGATCTCGGGCCGCTGGCGCAGCTCCAGCTCGCCGAGGGCTACGCCGTCGCGGCGTCGAGCTACCAGCAGATCGGCTGGTCGCTCTTCAAGACCAAGAACGACCTCCAGAACATGATGGGCGTCTTCACGGCCAACTTCGGGCGGCCCCGACACGTGATCGTGCATGGCGCGTCACTCGGCGGGATCGTGACCGCCGAGGCGATCGAGGAGGCGCATCTCGGGAACGTGGTGGGCGCCTATCCCATCTGCGGCGCCTTGGCCGGGAGCCGCAACTGGGACGCCGCCCTGGATCTCCGTCTGGTCTACGACGTGATCTGCTCCGCGGTGCCCGGCGCGGCGATCCCCGGCGGCCCGACGGGCCTTCCCGCGCCGGGATTCCCGGACTTCCCGTTCAGCAACACCCAGCTCGCGCTGGCGGTGAATGCCTGCATGGGCGTGCTCACACCCCCCGCCAATCGCACCGCAGCGCAGCAGGCGAACCTGGACGAGTTCCTCGCCGTGACCCAGATCCCGCAGAGCTTCATCCTGACCGACATGGGCTTTGCGCTCTTCGGTCTCTCCAACCTGATCTTCGAGGATGGGAAGCTGAACGGCCAGCAGGGCGTCGGGAACGTCGGCGTAGACTACGACGACGGCGGCCCGATCGACACCCGGATCCTGCGCGTCGCCACCAATCCCGGCGCGCACAACCGGCTCGAGCGGCACTTTACGCCCGAAGGCGAGGTCGGCGACGTGAAGATCGTCTCGATCCACACCGACGGCGACGGGCTCGTGATCGTGGAGAACGAGTCGTCCTACGCCAAGGTGGTTCCGCCCGGGAACCTGACCACGGCGATCGTGGACGAGGCCGGGAACACGCACTGCGGCTTCACCGGGGCGGAGACCGTGGCGGGATGGGAGTCGCTGCGCGGCTGGCTCGCCGGCGGCCCGCAGCCCACCGCGGCCAGCATCCAGGCCACTTGCAACGCGGTGGCACCGCAGGCCGGGGGTCCGTGCCGCTTCGATCCGAGCTTCGTGATCCCCGACATCGACGGCCGCATCCGCCCGCGCCCCGAGCTGCACGCGAAGCGCTAGGGCCCGCCGCCGCGTTGACCCGGCGCGGTGGCGCTGCGTAGGATGGCCGGAACGGCGTCGCGCGGCGGGGGGCCTGGAGGCTCGCCCCTGCCGCGGCGACACCGACCCGGAGGAGCCGTCCGATGCCGGTCCTTCCGTTGATCGACTTCCTGATCCTGATGGGCTGGACCAGCCTGATCGTCGGCTTCCTCGAGAAGACGATCTACCTGGCCACGGCCTACCGGCCGCGCCTGCTCGGCCTGACGCCGCTCGACCTGCTGCTGATCGCGTTCGCGCTGCTCCTGCTGGCGCTCACGCTGGCCGCCCGGACCTGGGTCAAGCTCCACGAGCCGCGGCTCGTGGCGCTCCAGCGGCGGGCGGAGGCGGACAAGCTGCTGGCGCTGGTGCGCGGGGGGCAAGCGGCGGCCGCGGAGCCGGGCGCGGGGGCGGCCTTCGCGTCCTCACCGGAGCGGGCCCCGCGCTAGCCCGATGGGGCTCCGCTCGGCTCCCGGCTCTGGCCGCAGCGGCGGCCGCGCCGCGGGCGGTTTGGCGGCGCTCCGCGACTCGCTAGCGCCGTCCCGGAACCAGCCGGAGCGCCGACACCGCGAGCTCGCGGTAGAGAACCGCGCCCGTCCGGAACACCGAAACCGCGCGGTGGATCGCCCTGCGCATCGAGACCTCCTCGCCGAGCCTTCTCCCCAGAGAGTGGGCGGCGGCGCATAGCGGGTGGCAGGGGCGCGCGCCGGAGCCCCGCGGGAGCGTGTGATACGGTCCGGACCCATGGGCGAGACCTCCGTGGTGGACCGGCGGATCTGGGTGGATGGGCGCCTCGTGCCGTGGGAGGCGGCGACCGTCCACGTGCTCTCCCACAGCATGCAGCGGGCTTCGCTGATCTTCGACTTCATGTCCGTGCACGCCACCGCGCGGGGGCCGGCCGTGTTTCGCATGCGCGAGCACGTGCGGCGCCTGCTGCGCTCGGCGGAGCTGATCGGGCTCCCGCTCGCGCGCTCGGCGGAGGAGATCGAGGCGGCGATCGTGGAGAGCGTGCGCGCGAACCCCGGCTGCAGCGTGGTGAAGGCCTGCGCCTACCTCCCGTCGATCGAGGTGGAGGTGGTGCCGATGGATGATCGCGTGTCGCTGGCGGTGGCGGCCTACGACTCCGCGCGCGACGTGATCGCCCACAACCCGGGCCGGCCCCACGTGCGCTCCGAGCTCCGCATCCGCCTCGAGAAGGAGATCCGCAAGATGCGGCCGGAGATCATCCCGCCGCAGGCCAAGGTCTCCGCCAACTACGCCTCGCCGATGATCGCGAAGTGGCGCGCCCGACGCGCGGGCTTCGACGAGGTGCTGCTGGTGGACGAGCGAGGCTTCCTGGCCGAGGCCTCGACGGAGAACGTCTTCCTGGTGTCGCCGGACGGACGGCTGCGCACGCCTTCGCTCGAGTTCGTGCTGCCGGGGGTGACCCGCGACACCATCCTCGCCATCGCGAAGCACGACGGCCGCCCGGTGTCGGAGGAGGCGATCCGTCCGGAGGAGCTCTTCGAGGCGTCCGAGGTGTTCCTGACCACCACCTCCGTCGGTGTCTGGCCGGTGATCGACGTGGACGGTCGCCCCATCGGTCGGGGCGCCCATCGCGGGAAGCCCGGTCCCGTGAGCCTCGCGCTGCGAGAGCGCTTCGAGGCGGTGGTCTCCGGCCGGGAGCCCGCGTTCCTCTCCTGGCTCAGCTTCGTGGACGAGGCCTGAGCCCTTGCGCGTCCTCTCCGGCATCACCGCCTCGGGGATCCCGCACATCGGGAACTACTTCGGTGCGATGCGCCAGCACGTCCGCTTCCAGGACGACGCGAAGGAGGCGATCTACTTCATCGCCGACTACCACTCGATGACGAGCGTGCGCGACGCCGCGGAGCGCCGACGCTTCGTGCGCGAGCAAGTGCTGGACTACCTGGCCTGCGGCCTCGATCCGAAGCGTGCGATCCTGTTCCGCCAATCCGACGTGCCGGAGGTCTGCGAGCTCGCCTGGCTCCTCTCCACCGTGACACCGATGGGGCTCCTCGAGCGCAGCCACGCCTACAAGGACAAGACCTCGCAGGGCATCCCCACCGACCACGGGCTCTTCGCCTATCCCGTGCTGATGGCGGCGGACATCCTGCTCTACGCCGCCGACCTGGTGCCGGTGGGGCAGGACCAGAAGCAGCACCTGGAGATGGCGCGGGACATGGCGCAGCGCTTCAACCACACCTACGGCGAGGTGCTGAAGCTTCCCGAGCCCTACATCCTGGACGAGGTCGCGGTGGTGCCGGGCACCGACGGCCGCAAGATGAGCAAGTCCTACGGCAACACCATCCGCATGTTCGACGACGAGAAGACGATCCGGAAGGCGGTGATGGGAATCGTGACGGACTCGACGCCGGTGGAGGCGCCGAAGGATCCGGGGAGCTTCTTGTTCCAGCTCTGGAACCTCTTCGCCGGCCCCGAGGAGCGCGCCGCGATGAAGCAGCGCGCGCTGGCCGGCGGGCTCGGCTACGGCGAGGTGAAGAAGGATCTGCTGGAGCGCCTGCTGGCCCACTTCGCGCCGATGCGGGAGCGGCGCGCGGCGCTCGCCCGCGAGGCCGGTCGGGTGGAGGAGGTGCTGGCGGACGGCGCGAAGCGCGCTCGCGTGATCGCCGCGCCGATCCTGGCCGCGGCCCGCGAGGTCGCCGGGCTCGGCCCCGCCGCGCGGGGCTGAGGGGACGCGGGGCGCTGCGGGTGGCGGCAACCGGTCGAGCCGGAGCCTGGCGTCGCCTCGCGATCTGGCTTGGCGCCGGCCTCCTGCTGCTGCTCGCGGCCGCGCGCTACGGGCCCCGTCTCGTCTACCTGCTGCGGCACGTGAGCACCGACGACGCCTACGTGCACGGCGGCACCATCGTGCCGATCATCCCGCAGGTGGGCGGTCGCGTGGTCGAGCTCCACGTGGACGACAACCAGGACGTGGAGCGCGGCCAGCTCCTGCTGGTGATCGATCCGAGCGACTACCAGGTGGCGCTCGCCCGGGCGCAGGCGGAGCTCGAGCGGCGCGAGGCCACGCTCGAGAACGCACGGCAGGTGCTGCGGCGCAGCCGCCCGCTCCAGAAGCAGGACGTGCTCTCGGCGGAGCGGCTGGACGAGGCCACCGCGGCCGAGCGCGAGGCCGAGGCGGGCGTCGCCGCGGCGCGGGCCGAGCTCTCCCGGGCGCGCCTCGACCTCGAGCGCACGCGCATGGTGGCGCCGGTGGCCGGCCGCGTGACACAGCGCAACGTCGCGCTCGGGAGCGTCGTGGCTCCGGGCGACGCCCTCTTCGCCCTGGTCGACCTGCGCGACGTCTGGGTGCTGGCGAACTTCAAGGAGACGCAGATCGGCGCGATGCGGGTGGGGCAGGCGGCGGAGCTCGAGCTCGACGCGTATCCCGGCCGGGTCTTCCACGGCCACGTGGCGAGCTTCCAGGCCGCGACGGGGAGCGTCACCAGCCTGCTGCCGCCGGAGAACGCGACCGGCCAGTTCGTGAAGATCGTGCAGCGCCTTCCGGTGCGGATCGATCTCGACGACGATCCCGATCCGATCCGTCCGCTCTATCCCGGGCTCTCCGTGGTCGTGCACGTGGACACGCGCGCCGCTCCGGCGGCGAGCGGCGCCACGCGAGGCTGAGCGGTGCCGGCGGCGGAGCGGCGCGTGAATCCCTGGCTGGTCACGCTGGCCGTGCTCCTGCCCACGATCATGGAGGTGCTCGACACGAGCATCGTGAACGTGGCGCTCCCCTACATGGCGGGCAGTCTCGGCGCCGACACCTCCGAGAGCACCTGGATCCTGACCTCGTACCTGGTCTCGAACGCGATCGTCCTTCCGATGACCTTCTGGCTGAGCCGGCTCTTCGGCCGGCGCGGCTATCTCCTGGGCTGCATCGGAGTCTTCACCGCCGCATCCGTGGCGTGCGCCACCGCGGGCTCGCTGGCGGCGATGGTGGTCTACCGCGTGGTGCAGGGCGCGGCGGGTGGCGCGCTCCAGCCGCTCTCGCAGGCCATCCTGCTGGAGAGCTTCCCGGAGGAGGAGCGCGGGCCGGCGATGGCGGTGTGGGGGATGGGCATCATCGTGGCGCCGGTGGTGGCGCCGCTCCTCGGCGGCTACTTCACCGATCAGTGGAGCTGGCACTGGATCTTCCTGATCAATGCACCGGTCGGGGTCGTGGCCTTCCTGGCGGTGTCGGCCCTGGTTCGCGATCCGCCGCACGCGCGGCGCGCGCCGCTCCCCGCCGATGCGGTCGGGATCGCCTGCCTGGTGCTCGGCATGAGCTCGCTCCAGATCCTGCTCGACAAAGGGCAGGAGTGGGGCTGGTGGGGCTCGATCGAGGTGCGCTGGCTCGCGGCGCTGTCGGCCCTGGGGCTGATCGGTCTGCTGCTCCATGAGCGCCGGCGGCGCGACGGCGTGGTGGACCTCTCGATCTTCCGGGATCGCACGTTCTCCCTCGGGACCTCGATCATGTTCCTGTTCGGCTTCGTGCTCTACTCGAGCCTGACGCTGGTGCCCCTCTACGTGCAGACCCTCCTCCAGTACTCCGCCACCGACGCCGGCGTCGTGATCTCGCCGCGCGGCCTCGCCGTGATGGCGACGATGGGGATCGCCGGGCTGCTGATGCGGCGCACCGATGCGCGCTGGGTCATGCTGGCCGGCGCCCCCTTCCTGATCGCATCCGCGGCCTGGATGACGCGCTTCACCCTCGACACCAGCGCCTGGGGGATCGTGGAGCCGATGCTGCTCCAGGGTCTCGGCCTCGGCCTGGTCTTCGTTCCGCTCGCGACCGCCACCATGTCGCGTACCGCGCCGGAGCGGATGTCGAGCGCGACGGGCCTCTTCAACCTGATGCGGAACCTGGGCGGAAGCATCGGGGTCTCGGTCACGCAGACCGTGGTGGCCCAGGCGCAGCAATTCCATCATCTGACGCTCGCGCGCTTCGTGAGCCCCTACGTCCCGAGCTTCGTGGCGCTTCAGACGCGTCTCTCCGCGGAGTTCGCCGCCACCGGGCTCGGACCCGTCCATGCCCGGCGGGCCGCGCTGGCGGCGGTGGCCAGGCTGGTGGAGCAGCAGGCGGTGTTGCTGTCCTTCCGCGACGCCTTCGTGCTGCTGGTGCCGCTCTTCGTGCTGATGGTTCCCCTCGTGCTCTGGATGCAGCCGGTGCGCACCGCGGGCGGAGGCGTGCACGAGCTCGCCGTCTGAGCCTCCACGCGCCGGGAAGGGGAGGGGTCGATGTCGGGGATCGGGTCTTCGTCACGGATCGGTGTGGCACGGCACGGGCGCCGGCCGCGAAGCGGGCGGCGCGCGGCGCGTCCGCGCGCCGCCGGGGCGATCCTCCTGGCAGCGCTGGCGCTCGCGGCCGAGAGCGCGCGTGCCGCGAGCCCGGCGCCGGATCCGGCAGCGCGAGCCGCTGCCGCGCTCATGAACGCCCAGCTTCCGAGCGGCCTCTTCGAGTACGACTTCGACTTCCTGGCGGGAAGGCCGAGCGGGGAGGACAACCTGGTCCGCCAGGCCGGCGCGCTCTTCGCCTTGGGGGAGTACCTGGTCGATACCGGCGACCCGCGCGCCGCCGCCGCGCTGAGGGCCGGTCTCGACGCCATGGTGGAACGCTCGGTCCCGGTCGGTCGGAGCCGCACCCAGGGCATCCTCGAGTCGCTGGGCCTCTTCTCGACACCGTACGGCATGGGGACCCTCGAGCGCCTCTACGGGAGCCTCGGGCTCCTCTACACGCCGGAGGGCGAGGGGCGGCTGGTGGCCGAGGGAAAGGACTACGGGGAGATCCGGGGCGCCACCAGCGCCCTCGCGCTGGTGGCGGAGCTCGCCTACTTCCGGGCCACGCAGGATCCCCGCTACGCGGCCAGCCGACGCGCATGGCTCCAGGGGATCCTCGCGCTCCAGGTGCCGCGGCGGGGATTCCGCTCCGGGCCCACGCGTCTCTACGAGTCTCCCTACGACAACGGCGAGGGATGGCTCGCGCTGGCCGCGTACCACGACGTCGTCCCCGACGATGCGGAGGCCGTGCAGGGCCTTCGCACGCTCGACGACTACGCGATCGGCGAGTACGGCGCGCAGCCCGACGGGCGCTTCTACCACTGGGGCGCGTTGGCGAGCGTCCCGCGCTTTCGCAGCAGCGGTGATGCACGCTTCGCGCGCTTCGCCGCAGACCAGGCGCGGTGGGCCCTCGGCGCCCACCCGCCCGAGAAGATGGAAGGGGAGAACACCTGTAGCTTGATCGAGGGCCTGGCCGCCGACGCCGCGGTCCTGATCGCGAGCCAGAGCGAGCCCGAGCTCGTCGGTCGCCTGCGCGAGCGCGTCCGCCTCGAGCTCGAGCGCGATCGGCCGCTCCAGATCCGACCGGGGCAGGATCGGATCGAAGGCGGCGAGGGCGCGGAGCTGCGGGCGCCGGCCCTCGCGCGCTACGCCGGAGCCTTCCTGACGGGAGCCCGCCGGGCCACCACCCGCGTCGACTACACCCAGCACTGCCTCTCCGCGCTGCTCCTGGCTCGACGCGCGGGCCTCGACGCCGGCGCCCCGCCGCAGTGAGTACCTTCCCCCAAGGGAGCCATCCGCTCCAGGGCCTGCCGGAGGCCCGCCTCCGGGCTTGACCCCCTACCCACCCGCCGTGGGAGAATGGCGTCCGGACCGGGGGGCGAATCACGCGCGAAGGCGCATGGAGGCCGAATGTCGAAGGCTGGAACGATGGTCAGGGCGGTGTTGATCGGCTCGATGCTTGCGCTGGCGAGCACCACCGCGTTCGCGGGGCTCACGCCGCCTCCCAACGGCGGCGACGACACCAGCGACACCACGCAGCCGACGATCCCCGAGCCCACCGCGGCGCTGGTGATGGCGGCGGGCCTCGGCGTGGTCGCGGTCGCGACCCGGCGACGCCGGCCGGAGTAGCTCCCGCTCCGGATCGTAGACCGGAAGGCAGCGATCTCTCGCCGGCGCTCCTCGCGGTGCGTACCGGGCGGGTGAGGTGCGTCCGCGCTCCCGTGCGCGGACGGCCGCGCCTCAGACGATCAGAGCGAGCTGTCGCGACTGCGCCACCAGCACGCCCTGCCGGCTCCACACCTCGCCGTCCTCCTCCACGAATCCGTGTCGGGCGACCCGCGAGCGGAAGATCGCGAGGTGCCATTCGTCATCGGCGGCGCCGGGGAGCGGGAGCGGCGCCCGGAAGTGGATCGTGAGGTCGATCGTGGGAAGCCCTCCCACGTTCTGTCCCGGTCGCGCCCACGAGAACGAGGCGGGCGGCCACGCATCGGTGTAGGCCGCGACCAGCGGCGCGTCGGCCGCGCGCGCTCCCTCCGCCAGCCGGATCCAGCCGCCGCACACCGCCTCGCGCGCTCCCGACCAGGGCGGCTCGCCGATGGCCCAGCGGTACTCGTAGCGGCCGTGGATCGGGAGCCGAGGCCCGTCGCCCCGGGGCATCGGCGCCCCGGCCTCCGGCGGCGCCACCTCGGGCATCTCGAGCTGCTGGAACTCGACGCTCTCCCTCGGCATCGAGAAGGCGCCGAGGGCGAGGGCGAGCAGGCGGCCGCCCTGCGTCATGCGCGCGGAGAGGGTGGAGAGCGAGCGGCCGCGACGCTCGAGAGCCGTCTCGATCAGGACCGGTCCCTCGGCCGGAGGCGCGGTGTAGTGCACGGTCAGCGAGCGGGGCGCGCGAGCGGGATCGTCGGCGCCGAGGCCGAGCGCCCGCAGCACGATGGCGGCCACGTAGCCGCCGTTCGGACCGCGCAGGACGTGCCAGCCCGGATCGATGCGTCCCTGGAAGCGATGCGGGCCGAGCCGCTCCAGCGCCGTGTCCCGATCGAAGCGTGTCGCCATGCCGCGAGCGTAGCGCCGGGGGCGAACGTCACGGTCTCGTCACGAGGCCGCCCGCCCGGCGTGGCTCAGGTCGCCTATCCCTGTTGCCGATGAGCTGCGCACTCCTGGGGGGTGGACGATGAGCCCGAACGGAAGACGGCGCCTTGCGCGTCGCAAGATTGAGCACTCGAGGCGGCGCCACGCCGCTGCGGCGCGCCGCCTCCTCGATCGACCCGCCCGCGGCGCACCGGCTCGGATCCGCTAGCCGAGGCCGGAGACGCGCACCCCGCCGCCGGCGGGAATCCCCTCCAGCGGCCCTGCGTTATCCTCGCACCTCCGCGGCGGCGGAAGGGGAGGCGCGATGGCGGGACCGCTCCAGGGCATCCGGGTGATCGAGATCGCGGGTATCGGGCCGGGGCCTTTCGCCGGCATGATGCTCGCCGACATGGGCGCCGAGGTCCTGCGTGTCGATCGCGCGCAGAGCGTGGGAGGCGCCGCGGCCGGGCAGCGTTCCTACGACCTCCTGAGCCGCGGACGCCGCTCGATCGGCGTCGACCTCAAGCATCCCGATGGCGTGGCCCTGGTCCTCCGCTTGATCGAGCGCACGGACGCCCTGATCGAGGGATTCCGTCCCGGCGTGATGGAGCGCCTCGGCCTCGGGCCGGACGTCTGTCTCGCTCGCAATCCGCGGCTGGTGTATGGGCGCATGACCGGCTGGGGGCAGGAGGGCCCGCTGGCCCACGCCGCCGGTCACGACATCAACTACATCGCCCTCGCCGGCGCGCTGCACGGGATCGGGCGGCAGGGCGAGCGACCGGTGCCGCCCCTGAACCTGGTGGGCGACTTCGGTGGCGGCGGGATGCTCCTGGCCTTCGGCATCGCCTGCGCGCTGGTGGAGCGCCAGCGCTCCGGCAAGGGGCAGGTCGTGGACGCGGCGATGGTGGACGGAGCGGCGGTGCTCGCCACGATGATGCACGGCTTCCTGGCCTTGGGGATGTGGCAGGACGAGCGCGGCGTGAACCTGCTCGACACCGGAGCGCACTTCTACGAGACCTTCGAGACGGCGGACGGGAAGTACGTGGCGATCGGCTCGATCGAGCCCCAGTTCTACGCCGAGCTGGTGAAGCTGGCCGGCCTGGAGAGCGAGACGCTGCCGCGCCAGATGGACCGGACGCAATGGCCGGCGATGAAGGAGCGTCTCGCGGCCATCTTCAAGACCAGGACCCGGGACGAGTGGTGCCGGCGGATGGAGGGTACGGACGTCTGCTTCGCGCCGGTGCTCTCGCTGCGCGAGGCCCCCGCCCACCCCCACAACCGACACCGGGGCACGTTCGTCGAGATCGAGGGGGTGGTGCAGCCCGCGCCCGCGCCCCGCTTCAGCCGCACCACGCCGGAGCCCCCGCGCCCGCCCGTCCATCCGGGCCAACACACCCGCGACGCGCTCCGGGATTGGGGCTTCTCCCCGGAGGAGATCGCCCGGCTCGACGCGGCCCGGGCCATCGCCTAGCCCCGGAGGCCGCCGGAAGGCCCTCGGCCGGCCGAGGTGCGCTGCCCGTTGCGCACCCGATCCAGACCGTTCTGTACAGAACTTCCCATGATGGGAAAGGAACTTCCGTCGCCCCCTCCGTCCCTCCCACGGGAATCCCTGGGCCTTCGGGGGGTTGCACCGTGGTGTCGGCCCGGCATGGACCTTGCGATGAGACGGCGCCACGCCCACGACCACGCTTTGGGCGGGGAGGACCTGAACCTATGAAGCCTCGTCTTGCGCTGCGGGCGGCTGCCATCGTGTTTGCCGCCATGGCCACCACGGCCTGCGGAAAGATCAACATCGGCTCGTACCTGAACATCGATCAGAGTGCCGGCACCAACGCCATCTCGATCGACTTGTCGGGCACCATCTTCGGCCAGGTGCAGCCTGCGCTCACGATTCCGCTGGTCGGCGGCATGCACGGCACCATCACCGTCGACACCAGCAAGCTGCTCTCGTCGCCGAACGGGATCATGGGGACCATCGTCGGCGACTCGATCAACATCGCCGGCCAGAGCCAGCCCACCATCATCTCGCCGACCGGGGAGACCGGGACGCTCTGCGTGCGGCAGGATCCCAGCACGCCCACCACGGGCTCGGTCCTGATCCGGCTCGACAACAAGAGCGTCGCGGACTTCGACTTCGCCGCGCAGGCGACGAGCTCGCTCCTGTCGCTGCTCACGCCGACCGGGGTGCTGCCGCTCGATGCCGTGGCCGACAACGTGCCGCTCCAGATCGACTTCCTCAAGCTGCTCACCTTCAACCTGAACGGCGCGATCAAGACCGCGCCCTCGATCGCGGGTACGCTCCCGGCGACGGTTCCGTTCATCGGCGGCGCTCCCTACTCGCTCCAGATCCACATGACCAGCTCGACGAAGCCGCCCGCGGACGCGCTGCTGTCGGATCCGACCTGCGTGGCGTTCCAGGCGGGGAGCTAGGCGCGCCGCTCTCTCCGGTTCGGCTCGCCCTATCGGCCGGGGGGGGGGGGGGGGGGGGCGGCCCCCCCCGGCCGGGCGCGCCCCCCCCCCCCCGCCCCCCCCGCCGGGCGC
>JAWOLJ010000134.1:0-4932 GCA_033853555.1 Myxococcota bacterium
CCCGCCGCGCTCGCTCCGGCCGAGGCGGCGGCCGGTCCTCCGGCCGAGCCGGCGCCTGCCGCCGCGGGGCCCACGAGCGGCTCGCCGCTCGACGCCGCCGCCCGGCGCGCGATCGCCTCGCCGCGGAGCTTCCTCGACGAGCTCGATCGCCTCGGGCCCTCGGCGCGCGACGCCTGGCTGGAGCCGCTGGCCCGCTACTCAGCGGAACGCCAGCTCGCCGCCGAGGTGGCGCAGTCTCTGCGCGCGAGTGGCGATCCGCGGGGCGACTCCGTCGCGCGTCGCTTCGAGGAGGCCGAGAGCAGGACCGCCCATTGAGACGAGCCTGCTCGTTCTGTCTGTTCTGTCGCGACGCCCGCGGGTAGTCTACGCGTCGGCGGACCGGAACGGGGGCACGGGGAAGCGGTGCGGCGCCGATGCGGACTCGCGATCGCGCTCGTCCTCCTGGCCATGCCCGAGCTCGCGCGCGCGCAGACCGTGGAGCTCGTGCCCGACGAGCGCGCGGAGTGGGGCCTGCGCGATCTGTTCGCGCCCCTCTCGGTCCCCTTCGTCGGCCCGAGCTACTGGTACGGACCGCGCACCGTGGAGGTCGAGACCACCCCGCCCGGCGCGAGCCTCGATCTGTTCTACGTGCGCGCGAACTTCCAGCGCCGCTACGAGCAGGCCACCGCTCCGGTGACGGTCGTGCTGCCCCGGCGCATCGAGGCCGGCCCGCGGGACTCGGTCACGATCCGCGCGTTCCTCCCCGGCTATCGCTTCAAGGACGTGACGCTCCGGGTGGACGACCGGACCAGCAAGGTCGTGCTCGATCTCGATCCGCTGCCGAACCACCTGCGCGCCGTCGCGCACACCTACTTCGCGGGCCGCAGCACGCTCGCGTTTCTCACCACCCAGCCCGCGGTGGTGCGAGTGCAGCGGCGGCCCGAGGGCTTCACCGTGGTGTTGAACCAGACCGGTGGCTCACCCGAGCTCTCGGCGCTGCTGGATGCGATCCACAGCCCCCTGGTGGCGCGCGTCGCGGCGCAGCAGGTCGGCGAGGACCTGCTGGTGCGCGTGGATCTCACCGACGAGGCGCGCAGCCGCAAGCTCGAGCTCCGGTCGCGCGCGGAACGCGAGCCGGCGCGCGACCTCTCGCGGCTCGCGATCGAGCTCGCGCCGCCCGGCGGCACGGCCGAGACGGTGGAGCGGGTGCGCGGGGCGCTCGGCCGTCTCGGCCCATCCGACGTGTCGGGCTGCGCCCTGGCCTTCGAGGACGCGCTGCGCCAGGCGCTCGACCCGGCGGCGCTGGCGCGCGCGCTCGCGCCGCGTGGCGACTTCGTGGATCCGGTGATGCGCGCAGCCATGCGCCGGCTGGGCGAGCTGTCACCCGATGGTGTCGTGCCGATGGCGGACGGCGCGCGCTACCGCCCGGCGGACGCCCTCGAGCTGGAGGCGGCGCTGAGCGAGGCCCCTCAGGCCCGGGGCTTCCTGGCGCTGCTGCGAGGCTTCGCGCGCGAGCTCGGCGGATCCG
The DNA here is from genome assembly GCA_033853555.1 of Myxococcota bacterium. Classification (GTDB taxonomy): domain Bacteria; phylum Myxococcota_A; class UBA9160; order UBA9160; family UBA9160; genus JAWOLJ01. The sequence continues at coordinate 1,508 of JAWOLJ010000134.1, forward strand.
CAGCGGACCAGGAGCTCCATGGCCTGGTGGCGCCGGAGCTCGCCGACGGCGCCTTCGCCGACGTGCTCGCGCGGGCCCAGGCGGCCGAGCGCGCCTGCCGGGCGGGCGGCCGCGCGGCGGCGGCCGCCGCTGCGCGCTAAGGTCGGGCCACCCCGCCGGTCCCGGCGGAGCCTCCCATGTCCGGAGATGCCTCGTCGACGGCGCTGCGCCGGCGGCGCCAGGCGCGGCGCCTCGCCGGCGACGGTCCGCGCGAGCGCCTCGCTCGCGACGGGCCGGCGGTGCTGAGCGACGCGGAGCTGGTGGCGCTGGTGCTGCGCACCGGCGGGCGCGACGCCGACGCGCTGGCGGTGGCGGCGAGCCTGCTCGGGCGCCGCGGGGGCTTGCAGGGGATCTCCCGTGCCGCGGCGGCGGAGCTTCGCGCGGAGCCCGGGGTCGGCCCGGCGAAGAGCGCGAGCCTCCTGGCGGCGCTCGAGATCGGGCGGCGGCTGGCCTCGCGCCGCCTGCCCCAGGGAGCCGCGGTTCGCAGCCCGGCGGACGTCCACCATCACTTCCATCCCGTGCTGCGCGACATCCCTCACGAGCGCTTCCTGGTGGTGCTCCTCGACGGCCGTCATCGCGTGATGGGCGAGGTCGTGGTCTCCCAGGGCACCCTCACGGCGAGCCTGGTCCATCCGCGGGAAGTGTTCCGGCCGGCGCTCCGCGAGGCCGCCGCCGCTGTGATCCTGGTGCACAACCACCCGAGCGGCGATCCGGCGCCGAGTCGCGAGGATCGCGAGATCACGCAGCGGCTGGCGCGCGCGGGGGAGATCCTGGGGGTGCGGGTGCTCGACCACGTGATCGTGGCCGAGCAGGGCTTCTGCAGCCTCCGGGAGGCCGGCGACCTCGACGCCCCCTCCCGACCCGCCGGCTAAGGCACCGCCTCCGGCCGGACGATGAAAGCTCAGGGCGCGCCGCGGCCTCCGGCGCGCCCTGATCGGAGCGGCGATGGGCCACGGCCAGGAGCAGGCGCGAGCGGGTCGCGCATCGGCCCGGATCGAGCAGCGCCGTTCGGCGCGCGCTCCCCTCGTGGTGCGCGTGGACTACTCGACCGTCGAGGCCCTCTTCTCCGAGTTCACGGCCAACATCAACGAGGGCGGCCTCTTCATCGAGACCGAGCGGCCCGCCCCGGTCGGCACCGTGGTCTCCCTGCAGTTCCGCCTGCCCGGCTCCGAGGAGCCGATCAAGGTGGATGGCCGCGTGGTGTGGACCAGCCCCGAGCGCCCGAACGACGTGCCGGGAATGGGCATCGAGTTCGAGGGCCTGGACCGGGAGGCACGCGCCCGCATCAATGCGCTGGTGCGCGGCCTGCGCGCGTCGAAGCGAGAGCTCCCCTCGGCCTGACTCCGTTCGCGCGACGCCCGAGCGCTAGAACGGGATGTCGTCTTCGGCCGGCGGCGAGCTCCCGAGGTCCTCCTGCTCGGCGGCCGGCGCCTCGCCGGGCGCTCCGCGGCCGGCCGGCCGCTCGCCCGGGCCGCCACGCGGGCTCCCGAGGAACTGGACGGTCGTGGCGTGGATCTCGGTCGTGCGCTGCTTCTGGCCGTCCTTGTTCTCCCACTCCCGGGTGCGCAGCCCGCCCTCGACGTAGACCGTGCGCCCCTTGGCGAGGTACTGAGCGCAGATCTCCGCCGTCCGGCCCCAGGCCACGATGCGGTGCCACTCCGTTCGCTCCTGTCGCTCACCGCTCTTGGTGGTGAAGCTCTCGGAGGTGGCCAGGGTGAAGTTGGCGACGGCCTGGCCGCTCGGCGTGTAGCGCAGCTCGGGGTCGCGGCCGAGATTGCCGATCAGGATGACCTTGTTGATGCCTGCCATTGGGGGATTCTCCGTCGGGAGCGCGGGGTGTCGTCGGATCATCCTCCGTGCGGAGGAGCGCGTCAAGCATCGCGTCGCACTGCGTTGACAGCGGTTCGCGCCTGTCTAAGCTGATCCCCGGCGCGTGCAGAGCGAGTGAGGGCCGTGCCCCTACGCAACGCCGTCCAGCTCCTCGGGATCCTGCTCTACACCATCTTCTGGGGCAGCCTCGCGTGCCTCTTCCTGCTGGTCGACCGCAGCGGAGAGAGCGTGGTGTGGGTGGGCCGGCACTGGGTGGGCTGGATCCTCGCGCTGGTGCGCGTGCGCGTCGAGGCCGAAGGGCTGGAGAACGTCGATCGCGAGCACCCGCAGATCCTGATGTCGAACCACCAGAGCGTGTTCGACATCGCCGCCATCATCCACACGATCCCGGTCTCGTTCCGCTTCGTGGCCAAGCGCGAGCTCGCGCGCATCCCGTTCTTCGGCTGGGCGCTGGCCGGCAGCGGTCACATCCTGGTCGACCGTGGCGATCGCAGCCAGGCAATCTGGAGCCTGCGGCGCGGCGCGCGCAAGATTCGCGACGGCACCAACGTGATCGTGTTTCCCGAGGGCACGCGCAGCGAGACCGGCGAGCTGCGCGGCTTCAAGAGCGGCGGCTTCCACCTGGCGACGGAGTCCGGCGTGCCGATCGTGCCGGTGAGCGTCTCGGGCACCCGTCAGATCACGCCGAAGCGCTCGTTCCACCTCCAGGCGGGCCGGGTGAAGGTGCGCTACGGCAAGCCCATCCCGACGCGCGTGGGCGATGCCTGCGTTCCCCACGACGTGCTGAAGGAGCAGGTCCGCGCGGCGATCGTGGAGGGCTTCGATCCCGCGCTGCAGCACCCGGGAACGCCGGCAGCTTGACTCCATCGGCGCGGCATGGAACCCTGCGACTCGTCCCGTCCCGGGGGGGGTGAGGGACGTGGTTCTCCAACGAACGCACCCTGGAAGGCGCCATGGCTAGGGCGGCCGCGCGCGCGCGGGGGTCGCGGATCTCCTTGCGTGCGCTCCTGACGTCGCGCGCCGCCATCGAGTGCCTCGGCGTGGCGCTCCTGGCGCTGGCGGTGCTCTGCACCGTCGCTCTCGCCACCCACTCGCCGTCCGACGTTCCCTTCGGATACGCGCCGGTGGCGAACCGCGCCGGCCTGCTCGGCGCCGCGCTCGCGCAGCTTCTGCTCGGCGCCCTCGGCGCGGGATCGGTGGTGGTGGTGTGCGCCCTCGCCGCCGTCGGCGCGGCGCTGGTGCGCGGGCGGGCGCTACCGCCTCTGCTCTCGCGCTCGTGGCTCGGAGCGGCGCTCCTGCTAGCGGCCCTGGCGACGCTGCCCGCGCTCGCCCACGCCCTTGCGCCGTCGCGCTTCGTGCACGGCGGCGGTGCCCTCGGCCGCTGGCTCGCAGGCGTCGAGCGGCCCCTGGTCTCGGGCTTCGGCGCGCTGTTCCTGAACACGCTCCTCGGATTCCAGGGTGCGCTGCTGGTGAGCGGCATTCCCGCCGCGCGGGCGCTGGCAGCGCTGGCGGCGGCGGGAGCCGGGGCCGCCGCGCTCGCGCTGGCGGCCGGGCGC
>JAWOLJ010000135.1:0-11724 GCA_033853555.1 Myxococcota bacterium
AGGGTTCCGGCGCGCAGATAGGTCGTGCCGATGGCGTTCACTTCGTCGAGGAGCACGGATCGTCGGGCCTCGAAGCGCGACCCCGCGAAGCCGAAGGTGAAGGCCAGCAAGAAGGCGAGGAGCGCGAGGGAGGCGTTGGCCATGGCGCCGGCCGCCGATTCCTTCTCGGGCTCGGCGATCGCGGCGCGGCGCCGTCCGATCCGGTACCCGACCTCGATCGCGAAGAGGACGAGCACGATCGTCAGCCCGAAGACCCCCCAGAGCGGGAGGAAGTCGAGCAGCGCCTGGATCTGCATTCGCCCCGTCCGTCTCCCGGCATCCCGCAGAGGCGGGACCGAAGGGGAGGCAGTCTGTGCGACCGACCCCCTGTTGCCGTTTCCCGCAGGAGCAAGCGGCATGCCCGGCTGCGCGAGACGGGCGAGGCGGGAAGAACGGACGGCCGTAGCGTGGAGCCACACTCTGAGGCGGCACGCCCCGTGACTGTGCCGGTCGAGGTCTTCGGGACACGCCGGCGCCCCACCCGGCGGCGCGGGCCGTCCGCCCTCCGCGCTAGCGTAGGCGGGCGGAGGATCCGGGATGGACACGACGAATCTGGGGGGCCGCAGCGCCCTCGTGACCGGAGCCGGCAGCGGCATCGGCCGGGAGACCGCGCTGCTCCTGGCGCGGCGAGGCGCTCAGCTCTTCCTGTGCGACGTGAACGAGCAGGGTCTCGCGGAGACCGAGGGCGCGGCTCGGCAGCTCGGCCGGGACGTCCTCGCCCGGCGCATCGACGTGTCGCGACGCGAGGAGATGCGGGCCTTCGCCGAGACCGTGCACGAGCGGGTGGAGGCCGTCGACCTGCTGGTGAACAACGCCGGAGTCGGCATCGGCGGCGGCTTCCTGGACACGAGCCTCGAGGACTGGGACTGGATCGTGGGGATCAACCTCATGGGCGTCGTCCACGGCTGCCACTTCTTCGTGCCGCCGATGGTGAAGCGCGGGCAGGGAGGACACGTGGTGAACCTCTCCTCCGCCGCGGGCTATCTGGCGACGGCGGCGTTGGCGGCGTACTGCACCACGAAGTTCGGCGTGCTCGGGCTCTCGGAGGCGCTGCGCGAAGAGGTGCGTCCCCACGGCATCGGTGTCACCGCCATCTGCCCGGGCATCGTGAACACGAACATCACGCGCACCAGCCCGCTGCGTGGTGCGGCGGACACGCCGGAGACCCGGGAGCGCATGGTCCGCATGTACGAGCGCAGGAACTACGGGCCCGAGCGGGTGGCCCTGAACATCCTGCGCGCGGTGCAGCGCAACCGGGCGGTGGCGCCGATCACGCCGGAGGCCTGGGGGATGTACGCGCTGAAGCGTCTCTCCCCGGCGCTGACGTCGTGGGTCGCCCGCCGGCTGGGCCAGCGGCTGGAGCCGCCCGCCGCCCCGCGGGCGGTGCACTGAGCCCGCCCTGGCGCGGGAGCCGAGGCTGCGCCGCCGCGTCCGGATCCGGAGGCTCTGGCCGAGCGCGCGCCTGCGACGGCGCTGGCTGCGCCGCTGGCGCGCCGCGCCTCGTTCGCTCCGGCTCGGCGCCGGCGCGATCCTGGTCGTCATGCTGTGGCTCGTGCTCAACGGGATCTATCAGGTCCTGCGCAAGCCGACCGAGCTCTACTTTCCCGTGAGCGGGAGCCTCGACAAGACGCCCGCGGAGACGTGGCGGGCGTACGGGCCGATCTTTCGCCAACACTCGACCGCGGTCATCACGCCCGAGTTCCTGGCGGCGCTGGCCCAGGTGGAGGGCACGGGGAACCCGCTGGCGCACACGTACTGGCGTTGGCGGGCGACCTGGCACCCGTTCGAGCTGTACCGGCCGGCGTCCAGCGCGGTCGGGATGTACCAGATCACCGACGGAACCTTCGCCGAAGCGAAGCACTACTGCATCCACGACCACGTCGCGGTCGAGGACGGCCCCTGGAGCGATTGGCGATCGTGCTGGTTCACGAGTCTCTACACCCGCGTCGTGCCGAGCCACGCCGTCGAGATGATCTCCGCGCTGCTGGATCGCCGCGTCGCCGAGGCGTTGGCGCGCCGGCCGGGGGCGACGGCGAGCCTCCAGCAGAAGCAGGACCTGGCGGCCGTGATCCACCTGTGCGGCGCCGCCGCCGGTGCCCGCTACGCCGAGCGACGGTTTCGCCTGGTCCCCGGTCAGCGCTGCGGAGATCACGAGGTGGCGCGCTATCTCGAGAGGGTCGATGCGTTGAAGCGCGAGTTCGCACGATTGGAGCACGAGGCGGGGTAGGGCGCCGCAGAACGGTCGCCGCCGCGGACGATTCTCGTGGGTACACCGAAAGAGGTCGCCCGCCCGAGGCTGCGGAAGCGGAGCTTCGCGCGGCCGATGCCGCGTCGCTGCGAGCCGGCGGCCGGCAGGCCTCGCGCCAGAAGCACGGAGGCGCCGCAAGTGCCTGCGACGCCTCAAGGATTCGATGGTGGAGCTGGGGGGAATCGAACCCCCGACCCTCAGACTGCCAGCCTGATGCTCTCCCAGCTGAGCTACAGCCCCACGAGATCGGGCAGGCTACCGCCGGCCCACCGGCCCGTCAAACCGCGGCGGCTCGGCGCGCGGCTGCGCGCGCACGGCCACGCGCCGCTGGAAGCGCAGGCTCGCCGTGTTATGCTCCGCCGCCGCTCGCCGGAGTGGCGAAATCGGTATACGCGGGGCCCTCAAAAGGCCCCGACCCTCGCGGGTCGTGTGGGTTCGAGTCCCACCTCCGGCACCGACTCGGCGCCGTGCTCGAATCGGGGCCCGGCGGGGTCGTCGAACGATCGTCGAACCGGTGATCGAACCGGGACGGATGCCCGGGCGTCGGGACGAGCCCGCGCAGGGGCTGGGAGGCACGACATCCATGATCAGCAAGCGGAAGACGTTGTTCGCGCTCTCCTTCGCGGTGGCCCTGGCGGCGCCCCTGGCGGCGTCGGCGGAGTGCGACGGACGGGTGTTCGAGGGCAAGGTCGACAAGGTCAACGAGAAGCAGGTCTTCGTGGACAACCGCAAGGGCGACAAGCTCGCGTTCACCAAGATCGACAGCACGGCCGTGTCGGGCTTGAAGACGAAGTGGGAGGACATCAAGAACAACGACTGGGTGGCGGTCTGCTCCAAGATGCTGGAGAAGCCGCGCAAGGCCTACTCGGTCGAGGTGAAGGCTCCGCCCAAGGAGGCGGGCGTCGAGGAGTAGCCGCGGGCCGCTTTCGGTCCTTCATCGGGGCCCTTCGCCCGGCGGGCGGAGGGCCCCGTCGTTTCCGGCCGGCCGCCGGCCGCAGGCCGCGACGCGCGCCGGCTTGCGGGGGAAGGGCCGTCCGATAGGGTGTCCGGCATGGGCGCGGAGCTTCGGAGCGAACAGTTCGAGCGCTACCGGCGCCATCTGACGCTGCCCGAGGTCGGTGTCGAGGGACAGCGCAAGCTCCTCGACGCGCGCGTTCTCCTGGTGGGCGTGGGCGGGCTCGGCTGCCCCACGGCCCAGTACCTGGCGGCGGCGGGCGTGGGAACGCTCGCACTCGTGGACGCGGACCGCATCGACGCCTCCAATCTCCAGCGGCAGGTCCTCTATGGAACGCCCGATCTCGGGCGCCCGAAGGTCGAGGTGGCGCGCGAGCGCCTCGAGCGGCTGAACCCCGACGTGAAGGTCGAGACCCACGCCCTCCGGCTCACCTCCACGAACGCGCTCGATCTGCTGGCGGGCTTCGACGTGATCGTGGACGGAAGCGACAACTTCCCCACGCGCTACCTGGTGAACGACGCCTGCGTGCTCCTCGGCAAGCCGAACGTGCACGGCTCGATCCTGCGCTTCGACGGGCAGAGCGCCGTCTTCGACGCGCGGCGGGGTCCCTGCTACCGCTGCCTCTTCCCCCAGCCGCCGCCGCCCGAGGTCGCACCCTCCTGTGCCGAGGCCGGGGTGCTGGGTGTGCTTCCGGGTCTGATCGCGCTGGTGCAGGCCACCGAGACCCTGAAGCTCCTGCTCGGAGTGGGCGAGCCCCTGATCGGGCGCCTGCTCCAGGTGGACGCCCTGGAGATGCGGTTCACGGAGTTCCGCGTGCCCAGGGATCCGGCCTGCCCGGTCTGCGGCGAGCGCCCGACGGTGACCCGGCTCATCGACTACGAGGGCTTCTGCAGCGGCGAGCGCTCGAGCCCCGGCTTGGCCGAGATCGAGGTCGAGGAGCTCTCCGCGCTGCGCGGGCGCGGCGACGAGCACCTGCTCCTCGACGTTCGGGAGCCTGCGGAGCACGAGCGTGCCCGGATCGAGGGGGCACGGCTGCTACCGCTCGGCGAGCTCGAGCAGCGGGCGGGCGTCGAGCTCGCGGACTGGAAGGAGCGCCGGATCGTGGTCCACTGCCACTTCGGCGGTCGCAGCGCGCGTGCCTGCCGCTGGCTCCTGGAGCACGGCTTCGGCCGGGTCGAGAACCTGAAGGGCGGGATCGACGCCTGGTCCGCGCGCGTGGACCCGAACGTCCCCCGCTACTAGGAGGCTCATGTCGAGGCGCCTTCTGCCCGATCCCCTGGAACGCCGTCACCTGCTCGAGCGGCCGCTCGAGCCGGCCCGGGCCGCCGCGATCGCGAGCGCGTACCTCGACGAGGAGCGGGTGGCGGAGGCGGTCGCCTTCCTGCGCTGCGCGGGCGACCGCGAGCGGCTGGAGGCGCTGCGGCGACACGCGGTGGAGCAGGGGGACCTCTTCCTGCTGCGCGAGATCGCCGCCGCCCTCGAGGCTCCGCCGAGAGCGGAGGAGTGGGCGGCGCTGGCGGAATCGGCGAACCGCCTCGGGAAGGAGCGCTACGCCGCGCAGGCGGCGCGTCAGGCCGAGCGGAAGGAGGGCTGAGCGATGGCGGTCCGCTGCGTGGTCGCGCGGGGGCTGGTGAAGGAAGTGGAGGAGGAGATCAACAAGTTCCTCTCCACCCACGACGTCCGCGTCCTCCACCTGGCGCAGAGCGAGACCGGAAACCACATCACGATCACCCTGCTCGTGGAAGAGCCGGAGCCCTATCCCCAGATTTGACGGGCGAGTCACCCGGCTCCACACTCGCTCCCGGGTTCTGGCGCCCGCGGTCCGCGGCGCCATCCGAGGGTGGGCCATGGAACGCGAGGCTCCGGCCTCGATCGAGACCGCGGCGGAGTGGCTCCGCAAGCACTTCGCGCCCGAGCGGGCGCGCGGCGTGTCGCTGGTCTACGAGCTCGAGCTCACGGGCCCGCAAGGCGGGCTCCTCCAGGTGCGGATCGACGATGGGCGCCTCGAGCTCGACCGCGGCCGGGCGAGCCGGAGCGACGTGCGCTTCCGCCTCTCCGCCACGGACTGGTTCGGCATCCTGGCCGGACGCGAGAACGCCGAGCTCCTGTTCATGGCCGGTCGCATCCAGGTGGAGGGCGACCGCGCCCTGGCGGTGAAGATGGCCTCGTACTTCGCGCGTCGCGTGTGAGGAGCGCCGACCGCCCCCCATGGCCGAAACCGAGATCCGGATCACCGGCGCCCGCTCCCACAACCTGAGGGACGTGAGCTGCCGGGTGCCCCTTTGCCGTCTCACCGTGGTGACGGGGGTGTCGGGGTCCGGCAAATCGAGCCTCGCCTTCGACACGCTCTACGCGGAGGGCCAGCGTCGGTACGTGGCGTCGCTCTCCACCTACGCCCGCCAGTTCCTGGAGCGCCTGCCGCGGCCCGAGGTGGACTCGATCTCGAACCTGCCTCCCGCGATCGCGATCGAGCAACGCAATTCCGTGACGAACGCGCGGTCGACCGTGGGCACGGCGACCGAGATCCTGGACCATCTGCGCCTGCTCTTCGCGAAGGTCGGGCGCACGCGTTGCCCCGACTGCGACCGTCCGGTCGAGCCGGGCACGGTCGAGGCCGTGGCCGAGCGCATCCTCGCGCGGTTCGACGGCCAGCGGGTGTCGATCGGCGCATCGCTGCCGGAGCGGGCCCGGGAGACCGCCGAGGCGCTGCGGCAGCGCCTGCTGCGCGAGGGCCTGCGCCGGCTGCTGGACGCGGAGGGCGGGCTGGTCGACCTGGAGGAGGTGCCGGCGCGCGCCTTCGCCACGCTGCGCAAGAGCGCGCTCCTGCTGCTGGATCGGCTGGCGCTGCCGCCGAGCGGCGGCCGCGCGCGCCTGGCGGAGGCCGTGGCGGCGGCCTTCGCGCGGGGCGACGGGCGCTGCAGCGTGGTGTCGGCGGACGGGGAGCGGGCGAGCTACCGCGCGGGCTTCGCCTGCGACGGCTGCGGCCGCGGCTTCCCGACCCCGGAGCCGGCGCTCTTCTCCTTCAACAGCCCGCTCGGCGCGTGTCCCGCCTGCCAGGGCTTCGGCCGGGTGGCGGGCCTCGACTGGGAGCGCGTGGTGGCGGACCCCGGCAAGACGCTGGCCGGCGACGCGATCGTGCCGTTCTCGACGCCGGGCGGCCGGCCGTGCAAGCGCGATCTGCTGCGCGCCTGCCGGCGCCTCGGCATTCCCGCGGACCGGCCCTTCGGCGAGCTCGACGCCGCGCAGCGGCGCCTGGTGCTGGAGGGCGACGGCGGCGACTGGTACGGCGTGCGCGGCTTCTTCGAGTGGCTGGAGGGCCGGCGCTACAAGGTGCAGGCGCGGGTCCTGATCGCGCGCTATCGGCGCTTCGATCCCTGCCCGAGCTGCGGCGGAGCGCGCGTCAAGCCGGAGGCCCTGTGCGTGCGCGTCGCAGGACGCGACATCGGCGCGGTGTCGCGCCTCACGATCCAGGAGCTCGCCGACTGGCTGGAGGGCCTCGCGCTGGAGCCGGCGGAGGAGGCCCGCGCCGGCCGCCTGCTCCAGGCGCTGCGGGCCCGGGTGCGCACGGCGGTGGAGGTGGGGCTCGGCTACCTCGCCCTCGAGCGGCAGGTACGAACGCTCTCGGGCGGCGAGGCGCAACGCATCCAGCTCGCGACGGCCCTCGGCGGGACGCTCACGGCGGCGCTCTACGTGCTGGACGAGCCCTCGATCGGCCTCCACGCGCGCGACGTGGCGCGCCTGCTGGACGTCCTGCGCGCGATCCGCGACCAGGGCAACACCGTCGTGGTGGTGGAGCACGCGCCCGAGATCGTCGGCGCGGCGGACCACGTGATCGACCTCGGGCCCCAGGCCGGACGCCTCGGCGGGCGCCTGGTGGCGGAGGGCTCGGTGGCCGAGATCGCCGCGCATCCGGGCTCCCTCACCGGACGTGCGCTGCGCGGCGAGATCGGCGCTCCAGTGCGCTCGCCCCGGCCGCCGCGCGGACGCATCCGCATCGTCGGAGCTCGGGCCAACAACCTGAAGGACGTGACGGTGGAGATCCCGCTCGGTCAGCTCGTCGTGCTGACCGGCGTCTCGGGCGCCGGGAAGTCGACGCTGGTGCGGTCGGTGCTGGTGGGCCACCTGCGAAACGACCCCGACCGCGGCGCCTGCCAGCGCGTGGAGGGAGCCAGGTCGGTGAAGGGCGTGGTGGTGGTGGATCCGACGCCGCCCACCCGGAGCTCGCGTTCGAATCCCGCCACGGTGTCGAAGGCCTTCGAGGGCATCCGCCGGCGCTTCGCCGCGAGCCGCGAGGCGCGAGCGCTCGGCGTCGGCCCCGGATGGTTCTCGTTCAACGTGGCCGGCGGGCGCTGCGAGGCCTGCGAGGGCGCCGGCGAGGTCGTGGTCGACATGCAGTTCCTGGAGGACGTGGCCGTCCCCTGCGAGGCCTGCGGCGGCACCCGCTACCGACCCGAGGCGCTCTCGATCCGGATCGGCGGCCGCTCGATCGTCGACGTCCTCGGGCTCACCATCGACGAGGCCGTCGAGGTCTTCGCGGACGACCCCCAGATCACCGATCGCCTGCGTCCCTTCCGCTCGGTGGGCCTCGGCTACCTGACCCTGGGTCAGCCGCTCTCCACGCTCTCCGGTGGAGAGAACCAGCGCCTGCGGCTCGCCCTTGCGCTGGCCGAGGGCGGCGCAGGCTTCCTCTACGTGCTGGACGAGCCCACGACCGGCCTGCATCCCGCCGACGTGGAGGTCCTGCTCGGCGCCCTCGACGAGCTCCTGCGGGTCGGGGGAAGCGTGGTCGCGGTGGAGCACAACCTCGACTTCATCCGCAGCGCGGACCACCTGATCGACGTCGGGCCGGAGGGGGGACCGGAGGGGGGGCGGATCGTGGCCGAAGGATCGCCGGAGGCGGTGGCCCGGGTCCGAGGCTCCCACACCGCCGCGGCGCTGCGCGGCGAGCTCACGGGGCCGCTCGAGCGGGCCCCGGCCCGGCGGTCGGGCGCGAGCCGACGCTGACGCAGCGCGCCTCAATCGTCGGAGCGGGCCGGTCGATACGCGGTGCATGACGGATCCGGCGGCACCCGGCGCGAGGGCGGCGTCCAGCCCGCCCCTGCTCCGCAGCCACACCGAGGAGTTTCCGCGCGTCGGGCAGCGCTTCCAGCGCGACGGCGCGCTCGGCATCCTGCTGCTGGAGGCCTCGTTCCTCCACCCGATGGAGCGGCTCTACGGCGTGGAGGTGTATCGCCGCGCGCGCGCCGAGCTCGCGGCGCTGGCCATCGAGGTGGCGTCGACGCAGTTCGGGCCGGACGACTTCGTGGCGAGCCGCGGCGTCGGCGCGGACGAGATCGGCCTCTTCCTCTTCCGGCCGCGCCACGACGACGCCTTCTACCGCGAGGGCCTGCCGGCGCTCGCGCACAGCCTCGAGGAGGCGTTGGAGCGCCAGAGCCCGCGCATCGTGTATCCGTACGCGCGGGAGACGCCGCTCTTCCCGCTCGGCACCGCGATCGCCCTCTACAATCCGACGCTGCGCGTGCTGCGTCAGGTCCGCGCGGCGCTCGAGGCCGCGCGCGAGGACGCGGCCCTCGCCGCGCGCGTCGCGCTGCGCCAGCGTCGCAAGAGTTTTCTCGACCTCGTGCTGGCCGAGGACGTGAGCGTGCTCTACGAGCCCATCCTCGACCTCGGAAGCCGCGAGATCGTGGGCTACGAGGCGCTGGTGCGCGGGCCGTGGGGCGGGCCGCTGCAGGCACCGCTCGCCCTGTTCCAGCGTGCCGAGGAGATGGACCTGGTCTTCGAGCTGGACTGCCTGTGTCGCCGCAAGGCGCTCCAGGGCGCGCGCGGTCTCCCGGCCGGGCGGAAGCTCTTCTTGAACTGCCTCCCCACGGCGATCCACGATCCCGCGTTCCGCGCCGACGCGCTCGAGCGGCTGCTCGACGACCTGCGGCTCGTCCCGAGCGACGTGGTGCTGGAGATCTCGGAGCGCGAGTCGATCGAGAACTTCGAGATCTTCCGCGAGGCCAGGGACTACTACCGAAACCTCGGCTTCAAGATCGCGCTCGACGACACGGGCGTCGCGAACGCGGGGTTCGAGGCCGTGCTCGAGCTGGCCCCCGACTACCTGAAGCTCGACCGCGCGCTGGTGCGCTCGATCGACTCCGACCCGCCGCGCCAGGAGCTGCTGCGCGGCCTGCAGCCGCTCGCGGGAACGCTCGGCGCGCGGCTGGTGGCGGAGGGCGTGGAGACCAGCGAGGAGCTGGCCATGCTCCAGAAGCTCGGGATCCCCTACGGCCAGGGATTCCTGCTCGGCCGTCCCGCGCCGCTGCGCAAGCTCTGAGCCCGCGGATCGAGCCAGCGGTCGGCGGTACACTGCGCTGCCCATGGCGGAGCGAGCGCACCCCCCGGACGACATCGCCCCCGCGGAGTTCTTCACCCGCTGGGTGCCGGCGGCGGTGGCGGCCGACCCCGAACGGCGCCGGCGCCTCGGCGAGACGCGCGCCGTTCTCCAGTTCGAGCTCGAGGGCGACGGCGGCGGCACCTACACCCTGCGCGTGGCGGAGGGCGTCGCGACCGGCGAGATCGGCCCGTCGGAATCGCCCGACCTGCGGGTGCGCGTGGACGTGGAGACCTGGCGCGCGCTCAACCGCGGCGAGATGTCGGCGCCCGAGGCCTTGCTGCGCCGGCGCGTGCACCTGCACGGGAGCTTCCTCCTCGCGCTGAAGCTCCACCTGATCCTCGGCTAGGCGAAGCGGAGGGTGCAGCCCGGCGCCACCGCCGGTGCGGCTACGAACGCTTTCTGCGGTTCTCGAGCTGGGCCTCGCGGCGAGCCACGAAGATGCGCTTCTCGTGGCTCTTTCGGAGCTGGCGCTCGAGGGCCTCGATCAGCCGCTGGGCGGCCTGGCGCGGCTCCATGGCCTGGGCCTGGGCGGCGACGTCGGTCTCGCGGCCCGTCACGTGCCCGTGTGCCGCATGCCCGGCGCCATCGGCGCTCACGGCGACCTCGATGCGCGTGATCTCGGGGAATTCCTCGCCCAGGCGGCCGCAGGCCAGATGGAGCGCGTCGCGCGCCTCTTCGTGCACCGGCATGTCCTTGAAGCTGATCACCACGGTCGGCGTGCGGGTCATGGTGTCTCCGGCTCCGGGTGGGTGGCGGAAGCGGACGGGAATCGAACCCGCCGAGGACGTGTCGCCACGTCCCCCGCCGGATTTGAAGTCCGGGGCCGGCACCAGCGCGACGAACGCTTCCGACGCGCGAGTCTACGGGATCGGCTCCTCCCCTGCATCACGAGATCGGCGGCAGAGATTTGCTCCCAGCGCCGCAGCTCGCCGTTGTAATCTCGACGCGGGGTGAAGACGGGCTACTCCCTCCGCGAGACCGCGCGCATCCTGAAGATCGCGCCGGCGCGTCTGCGCTACTGGCAGCGGACGGAGCTCGTGCGCGCGAGCGGCTCCTCCGGAGGGCCGGTCCCGGCGTTCGCCTTCGGCGACCTGGTGGGCCTGCGCACGCTGGTGGGCCTGCTCCAGCGCGGTGTTCCGCTGCGACGGATCCGCCGCAGCGTCGAGACGGTACGGCGCCGGATCCCCGAGCTCGAGCGACCGCTCGATGCCTTGCGAGCCTGGGGTGGCCCCGCGGTGCGGCTGGTGGTGCGACACCGCGGGCTGCTGCTCGAGCCCGAAGGACAGCTCGTCCTCGACTTCCAGGGCGTCGCGCCAGCGCTGGCGCCCCTTGGCCGCGCCGTGGTCGCTACGGCACCGGCGGACGCGGAGCAGCCGTGCAGCGCGCTCGAATGGTTCGAGCGCGGCTGCGTCCTGGACTCCGATCCCGCAACCTACGCCGAGGCCGTCACGGCCTACGAGCGCGCGATCGAGGCCGACCCGGAGTTTGCCGACGCGCACTGCAATCTCGGCACCGTGCACTACAACCAGGGCCAGCGCGCGCGCGCTCGCGTGTGCTACGAGCGCGTGCTCGCGCTGGTTCCGGGCCACGTGGAGGCGAACTTCAACCTCGGGAACCTGCTCGAGGAAGAGGGCCGTCACGAGGCCGCGCTGCGCCACTACAAGGCGGCCATGCGCACCGATCCCCTCTACCCCGACGTGCAGCTCAACCTGGCGCTGCTCTACGAGAAGCTGGGTCTGCGGCGCCGCTCGCGGGAGCACTGGCGGCGCTACCTCCAGCTCGATCCCAAGGGGCGCTGGGCCGAGACCGCGCGCAAGCGACTCGCCGAGGCGCCGCCGGACTGAGCGGCGTCACTGCGTCTCTGGCCCGGACGACCAGAGACTCTCCACGCGCGCGAGACCCGCACGATCGTCGAGGTAGGTGAAGGCCGCACGCGCCTGCTCCAGCTCCGCACGCGCCGCCGCGTCCTCACCCCGGGCTCGATGCAGTCGAGCCAGGAGCTCATGGGTGTTGGCGAGGCCCGCTGGATCTTCGAGCCGGCGGAATCCGTCCAGGGCCTGCGCGAGATGCGGCGCGGCGGCGGCGGGATCCCGCTGCGCCAGC
>JAWOLJ010000136.1:0-5501 GCA_033853555.1 Myxococcota bacterium
GGAGTCCGCAGCCCGACGTCGAGATCGCAGTGACACTCAGGGTCGGACCGGCTGCCGAGCGACATCCGTCGGAATTGACGACGGTCAGCGGAAACACCTGACTCGTTGCAAGCGAGGGAGCGAAGCCAATCAACTGGCTGGCGCTGGACACCGTGGTCGGAATCGCGGTCCCGCCTAGCGTGATCGCAGCGGTGGAGGCAAACCCAGTGCCAATCACCATGAAGGGCTGTCCACTGATCACGGTCGGGTTGTCCACGGATGTGACCTGGACTTCGGTCCCGATACAGGGCACGAAGGTCGCAGTGAAGCCCGCACCCGTGCTCGGGGCGGTGATCTGGTGGTTCTGGGCGCCAGCATCCGACCAGCTCTGGAAGCTCCAGGCCGCGCCGCCCGAGTCCGTCTGAGGCGAGGGAGCACCGAGGGAGTTCACCGATCCGACGATGACGGTCTGCGACGACGGAGTCGTCAGGGCCGTGGTTCCGAAATCGACCGTGAGGGCCGACGGAGACGTGTCGAAGCTGAGCGTGGTGGTCTCGGGATAGAGGTTCACGGAAGCCGTGGTCGACAGCCCGCCCGAGTCCGTCACGGTGAGCTGCAGCTCGAGATAGGACGGGTACTCGTGGTTGGGTGCTACGAAGCTTCCGCTGCTGACGCCCGGCAGATCCTGGATCAGGTGATCGTGGCAGTTCGAAGGACAGTGATGCAGCACGATGTGCCACTCGAACGCCGAGGGCGGCAGGGTGCCATCGACTGCATCGACGCCCTGTCCGGTGAAGTTGATCGTATCGCCGACGGCCCAGGTGAGGCTCGGAGCCGGCGAGA
The DNA here is from genome assembly GCA_033853555.1 of Myxococcota bacterium. Lineage (GTDB taxonomy): Bacteria > Myxococcota_A > UBA9160 > UBA9160 > UBA9160 > JAWOLJ01. Next base: position 823 of record JAWOLJ010000136.1, read on the forward strand.
GGATCGTGGCGACCGGCGCCGTATAGGTAGCGTTGATGGTGACCTGCGTCGTGCTGCTCAGGCCTGCGGGGTCCGTGACCCGGAGCCTCACCAGGTGGGTGCCGGGGGCGAACGTGGCCGTCGCGGTCACCGTGGTGGCGTCGGTAAAGGTCCCGCTCCCGTACAGATCCCAGGCATAGCTCAGCGCGCCGCCCTGGGGATCCGACGAGGAAGCGCCCGACAGATTGACGGTGAGCGGCGCAGGCCCGCTCGTCGTGTCGGCCGTGATCACGGCGGTGGGCGGCTGATTGCCGGCCGTGTACTGGATGCGCCGGACCTCTCCACCCGTCGCGTTCCCGCCGTTGATGTTCACGTAGAAGATGTCCCCGTTCGGTCCCACCTGGAGGTCGACCGGCTGGGGTGTGTTGGCCGCGAAGGTCTCGATCTGGTTGGGATCGGGAAGGCCGTTGGAGCCGCGATGCATGGCCCAGATGCACTGCCGGCTGTAGTCCGTGAAGAAGAGGGCCCCCTGGTAGGGCGCCGGGTAGTTTCCGCTCCCATAGAACGTGACTCCCGTGATCGAGGAGCTACCGGTCGGACAGGTCTCGCCCGCCACCACGGTGTTGGCGTGGTTGTACGAGTAGTAGGGCATCCCCAGCGCCACGAACGAAGGGAGGTTGGTGCCGGAATAGAGATTGTTGCAGAGGGTCGCTCCCGATCCTTGCCATGCCGGCTGGGGAGCCGGCCCCTCGTAGCAAGGCCAGCCGAAGTCCAGAATCGTGCCATTCAGCGGATCGACGATCCGGTTGACCTCCTCCCAGGTGCTCAAGCCGACGTCGCCGATCCAGATCTCCCGGGTGCCGGGCCGGAAGGTGAAGCGGTAGGGGTTGCGCAGACCCGTGGCGACGATCCGCTCCATGTCCCCGCGACCGGTGCCGTAGAGCGGGTTCGTGGGCAGCGCGTTGCCGGTGTCGGGATCCACGCGAAGGATCGAGCCGTTCAGGGCCGGGGGATCCCCCGGGAAGGGAGAGATCAGGCGCTGCGCGCGCAGTGAGCCGCCACGAGCGTCCGGCAGCGACATGTCGCCGCCGACGCCGCCGGGCGGGTCTCCGCACGGATTCTTCGGCGTGGGCGTGCCGGGCTGGGTGCCCCCGAGCTGACCGTAGTCCATGGCGTAGAAGCTCGCGCCCTCGCCCGCGCTCAGATACAGCGCTCCATCGGGCCCGAACTGAAGATCTCCGACGGAGTGGCTGGGGAACTGCTGGCACCACTTCGCGTCGATGAGAACGGTTTCGGAGCCGACCATCTGATTGTTCGAGCCGACCTGAATCCGCGAGAGACGCCCGGTCACGACGCAGCCGTCGTAGGTCGGGCCCGGGGGAGTCGGGCAGTTGTCATTCCAGGTCGGCACGGTTCCGCCGGGAGGCGCGTCGAGGGTGTAGAGGACGTAGATGTAGGGCCGGGTCGGAAACGCCGGGTCGACCGCGAGCCCGAGGAGGCCCCGGTCCCAGTAGTTATCGACGTTCGTCGAGAGATCCGCCACGACGGTCGGCGTGGGGTTCGAGAGGCTCGAGAAGACCTTTACGGTACCGCCCTTCTCGGCGACGAAGACGCGACCGTCGGGCGCGAAGCGCACCGCGGTGGGGTAGCTGAGGCCGCTGAAGACGACCGTCTCCAGGAAGCCCGAAGGCAGCACGGTCGCGACCTGCGCCTGGGTTGGTCCGGCCTGCATCAAAAGCGGGAGCAACACGGCCAGCCAAATGGCCGTCGAACGCGGATTCTGCCTCGTCATTTGCGCTTCTCCTGCACTCTGGAGAGACGGCGACCGCAGGATCGTCTGATGGGGTGAGTACGCAGATCGAGCAGCATGGTAACAGGACGCCGAGGAAAAAATGCAATCTCTCGACGGTTTATCACGAGAAGAGTCACATCCGTGATGCGACGCGAATGATGTGGCGCGCCACCCCATGGCACTGCGAGCCGGCGACAAGACGCATCAGGGGGCGGCGCCAAGTGGAGCGACATCTGCACACCGGGCGTCTGAAGGCCTCCCCGAGACGGGCCGTGGCGGTCGTCGTTTCGCGATCGGGCCACTCACCGGAAGGGTGGGCCCTGGCTCTCCGGCGCGGCGCCACCGCACCCGAGCTCGGTGCTTCCGCAGGAGGCGCGAGCGGACGGCGGGCCCTCCTGCCGGGGCGCTACCCTCGAGCGGCGAATCCCGCCCGGGCTCGCGGCGCGGCCGCCCGGCGCGTTCGGCCCCTAGGAGAGGCGTCTCGTGAACGGTCTGCAGGCACAGAAGGTTCTCGCCGTCGCGAGCGGCGGCGGCCATTGGGTGCAGCTCATGCGGCTGCTACCGGCCTTCGCCGGCTGCCGCCTCGTGTTCGCCACGGTGGACGAGATGTACCGCGAAGACGTGGCGGGCCAGCCGTTCCACGTCGTCGTGGACGCCACGCGCTGGAACCGCTGGCGCCTGGTGCGGCTGATGCTCCAGGTACTGGGCCTGTGCTGGCGCGAGCGGCCCGACGTGGTGGTTTCCACCGGTGCGGCGCCCGGACTCTTCGCCTTGGCGTTCGGTCGGCTCCTCGGTGCGAGGACCATCTGGGTGGACAGCATCGCGAACGTGGAAGGGCTCTCGATGTCCGGACGCCTGGCGCGAGCGGTGGCACAGCTCTGGCTCACGCAGTGGCCCCACCTCGCACGCGAGGGGGGCCCGGAGTTCGCCGGGAGGGTGTTTTGATCTTCGTCACCGTGGGCGGACAGATGCCCTTCGATCGGCTGGTCCGTGCCGTGGACGACTGGGCGGCGGCGCACCCCGGCCGGGAGATCTTCGGTCAGATCGCCGACGGCGCCTATCGTCCGCGGAACTTCCGCGCGGTGGGGCGGCTCGCGTCCCGGGACTTCCGCGAACGCATCGCGGCCGCCCGGATCGTGGTGAGCCACGCGGGGATGGGCACCATCCTGACCGCTCTCGAAGCGGGAAAGCCGCTGCTCGTGCTGCCTCGCCTCGGCCGCCTCGACGAGACCCGGAACGATCATCAAGTGGCGACGGCGCGCTGGTTCGCCGAGGCCGGGCTCCTCACGGCTGCGACGGATGAGCACGATCTCGCGGAACAGCTCGACCGGATGCAGGAGCGGCCTGCCACCCCGCGCATTGGCCGGGCGGCCTCGTCGGAGCTCCTGGATCGCATCCAGGGCTTCTTGCGGGGCGTGCGGAGGCCCGGGAGGCGCGATGTCGCCGCCTGAGCTCTCGATCCTGATCGTCAGCTACAACACGTGCGCGATCACGCTCGCGTGTCTCGAATCCGTGTACGCGGAGACCCGGGACCTCTCGTTCGAGGTGATCGCGGTGGACAACGCTTCGGCGGACGAGTCGGCGAAGGCGATCCGTGAGCGCTTCCCGGGCGTCATCCTGCACGAGAGCCCGACCAACCTCGGCTTCGCCGCCGCGAACAACCTCGCCGCGCAGCTGGCGCGGGGCCGCTACCTGCTGCTCCTGAACCCCGACACCGTCGTGCTGGACGGCGCCGTCCAGAAGCTCCATCGCTTCGCGCTGGCGCATCCCGAGGCCGGGATCGTGGGCGGGCGTACGCTCTTCGCCGACGGCGGTCTCAACCCCACCTCGTGTCGAGGGCGACCCACGCCATGGAGCCTGCTTTGCCGTGGCCTCGGTCTCTCCACGCTCTTCCGAGGCTCCTTGCTCTTCGATCCCGAGAGCCTCGGCCCCTGGCGGCGCGATAGCGCGCGCGAGGTGGACATCGTGACGGGCTGCCTCCTCTGGATCTCTCGCGCGCTGTGGCAGGAGCTCGGCGGCTTCGATCCCGCCTTCTTCATGTACGGCGAGGAGTCGGATCTCTGTCTGCGGGCCCGCACGCGCGGCTTCCGGCCCATGATCACGCCGGACGCCACGATCATTCATCTCGGGGGTGCGTCGGAGCCGGTGCGCACGGACAAGATGGTGCGTCTCCTGGGGGCGCTCGTGCTGCTGGTGCGACGGCACTGGCCGACGCGCTCGGCGCGATTCGGCGTGGCCATGCTCTGGCTCTGGGCCGCGACGAGGGCGCTGGGCGCTCGAGCGCTGCCGAGCGCTCTCCTGCAGCGGAGCGAGGGTGGCTCCGCCTGGCCCGAGGTGTTCGCTCGCCGCGCCGAGTGGCTGCGCCCGCGCGCGGGGTCGCAGCGACCGGCGCGCGAGGCGGCATCGGGCTGATGGGGGCGCTCGGCATCTTCGGCTGCCCGCTCGACACGGGGAACCGCGGAGTGTCGGCGCTCGGGCTCTCGATCGTGCACGGCCTCCACCAGGTCGCGCCGGATGCCGCGATCACGCTCTTCGACTACGGCCGCGGCGTTCGGGAGACGCGTCTGGCGATCGGGCAAGGCCTGCGCGAGGTGCGCCTCGTCGGGGCCTACCATACGCGACGCCTGCACCGCCCTGAATCCCTGCTCCAGCTTCGCGCCTTTGCACGTGCGGGCCTGGCACGGCTTCATCCCCGCACGGCGCTGCTGCGCGGGCTGGATGCCGTGATCGACATCTCGGGTGGCGACAGCTTCTCGGACCTCTACGGCCACGAACGCTTCGCGGCCGTGGCGATGCCGAAGCTCCTGGCGCTCGAGCTGGGGCTCCCGCTCCTCCTGGCGCCGCAGACTTACGGACCGTTTCACGCGGGCGCACATCGCGCGCAGGCGACGGCGATCCTGCGGCATGC
>JAWOLJ010000137.1:0-16459 GCA_033853555.1 Myxococcota bacterium
GACGCAGACGCGTCGCGCCAGCGGGGCCACCTCTCAGGAGGGAACGGTCGCCGGCTGCTTCACGGGCTGCGCCACCGTGCTCGGCCTCGGTGCGTCGTCCAGCAACCCGGCGGGTCGTGCCGTCGCACTGATCACGTACTCGGGATAGGCGGAGATCCCGTGCTCGTGCAGATCGAGCCCATGGTGCTCGCCCTCCGGCGTGACGCGCAGGATGCCCATGGCGTTCACGGCGTACATCACGGCGAGCGATACCCCGAAGGTCGCGCTCGTGATGATCAGGCTGCCCAGGGCTTGCGCCGCCAGCAGGCTGAACCCGCCACCGTAGAGGAGCCCGGTCAAGGGCGCCGAGTTGTCGGGTCCCGTTGCGCCCGGCGCACCGAACTGCCCCGCAGCGAAGAGCCCGAGCGAGAGAGTGCCCCAGATGCCGCACAGCCCGTGTACCGGCACGGCGCCGATCGGGTCATCGATGCGGAGCCACTCGAGGAGCTCGACTCCGAGGACGACGATCACCCCGGCGACGCCGCCGAGGACGATCGCGCCGAACGGGGTCACCCAGTAGCAAGGGCAGGTGATGGCGACGAGCCCGGCCAGGAAGCCGTTCACCGTGAAGCTCACGTCCCAGCTCTTGTTCTGCAGGTACGCATAGAGCATGGCGGTCAGACCGGCAGAGCAAGCTGCCAGGGTCGTGTTGGCCGCCACTCGTCCGATGCCCTCGGCGTCCATCGCGGAGAGCGTGCTGCCCGGATTGAACCCGTACCAGCCGAACCACAGGATGAGGCCCCCGCTCGCCGCGATCACCAGGTCGTGCGGCAGCATGGGCCCACCACCGTCTCGCTTGAACTTTCGTCCCATGCGCGGCCCGAGGACGATGGCTCCGGCGAGTGCGATGAAGCCACCGATGGTGTGGACCACGGTCGAGCCCGCGAAGTCGTGGAACCCCGTGCCGAGCGCGGGCAGGAAGTTCCCGTCGCTCCCCATCGTCGCCAGGAAGCCGTCCGGGCCCCATGCCCAGTGGCCGATGATCGGGTAGATGAAGCCCGAGACGGCGACGCTGTACACGAGATCGCCCAGGAATCCCGTGCGGCCGATCATCGCGCCGGAGGTGATCGTCGAGCAGGTATCGGCGAACGCGAACTGGAACAGCCAGAACGCGAGGAACGCCACGCCCGTCGCCTCGTAGGTGGCCGGGGCGCCCTGCAGGAAGAACCAGTTCAGCCCGATCAGGCCGTTGCCGTGGCTGAACATGAAGGCGAAGCCCCAGGCGTAGAAGAGGAGCCCGCACAGGCAGGTATCGACGATGCACTCCATCAAGACGTTGACCGTCTCGCGCGATCGGCAGAAGCCGGCTTCGAGCATCGTGAAGCCGACCTGCATGCCGAAGACGAGGAAGGCCGCCAGCAGCGTCCACACCGTGTTGATCGGGTTCACGATGTCGGCGCCGTTGATCGTGGGCGCATCGGCTGCGAAGACACTCTGGCCGAGAATCGCCGACACGCAGGCGATGGCCAGCATCAGCGTGCCGACGCCCACCAGCTTGCCGGTGAGCAGCAGCCCGCCGTAGCGGCGCCACTCCTCGTCGTGGAGCCGCTCCCGAAGCCGGGTGAGCTTTTCCTGGAATGACAGCTTTCGACCGATCGCCATCGACGCCCTTCCTTGCATCGTGGACGCCGCCACGGGGCTGCGACGGTGCCCACTCGCTCTCCGGCTCCGCGCGGGGCTCCGAGCCTCGGATCCGCGCTCGCCACCCGGTCGGTTGCCAAGCAAACCGGGGGCCAAGTGCCGACGGTCGGAACCTGTGCCGGAAGCGGCTCGGGAGCGCAGCTTGCCGCACATCAGTGCATGTAGGAGGCTCACTCGCGGAGCATCGAATGCCCGCCGATCGTGCAGCAGCCCACGGCCTCGAAAAACGAAGGCGGCGGCCGGTTTCCCGGCCGCCGCCCGTTGGACCGCTTCGGGCCCGGACGCTCAGCAGTCGTAGTAGAGCTCGAACTCGTGCGGATGCGGGCGCAGCCGCACGGCGTCGACCTCGGCCTCCTTCTTGTAGGTGATCCAGCTCTCGATGGCGTCCTCGGTGAAGACGTCGCCCTTCAGCAGGAAGTCCCGGTCCGCCTCCAGGCACTCGATCGCCTCTTCGAGGCTCCCCGGCATCGACGGAACGTGCTTCCGCTCCTCCGGCGAGAGGGCGTAGATGTTCTTGTCGAGCGGGTCACCGGGATGGATCTTGTTCTCGATCCCGTCGATCCCGGCCATCGTCATCGCGGCGAAGGCCAGGTAGGGATTGCAGGCGGGATCGGGGAACCGCACCTCGATCCGCTTGGCCTTCGGGCTCGTGGAGTACATCGGGATGCGAATCGCCGCCGAGCGGTTGCGGCTCGAGTAGGCGAGGTTCACCGGCGCCTCGTAGCCCGGCACCAGCCGCTTGTACGAGTTGGTGGTCGGGTTGGTGATGGCCGCCAGCGCCCGGGCGTGCTTCAGGATGCCCCCGATGTAGTAGAGCGCGAGCTCCGAGAGGCCGCCGTAGCCCGATCCGGCGAAGAGCGGCTTGCCGTCCTTCCAGATCGACTGGTGCGAGTGCATGCCCGAGCCGTTGTCGCCGAAGAGAGGCTTCGGCATGAAGGTCGCGGTCATGCCGTGCCGTCGCGCCACGTTCTTCACGCAGTACTTGTAGATCATGAGCGAGTCGGCCATCTGCACCAGGGGCTTGAACTTCATGTCGATCTCGCACTGGCCGCCGGTCGCCACCTCGTGGTGCTGGGTCTCGATGGCCACACCGCAGCGCTCCATCTCCAGGCACATCTCGGTGCGGATGTCCTGGAGCGTGTCCATCGGCGCCACCGGGAAGTAGCCCTCCTTGTAGCGCGGCTTGTAGCCGAGGTTCGGGCCGCCCTTGTCGCTCTCGCGCCCGCTGTTCCAGCGGCCCTCGATGGAGTCGAGGTAGTAGAAGGCGCGATTGGGGCCGCCCTCGAAGCGCGCGGAGTCGAACACGAAGAACTCCGCCTCGGGGCCGAAGTAGACCGTGTCGCCGATCCCCGAGCTCTTGAGGTAGTTCACGGCCTTGCGCGCGATCCAGCGCGGATCCCGGGAGTAGTGCTCGCGTGTGATCGGATCCACGATGTCGCAGATCAGCGAGAGCGTCGGATGCGACATGAAGGGATCGATCACGGCGGTGGCCGCATCGGGGATCGTCAGCATGTCGCTGTCGTTGATCGCCTTCCAGCCGCGGATGGACGACCCGTCGAAGCCGAACCCGTCCTCGAACGACGACAGCTCGAGCATGTCGATCGGATGCGAGATGTGCTGCCAGACGCCCGGCCAGTCGGTGAACTTGAGATCCACCATGACGCAGTTGTGCTTCTTCGCGAACTCGAGGACCTGTTTTGCATCCATTGCTGGTTCATTCCCTCTGATGTGATGGTTCGGCGAACCCGGTCGTACCCGCGCCGGCCGCGGGCTAGATGGCGTCCGGCCCGCGCTCGCCGGTGCGGATCCGGATCACTTCCTCCATGGGCAGAACGAAGATCTTGCCGTCTCCGATGCGGCCGGTGTTGGCCGCCTGGCAGATCGCCTGCACCACCTTGTCGACGAGATCGTCGCTGACGGCGATCTCGAGCTTGATCTTGGGCAGGAAGTCGACGACGTACTCCGCCCCGCGATAGAGCTCGGTGTGACCCTTCTGCCGCCCGAAGCCCTTGACCTCGGTGACGGTCATGCCCTGCACGCCGATGCCGTTCAGAGCCTCCTTCACCTCGTCGAGCTTGAACGGCTTGATGATCGCCTCGACCTTGCGCATGGGATGTCCTTCCCTTTCCTCTCTCCCCGGGGTGTCTCGGCTCTCGTCGGACGCGCCGCTACGGTATCACTTTCGAGGCGTCCGCTGCCGAGGCGGGCGCGGGGAGGCGCCCGCCCCGGCAGCCCTGGCTCAGGCCGGCTTGCGCTGGGGGGCTCCCATCGGCGCTGCCGCCGCGGCCGAATGCCCGGCCCGCTCCCCGAACACGGAGCCGCCTGCACTGCCGCCGAACTCGTAGGCGTTCTCGCTGTGGGCGGAGAGGTCGAGGCCCGCCTCCTCCGACTCCTCGTCCACCTTGAGGCCGCCGAAGGCGAGGCGCAGCACGCTCAGGATCACCAGCGTCATCACGACGGCGAAGACCGCGGTGAACGCGATGCCCTCGAGCTGCACCAGGATCTGCTGGCCCTTGGACTCCACGCCCGACCCGAGCGTGGCGGCCAGCAGGCCCGAGGCCAGGGCGCCCCAGGTCCCGCCGACGCCGTGCACGCCGAAGGTGTCCAGCGAGTCGTCGTAGCCGAAGAGCGGCTTCAGGAAGGTCACGGCGAGGTAGCAGACCACCGTGACTCCGGCGCCCACGGCGATCGCGCCGGCGGGCGTGACGTTGCCGCACGCGGGCGTGATCGCCACCAGTCCCGCCACGGCCGCCGTGGCCGCGCCGAGGGCCGTCGGCTTTCCCCGATGCAAGACCTCGAGCAGGGCCCACGCGACGACGGCGGTCGACGTCGCGGTGCTCGTGTTCAGGAAGGCCAGCGTGGCGAGGCCGCTCGCGCTGAGCGCGCTGCCCGCGTTGAAGCCGAACCAGCCCACCCAGAGGAGCCCGGCGCCCGTGAGCACCAGGGGCAGGTTGTGGGGCGGCATCGGCTCCTTTCCGAAACCGCGCCGCTTACCGAGCATGATCGCCGCCACCAGCGCGGAGTACCCGCTCGACATGTGAACGACCATGCCTCCCGCGAAGTCGATGGCGCCGGCCTTGAAGATCCAGCCCTCGCTGGCCCAGACCATGTGCGCCAGCGGGCAGTAGACCAGGATCAACCACAGCGTGATGAAGCTGACGTAGACGCCGAACTTCATGCGCTCGGCGATGGCGCCGATGATCAGCGCCGGCGTGATGATCGCGAACATCGCCTGGAACATCACGAAGACGTACTCCGGGATGTTGCGCGGAGGCGTGGCGAGGTTCGCCCACAGCGAGTCCGCCGTGACGCCGGACAGCATCGCCTTGGAGAGATCGCCGATGAATGCGCCGCCCGTGCCGAACGCCAGGCTGTAGCCCACCACGATCCAGATCACCCCGACGATTCCCGCCGCGATGAAGCACTGCATCAGCACGTTCAGGATGTTCTTCGCTCGGACCAGGCCGCCGTAGAAGAGGGCCAGGCCGGGAAGCGTCATCATCAGCACCAGGGCGGTCGCCGTCAGCACCCACGCGGTATCGCCCGTGTCGATCCCGGCCGGCGCGGCGGCCGCCTCCTGCGCCCACGCCGGCGCCGAGGCCAGCAGGGCCGCCAGCGCTCCGAGCGCCGCCAGCCCCAGGCGGCGGGCGGTCGAAGACTCCTGCGGAAGGTGTCGCATGATCGCTGCTCCTCTCCATCGCGGCGGCTACACGCCGGCGCGGGATGGGCATCGCAAGGCTCATGCCACCTCCTGCACAGCCGGATCGGCCCTCCGGGCCTTTCTCGGCGCAGATCAGCCGGGCGCCGCACGGGCGCTGCCCAATCCGTGATCGGGACCTGCCTGTCGCGCGGGCAGGGCCGCTCCGTCCCGATCCCGACGCAGGGCCGCCGCCGGGCGGTGGGGCGGGGCCTCCTACAGGATCCCTGCGTCGCCCCGCTCGCCGGTGCGGATGCGGACCGCGTCGACGACGGGGCTCACGAAGACCTTCCCGTCGCCGATGCGCCCGGTCTTGGCGGTGTCCTTCACCGCCGCCACCACCTTCTCCACCAGCTCGTCCGGCACCACCGCCTCGATCTTTACCTTGGGGACCAGGTCCACCACGTACTCGGCGCCGCGGTACAGCTCGGTGTGGCCCTTCTGCCGCCCGAAGCCCCGGACCTCCGTCACCGTGAGGCCGTGCACGCCGACCTCGATGAGCGCGCTCTTCACGTCGTCGAGCTTGAAGGGCTTGATGATCCCCTCGACCTTCTTCATCCGTGCCTCCTCGCGCGAGCCGACCGCCGCGCCCGCGCCTCCGCCTGGAGCAACCGGCATGCCACGCGAGCTTCGTGCCGCGGGGCACACGTGTGGGTCGGAAGCGGCTCGCAGCGCGGCGCCCGCGGAGCCGCACCGCTCGCTGCGCGGGCGGCGCCTGCCCAGCGAACGGGCGTCGAAGCGCCCGGCGATGCGCTGCGACGTCGGCGGGCGCGAGCGGCCGCGGAACGGCTCTTGCAGCAGCGCTCCGCGAGCCGCCTGCCAAGGGAGCGGAACCCACGATGGATGACCTGTCGGGACGACCGATCGACACGCTGCTCGAGGAGCTCTATCGCCGCGCGCTCGCAGCCGAGGGCCCCGCACGCCTCGGACTGCGCTCGTGGGTCGAGCGCGCGGAGGCCTGGCGGATCGCGCAGGCATTGCGCGAGGCCCGCGGCAACCGCTCCGCCGCCGCGCGCGCGCGCGGCATCGGCCGCCGCACGCTCTACTCGAAGATGGAGAAGCTCGGTGTGGGCGCCGTCTGGGGCGTCTGGACGCCCTCCGCGCGGCGCAGCGCGAGCTTCGGCGCGCGCCTCGTCACGCCTTCCAAACCAAACGCGAACGGCGGCTGAACGCCCCGGGGCGTGCAGGCTCGCACGCCCCGGGGCGCCGAAGTCCCCGTGCTTCAGCCTCCGAAGGGCAGGAGCGTGAACGGCAGCACGAAGTCGAGGCCGATCGTGAACTGGTCTCCGCGGGGGGTGTTGGCGCTGCCGAACGGGTGGGTGCCGTTTAGCGAGCGGTCGTAGCGGACCTCCGGGCGGATCACGAAGCCGGTCATCGCCTTCGGCACCTCGGGCTTGATGTTGAGGCCGAGGGTCATGGCGAAGTAGGTCGTCGCTCCGCCTCCGATCACCGTGGCCGGCTCCCCGAGCTGTGCGTTCAGGAAGTCCGTATTCCCGGGGAAGGCTCCGACGAAGAAGCCGTTGGCATCGCGCCAGATCTCCATGCGCCCGCCGGCCGAGATCAGGTCGTTGAACTGGTAGGTGAGGTACTGCGCCACGCCGTAGCCCCACGCCTTGACGCCGTCGTCTCGGATCAGGTTCAGGTCGGTCATCGAGGTCAGCGCGTCGTTGATCTTCCAGGTGATGCTGATGTCGTTCTCGTAGCGGAGGTCGCTATTGGGATGGACGCCCGGCGTGCCCAGCGGGAGCTCCGGGCCAATGTGGGTGGTGAAGATGGCCGTCGTCGAGCCTCCGAAGAGATTGTTCAGGGCGAAGCCGCCGTGAAACGCGGCGGCGTGGTTGTTGTCGCCACCGCCGAAGGTCGTGTTCTCACCCGTCGTGACGCCGAGCATCACGTCGAGAGTGGAGTTGACGTGGGTGGTCGTCAGCAGCCCCGTGTGCTTGAGCGGGATCCCGAAGTTGAAGATGTAGCTGTGGGAATAGAAGAAGTTGGTCCGCGGATCGATGGTCTCGATGCCCTCCAGCGTGACGAACTGGCCGGCCTTGACGTCGATTCCGCCGTCGGTGAGCACCGGGAGATGCGCCTGGAGATTGGCCTCGAGGATGTCGAGCTGGACCCGCTCGTCGCCCACCCGGTCGAGCTCTCCCATGAAGTGCGTGTAGCGTGCGTCGGTGCCGGCCATGAACTGGAACCGGAAGCCGAAGTCGAAGTCCTTGGAGCTCGAGTCGATGGGCCGCTCCGCGATCAGGCTGGCCTGGTTCAAGAGCAACGCATTCGCCTTGTCCGTGAACAGATGGCCGAAGTTCTCCCCGGTCGAGTAGTAGGGATTGGCGGTGATTCCCGCCTCCAGGTAGCTCGAGATCTTGATCGCGTCGGCCCAGCTCTTCGCCTCGCCGCTCGCGACGTCGTCGGCGGTCGCCGCCGTGCCCAGGCCGATGCAAAATGCCACCCCGGCCACCGTGGAAACTGCAATTCCTCGCCTCATGCGGGCTTCCCTCCGACTGCAACGGTGCAGCGCCGCCCGCATCCCGCAAGTCTCGTGCCACCCCAGGGGCCGCCTCGGTATCGGGCAGGCGGCGGGCGGGCGGAGGCTGCCCGCCGTTTGCTCAGGGAGTGCCCGCGGAGCGGGCGCTCCAGCCGATGAGGCGGGCGCCGACGCTGGGGCAGTGTCGCCACAGGTCCGCGTCGTCGAGAAGCGCCAGGGTACGGCGGCAGCCGAGGGCGAGCCCCGCGCGGCGCGCCTCGGCCAGCCAGTGCAGATCTTCCACGGTGTCGAGGTCGAAGCCCGGCGCGACCAGCCGCGCCCGCAGGCCGAGGCTCCGCGCTCGCGCGAGCGTGTCCTCGAGCGCGGAGGGCGTGCCCATCGGGTGGGCGAAGAGGCCGGGGGCGGGCCGGCGCAGCGCCACGAGCTGGTAGCCGCCGTCGCGGTCGGGAGAGAGTGCGAGGTCGGCCTCGGCCAGGGCCTCGAGGGCGGCGCCCAGGACCGCTCCCGCCAGGGCCGGGCTGTCGCTCCCGCGCAACACCACCGGCGAGGCGCCGTACGCCGCGGCCTCGGCCACCGCCCACTCCATGCGGGCGCCGAGGTCGCGGCCGCGCTGCGCCACCACGCGGAAGGCGCGGGGCGCCCGGCGGGCGAGCTCGGCGCAGGCCTCGGCCGGGTGCGCGGCCAGGACCGGCTCGAGGCCCTGCTCGGCGGCCAGGGCCGCGCTCGCCTCGAGCACGTCGTCGAGCATGCAGGCGTAGAGGGCCGCGGCCTCGGCGGGCGCCAGCGGCGGTGTCATCCGCGTCTTGACCTCGCCGGGGCGCGGCGCCTTGGCGAAGACGACGAGGATGCCCTTCACGCGCCTTCCGCCGGCCGCACCAGGGGCAGGGCCTCCACCCGGGCCGCCCTCCCCGCCACCCGCACCGCGGTGCCCGGCACCGCGTGCGAGCGCCGCAGGAAGGCGAGGGCGATCGGCCCGCGCGCCGGCGAGAGCGCGGCGCTGGTGATCGCCCCGACCGTGGCCTCCTCGGCGACCACCTCCGTGCCCGGCGCGGGAGGCGGTTCGCCCGTCAGGGAGAGACCGACCAGCAGGTGGTTCACCTGCCCCCGCGAGCGCAGCCGCGCGACGATCTCCTGGCCGGTGTAACATCCTTTGGTGTAGGATACGGCGGACTCGAGGCGCGCCTCGGGCGGGAGGACGTCCGGGCCGAGCTCGCGGCCGAGGCGTGGGATGCCGGCCTCGACCCGCAGCACCTCGAGGGCCGGCGCGTCGCCTTCCACCAGGCCGTAGGGCGCGCCGGCGGCGCGGAGGCGCACGGCGAGACGCTCCTCCTGCGCCGCGGGAGCGAAGAGCTGGAACGCTCGCTCGCCGCTCCAGCCGAAGGCCGCCACGCCGACGCGAATCCCGTCGATCGAGAGCTCGCAGGCGTCGCCCGCCGCGAGGTCGCTCGCCTGGCCGGCGGCCGCCGCGAGCACCGCCGGCGCGGCCGGCCCCTCCAGGCCGAGCCGCGCCAGCGTCGCGCTCCGGTCGGCGAGGACGACGTCGTCCGCGATCACGTGATCCTGGAGACGCTTCAGAACGCCCGGAAGGGCCTCGCGCTCGAGATCGAGCCAGAGCGTCTCCCCGTGCAGCACGACGTGGACGTCCGCGACGATGCCTCCCTTGGGCGTGAGCAGGAGGGCGGGGCAGCCGCGCCGCGCCGCCGGCGCGAGCGCCGCCACGTCGTTCGTGAGCATCCCGTTCAGCCAGCGCACGCGATCGCCGCCGCCCACCTCGATCACACCCCGCTCGAGGCGACGGAAGAGGCCGGCGCTCCGCCGCACCACACGAGCGATCTCCTGCGCCGCGCCGCCGCTCACGGCGCGCCGTCCTCGAGCCTGTGGGCGAGCGCGGCCGCACGTGCGGCCTGCGCGGCGCGCCACTCCGCGAAGCGCGCCTTCGCCGCGTCGTAGTCGGCCTCGTTGTCGACGTCCACGGCGCAGCCGCCCACCTCCGTTACCACCAGCCGCAACGACGCGCGGAGGAGCCGTGAGAGCGTCGCCTCCACGCGAGCGATCGGCAGCGCTCGGCGCAGGAAGCCGGCCAGGCGGCGCCAGCCCCTGCGATCCGCGACCGAGGCCAGGTGCATGAGCGAGTAGTAGAAGAGGAGGCGCAGGCCTCCGATCTCGCTTCGCAGCAGGCGCCAGGCCAGGGCCACGATCGGCCCGAACTGACGCTGGTAGCGGTGCTCGTACATCTCCTCCACGTAGTGGCGGTTGCCGATGCGGCCGGGCTTCACCAGGAAGAGGTTGCTCTGGCGGAAGCGGCCCTCGCGGAGGTTGAAGTACGCCATGCGGATCCCCGGCCCGTCGGGAGCCGCCGGCGCGAAGCCGCGCATCGACTCCTCGGTCACGAGGCCGAGGCAGAAGTCGCAGCCGTGGGCGGCGCCGCGTCGCACGAACTCCGAGATCTCCTCCGGTGTCGCGAAGGGGAGGTCGCCGGAGAGGTAGAGCACCTGCTGGTCGAGGTCCGCTCCGGCCGGATCGCGGCCCTCCGGGCCCGCCCCGGGCAGGAGCCGACGATAGGTCTGCCAGGCGTTCTCGTAGAGGTTGCGGAACTGCGGCACCAGGTGGAGCGGCTTTCGCAGCTCACGCCGGAGCTCCTCCGAGCCCAGGGCCTTCTCCAGGCGGGCCGGATCCCCCACGACCCACACCTCGCCCACCTCGGGCACCCGCTGCAGCGTGCGCACCACGTGCGCCACCAGCGGGAGGCCCTCGAGCTCCAGGAAGACCTTGCTCTCGCCATAGACCGGCCGCGCCGCCGTGCGATCGCCGGCCGTCACGATCGCAGGAACCCGCTGCTCCGTCACCGAGACGCCTCGAGTGCGTCCGTGCGCCGCCCCCGTCTAACGGGGCGGCTCCTCGAGGACGAAGATCACGCGCAAGGTCACGAGATACTCCGTGATCTTCCCCTCCTCGACGCGCGCCTTCTCGTCCACGACCTGGAGGCCGGTGATGTGGCGCAGGGTCTTCTTCGCCCGCTCGAAGCCCCGCTCGATCGCGTCCTGCCAGCCGATCGACGAGGCCGCCGTGATGGTGGACACCGATGCGATGGCCATGCGCGCACTCCCCCTACCAGTGGAGCACCGTTTCCGGTGCCATGTCGAACACCAGACGCAGGCGGACGCGGTACTCGGCGATGGCGTCGTCCTGCACCTTGACGCGCTTCTCCAGCACCTCGACGCCGGTGATCCCGGCGAGGGTCCGGCTGGCGCGCTCGACCACCGCCCGGGCCGCCTGCTCGAAGCCCTCCGGCGAGGAGCCGATCAGCTCGTTCACCTTGGCCACCCACATGGAAGATCCTCCTAGGCAGGAGCGGCCGTCGCGAGCCGCACCTGCTCCACGCCGTTCCTCTCCTCGATCACCACGCCGCCCTGCTCCACCAGCACGTCCAGGTGCCCGATCACCTCCGACATCACCAGGAAGATCTGGCTCGACCAGTGGCGCGGGAAGAGGCGCGAGGCGAGCTCGAAGGCCGTGCGGGGCCCGGCCTCGAGCGCCCGCCGCATCTGGAGCGCGCGCTTCTCGTGGTGCAGCCGGTAGCCGGCGATCAGCTTGCGATGATCGTCGATCACGCCGCCGTGGCTCGGGAAGGTGAGGTCCACCTCCAGCCGCTCCACTCGCTCCAGGGATTGCAGGAAGCGGATCAGGCTCTTCGGCCGCGGCTCGCCCTCCTGCTTCGGGATGGAGAGCAGGGGCACGGGCGAGATGTCGGTCAGCAGATGATCGCCCGAGAACAGCAGGCGGCGCTCGCGGTCGTAGAAGACGATGTGTCCCTCGCAGTGGCCCGGCGTGGCGATCACCTCGAGCGTCACATCGCCGAAGCTCACGCGCTCGCCGTCGGCCAGGATCCCGTCCACCTCGAGCGGCTCCGAGAGGCGCCGGGCGAAGTCTGCGATCCCGCCGTCGGCGTGCATCGCGTCGGGCGGCACGCCCCAGCGTCGGAACCAGACCAGCACCCGCTCGTCGCGCTGTGCGGAGGGCGACCAGAACCCCTTCATGCGCTCGGCTTCGGGAGCCGAGGCGAAGACCGGCGCCCCCGAGAGCTCGCGCAGCCGCCGGGCCTGCCCGTAGTGATCCATGTGGGCGTGCGTCACCAGGATGCGGCGGATCTGCTCCAACGCGAAGCCGTGCTCCTTCAGACCGAGCCGCAGCGCCTCGAAGGACTCGGGCGACTTCAGGCCGGTGTCGATCAAGGTGAGCTCGTCGGATCCCGGCTCCGGCAGCACCGCGTAGCTATTGATGTCGCCGACGGGAAGGGGTGTCGGGGTCGGAATGCGACCGACGCGGCCGAAGCGGTGCTGCGCTGCGTCTCCCCGGAAGGCGGGGGGCACGGTCATGGGCCCTCCTCGGACGCCCGGCGCAGCTTAATTCCCTCCGCGAGACGAAGCCAGGGGTGGGCCAGGGCAAGCGAAGCGCGCAGCGCGCCCTAGGCGCGCGGAGGGCGCAGTCCAGCGGCGAAGCCGCTGGTGCGCCTAAGAATGGCCGCTCTTGGGGAAGCGGCGCCGCAGCGCCGTCACGATCACCTCCAGCGCACCCTCGATCGAGAGCGTCGCGGTGTTGACCACGAGGTCGTAGCGGCTCGAATCGTTGGGATCGACGCCGAAGCTCTGGCGGATGAACTCGCCGCGGAAGCGCTCTTCGTCCTCGAGCAGGCGCTCGGCCTCGCCCTCGGAGCGCGAGCGCTCGTGGGAGGTCCGCACCACGCGGTCCCTCTGCGGCGCGGTCACCAGCACCCGGAGGGCCTGGTGCGGTCCCAGGATGAACGGCGACCCGCGACCCAGGATCACGGCGCCGCCGCGCTCGCCCAGGGTGGTGACGGTGTGCACCACCTCCCGCAGGTAGTCGTTCTCGGTGAAGCCGTGCATCCGGAACGCATCGATCACGTAGCGCTCGACCGCGCTCCGCACCCGCTCGTCCACGCCGTCCAGCAGCTTGCGCGAGACCCCGGAATCCTTCGCGATCAGGTCCAGGATCTCGATCCCGTAGTAGGTGTAGCCGAGCCGCTCGGCCAGCTTGTGGCCGAGCTCGTCGGCTCCAGCGCCGGGCAAGCGCGAGAAGGCGACGCAGGGCCGATGGGGTGCGGCCTCGCGGGTGCGCAGGTCCCACTCGCGCACCTGACGCTCGACGATGTCGCCGACGCGGGTCGTCACGCTGCAACCTCCGGACGGACCATTCGGGTCGATCGCGCCCGGCCGCACCGAGGGTGGACGGGCCGGCACGGGCGAGTTCTTGGTGGAGCCGAGCGGGATCGAACCGCCAACCTCCGCGTTGCGAACGCGGCGCTCTCCCAGTTGAGCTACGGCCCCGGAAAAGTGCCGGACGAGGGTAGGACGGGGCCCCGAGGGCGTCAACGCGCAGGCCCGCGGGCTGGACGTCGGCCGCGAACGGGGGCAGGCTGCAGGAATGGCGATCTCGGTACGGCGCATCCTGGTCCCGCTCGACTTCTCACCGCACGCCGAGGCGGTCCTCGAGTGGGCGAGCCATCTGGCCGAGGAGCACGGGAGCGAGCTGGTGCTGCTCCACGCCTATCACCTGCCTGCGGAGTTCCAGCAGCTCGAGGGCACCTATCTCCCGCCCGAGTTCTGGGCCCGCGTGCGCGAAGAGGCGACGCAGGCGCTGGAGCGACACGCCGAGACGCTCCGCTCGAAGGGAATCCCGGTGCAGACCCGGGTGCGCGAAGGCTATCCCGCCAGCGTGATCGAGGACGAGGCGACCGAGCTCGGCGCCGACTTGATCGTGATCGGGACGCGCGGGCTCTCGGGCCTGCGCCATCTGCTGCTCGGCTCGATCGCCGAGCGCGTGGTGCAGCGCGCGCCGTGCCCCGTGCTCACCGTGAAGCCGCGCGGAGCGTGAGGCGCCGCGGCGTGGCTACGCGATCCCGAGCGCGCGGTCCTGGGCCTCGGGGTCGGTGTCCTCGAACTGGATGATCTTGAGCTCCTCGAAGGCCGCGCGCACGCGGGGCGTCAGCAGCCCGAGGCGCTTGATGTTCGGCACCACGCGCGCAAACAGCATCTGCCGGAACATCTGCATCACCGGCGCTGCCAGCACGATCTCGCGCACCTCCTTCACGTCGAAGCCGAACTCCCGCGACACGTCCTCACCGACCAGGCGATCGCGCATCAGGTGACAGGCCTCGATCACGAAGTCCTCGCGATCCCGTCGCTCGGCCTGGGGCATGTCGACGTAGAAGTCCTTGAGCGAGATCACGCCGAAGGCCACGTGGCGCGACTCGTCCTTCATCACGTAGTGGACGAGCTCCTTCACCAGCGGCTCCTGCGCCATCTGGTACATGTTGCCGAAGGCGGCCATCGCCAGTCCTTCGACCAGGATCTGCATGCCGAGATACTTGAAGTCCCAGCGACCGTCGGTGAGGATCAGATCGAGGAGCTTCTTCAGGTTGTCGTTGATCGGCCACTCCCACTCGAGCTTCTCGCGCAGGTAGCGACCAAACACCTCGACGTGTCGCGCCTCGTCCATGGTCTGGCTGGCGGCGTAGTACTTGGCGTCGATCCAGGGCACCGCGCCCACGAGCTGTGACGCCGTGATGAGCGCACCCTGCTCCCCGTGCAGGAACTGCGAGAGCGTCCAGGAGAGCTGGGCGTGCTGGAAGCGCTTCACCTGCTTCGGCGAGAGCGCCTTGAACGGGCCATAGTCCTGCAGCGGATTGAAGACCTGGGGGATGATGTCGCCCTCGGGGTCGACGGGCGTGCTCCAGGCGAGCTGCGTGGTCGAGTTCCATTGCTCGCGCTTGGCCTTCTCGTAGAGGTCGCGCAGCCCCTCCTTCACCGAGCCGTAGTTCCAGGCGTAGTTGGTGTCGAAGGAGGTGAGGAGGGTGTCGAGCTCGGCGTCGACGGCCGAGACGCGAGGGGAGGGGACGGGATGGGCCATGGGTCTCCTCCGCGGGGCGGGGTCCCGCGGCAAGGGCTTCTTCGGCTGGACCAGGGGCGCGGATTCGAGATCGATTCTTTCCTGGAAATGAATCCGACGTCAAGTTCGGAATTTTACCCCCAGGGGATGTGACGGCCGGAGGCGGCCCGGGATAGATTGGCAGCCATGCCGGCCGCGCCCCGTCCGCCCCGCGCCACGTCTGCGCCCCGCGTCCCCCAGCAGGCGCGGAGCCGGCGCACCCGCGGCCGCATCCTGGAGGCTGCCATCGCCTGCTTCGAGGAGCGGGGCTTCGACGCCACCACCACCGCCCAGATCGCCCGGCGCGCGGGGATCGGCGTCGGCACGCTCTACGGATACTTCCGGGACAAGCGCGAGCTCCTGCTCGAGCTCCTGCACGAGACGGCGGACCGGGTGGCCGACGACGTGGTGCGCGAGCTCGCCCCCGAGCGCTGGCGCGGCGCGGACCCCGAGGCGAAGACGCGCGATCTCGTCGGCGCGGTGGTGCACTCGCAGCGCTTCCGCCCGGGCCTCCAGCGCATCCTGTGGGAGCGCTTCTTCAAGGACCCGGACTTCCGGGCCGCCTCGGAGGCGGTGGAGGGACGTGTGCGACGCGCGCTGGTGTCGCTCCTGGAGGCCTTGCGGGCGGAGGGCCGCGTGCGCGTCAAGGACGTGACCAGCGCCGCCTTCCTGATCCAGACCTCGGTCCAGTGGATGACGAGCCGGCTGCTGCTCGGCGAGGCGGGGGTCGATTCCGAGGCCGCCATCGCCGCGGCCGCCGAGATGCTGGCTCGCTTCCTCTTCGGGTCACCGGCGGGGGCGCCACCGGAGCCCTGAGCCGGCGATCACGTCCTCGGGTCTCGTTCGCGCGTCTGCGCGCCCCGCCTTCGCCCGGTCGCCAGCGCCGTGAGGCCGAGCGCCAGCAGGACGCCCGTCGCCGGCTCCGGCACCGGCAGCACCTGAGCGACCACGGTGAACGACGTCGCGACCGACCCGGGCGCCGTGGCCCCCGGCAGGTTCTGGTCGGAGAAGTAGAGCTGGAACGTCTTGGTGAAGGTGCCCGGCGTCGCCAGGTTCACGAAGATCGTGAAGAGGTGACCGTCCGACGGGTTGTCCGAGGCGGCCAGGTTCTGAAAGGGCGCGAGGTCCGTGGTGATCTGCGGAGCGCCGGTCGCGACGATCGAGTCGAGATCGAGGGCCGCCGTCGGGTACGGCGGATCGTTCACGATCCCCCCGGCCGCCGCCGCAAAGGTCTCCCCGCCGCCCGTGGCGCCGAAGGCGAGCGGGTCGACCGGAGGCTCTTGCGCCACCAGGGGCGTCAGGGGACCCGACCCGAAGAAGACGTAGGGCACCGCATGCGCCAGCACGGTCACTCCCAGCAGGATGCTCTGCGGGCTGTTGCTGGCGCCGGGATCCGTCACCGTGACGGACGTGGTGTTCAGGCCATAGGGCTGGCCGGTGGAGTCGTAGGTCGCGAGCCAGGTGTCCGAGGCACCCGGCGCGAGCACGTCGCTCGCGGAGTAGGGGACGCCGGGCGTTGCAATGTCGACGGTGTAGTTCAGATCACCGCCGCCGCTGGGAGCGGTGTTCTGCACGGTGGCCGAGAGCTGGGTCGAGCCCCCGCTCACGACGACCGGGTTCGCGACGGAGCCCGTGAGGCCGATGGTTGCGGC
>JAWOLJ010000138.1:0-7608 GCA_033853555.1 Myxococcota bacterium
GAAGCGCAGCCGCGACAGGTCGTGCGCCCGGGGCAGCGCGCTCCCGACCCGCATCAGCATGCGCACGGCGGTGGGGGCCGTGTACCAGACCGTCACCGCCTGGTCCTGGAGCACGCGACACCAGCGCTCGGCGTCGAAGTCCGCCTCGTCCACCACGCTCGTGACGCCATGGACGAGGGGCGAGACGATTCCATAGGAGGTGCCGGTCACCCAGCCCGGGTCCGCCGTACACCAAAAGATGTCATCCGGGTGGAGATCGAGCGCGAACTTTCCGGTGACGTGGTGCGCGACCACGGCCTGGTGCACGTGCACCGCGCCCTTGGGCCGGCCCGTGGTTCCGCTGGTGAAGTGGAGGAGCGCCGGATCCTCGGGATCGGTGGGCGGGATCTCGAACTCGGGCGAGGACTCGCTCAGCAGGCGCCGCAGATCGTGGGTCCCGTCCGGGAGCGGCTTGCCCACCTCGTCCTCCACCACCAGCACGTGCGCGAGGGAGGGGAGGCTCGCGCGCAACGGGGCCAGCTTGCGCCGATACAGGGATCCCGTGGTGACGAGCACGCGGCCCTGCCCGAGCGAGAGGCGCTGGCGGATCGGCTCCGGACCGAAGGCCGAGAACAGAGGGCAGAAGACGCTCCGATTCTTGAGCGCGCCGAGCGCGGCGGCATAGAGCTCGGGGATGCGGCCGGCCAGCGAGAAGACGCGCTCGCCGCGTCCGACGCCGAGGCCGCACAGGAGGTTCGCGAAGCGGCTGCTCTGGTCGCGCAGTGCGGCGTAGCCGAGCTCGCGCACCTCGCCCCGCCGACCCAGGAAGCGCAGCGCCACGTGGTCTCGACGGGGTCCGGCGGCGTGCCGGTCCACGGCCTCGTGGGCGATGTTGAGCCCGCGGCCGCCGGGGAGGCCGTCGAGCTCGCGGCGCGCGGCCTCCCAGGAGAACGTGGCACGAGCCCGCTCGTAGTCCACGAGATGGGGCTGCACCCGCCAATCACCCGGGGCCTTCCGAATCACGGCGGGTCGCGCCATGCGCCTCCGCGGCTCCCGTGGGCCGCAACACCTCTCCAGAGGCAAGGAGCGTGCCGCGGCGACACGCGGGCAAGGGTGCCGACCGCGGTGCGGGCCGCCACCCCGCGCGCGGCTGAGACATGCTAGCGGAGAAGCTGGGGCGCCCTGTCCCAGAAGCCGGGGCGGAGCGGGGCGCCCGAGCGCCCGCGGGTGGGTTCGCTCCTTGCAGCAGCTCGAAGGGTTGGAGGCGCACCATGGCGAGCCGCGAGGAGCTCCTGGCCCGGGCCGCGCGGCCCGCGCAGGAGGCGCTCCGTCTGCACCCCTTCTATCGCGGGAAGATCCAGACGGCCCCGCGCTGCCCGATCCGGGACCTCGACGACTTCGCCATCTGGTACACGCCTGGAGTCGCGGCTCCGTGCCGCGAGATCGAGGCCCGGCCGGAACGGGTCTGGGACCATACGAACCGCGGCAACGCCGTGGCGATCGTCTCGGATGGCACGCGCGTCCTCGGCCTCGGCGACATCGGCCCCGAGGCGGGTCTCCCGGTGATGGAGGGCAAGGCCCTGCTCTTCAAGCACCTGGGCGGGGTCGATGCGGTGCCGCTCTGCCTCGGGACGAAGGAGCCGGACGAGCTGGTGCGCGCCGTCGAGTGGCTGGCCCCGTCCTTCGGTGGTGTCAATCTCGAGGACATCTCCCAGCCGAAGTGCTTCCGGGTTCTGGAGCGGCTGCGCGCGAGCCTGCCGATCCCCGTCTGGCACGACGACCAGCAGGGCTCGGCGGTGGTGCTGCTGGCCGGCCTGCTGAACGCGCTCGAGGTCGTGGGGAAACGCCTCGACGGCGTTCGCCTCGCGATGATCGGGATGGGGGCCGCCAACGTGGCGATCCACCACCTGCTGCGGGCCCGTGGAGTGGCGGGCGCGCAGATCGTGGCCTGCGACAGCCGCGGCACGCTCCACCGGCGGCGCGCCGACGTGGAGGCGGAGCGCGAGCGCTTCCCCGACAAGTGGCGCATCTGCACCGAGACGAACCTCGAGGGGCTGCAGGGCGGGATCGCGGAGGCGCTGCGCGGCGCCGACGTCTGCATCGCGTTCTCGCGGCCCGGCCCCGACCTGATCCAGCCGGCCTGGGTGCAGGCGATGGCCCGCGACGCCATCGTCTTCGCCTGCGCGAATCCCGTGCCCGAGATCTGGCCCTGGGATGCCCGGGCGGCGGGTGCCCGCATCGTCGCGAGCGGGCGAAGCGACCTCCCGAACCAGGTCAACAACTCGCTGGCCTTCCCGGGAATCTTCCGTGGCGCGCTCGACGTGCGCGCCCGCAGCCTGAGCGACGGCATGGCGCTGGCGGCGGCCGCAGCGCTGGCGGGCGTCGCGCGCGAGGCAGGGCTGCAAGAGGACCAGCTCTTGCCCCACATGGGCGAGCGCGCGGCGCACGTCGCCGTGGCGGTCGCGACGGGGCTCGCGGCGCAGCGCGAAGGTCTCGCGGCGCTCGCGCTCGATCGCGATGCGCTGGCGTCGGCCGCGCGGCGGCGGATCGAAGAAGGGCGTCGGCTCTCCGAGCTGCTGCAACGCGAGAAGCTGATCCCGCCGCCACCCGGCGAGCCGGCATGAGCGCCGTGCCGCACGCTCTTCGGCTCCACGGGCGCGGCGGTCAGGGCGTGAAGCTCGCGAGCCACGTGGTCTCGCGCAGCGCCTTCCTGGCGGGCGCCTGGGTGCAGGACTCGCCGCTCTACGGCGCCGAGCGGCGCGGCGCGCCGGTGGTGGCGTCGGTGCGGCTGGCGGATCGTCCCATCCCCGAGCGCGGCACGATCGAGGCTCCCGACGCGATCCTCGTGCTCGACGCGTCGCTGCTCGGCCAGCCCGAGGCCGCGGTCCTGGAGGGCGTGGGCGAGGACACGCTGGCGATCGTGAACACGCCGGAGGACGCGAGCTCGCTGCAGCGTCGCTTCGAGTTGCCGGGACGCGTCGTCGCCGCCGATCTGTCCTCTCTCGCGCTCGAGGTGGTGGGAAGCGCGCGGCCGAGCGCTCCGGCCGCCGCCTTCGCCGTGCGGGCGCTGTCGATCGCCTCCTGGGAGGCGCTGGAGCAGGCGCTGCGGATCGAGCTCGGCGACGCGGGAATCGCGGGCGAGCTCCTGGCGCGGAACGTCGAGTGCGCGCGCTGCGCCTTCGAGCGTGCGCCGGTCCTGGGCTTCCCGACGCGCCGGCCCCGGCCCGTCGCTCCGTCTCTTCCGTGCGTCATTCCGCGTCTCCCGGCGCGGGAGGCTGCGCCCTCGATCCTGGTCCCCGCCACCAGCGAGCTCCGGTCCACGGCGGGCTGGCGCGTGTTTCGTCCCGAGATCGATCTCCAGCGCTGCACGCGCTGCGCGCTCTGCTTCGCCCTCTGTCCCGAGGGCGCGATCCATCTCTCGGCCGATGCGACGCCCTGGATCGACGCCGTCCACTGCAAGGGCTGCCTGGTCTGCGCCCACGAATGCCCGACGGAGGCGATCGTGACGCTGCGCGAGGCCACGCCGTGACGCGCGATCTCCTGACGGGGAACGCCGCCGCTGCGTGGGGTGCGCGCCTGGCCGAGGTGGACTACGTGCCCGCGTATCCCATCACGCCGCAGACCGAGATCATCGAGACCCTGGCGCAATTCATCGGACAGGGAGCCCTTGACGCACGCCTCGTTACCCTCGACTCCGAGCACTCCATGCTGACCGCGGCGGGCGCGGCGGCGGCCGCCGGCGCGCGCGTCTTCACCGCCACGTCGAGTCAGGGGCTGCTCTACGCCCTCGAGATGCTCTATACGGTCGCGGGCTGGCGCGTCCCCCTGGTCCTGGTGAACGTGTCGCGCGGGATCGCCGCGCCCCTGACCCTCGAGCCCGACCACGACGACGTCCTCGCGGCGCGCGACTGCGGCTTCGTGCAGATCCACGCCGCGACCGCCCAGGAGGTGCTCGACTCGGTGCTGATCGCCCATCGGCTGTCCGAGGATCCCGCCGTGCTGCTTCCGGTCCTGGTGAACCTGGACGGCTTCCATCTCTCGTTCACCCGCGAGCCCGTCGAGATCCCCGATCCGAACGCAGCGCGGGCGTTCCTGCCCCCCCGCGCGCTGCAGGAGGCGAGCTTCGGCGTCTCCCACGGCGTGGCGCAAGGTGTCGCCGTCCTCGGCGGCAGCGCCTACAGCTTCTTCCGCTACCAGATGCAGCGCGGCGCGGAGGCGGCCCTCGAGCGGCACGAGGCGCTGGTGGGGGAGTTCGAGCAGCGCTTCGGGCGACGCTACGGGCTGGTGGACGCCCGCTACCTGGACGACGCGGACTACGTCCTCGTGATGTCGAACTCGCTGAGCGGTGTCGGGCTGGCGGAGGTGGAGCGCCTGCGGGCGGCCGGTGCCCGCGTCGGCCTGCTCCGGCTGCGCGTGATCCGTCCCCTGCCCCAGCGGGAGCTGCGCCGCCTGCTGCTCGGCCGCCGCGCCGTCGGCGTGATCGACCAGAATCTCTCGGTCGGCAAGGGGGGGATCCTGTTCACGGAGGTGGCGAGCGCGCTCGCCGGGCCGGGTGCGCCCGCGCTGCGCAGCTTCGTCTCGGGGCTCGGCGGCCGTCGCTTCCAGTCGGGCGAGTTCGATCGCATGCTGGCGTCGCTCCAACGCGCGGAGCAGGAGGGCGGCTCGCCCGAGCCCGAGCTCCTCTGGACCGACGCAGAGGAGCGTCGGATGAGGGAGCTCCTGCGCGTGGCCGGTCACGTCGCGAGCCAGGAGAGGAACGATGCGGCGTGAGATCTACCGCAGCATCCGGGACGTGCCGGCCCAGGAGTACCTCGCCGGCGGGACCGGGCTGTGCGGCGGCTGCGGCGGCCTGCTGGCGCTGCGTCTCTTCCACAAGGCGCTCGGACCGAACGTGGTCTTCACCAATGCTGCGGGCTGCCTGACCATGCTCGCCGTGTTCCCGTTCTCCCCGTTTCGCTCGTCCTGGCTCTACACCGCGATGGCGTCGGCGCCGGCGGGAGCCCAGGGCCTGCGCGACGCGCTCGACGTGCTGATCGCGAAGGGCCGCCGCAGCCGCGACGACGATCTGCAGGTGGTGGTGGTGACCGGGGACGGCTCGGCCAACGGCATCGGGCTCCAGTCCACCCTCGGCGCGGTGCACCGAGGGCTCGACTTCTGGTACCTCTGCTACGACAACGAGGGCTTCGGCAACACGGGCTTCCAGAGCTCGCCCGCCTCGCCGCGCGGCTCGCGAACCGCCACCACACCGGTGAGCCTCGAGGCTCCGGTCGGAAATCCCCTCCGCAAGCAGGATCTCTTCGGCCTGTGGCGTGCGGCCGGCCCGGCGTATCTCGCGACGGTCTCGCCCTCGCATCCGCTCGATCTTCTGGAGAAGGTCGCGCGTGCGCGGACGCTGCAGGGACCGAAGCTCTTCCTCTCGCTCTCCGCCTGCGCGCCGGGCTGGGGCTTCGACCCCGCCGCGTCCGTCGAGGTGGCGCGGCTCGCCGTCGAGAGCGGTGCATGGCCGCTCCGGGAGGTGATGCGGGGCCGGCTCTCCCACACCGTGGTGCCGCATCGACGGCGTCCGGTGGAGGAGTACCTGCGCACCCAGGAGCGCTATCGGCACCTCTTCGAACCCGAGCGGCAGGAGGCGCTGCTGGCGTCGCTCCAGGCCGAGGTGGATGCCTACTGGGCACGGCGCGAAGACGCGGCGCCGAGACCCGCCCCCGAGGCCGTGGTGTCTCAGCGATCGGAGTGACCGAGCTCGCGTCCGGGCGCGATGCGATCGCGCACGAGCTGCTTCAGCTCCTTCGATTCGGGGAAGCGTCCGGCGACGGAGCGCTGGAACAGCACCTCGCCGTCGAGGCGCACCTCGAAGATGCCGCCGCGTCCCGGCACCAGCGCCGCCTCGCCGAGCTCGGCCTCGAAGGTGGTGAGGAGCTCCTGCGCGAGCCAGGCTGCGCGCAGGAGCCAGCGGCATTGGGTGCAGTACGCGATCTCGAGGCGGGGCGCCGGCACGCCCGGCTACTTGCCCGCGAGGTGGGCCCGCAGCATCCACGCCATCTTCTCGTGCCGCTCCATCAGGCCCGTCAGGAAGTCGTTGGTCCCGACGTCACCATGCCGCTCGCCCGCCAGCGCGAGATCGCGGCGCAGGGCCTGGATCACCGACTCGTGGTCCTCCAGCAGCGCCGCGAGCATGGCGGAGGCGTCCTTCGGCAGCACCGGGGACTCCTTCAGCCGCGTGAGCTTCAGGAACTCGCCGAGGGAGCCGGCGGCCGCGCCACCCAGCGTGCGTGCGCGCTCCGCCACCTCGTCCACGATGTCGTCGAGCTCCTCGTACTGCGTCTGGAAGAAGCCGTGGAGCTCGGCGAAGTTCGGGCCGACCACGTTCCAGTGGAAGCTCCGGGTCCGGGTGTAGAGCACGTACTCGTCCGCCAGGAGCACGTTCAGGATCTTCACCACCGCGTCGCGGCTCTTGTCGGGCAGACCGATGTTCGGCTTCACGTTCTCTCTCCCTTCTGTGGCGACGGCCGTCGCCGCTCGTGACTCCGGCAGTCGCGGCAGCGACCGCTGAAATGGACGGAGTAGTCGTGCACCTCGAACCCGCGCAGGTTCCCCGGAG
Organism: Myxococcota bacterium; assembly: GCA_033853555.1. Lineage (GTDB taxonomy): Bacteria > Myxococcota_A > UBA9160 > UBA9160 > UBA9160 > JAWOLJ01. Next base: position 6,581 of record JAWOLJ010000138.1, read on the forward strand.
GCGGCAGCCGATCCAGCGCCGGCGCCTCCAGGTCCCGCACGCGACCGCACTCGGTGCAGATCAGGTGATGGTGGCGGTCGGTGCGCGCGTCGAAGCGAACGCTGCCTCCCGGATGGGAGACGCGCCGCGCCAGGCCGAGCTCGACCAGGGCTTCGAGGACACGATAGATCGTGGTGCGCGAGACGCCCGGGAGCACCTGCTGCGCCGCGCCGAAGAGCTCGTCGGCGCTGGGATGCGCCTCGCTCGCCGCGAGGAGCTCGAGCAGGACCCGCCGCTGCTGGGTCAGCGGCAGCCCGTGGCGCCGGCAAGCCTCGGCGAGCCGGGCCAGCGGCGCTCGGGAGGCGCCGGCGTTGCGGCCCGCGCCGGGGGTTTCTTGGTTCTTCGACACGGATGGGAATCTATACCAAGTAAGCCGGCCGTCCAGGCATGCCCTCGTCGAGCAGCCGGGAGTCGAGCAGACGGGCCAGCCGAGCCGGCTCGCGGCGCAGCCGGATGCTGCGCCCTCCCTGCACCTGCACCAGCCCGGGTCGGGCGCCTCGGGGCTTGCGCACGTCGCGCAGCGACGCGACCCGGACCTCCACCACCCCGCTGCCCCGCGCCTTCGAGAAGTGGGCGGCGAGCTCGCAGCCGTCGAGCAGCGACTGCGGAGGTGGCTCGCGACGGCCGCCGAGGCGCAGCACCACGTGGCTCCCGGGCGCCGCGTCCACGTGGAAGAACAGGTCTCCGGGCGCGGCCAGGCGCGTCGTCAGGTGGTCGTTGCCCTCGTCGCTGCGGCCCACCCAGAGCTCGAGGCCGTCGGCGCTCCGATAGCGACGCGGGCGCAGGCGAGCCGGGAGGGAGGGCGCGCGCAGCGCCCGCGTCGCGCCCGCAGGCGCGGGCCGCGCTCGCGGGCGCCCGAGGAGCGCGCGCAGCGCGGGTCGCGCGGCGAGCCGCTCCAACGCCTCGCTCGCACCCGACACGGCTGCGCGTCGGATCGCCCCGAGCTCGGCCGCGCGGGTGTCGAGCTCGGCCCGCCGCGCCGCGAACCG
>JAWOLJ010000139.1:0-2539 GCA_033853555.1 Myxococcota bacterium
CACCGCCGAGCGGGCGCGGTAGCGGATGACGTTGGCGACCATGGCGGCGTGGTCGCGCCCGTACTTTTCGTACACGTGCTGGATCACCTCCTCGCGCCGCTCGTGCATGATGTCGAGGTCGATGTCCGGCGGCTCGGCCCGCTCGCGGGACAGGAACCGCTCGAAGAGAAGGCCCATGCGCACCGGATCGATGGCGGTGATCCCCAGGCAGTAGCAGACCGCCGAGTTCGCCGCAGAGCCCCGGCCCTGGCAGAGGATCTCCCGCTTCCGGCAGAAGCGGACGATCTCCCACATGGTGAGGAAGTAGCCGGAGTAGTCCAGCTCCTCGATCAGCCGGAGCTCCTTGTCAAGCTGCGCCGCCACGTCGCCGGGGATCGGGCCCCCATAGCGTTCCCGCGCCCCGGCGAAGGTCAGCTCCGCCAGCCACTCCGCGGTCGTCTTCCCCTCCGGTAGCCGCTCCGAGGGGTAGCGGTAGGCGATCTGGTCGAGCTGGAAGGCGCAGCGCAGGGCGACCTCGCGGGTCCGCCCGATCGCCGCGGGATCGTCGGCGAAGAGCATGCGGAAGGCCGCAGGGGATTTCAGGTCGTGCTCGGCGTTCGACCGAATGCGCCGGCCGGCGGTGGCGAGGGTCACACCGTGGCGGACGCAGGTGAGGATATCCTGGAGCCGCTGGCGGGAAGGCGTGTGGTAGAGGACCTCCACGGCCGCCACCATGGGAATCCCGTGCCGCCCGGCGCGCCGGCGGACGCGAGCCTCCTGCTCGACCTCGTCGGCCTCCCGGTGGCGGGTGACCATGGCGTAGAATCGATCGCCGAAGGCCTCGCGAAGGAGGCGGACCACAGGATCCGGCTCGGCCTCGCCGGCGAGGAGGCTCCGCGCGCCGCCCCACAGTGCAATCAGACCGCCGCTGGCTGCGGCGACCTCGCGCCAGCCGACCCGCGACTCGCCCTTCGGAGAGCGGCGGCGCCCGGCGGTGAGCAGCCGGCAGAGGTGCGCGTACCCCTGCCGGTCCTGCGCGAGGAGGACGATCGCCGAGCCGTCGTCCAGCGTGACCTCGGCGCCCAGGATGAGGGCCACGCCAAGCTCCTTGGCCCGGACGTGGGCGCGGACGGCGCCGGAAACCCCGTCCCTGTCCGTGAGGGCGAGCGCGCCGATCTCGGACTGGTGGCAGGTTTCGACCAGCTCCTCCGGATGCGACGCCCCTTCCAGGAACGAGAAGTTGCTCTTGCACCAGAGAGGGACGTAGAAATCTTGGCTCGACATCTGTTTTCAATCCCATAGGCTGTGTTTCGTGGCTGCCCTGAGAGGCTGGGTCCGCGGCTCGGCCGGCTTCGGGACGCCGTGGCGTGTCGGTACCGATAGGATGCCGGAGTTCTGTTCCACGGCGCGGCGGCCCCGCGAGGGGAGCGCCGCCGGAGCAAGGCCGAGCGGTTCTCGACGAGACCCTAAGCCTCGAAGGGGCAGCCACGAAACACGGCCGTTCACTCCACGGCGCCCTGGAGGAGCCAGCGCTGGCGCCGGCGGTCGTAGTAGATCCACAGCACGTCCCCGCGACGCGCGCGGACGAAGTAGTACTCGCGGTGGATGGGGTGGGTCCACCAGCCGCCGGAGATCACGTAGGGCCCGACCCGCTCCGCGGCCGGCCCGGCGTCTGCCGCGCGCGGCCGCCGGCCGTCCTCTGCGATCTGCAGATCCGCGGAGAGGTCTGTCGAGTGATCGAGGATCCGACGAACCAGCAGGGGCGTCCCGCTTCGCTCTTTCCGATCGGCCACGCCTTCCGCCCCGTGGCCCGCCTCCAGCTGCTCCAGCGGCTCCCAGAGGAAGGCCGCTTCGGGGAGGTGCCCCTCGCACACTCGCGCGCGCGCCACCGCCGCGGAGCCGAGCTCTGCGCGGAGGCGCGCCAGCGCGCGGTTGGCGGCGTCCAGGTCCCGCCGCGGGGTTTGAGCAAAGAGCTGGGTCTGCTCGCGGTCGAGCGGCACGCCGACAAGCTCGGCCTCCACCGCCTCGACCTTTCCCGGGCGCGACGACTCCAGCCGCAGGCGGACCAGCTCCAGGATCGGCTGGGCAGTGCGCGCCGGCTGCGCGGGGCGGATCACCTCGTGCCGGACATCCTGGGTGTCGAGGCGCAGGCGAAGGAAAAGCTCCCGCGCCCCCTCGCGCCGCGCGGCGAGCTGGGCCAGCAGGGGATCGAGGAGTTGTTTCAGGAGGAACAGCAGTCGGGGGAGATCGTCGTCGGCAAATTCCAGGTCGATCCCGGCCGCCAGCCGCTCGGGAGGCGGTGCGGGCTGCAGCGGGGCCCAGGCCGCGCCGGACGCCAGATTGTGCACCTGTGCGACCGGCCCATCGAATCGCTCGCGCAGCCCGCTTGCGGGCAGCGCGAGGAAGTCGCCAAGCGTCGTCACGCCGAGCTTCGCCAGGTCGACTCGCTGTTCCAATGGCAGCCCCAGGCGGTCGAGCGGCGCCGCGCGCGCGGCCTGCTGCTCCTCGGCGAGGCTCTCGAAGGCCAAGGAGTCCGCGGCTTCAGCGGTGCGGGACCGGG
>JAWOLJ010000140.1:0-16694 GCA_033853555.1 Myxococcota bacterium
CCGGCGGCGGAGCCGCCGGTGCGCCAAGACGAGCGTTAGCGACGCATGAAGGCGTTGGCGAGGGCGTCCACGTACTCGTTCCAGCGCGAGCCGTCGTGGGCGCGAATCCAGCACAGCCGCACGTGCCGGTGCGCCCGCGCCAGCGCGTAGAGCTCCTTCACCAGCTCCAGGTTGGCGATCGGCCCGGTCTTGCGGCGCCAGCCCCGCGATTCCCAGCCCGCGGCCCACTCGTTGATGGTCTTCACGCAGAGCTCGCTGTCGGAGTACACGGTGATCTGCGCGTCGGGCGGCAGGAGCTTGTAGGCCTCGATCAAGGCGGTGAGCTCCATCCGGTTGTTGGTGGTGGCGGGATCGGTGCCGCTGCGCTCGGCGCGCACCCGGTCCTCCTCCACCCAGACCGCGCCCCAGCCGCCGGGACCGGGGTTGCCCTCGCACGAGCCGTCGGTGAAGACGCCGGTCTTGGGGCCGGAGTGGAAGCGCTGGAGCACCTCCTCCGGCGTGAGAAGCGGACCGCGCGTCGCCAGGGCTAGACCCCCACCCGGAAGTGCACCACGTCTCCGTCCTGCATCACGTAGTCCTTGCCTTCCACACGAAGCAGGCCCCTGGACCGGGCGCCGGCCTCGCCGCCGCAGGCTACGTAGTCCGCGAAGGCGATCACCTCGGCGCGGATGAAGCTGCGCTCGAAGTCCGAGTGGATCTCGCCGGCCGCCTGGGGCGCGAGCGTCCCGCGGCCGATGGTCCAGGCCTTGACCTCCTTCTCGCCGGCCGTGAAGAACGTGATGAGATCGAGGAGCGCGTAGGCCGCGCGGATCAGCCGGTCGAGGCCCGGCTCCTCGAGGCCGAGCTCCGCCAGGAACTCGCGCTTCTCCTCGTCCGGGAGCTCGGCGAGCTCCGCCTCCACCTTGGCGCAGACCCGCACCACCCGCGCACCCTCCGCGGCCGCGCGCTCCTCCAGCGCACGTACGCGGGCGTTGCCGGCGGAGAGGCCGGCCTCGTCCACGTTCGCCACGTAGAGGACGGGCTTGCCGGTGAGAAGACAGAGCTCGCGCACCACGGGTGCCAGCTCGTCGGGCGCGCTGAAGCTCCGCGCGGGACGGCCCTCCGAGAGGTGCGCCAACAGCGCCTCCAGCAGCGCCAGCTCCTCCCGCGCGCCCTTGGCGCCGCTCCTGGCGGTGCGCTGGGCCCGCTCGATCCGACGCTCTACGGTGTCGAGATCGGCGAGCCCGAGCTCGGTCTCGATGGTCTCGACGTCGCGAATCGGCTCGAGCGTGCCGTCCACGTGCACCACGTTCGGGTCCTCGAAGCAGCGCACCACGTGCACCACGGCCGCGGTCTCCCGGATGTGGGCCAGGAACTGGTTGCCGAGCCCCTCGCCCTTGGACGCCCCGCGCACCAGCCCCGCGATGTCCACGAACTCGACGGTCGCGGGGACCACCCGGGCGGCGTGCACGATGGCATCCAGGGCCGCGAGGCGGGCGTCCGGCACCGCCACCACGCCCGAGTTCGGCTCGATGGTGCAGAAGGGATAGTTCTCGGCGGGGATCGCCGCCGCGGTGAGCGCGTTGAAGAGCGTGCTCTTTCCGACGTTCGGGAGCCCGACGATGCCGCAGCGGAGGGCCATGGGGCCGGAAGAGTCCTCGATTTTGGCCCGGGCGCCAGACCGCGCGGGACCCCGGCTGCCACCCGCGCCGCCGCCGAGCGGCCGCCCTCGCCGGTGCCCTACTCGGAGGCGTCCGCGTCGGCACCGCGGTAGGCGCGCAGGAATTCGCCGCGCCACGCGTCGAAGCGCTGCTCCCGGATCGCCGCGCGCGCCGCCGCGACGAGGCGCTGGTAGAAGCGCACGTTGTGGATCGAGCAGAGGATCGCGGAGAGCACCTCGTTGGCCGCGAAGAGATGATGGAGGTACGCGCGGCTGAAGCCCCCGGCGCAGGCCTCGCAGTCACAGGAGGAGTCGATGGGGTAGGCATCGCGGCGATAGCGGCGATGGGTGAGCCGGATCCGGCCGCGCACCGTGAAGACCGAGGCCGAGCGCGCGTAGCGGGTCGGGATCACGCAGTCGAAGAGGTCCATCCCGAAGCCGATCGCGGCCAGCAGGTCCTCGGGCAGGCCGACGCCCATCAGGTAGCGGGGCTTCGATTCCGGGAGGAGCGGCGCGGCGTGCTCGGTCACCCGGCACAGGAGCTCGTGTCCCTCCCCCACCGAGACGCCGCCGATCGCGTAGCCCGGGAGATCCATCGCGACCAGCGCCGCCGCGCAGCGCTCGCGCAGATGCGGGTACACGCTGCCCTGCACGATGCCGAAGAGCGCCTGGTCGCCGGGGCGGGCGTGGGCCTTGGCGCAGCGCTCGATCCAGGCGAGCGTGCGGCGTACGCCGGTCGCGGCCAGTGCCTCGTCGGCCGGCCAGGGCGTGCACTCGTCGAACGCCATCACGATGTCGGCCCCGAGCGCGTTCTGGATCTCGATCGACCGCTCGGGCGTGAGCTCCAGGGCCTCGCCCGTGAGCTCGTTCGCGAAGCGCACCCCGTGATCCGAGATCTCCTTGCTCGGCAACGAGAAGACCTGGAAGCCGCCGCTGTCCGTCAGGATGGGGCCGGGCCAGCGCATGAAGGCGTGGAGCCCGCCGAGCTTCGCCACCAGCGCCTCGCCCGGACGGAGCGCCAGGTGATAGGTGTTGGCGAGCACCACCTCCGCCCCGGTGGCCTGCACCTGTGCGGGTGTCATCGCCTTCACCGCACCGTGGGTGCCGACCGGCATGAAGGCCGGAGTGTGCACGGGTCCGTGGGGCGTGGTGAAGACGCCCGCTCGCGCACGGCCGGAGCGGGCCTCGAGCTGGAAGCGGAAGGGTCGCTCGGCGGGCACGCCCGGAACGTAGCCGTCCGACGGGAGTTTTGGGGATCTCCGCTCGCCTTCGGCGTCCGACGGCTTGCGCGCGGCTGGGGCCACCGGGCAGCATGGGGCGTGCTCGTCGCGCGGGGCCTCTGCAAACGATTCGGCAGCCGGCTGGCGGTGGACGACCTCGGCTTCGAGGTGCGGCGCGGCGAGGTGTATGGCCTCCTCGGGCCGAACGGCGCCGGGAAGACGACCACGCTCCTCATGCTCTGCGGCGTCCTCCCTCGCGACGGAGGCCACGTCACGATCGACGGGATCGACCTCGATCTCGGCGCGCCGGCGCGGGCGCGCATCGGCTTCGCCCCGCAGTGGCTCGGCCTCTACCTCGATCTCACGGGACGCGAGAACCTGGAGTTCTGGGGGCGCATGGTCGGGCTGGTGGGCGCGGCGCTGCGCCGCGCGGTGGACGAGTCGCTGGCCGAGGTGGGTCTCGCCGAGCGTGCGCGCGAGCTCGCCGGCACGTACTCCGGGGGAATGCTGCGCCGGCTGAACCTCGCCTGTGCGATCCTGCACGGCCCGCCGCTCCTCGTGCTCGACGAGCCCACGGTGGGCGTCGATCCCCAGAGCCGGCACGCGATCTTCGAGCTGGTGGAGCGAAGGCGCACCGCGGGAACGGCCATCCTCTACACCACCCACTATCTGGAAGAGGCGGAGCGGCTGTGCGACCGGATCGGCATCATCGACGCCGGCCGGCTGCGCGCCGAGGGCACGCGGCGGGAGCTGCTGGCGGGCCTCGGCGAGGGCCGGCGCGTGGAGGTGGACTTCGAGGGAGAGGGCGAGGCCGCGCGGGCGGTGGCAGCGGCAGCGTCGCTCTCGGGTGTCGAGAAGGCGAGCGCCGGCGATTTCACGCTCCAGCTCGCAACACACGACGGCCCGGCCCTGCTCCCCGCGCTGCTCCAGGCGCTGGTCGGCGCAGGGCTGGCGCCGACCCGGGTGGAGGTGGTGGAGCCGGACCTGCAGGAGGTCTTCCTGCGCCTCACCGGCAAGGCCCTGCGGGATTGAGGCCATCGGAGGGGGTGGGCGTGGGCGCTGCGCTCCGGATCTGCGCCAAGGACATTCGGCAGCGCCTGCGCGATCGCACCGCCATCGGGGTCGGCGTGGTGGCGCCGCTCGTCCTGTCGGGCCTGATCGGTCTCGGGGTCGGGGGCATCCACTCCGGCCTCCAGGTGCGCGTCGCCGTGGTCGATCTCGACGCGACCCCGCTCTCGCGCGGGCTCGCCGAGTCGATGCGCCACGGCTGGACGGCGCAGAGCGTCGAGCTCGAGCCGATGGCGGGTGAAGAGCAGGCCGCCGCGGCGGTCGCGGACGGGAGGCTCGGCGCGCTGATCCTGGTGCCCGCGGGCTTTGCGCGCTCCGTGGCCGCGGGCGCGCCACTCCCGCTCCAGGTGCGGAGCTCCGCCGCGCAGCCCCTGGCCGGGCGCCTGGCGCGCGCGCTGACGCGTCGCTTCGCGGCGCGAATCGGCGCGGAGGGGCCATCCACGGAGCTCGAGCCGCGCCGTCCCGGCGGGTTCCTGCGCCCGATCGACTACTACGGGCCCTCGCTCGCCGTCATGTTCCTCTTCTTCTCCGTGCTCGGGGGAATGCGCGCCTTCCAGGCCGAGGCCGACGGCGGGACCCTGGCGCGCCTGGCCGCGACGCCGGTCTCGACGGGCGAGATCCTGACCGGGAAGATCGGAGGGCTGATCCTGCTCGGTGCGCTCCAGTTCGGTGTGCTCGTGGTCGCAACGCGGCTGCTCTTCGGCGTGCGCTGGGGGCCCCTCCTTCCGGTTGCGGCGCTGGCCGCGACCACGGTCCTCGCCGCCGTCGGGGTCCTCGCCTTCACGGTGAGCGCCGTCGGGAACGCCGCCGGTGGCTGGGTGCTCGGGAGCGCCCTGGTCTTCGTCTTCTCGCTGCTGGGCGGGCACTTCCTGCCGCCCGAGGGCCTGCCCGAGATCTTCGACACGTTCCAGCGTTGCACGCCGAACGGCCAGGCGCTGCGCGGCTTCACGGATCTCGCCTCGGCGGGGCCCGCCGCGACCCTCGGGCTGGTGCTCGAGCCTCTCGCCGTCACGGCGGCCGTCGGCCTGGCGGGGATCGCGGCCTGCGCGCTCCGCTTGCGCCGCCCGCGGGCGCCCGGCGCATGAGCGGCGGCCCCTCCGACCCGCGTGCGGCGGTCGTGGCGCGGCCGCGCACGGCGGCGCTCGGGGCGTTCCTGCGGGCGAGCCGCGCGCGCTCGCTACGGAGCGGGGCCCTGGGCTTCGGTCTCTTCCTGATGCCGGTCCTGGTGACGCTGCTGATCGGCCTGGCCTTCGGACGGCCGCGCGGTCCGGCGATCGAGCTCGGGATCGTGGGCGGCGGCCAGAGCCGTGCGCTCCCCGCCCTGCGGAACGCCCTCGAGGCCGAGCCCGACCTCGAGCTGCGCGACTACCCGAGCGAGGAGACGCTGCGCGCATCGGTGCATCATGGCCGCCTCGCTGCCGGGCTGGTGGTGCCCGAGCGCTGGCGCCCCGGCGTCTCGCTCGCGCTCTATCTCTCGGACGCGAGCGCCGGCGCACCCATCGCCCGCGCGCTGATCGAGGCCGCGCTCGCCTCCTTCGACCCTCCCCGGAGCGCGCTGCCGACACGGATCGGCGTCGAGAGCACGGCGCTCGGCGGGAGGCGCGAACCGCTGCTCCTCGGCTACCGCTACACCGCGCCGGCGAACCTCGTGATGTTCGCGATGATCACGGCGTTGATGGCGTCGTCGGGCATCGCGTGGCAGCGGCAATCCGGGATCGGCCGGCGGCTCCTCGCCACGGGCGCGGGGCGGGTCGAGCTGCTGCTCGGCCTCGCCGCGGAGCCGCTCCAGCTCGGCGGCGCCCAGGCGGTCTTCCTCCTGCTCTGTGGGAGCGTGGGCTTCGGCGTGCGGTGGGGACCACCGATCGCCGTCGGGCTGGTCACGCTGACGCTCGTGGCGATGGCCACCGCGCTCTCGCTCTGCATGGGCACCGTCTTCCGCAGCCGCGAGCAGGCGCTGGCCCTCGGGCCCTTCCTCGGGATGGGCCTCGGCATGCTCGGCGGTTGCTGGTGGCCCCTCGAGGTGGCCCCGGCCCCGCTCCGCGCGGCGGCGCGCCTCTTCCCCACCACCTGGGCGATGGAGGCCTACCTCGACCTGGCGGCGCGCGGAGGAAGCCTCGCGACCGTGGCGCCCCGGCTGGGCGTGCTCGCAGCGATGGCGCTCGGGCTCGGGGCGATCGCCGTCTGGCGGCTTCGCCGGGAGCTGGCCGGCGGCTTCTTCTAGTGAGCGCGGCTCGCCTTCGGCTCCCGGGGCACCGGCGGCTACGCCGGCGCGGTCGGCTAGCGGTACGTGCTGCGGTGGCCGGAGGTCATGCGGCGCCGCACGCGCTTGAACTTGGCCTTGAGCTTCGCGCGGTAGCGGGCGCTCTTGCGTCGGTTGCGGTGGGGGAGGGGCTTGGCCTTCTTCATCGCGTCCTCGATCGGGGGTACGGGGCGCCGAACTCTAGGAGAGCCGCGGCGCAGCGTCCAGCGAGCCTGTGACGAACGGCGGCCCCCGTCCTACCCTCCGGCCGCGGGCCCGCGCTCGCCTGCCGCCCAGGAGCCTCGATGCCCGACGCGCCCCCCGACCAGCCCCTCGCCCGGATGGCCGACTTCGATCTCACGCCCGAGCAGCGCCAGGTGCGCCGCGCGGTGCGGGAGTTCGCGGAGAAGGAGATCCTGCCCCACGTCGAGCGCCACGAGCGCGAGGAGCGCTACCCGACGGAGCTGATCGAGAAGCTCGTGCCCCTCGGCTTCATCGCGCCGCTCATTCCCGAGCAGTACGGCGGCTCGTTCGTGGACTTCCTCACCTATGGCGTGATCTGCGAGGAGCTGGCCCGGGTGGACTGGGTGGTGGCCTCGGTGGTCTCGGTGATGAACTCGCTGGTGGCGCGCTCGATCCTGAAGTACGGGACCGAGCCGCAGCGCGAGCGCTGGCTGCCGCCGATGGCGCGCGGCGAGGTGCTCTGCTCCGCGTGCCTCACCGAGCCCGGCGGCGGCACGGACCTCGGCAACCTCCGCACCGCGGCGCGCAGGGTGGACGGCGGCTATCGCCTCACCGGGACCAAGGTCTTCATCTCCCATGCCGCCCACGCCGGCCTCTTCTTCGTGGTGGCCACCCTCGACCGCTCGAAGCAACACCGAGGTGTCACGGCCTTCCTGGTGGACCCGAAGCACACCTCGGGGATCACCATCCGCGACTTCCCGATGCGCACGCTCAAGCGCGACAACCTGGCGGAGGTCCACTTCGAGGACGCCTTCGTTCCGGCGGAGAACCTGCTCGGCACGGAGGGCGGCGGCTTCCCGGTGCTCGGCTCGGCCCTCGACACCGGCCGCTTCTCGGTGGCGGCGCGCTGCGTCGGCCAGGCGCAGCGCTGTCTCGATCTCGCCGTTCCCTACGCCATGCAGCGCGAGGCCTTCGGCCAGAAGATCGGCGAGTTCCAGATGATCCAGCAGAAGATCGCGGACATGGTCTGCCGCACGGAGGCCGCCCGGCAGGTGGTGTACCGCCTCGGCCGCATGAAGGACGCCGGCGTCGAGCGGGCGAGCCTCGAGTCCTCGCTCGCGAAGCTCATGGCGAGCGAGGCGGCGACGCAGAACGCGCTCGACGCGGTCCAGGTGCACGGGGGCTACGGGCTCTCCGCGGAGTACGAGGTCGGGAGGCTCCTGCTGGAGGCGAAGGCCCTTGAGTTCGGCGAGGGCACCAGCGAGCTCCACCGCAAGCTGATCGCGGAGTACGCGCTCGGCCTGCGGCGACAGTGAGGGATTGCGCGTGAGCGATCCGAGCGATCCGGTGGAGCAGGCGAAACGGCGCGTGGCGGAGAGCCTGATGGGCGTGCGCCGCGAGCTCCTCGACCTGATCCTCGAGGTCTCCTTCGAGCGCCGCAAGGTCGTGCTCTCCAGCGGGCGCGAGAGCGACTTCTACCTCGACCTGCGGCAGACCCTGATGCGGCCGCGCGGCCTGCGGCTCGCCGGCGAGCTCGTGCTCGCGCGGCTGATGCAAGGGCCGTGGGTGGACGCGGTCGGTGGGATGGCGGTCGGCGCGGTGCCCCTGGTCTCGGCGGTCCTCGCCGCCGCGGCGGGCGACCCGGCGACGAAGCTCCTCGGCTTCTTCGTGCGCAAGGAGGCGAAGAGGCACGGCCTCGGCCGCCGCATCGAGGGCGCCTTCCGCCCGGGCATGAGCGTGGCGCTGCTGGAGGACACCACCACCACCGGCGGCTCGACCCTGGAGGCCCTCGACGCCGTCGAGGCCGAGGGAGGCAAGGTGACGCGCGTGCTCTGCCTGGTGGACCGGGGCGAGGGGGCACGCGAGGCCTTTGCGGCGCGCGGCCTCGTTCTCGAGTCGATCTTCGGCCGCGACGACCTCCCGATCTGAGCCGCGTCCCGGCGCGCGCCGCGTCCTCGGCCGCGGGCAGGAGCTACACTGGCTCCACCGCCCGAAGGAGCGCCCCTCCATGCGTCTCAACCTCGGCACCATCCTCCAGGCCAGCGCCCAGGCGCGGCCCGATCACGTCGCGCTGCGGCTGAACCAGTTCACCATGACCTACGCCGCACTGGACCGCGCCGCCCGCGGCGTGGCGCGGGCGCTGCGCGAGCAGGGCATCCAGCCCGGCGAGCACGTCGCGGTGATGATCCCGAACGTGCCGGAGTTCACGATCGCCTACTTCGGGATCCTCTACGCCGGCTGCACGGTGGTGCCGTTGAACGTGCTCCTCTCCGCGCCGGAGGTGACCTATCACCTGCAGGATTCGGAGGCGCGGCTCCTGGTGGCGCATCCGTTCTTCGCCGAGCCCGCACGCAAGGGCGCCGCGGACGCCGGAGTCCCGGTGATCTGGTCGAGCGGCGAGGCCGAAGGGCACGAGAGCCTCGTGGCCTGGGCGCACGGGGCCCCGATCGAGGCCCTCCACGACACCCAGGCCACCGACACCGCGGTGCTGCTCTACACCTCCGGTACCACGGGACGTCCGAAGGGCGCGGAGCTCACCCACTCGAACATGCTCTTGAACTGCGCGGTGGTGGTGCCGCGGCTGTTGCCGCTCGGTGCGGACGACGTCGCGCTGGCCACGCTCCCGCTCTTCCACTCCTTCGGCCAGACCTGCGTACAGAACGCGATCATCGCCCTCGGCGCGAGCTTCACCCTGCTGCCGCGCTTCACCCCCGAGGAGGCGCTCAGCGTGATGGAGCGGGACCGCGTCACGCTCTTCGCCGGCGTCCCCACCATGTACTTCGCGCTGCTCCACCACGAAGGTCGCAGCCACGATCTCTCGTCGCTGCGCTTCTGCATGACGGGCGGCTCGGCGATGCCGGCGGAGGTGATGAAGGCCTTCGAGGCGCGCCATCCCGTGAAGGTGCTCGAGGGCTACGGCCTCTCCGAGACCTCTCCGGTCGCGAGCTTCAACGTGCTCGACAAGCCGCACCCGCCGGGCTCGATCGGTTACCCCGTGTGGGGCGTGGAGATGGCGGTGCTCGACGACTCCGACCGCCCGGTCCCGGACGGCCAACCCGGAGAGATCTGCATCCGCGGCCACAACGTCATGAAGGGCTACTGGAAGCGCCCCGAGGCCACCAAGGAGGCGCTGCGGAGCGGCTGGTTCCACTCGGGCGACATCGGCGTGCGTGCTCGCGATGGCTACTACACCATCGTGGATCGGAAGAAGGACATGATCATCCGCGGGGGCTTCAACGTCTATCCCCGCGAGGTGGAGGAGGTGCTCTACGCGCACCCCGCGGTGGCGGAGGCGGCGGTGGTGGGCGTGCCGGACGAGAAGCTCGGGGAGGAGGTGAAGGCCGTGATCGCGCCGAAGCCCGGGAAGACGCTCTCGGCCGAGGAGGTGATCGCCTTCTGCAAGGAGCGGCTCGCGGCCTACAAGTACCCGCGGCTCGTGGAGTTCCGCCCCGCGCTGCCGAAGGGCTCGACCGGCAAGATCCTGAAGCGCGACCTGCGCTGAACGGGACCACCGGGCAAGGCCTCGAGCGGCGGCGGCGCGAGGCTCCCACGCGGCCGGCGTCACGAGCCTCGCTTCTCGGCCTCGCGGCGGCGCTCCTCCACGAGCGCGCGCATCCGATCGAGATCCACCGAGATGAAGATGCCTTCGGCCTCGGCGCAGAGCGCCTCGCCGGCGTAGAGTCGGCCCTCGGTGAAGATCTTTCGCCCCTCCACGCGCACCACGCTTCCCTCGAAACGCAGCTCGGTGTGGAGCGGTGTCGGCCGGCGGTAACGGATGGTGAGGGTGCCGGTCATCCCGGGACTGCCGCCGGTGGACTGCACGAAGCCGAGGAGCTCGTCGAAGGCGGCGGCCACGAAGCCGCCGTGCACGTGGCCCGGCGGCCCCTCGAAGGCCGAGCCGAAGATCGCCGTGCCCCGCGTGAGCTTGCCGTCGAACTCGAGATGCATCGGAGGCGCCAACGGGTTCGAGCGACCGATCAAGGGGCTGTAGTCGAAGAAGGCGGTGACGTCGCCGGAGTTCGCCGCCTCGGTGTAGCCGGCGGGCAGCGTGCGGCGCGGGTGGGTGGCGAGCCGCGCGGCATAGCGCTCCAGCGCCTCGGCGGCGGTCCGGAGCTCCGTCTCCGGCGCATCGGTGGTGACGAGGCGCTCGATCACCTCGCGCATGGCGGAGGCGAGGCGTCGGCGCTGGGCCCAGATCCCGGTGGCCTCGACGCCCACCGCCGACCAGTAGGCGTAGGCCGTCCGGCCCTTCTCCGAGCCGGGAGGCGCCGGCGCCCCGCCGCGCGCCGCCCCCGGGCCCCGGTCCTCGTCGCCCGCCATCGGCCGATTCTCCTCCCGACCCTGCTTCGCCCGCTCGGACCCGCGCAGGGTAGGTGAGGACGCCGCCGGCGACACGCGCCCGCCGCTCGCGCCGGCTCAGCTCGCCCGCGCGCGCCCGAACACCTCGAAGATCGCCTCCTGGTTCGCGCGCACCCGCTCCGGCGCGACGCCCACCGTCGGCGCGTAGAGGAGCGGGTAGTCGCTGAGCTCGTTCCACTGCGCCAGGCGGTCGCGCGCCTCGTCCGGCGCCCCGGCGACCGCGATCTCCTCGACCAACGCGTCGGGGATCGCGTCGGCCATCGCCTTCACGTCGAAGCGCTTCAGGGCCGCGCGGCAGGCGGCCCCCACCGGGCGCAGGCCGTGGAGGTCGAGGATCGAGTGGTAGAGCTCGGTGGTGAAGTAGAAGCCGATCTGCTGCTTGGCGTCGCGCACGGCCTGCGCGCGATCGCGGCCCAGCGAGACGATCACGTAGGGGCGGAGCGGGCAGGCCCCCGGGCTGCGGCCGGCGGCGGCCTCCGCGGCTCGCAGACCGGGGAGCGTCACCTCGCGATGCCAGCGTCGCGTGGCGATCGGGTGCCCCACCAGACCGTCCGCCACCCGGCCCGCCGCCGCGATCATCCCGCGATTCACCGCCGCGAGCCAGATCGGGATCGCGACGCGCGGCGCGCCGGGCCTCCCATACACCGGAATGGTCAAGCGCCAGTGCTTGCCCTCGAAGCGGAAGCCGCCCCCCTTCTGCGCCGCGAAGGCCGCGCGCAGCAGCCGCACCAGCTCCTCCATGCGCTCGGCCGGCGCGGCGAAGGGCACGCCGTACCAGTCCTCGTTCATGCGACGGGTCCCGCTCCCCAGGCCGAGCACCATCCGCCCGCCCGAGAGCTCGTCCAGGTCCATCGCGGCGCTCGCGTGCAGCAGCGGGGTACGCGTGAAGGCGTTGGCGATGGCGGTGCCGATCTCCACGCGGGAGGTGGCGGCGGCGATCGCGCCGAGCGGGACGTAGCCGTGGCGATTGAAGAACTCGATGGTGAAGACGCCGTCGAAGCCCGCCGCCTCGGCGTCCCGGGCCAGCGCGACGTCTCCGCGCACGCTGCCGGCGGTGAGGATGAGACCGATCCGCATGGGCAAGCCTCCCGGCGGCAGCATAGCGGTCGCCGGGCTGCGGCCGGGGAGGCTCGCGTCCCTCGAGCGCCCGCCACCCGGCGTGACCGCATCCGTCACGCTCCCCCGCTTTTCTGTCGCCGAGCGGCGATCGCGGGTCCGGCGACGGGCGCCGGCCGGTGGCGCCGCTCGCGCGGGCCCGCTGCTTGCAAGAGAGCTCGCTCGGGAGTCCGAGTCGCCTCGCGGCCGGACGGACCTGACGGACGGAGGGAGGCCATGACCCGAAGCGTGCGCACGTTGGTGCGCTGCCTGGTCTGCGGATCGACGGAGGTACGGACGGACGAGGTGATCGACCGGGGTGTGGTCCTCCTCGGCGAGTGCCGGCGTTGCCATCACCGCTGGACGCGGCTGCTCGCGAGCGCGGCCGAGGCCGAGCGCGGGGCGACGCGGGGCGTCGCGGCGACGGGCCTTCGCGTGGGGCCCGGAGGATTGAGCGCCGCCTGAGCGCGGTCCCCGCGCTTCGAGGGCCACCCCCCTCCTTTGCGTCCCACCGCCGCGCGCTTCGGCCTCATCCGCGAGCGCCGTGATACGGTCTGGCGCGTGAGGCTCGTGCTCTACACGGGGAAGGGCGGCGTTGGGAAGACCACCACGGCCGCGTCGACGGCGGCGTGCGCAGCGGCGCGGGGACGCCGCACCCTGGTGGCCTCGGCGGACGCGGCCCACAGCCTGGGTGACGTCCTCGAGCGCCGCCTCGGGCCCGAGCCCGCGGCTGTGGCGTCTCGCCTCGATGCTCTCGAGGTCGATGCCCGCGCGGAGACGACGCGCCACTGGGGCCGCATCCGCGACTGGCTGGTGGCCCTCCTCCGCTACCAGGGGATCGAGGAGGTGGTGGCCGAGGAGCTGGCGCTCCTGCCGGGGGCGGAGGAGCTCACGACCCTCCTCGCGGTGGACGCGCACGCTCGCTCCGGCCGCTACGACCTCGTCGTGGTGGACTGCGCGCCCACCGATTCGACGCTGCGCCTGCTCACCCTGCCCGACGTCGCGCGAAGCTCGCTCCGCGCGCTTCTCCGCCTCCAGCAGGCGATCGCCACCCTGGCCACTCCTCTGGCGCGGATGCTGGTGGCCGCCCCGCTTCCGGGGCGAGAGGTCTTCGCCGATGCCGACCGGCTGCTCTACCGGCGGCTGCGTGGCCTGCGCCGGCTGCTGGCCGGGCCCGACGCGAGCGTCCGCCTGGTGGTGACACCCGAGCGCATGGCGATCGACGAGGCCCGTCGCGCCTTCACCGATCTCGCGCTGTTCCAGCTCCCGGTGGACGCGGTGGTGATGAACCGCCTGCTCCCCGGGAGCGCCACGCGCGAGGACTTCTTCCGCGACTGGGGGCTCGTGCAGGAGGAGCGACGCCGCGAGGTGGAGGCGCTCTTCGCGCCGCTCCCGGTCCTGCCCGCGCCGTTGCAGGAGGACGAGGTGACCGGGCTCGCGAGGCTGCACGAGCACGGCGAGCTCCTTTTCCGGGATCACCAGCCTGACGCGATCTTGTGTCGAACGGCGGGTCTGCGGTTCGTGCGCGAGGACGGCGGCTGGCGGGTGGATCTCCCGCTTCCCGGAGCGGAGCGGGCGACCCTCGACGTGGCCAAGCGCGACGACGAGCTCCTGGTGCGCGCCGGCGCACGGCGCCAGGCGATCCGCCTGCCGCGTCGGCTGGCGGCGGCCGAGCTCGGCCGCGCGCGGCTCTCGGAGGGCGTGCTCGCGGTCTGGCTGCACGAGGCTCCGGAGGCTCGAGCGGGGACGACCGACGCGTGCGGGTGATACTGCTCACCGGCAAGGGGGGTGTCGGGAAGACGAGCCTCGCGCTCGCCACGGCGCTCGGCGCGGCGGCCCGCGGGCGCCGGGTCTTCCTGCTCTCCACGGATCCCGCCCACAGCCTGGGCGACGCCCTCGGGCGTCGCATCGGTGCACGGCCCCAGGAGATCGCGCCGCGGCTGGTGGCGCAGGAGGTGGCGGTCCTCGACGAGCTCGAACGCGCCTGGACCGCGATCCAGCGCTGGCTGCGCGAGCTCCTGCGTCACGAGACGGACCCGCTGGTCGCCGACGAGCTCCTCGTCTTTCCGGGCCTGGAGGAGCTGGTGGCGCTGCGCGCGGTGCGCGAGGTCGAGGCGACCGGCCAGTTCGAGGTCTGCGTGGTGGACTGCGCCCCGACCGGCGCCACGCTGCGCATGCTGCGGTTTCCCGATGCGCTGCGGGTCTTCATGGAGAACTTCTTCGAGCTGGAGCGGCGCGGGGCGCGCTGGCTGCGGCCGCTCGCCCGCCACGCCGGGGCCGGAGGCTTCGTCCCGCAGGAGGAGTTCTTCGACGCCTTCGAGCGCCTGTATCGCGACGTGGAAGACGTGCGCGAGATCCTGCTCGACGGCGATCGCACCACCGCACGGCTGGTGCTGAATCCCGCGCGCGTGGTGGTGGAGGAGACCCGACGCTCGTTCGCGTATCTGAGCCTCTACGGTGTAGCCACGGACGCGGTGATCGTGAACCGCCTCCTGCCCGCGCAGGCCGCCGAGGGCTTCTTCGCGCGCTGGGCGGCGCGCGAGGCCACCGAGCTGGCGGAGATCGAGGCCAGCTTCCCGGTGCCGATCCTGCGCGCCCCGCTCCGGCCGCGCGAGCTCGGGGGCGTGGAGGCGCTGGCCGCGTTCGGGCGCGAGGTGTACGGCCGCCGCGACCCGGCTGCGGTCTTCAGCCGCGCGCGGCCGATCCGCCTGGTGAAGCGCGCCGGGCGCACCGTGCTCGAGATCGAGCTCCGCAACGCCTCGAAGGAGGAGGTGGACGTCCTGGCCCGCGGTGACGAGCTGCTGGTGCGGGTCCGGGATGCCCAGCGCAGGATCGCGCTGCCGGGCTCGCTGGCCGGGCGCCCGGTGGAGAGCGCCCGGCTCGCCGCCGGGGTACTGCGCGTGAGCTTCGGCCCATGAGGCCGGCGAGCCCGGCGCGCCGCATCGTGTCGCTGGTCCCGAGCCTGACCGAGGCGCTCTTCGCCCTCGGCCTGGGCCCGCGCGTCGTCGGCGTCACCGATTGGTGCAGCTACCCGGCGGAGGGCGTGGCCGCGCTCCCGAAGCTCGGCGGGACCAAGGACCCGGATCTCGCGGCGATCCTCGCCCTCCGGCCGGACCTCGTGATCGCCAACCGCGAGGAGAACCGCCGTCGGGACGTGGAGCGGCTCGAGGCCGCGGGCATCGCGGTCTGGGTGACGTATCCACGGACGGTACGGGAAGGCGCGCAGCTCCTGCGCGAGCTGGCCGGGCTCGGCGCCGAGGAGACGGCCGTTCGTCAGGTGGTGGAGCCGGTGGAGGCGGCAGTGGCCGGGGCGGAGGCCAGCCCGCCGGCGCGACGCCTCCGCGTCTTCTGCCCGATCTGGCGGGATCCGTGGATGAGCGTCGGGGCCGATACCTACGCCGACGATCTCCTGCGCCTGTGCGGGGGCGAGAACGTGTTCGCCGGGCGTGCGGAGCGGCGCTATCCCCGGGTGACGCTCGCAGAGGTCGAGGCGGCGGCGCCCGAGGTCGTGCTGCTGCCGGACGAGCCGTATCGCTTCGCCGAGGCCGACGTGGCCGAACTCGCGCGGCTCGATCTCCCGGCGGCGCGCGACGGGCGCATCCATTTGATCGACGGCACCTGGGTGTCGTGGTACGGTCCGCGCATCGCACGGGCCGTCGGGGCGCTGCGCGCGCTCCTCGCGCGGGGGGGGTGCTAGGTGTCGGTCGTGCTCTTCGAGCGGCGGGGCCACGTCGCGCTCGTCACGCTCAATCGTCCGGAAGCTCGCAATGCGCTCTCGCCCGAGCTGGCAGTGCGGCTCGCGCGCGCCTGGACCGAGGTGCGCGACGACGACGCGATCCGCGTGGCGGTGGTGACGGGCGCGGGCGGGAAGGCCTTCTGCGCCGGTGCCGACCTCGGCCGGCTGATCCCGCTCAGCACGGGAGCGCGCGAGCCCGAGGACGAATGGGATCACGCCATCCGCAAGGATCCACGCCTCACCGACACGGCGCTGCTGCGCGGGTTCGACACCGTGAAGCCGGTGATCGCGGCGGTGGACGGGTTCGCGATCGCGGGCGGCATGGAGATGATGCTCGGTACCGATCTGCGTGTCGCCTCGGAGGACGCCCGCTTCGGGCTTCAGGAGGTGAAGTGGGGGCTCTATCCCGCCGGCGGGTCGACGGCGCGCCTGCCGCGCCAGATCCCCTGGGCCATGGCGATGGAGATCCTGCTCACGGGCGGGCTGATCGACGCCCGCCGCGCGCTGGAGCTCGGCCTCGTGAACCGCGTGGTCCCGAAGGCCGAGGTGCTCTCGACGGCGCTCGCGCTGGCCGAGACCATCGCCGAGAACGGGCCGGTCGCGGTGCGTGAGATCCGGCGCGGGGCGCGCGCCTGCATCGGCCTCCCCGAGGAGCAGGCGCTCGCCACCGAAGCCCGCATCGCGCTCGGGGTGTTCCGCACGCAGGACGCGCGGGAGGGGCCGCGCGCGTTCATGGAGAAGCGCAAGCCCCGCTTCGAGGGGCGCTGAGCGATGCCGCGGGCGCGGGGCGCTGCCGGCCTGGCGGGCGTCTTCGGGATCGGCGTGCTCCTCGCGGCGGCGCCGGCTGCGGCGGCTCGTCTGGTGAACGTGCGGGTCGGCGTGGACGGTGATCGCACCCGCGTGGTCTTCGAGCTCGACGCGCCGGCCGGCCACCAGCGCGGTCCGGTGCAGCCGGTGGCGGACGGCGGCGAGCTGGTGGTGAAGATCGACGCGGAATCCGGGCTGCGGATCGTGCCGGCGAAGAGCGAGCTCGTGCGATCGGTGCGAGTGCAGCCGGCCGGGACCGGCGCCGAGGCACGGATCGCGCTTCGAAGCCAACACGTTCGCGTGTCGGAGATGATCCTCGCCGGGCCGTCGCGACTGGTGTTCGACCTG
>JAWOLJ010000141.1:0-24172 GCA_033853555.1 Myxococcota bacterium
GCGCGGGAGAGGACCTCGACCGAGTCCCCCACGTGCGCCTCGCCGGGCTCGATCACCCGCCAGTAGATGCCGCGCAGGTTCAGGTCCCGCGTCGGCGGCGCCTGGACGAAGCGGAGCGCGTCCGCGCCGAAGCGACTCTTGAACTTGATGCATCCGTCGTGCGGCTTGCGTGTGACCTCGACCAGCGCCTGGCCGAGCCGCAGGCGCGTGCCCGGCGGGAGGTTCGCCGCCGAGAGATCGAGCTCCACGAAGAGGTTGTCGCCGAAGACGTGGAGCGGCTGGCCATTCGCGAGCAGCTCCGCCACGTCCCGACGCATCACGGCGAGCTGTGCCTCCGGATCCCGCGGCGGGCGACGGCTCCAGCCGTCACCGGGCACCCCTTCGTCGACCGAGAGGCACACCCGCTCCGGCGTCTCGCGCACGCCGTCGGCGCGGCGCCGCACGATGAGCTCCAGGCGGCCCCGATCCGTGGGCGAGGCGGCGAGCGAGCGGAGGCCCACCTCGAGCTCGGTCAGAGGGCGATGGCGGGACGCATCGCCCTCGGGTCCCCAGGCCTCCTTGCGCAGCTCCATGATCGGCGGACGCTAGCAGCCGGCCGCCGGCAGGCGCAGCAGCATGTGGTGCTCGACGGCGGTTCGCGCCTGGTATCGGAGAGCGTCGGGCTCGTCTCCCCAGATCCGGAACCCGAGGCGCTCGTAGAGCCGTCGCGCCGCCGGTGCCTCGGAGCTCACGCTCAGGTGCGCCCATTCGACACCCGGAAGCGTCGTCGCGTGTCGCAGCGCCGCCTCGAGCAGCGCCGCGGCGAGGCCCTCCCGTCGATGTCCCGGACGGACGTAGGTTCCCCACAGATGCACCTTGTGCGACGCCTTCTGGTGGCGGTCCCGGTAGAGCCCCAGGGCTCCGACCAGGCCCTCCCGGAAGGCGCCGAAGATGACCGATTCCGGCCCGCGCCGGATCTGCTCGCGCACCGCATCGGGAGACGAGGCGACGTCGTCCCCGGGCGATGCGGCGAACGCGAGAGGCGAGTCCAGCAGCGCCTCGCGGCGCAACGCCGCGTACTCCTCCGCATCCGTCTCTCGAAGCGCGCGGATCATTCCGGCTCCCCCTCGCCCCCGGCGGCCTCGACCGCCTGCGCCAGGGCCTCCCGCTCGTCCTCGGACAGCGTCCGCTCGCACTCCTCGCAGAACCAGACGCGCACCGGCTCGCCCACGTTGCAGCCACCGAGCACCACCTCGCCGCGCCTCTCGGCCTCGATCAGCTCCGGACCCGGATATCCATAGACCACCGGGCGGGAATGGACGGCGTTGCAGCGCAGACATCGCAGCCTCGCCACGTCTCCTCCGCTCTAGCGAGAGTCGTCCGGCGGGCCGGCCTTTCCGAAGTCCCGCCCGATCGACGCCGGCAGCACCACGAGCTGACCGTACATGAGAGGCAGGTGGGCGGGAACGACGCACGCGAACGGGAAGACCCCGGCGTGGCTCGCCACCCAGGAGGCATGGGTCACCGATTGCCCGGGAAGGGGCACCGCCAGGTCTTGCAACACGAACATGTGGGCATCGTCCTCGGGATTCACGAAGGTGAAGTGGAGGGTGTCGCCTTCCACGACCGTGAGCGTGCTCGGGAAGAAGCCGTAGACCTCCTTGCCGTGGAGGATGCCCCCGGGCGCAAAGTCCTCGCGCAGGAACGGGTAGGTCTTCTGCAGCTCCTTCGTGAGCAGCGGCACCGTCGTGAGCGTGAGCTCGCGGACCTGCGGGGTGTAGGCCGCGGGTGGATGCGAGTGAGCGCAGCCGCCGAGCGCGAGCAGGAGCAGAGCGATCGCCAGCCCGCGCAAATCGCCAGCCGGCCGAAGGGAGCCCTCGCGGCGGCGGGAGCATCGCATGGCGGGTGTCCTCCGATCTCCGGAAGCGCGAGCCCGCTCCCGCCCACGGGGCGCGATCGCGCAGCCCTCAGCGGCCCGTCGGCCCGTTCCGATCCCGGCTCGTTCGCGCCGCGATCCAGGCGTCCAGCGACCAGCGGCCGGCGCCCACCAGGGCCAGGAAGGCGGAGCCGAGCAGCATCGACCAGTCGGTTCGCGCCTCGTGAGCCATCGCCCAGAAGCCGTAGCGCTGGAGTGCCGGTGCATGGAAGGGGCCGACGTCCCTTCCCAGCAGGATCGGCAGCTTGGTCGTCGCGAGGGCGGTGAGGATGACCACGAGCAAGGGGAGCGCCGCCAATCGCGTGAGAAGACCGATCAGCACGAGGAGCCCGCAGGCGATCTCGAAGCTCCCGACGAAGGGAGCGACCCGATCCGCGTGCGGGAAGCCGATCCGGGCGAAGCGGCCTCCGCCGACCTCGGCCACGAAGAGGAACTTCTGGAGCCCCTCGGACAGGAAGACCGTGCCGATCATCAGGCGCACCAGGATCGTCGCGGCGGGAGCTCGGCTCTCGATCAGCGCACGAGTCCGCATGCGGATGCTCTCCCGCCCCGCCTCAACCGGCCCGGCGGCGGATCGCCTCCGGCAGCGCGCCCGAGAGGAAGTCCTGCGTCGAGTTGACGCGAGGGAAGGGCTCCTTCGGCACGGGTACGCCGAGCGCGGCGCAGAGCGGGGCCCAGCCCTCGGGAGCTCGCCACTCGAGCAGCCGCGAGGTCGGGACGCGCCGTCGGACCTCGGCGTTGTGTCGCTCGAAGGCCGCGATGCAGGCTTCGCGATCCTCGAGCTGCGACGTGAAGCGGGACGCGAAGAGCTCGTCGAGCATGGCGCGCCAGGGCCCGTCGGCGGCTCGACCGACCGGGAAGATCGTCTTGCTGGCGCTCCCCCACCACGAGTCCGCGTCTCGCACCGAGAGCACCACGAGGGCGTCGGGGAATGCCTCGGCGAGCTCGGGCCAGAAGGATGCGCTCGGCCAATCCACCGCTGCCCGGTAGCGTTCGAGGAGCCGGTGCCAATCGACCGGCTCGCCGCGCGCGGCGGCGTGCCAGACGCGGACGTGCTCGGGATGGGAGAAGACCTCGCTCATGTGGTAGCAGGGGCCGCCGAGGAGCCGCTCCAGGGCGAGCTTCAGCGACAAGGTACCCGTCCGGCCGAGGCCTGCTCCGACCACCCGCAACGCCACTGGATCTCCTCTCGTGCGGCCGCGCGGCGGAACGCCGAGACCTGCGCGCTTCGCGCTTCGACCGAGCGCAGCCTACCACGACGCAACGTCTTGGGGGGCCCGGATGGCGCACGAGCGAGACGGGCTCGCGCCTCATCGCGCGCGGCGATGGCCGTAGAGCCAGCGTGCCGCGGACGACCCGTCGAGCGCGCGCACGCCGCGATCGAGGTCGGATTCTGCGGCCAGCCGCGAGGTCGCTCGGGGCGCACGGACGTCACGTCCTCGCGGAGCGAGCAGCGGCCACCGCTGCCTCGGAGCCGTGCCTGGAGGGAGCGAGCCGAATGCGCCGGGTGTCGGCCTCTCGGCTACTTCCCCAGCCGAGCGCGCCCGGCCGCGTCCGGCGCGGCGCCCTGGGCGACGGCGGTGGCCGGCATCGCCCGCTCGGCCAGCTCGAGCAGATACTCGCGGGGATCGCCGGCCCGATCGGTGTTCGTCTGGAACGCCATGGCGAGGTGAGCCGTCGGGAAGTACAGCATCGAGCCGCGGTATCCCGGAAACCAGCCGGAGTGCCCGTACGCCGCGCCATGCCGGGTCGCGAAGACGAAGAACCCGATCCCGTAGGCCCTCGCGACCTTGCTGTGGAGGGGATTCGGCGAGCTGTCGAGCAGGGCCAGATACGGCCAGTCGAACGCCCGGCCTTCGTACAGCGTGCGCGCCCAGACGGCGAGATCGCGTGGGTTCGTCGCGAGCCCTCCGCCGGTCCACTCCGTGCCGGGGTGGAAGCGAAGCACGCCCGACTCCGCCACCTTGCTCGGCAGCGGACTCATCCGGCGGTGATATCCCGATGCCAGCCCGGGGATGTCGATGCGATCGGCGGGGGACGTCAGCTCGAGCCCCAGTGGCCCCAGGATCCGCTCGCGGAGGAGATCGTAGTAGCGGCGGCCCGTCGCCCGCTCGATCACGAGCCCGAGCAGGATGTATCCGGTGTCGCTGTACTTGTAGCCCTGGCCCGCCGGGAAGAGCGGAGCCCGGTCGAGGACCAGGTCGATCACCTGCTCCGGCGAGAAGGGAACGAAGGGATCCCCGAAGTAGCGCTTGCGCACGGCCGCCCACACGAAGCGCGGCGAGAACACGTAGTCGGGGATGCCGCTGCCGTGGTTCAGCAGCATCCGGACCGTGACGTCGTGCGCATTGGGGAGCCGCTCGAACCAGGGAGCGGTCCCGAGCCATTTCTCGATCTTGTCATCCAGCGAGAGCCGACCGTCGTGAACGAGATCGAGGACGAGGGCGGCAACGAAGGACTTGCCGATGCTGCCCGACAGGAACCGGGCATCCGGTCCCATGGGAACGCGACGCTCGACGTCGGCGAAGCCGGCGGACGCCACGGTCACGGGACAGTCCCCCATCCAGAATGCGGCCACGGCGCCGGGCAGGCCTTCGCGCGCCACGATCGTCTCGAGACCGGCCCGGAACGAACCGACGAGCGTCGAGTGGGCCGTTGCATCGCAGGTGGCGGCTGCGGACCGCGGCAGGGCGAGCGACAGCGCCACGACGATCCAGGAGCAGCTCTGCATCGGCATCCGCACGGATCGAACGGGCTCCGTCGCCGCCATCGAGCCAGTGGCCGCCCACGCACGGCGTCGACGTAACCTATCATGACGTGCACGCCTCGGCAGGCGATCCGATTGCGGCTAGCCCTCGGGCGGAAGCCCCAGCCATTCGCGCGCCGCCGCCAGGTCCCGGAAGACACGGAGCTGGATCGCGGACTCGGACCGGAAGGCCTGGTACATGCGACCCAGGCCGAAGCCGAGATCACCCGAGACGACCAGCGCGACGCGCGAGCGCGCCGGGTCCACGTCGTGGCGTTGGAAGACGCTCGCGACGCGTCGCAGCGCGTCCGCCGAGAGCCCGCCCAGATTGGCCTGGCTAAAGTCGGCGAGCTCGCTCCTGCCCGACGGAACGGATTGGTCGGCAGCGACCTTCTGCGCGTACCCCACCGCCTCCTCGTCGGTGATGGTGCCCGTGGCCTTCAGGTACAGGACCTGCGTCTCGGGATCGTAGTGATGCGAGAACGGCACGCGCGGTCCTAGGCGTCGAGGCGCTCGAGGATGGTGCCGGTTCCGAGGCCTCCGCCGCAGCACATGGCGATCAGCGCGTAGCGACCGCCGGTGCGCTCGAGCTCGTGGAGCGCGGTGGTGAGGAGCCGGTCGCCGGTGGCGCCGGTCGGGTGCCCGAGGGCGATCGCTCCACCGTTCGGATTCACTCGTTCGGGGATCGGCCCGCACGCCGCCATCCACGCCAGGACGACGCTCGCGAAGGCCTCGTTCACCTCGTAGACGCTCATGTCCTCGATCTTGAGGCCCGTGCGCTGGAGCAGCTTCTGCGTGACGGGGATCGGCCCCTTCAGCATGGTGACGGGATCGACGCCCACGATGGTCGTATCGACGAGCCGTGCGCGCGGTCGGAGCCCCAGCCGCTTCACCGCACGCTCGCTCGCCAGGAGAACGGCGCTCGCGCCGTCGGTCACCTGCGAGCTGGTGCCCGCGGTGTGGATGCCGCCCTCCACGACGGCCTTGAGGCCCGCCAGGGCCTCCAGGCTGGTGTCGCGAATCCCTTCGTCCTGCTTCACCGTGCGCGTCTCGCCGCCGGGCTTGCCCTCGGCGTCCAGCACCGGCGCCTCGATGGGCTGGATCTCCCGGGCGAAGCGTCCCTCGTCGCGCGCCTGTCGCGCGAGGGTCTGGCTGCGCAGGCCGAAGCGATCGCTGTCGTCGCGCTGGATGCCGAACTCCTTCGCGATGAGCTCGGCGCCCTGGAACTGGCTGTTGAAGGCGAAGCGCGAGAGGTAGCTCTTCGGGACCGGACGGCCCAGGCTCTTGTCGGCGAAGTTGGCGCCGAGCGGGATGCGGGTCATGCTCTCCACGCCGCAGGAGAGCACCAGGTCCTCCAGGCCCGCACCCACGAGGCCTGCGGACAGCGTGGTGGCTTGCTGGCTCGAGCCGCACTGGCTGTCGACCGTCGTGGAGGGGACCTCGACCGGGAGGCCGGCCGCGAGCCAGGCGGTCCGCACCACGTTGAAGGCCTGTTCCCCCACCTGGGACACGCAGCCTCCCACCACCTGGTCGACGGCCGCCGGATCGACCTTGGCCCGCTCGAGGCAGGCTCGCTGGATGGCGCCGAGAAGATCGGCGGGATGGACACCGGCGAGACCGCCCTTCCGGCGGCCGAGCGGGCTTCGCACGGCGCTCACGACGAACACGTCGGCCATGGGGCCCTCCGGGGTCCCCGCGGCGCGGGCCGTCGGGGCGTGGGGGAAAGGGATCCGTTCGCGGCCCAGGCTAGCAGGCCAGCGCGGCCTCTCCCACGCTTCAGCCGACGCTGTCGGCGATGTAGGATGCGCCGGCGGACCGGACCTCGGCACCGCGGAGCCCGTTGCGACATGCCGCTGCGTCAGCCGCTCCCTTCGGCTCTCCCTCGCCTGCTCTCGGCCCTCCTCCTCGGGGCCGGCCTCGTCGGCGGTGCACCGCGGCCCGTCGCGCCGGCGTCCGCCGACGAGCCGGTGATCGATCCGGATCTCGCGCGAGAGCTCGAAGGCGAGATGCAGTCGGACCGCGCCGAGGAGCAGGCGCGCTGGGAGAAGCTCTCGGCCGAGTGGCAGAAGCTCTCGGAGGACGGCACGCCGAAGCGCCTGGCTTGCCTGAAGAGCGAGGACGAGATCTCCCGGCTCCAGGGCGATGTCATCCCCTACCGCGAGCTCACGCGGGATGACTTTCGCGCCCGGCAGATGGGAGAGTTCCATCCGGTGATCGCCGTGCCCGGTGGGCGCCCTCGGGCCCACGTCAGCGTGAACGTCGTGTGCGTCGGCCAGCCTCACACGGAGGCGTTGGCACCCGGACGGGTGGTGGCGGAGATGCAGGGGCTCCGGTACGTCGCGCTGCTCGACCGCGACGGGTCGTGGTGGAGCCCGGAGCCCACCCCCACCCCCGAGCTCTGGATCCTCCGCCACGAACAGGGGCACTTCGATCTGGCGGAGCTCTCCGCGCGCCGCCTCAACCGCGAGGCGGCGGACGACGGGGCGCGGATCCGAGGCCAGGGCGCGACCGCGGCAGCGGCCGTCGCCGACTTCGCCACGCGCTGGGCTCAGCACCTCACGGCGGCTCACCAGGCACTCGAGGACCTCGAGGACCAGTACGACCGCGAGACCGCGCACGGGACGATCCCGAAGGTCCAGACCCGATGGTTCGAGCGCATCCAGCGCGAGCTGGCCGAGACCCGCGCCGACACGCCCTGAGCCCGCCCACGGCGACGCGCCCCGACGCTTTTCCCTTGCCTCTTCTACCTGCGCGCAGGTAGAACCGCTGCATGGTCCATCGGGGTCCCGAGGCCACGGGCTCGCGTCCTCATCCGCGCTCCGGAGCTCGACGCGCCGAGATCCTGGCTGCCGCCGAGGACGTCTTCGCGGAGCACGGCTACGCCGCGGCCCGGCTCGAGGACGTGGCGCTGCGGGTCGGGATCCGCCGGGCGTCGCTGGTCTACTACTTCGCCGACAAGCGCGCGCTCTACGACGCGGTCCTGGCCGGCGTCTTCGGCGGGCTCCGCAGCGCGCTCGAGGCGGCCTTCGCCGCGGCGCCCCTCGGCGAGCGGCTGGCGGCGGCGGTCTCGGCCTGGGTGCGCTTCGTCGGCCAGCGCCCGACGCTGGTGCGGATCCTGCTGCGCGAGATCGCGGGCGGCCCGCCGCGGCCGGGGGAGCCCTCGCCGGTGGCGCACGCCCGGCCGTTGCTGCAGGCGGCGGAGGCGGTGGTGGGGGAGGGCCAGCGCGCCGGCCTCTACGGGCCGATCGATCTGGTGCATCTCGGCGTCGTGCTGGCAGGGGCCACCGCGTTCTACGTCGCCGCGACGCCCGCCCTGGGCGCCGAATGGCCCTTCGATCCCCTCTCCGAGGCCGGTCTCGAGAGGCATCGCCAGGCGCTGCTGCGGATCGCGGAGACGCTGCTCGCGCCGCTCTCGCCGCCCCCTGCGACACCGGAAAGAGACACTCGATGAGCCCGCTCTCGCGGAGCTTCGCTCCCCCCGACGGGGGCCTCTCGGCGTTGCGTGAGATCGCCCTCTCGGGCCGTCCCCTGGTGCCCCTCCCGCGCCGCGAGCGCGAGCGGAAGCTCGCTCTCTACCTCGAGTTCCTGCGCCGGCGGGACGGGGTTCCCGACCGCGCCGCGCGTCGGCTCTCGAAGCGCGAGCCCTTCTTCGAGGACCTGGCCCGCGATCCCGTGCTGTGGCAGGCGGATCTCGATCGCGCGGCCTTCGAGCACTACCTGCGCGCACGCCCGCCGGCGGACCTCGATCCGCGCCTGCTCTGGCTCCTCGCCGCCGCCAAGGCGAACCGCGGCGAGCGTTGGGCGATCGAGCGCGAGCTGGCGCGCCGCGAGGCGCGGGGCGAGCCGGCCGACGCGTGGAGCGAGTACATCGGAATCGAGGAGACCTATCACAGCCGGATCCTGGCGGATGCCTGCCGCAGCGTCGGATTCGACCCGCCGGCGCTCGAGCCGCCGCGCGGCCAGCGCGCCTTCATTCGCGCGCTGCTTCCGCTGCCGCGGCGACTGCGCATGCCCCTCACCCTGGCCGGCGAGATCTTCGGCTGCGCGGCCTTCGCGCTGCTCCTCGAGCGCACCCGTGTGTTCGGGGAGCGACCCGACGTGGCCGAGCGCCTGCGGCGCCTCGTGGGCGAGATCCTGATCGACGAAGCGGGCCACGTGCTCTACTGCCGCAGCCGGCTGGGCGCGCCGGGTCTCGCGACCGCGCGGCTCGCGCTTCCCTTGATCGGGCGCGTCCTGCTGCGCGATCTCCCGGAGTTCGCCCACCTGGCCGGCGGCGAGGGCGCGTTCCTCGCTCGCCTGAGCAGCTTCGACCTGGCTCACCTGGCCTAGGGCCGCCACGCATCGCCGCCCGGGGCCACGCCCCTCGGGAGTGCGATCGTCATCACCAAGCTCGCGCGCCGGCCCACCGATCCTGGGAACGACCCGGACGGTGGAGGCTTCCGATGCGCAGCGCTCCCAACGGCGTGGGTCTCGTCCTGGCCGCGGTGCTCGCGGCCGCGCCCGCCCTGGCGAACGGGCCCGCGACGGCGAGCACGGCCGCCTCGGGCCTGGCGGTGGGAAGCCAGGACTTCCGCCTGGTCGTGAACGCGAACCCTCAGGGCGGAGCGAGCCTGACGGGGCAGGGGCGACTCGAGGCCGCGCTCCCCGCCAACGGCCGGCTCGCGCTGGACGTACCGTACGCCGCACCCGACAGCGGTGCGCCGAGCCTCGGGCCGGTCGAGCTCGGCGCGGACTACGCGCTCGTCGGCGAGGGGCGTTCCCGGCCCGCGTTCTCCGCCGGCGTGCACCTCCAGCTGCCGACGGCGACCGGCGCGGGCCTGGCGCCGAGCCTCAGCGCCACCGTGCGCAAGCGGCTGCCGGGTCTCCCGGTGCTGCAGGACGTGCGCCTCGAAGGCAAGCTCGTCGGCGGCAACACGATGCAGCGTCAGGTGGACGCGGCGCTGGCCACCACCCTGCTCCTCGCCCCCGAGACCACCGGCCGCGCGGCCGTCGGCTTCCGGCAGGCGGCGTCGGGCGGCCAGACGCACCTCGAGCTCGGAGTGGAGCGTCGGATCTCCGGCGATTCCTCGGTGTCGCTCATGGTGACGCGAGGCCCGAGCGATCCGGACTACGACCTCCGCACGCAGCTCCGCTGGAAGGTCTCCTTCTAGCCGACGCCCGACCCCGCCAGCCAGTCGCGGGGTCGCAGGAACTCCTCGGCGAGTCGCGCCTCGGGGCTGCCGGGCTCGGGTCGCCAGTCGTAGCGCCAGCACACGAGAGGCGGCAACGACGCCAGCACCGACTCCACGCGGCGCCCGGACTGGAGTCCGTAGAGCGTTCCGCGGTCCACCACCAGATTGAACTCCGCGTAGCGGCCGCGGCGCCAGAGCTGGAACGCGCGCTCCCGCTCGCCGTAGGGCGTGTCCTTGCGCCGGCGCAGGATCGGCAGGTATGCCGCCCGGTAGGCCTCGCCCACCGCGCGCACGAAGCCGAAGCTCGTCGCGAAGTCGTCCTCGGCGAGATCGTCGAAGAAGATTCCGCCGATGCCGCGCGCCTCACCGCGGTGCGGCAGGAAGAAGTACTCGTCGCACCACTTCTTGAAGCGCGGGTGGGCCTCCGGGCCGAGCGTCTCGCAGGCGGCGCGGGCGGCGGCGTGCCAGTGGACGGCGTCCTCCACGAAGCCGTAGCAGGGCGTGAGATCGAAGCCGCCCCCGAACCACCAGGCCGGTGCGACGGCCGCCGGCCGCACCACGAAGCAGCGCAGGTTCAGGTGCGAGGTGGGGGCGTAGGGATTGCGCGGGTGGACGATCGCCGAGAGCGACACCGCCTCGAAGGGCGCCCCCGCGAGCTCCGGCCGGCGCTCGCTCGCGGCCGGCGGCAGGCGCTCGCCCCGGGCGTGGGTGAAGCTCACCGCCGCCTTCTCGATCACGGCCCCGTCCTCGAGGACGCGTGGCCGCGAGAGCGTGCTGCCCGGCCCAGGCAGCGCGTCCTCGCGAAAGCGCGCGGCGGCGGCTCCGCCGGGGCCGGAGGGGCCGGCTTCCTCCGCCTCGAGAGCGGCGCAGAGCCGGTCCTGGAGCTCCATCAGATGGGCCCGTACGGCCTCGGGTCGGGGCTCCGACGCGTCCGGGTGTCGGTCCGCAGTGCTCACAGGATCCGCAGGCTCCGGCCACCCCCTTCGAGCACCACTTCCGCGAACTCCGCCGCGCCGCTTCCGTGCTGGAAGACCGACACGGCGATCAGCCACGCCGCCACCACGCGCCGCGGCGGCTCGCCCACGTGTCGTAAATAGTCCTCCCGCACGCCGCGCCGCTCCGCCTGCCAGGCCCCGAGCCCGGCCGCGCCCGATCGCACCACCACGTGCGTCTCGCGCGGCGTCCAGGTCGGGATCGGGCAGGCGTAGCCGGTCTCGGCCGGAAGCGCGCGGCTCCAGTGCCAGGTCAGATCGCGGCCGTTCTCGAATTCGAGGGCGAGGCTCACGTAGTCGTGCTGGAGCAGCTCGCTCTCCGGCTTCTCCGACGGCAGGCGCCAGACGCGCCAGCGCCACGAGAGGATGGTGTCGGGCGCGAGAGCGAAGTCGATGGGGCGGCGCAGGATGCCGACGTCGTCCTCGAAGCAGGCGCGGATGCACGGCGGACCGTCGTCCGTCTGGTCCGGGACGAAGATGTCGGCGGGTCCCAGGAACCACAGATAGCTCCAGCCTGCCGGCGGGTGCACGGGACGGGCGAGTCGCGTGATCTCCGCCTCGACCAGGGGCTCACCGGGTGCGAAGGCAGCCAGCGCGGCCAGCCCCTCGCCCGGGTCGCCGCTCCAGCGCAGGAGAACGACGTCGATGGCGCCCGTCACCCCGGCGTAGGCCTCGAGCGGCGTGGCCAGCCGGCCCTGCGGCGTCGCCCATTCACCCTGGAGGAGACCCAGGTGAACCGGTCCAGTGTCGGGCGCGACGAGGCTCTGGGTGTCCTGCGTGCCCTTCCAGATGGTTCCTCCCTCGCCCACGCGGGCCCACAGCGCGAAGCGCGGCCGCGCCCGGAGGCCGAGCGCCTCGGCGGTGGCCACGCCGCCGGCGGCGAGGAGGGTGAGACCGTCGCCGCGCTCGACCGCGAGGCCGCTCCCGGTCCACGGCGGCACGTTGCCGGGGAGGTGCACCACCCGGGCGTCGCGCAGCAGCCGTCCAGCGGAGCTGCCACGGAAGCCCCCGAGGAGCGCCTCCCAGTGAGTGCGAAACGGTTCGCCCGTCGGAGTCGTCATTCCGCTCCACCTCCCGCTGCGGCCGCCGGGCGCGGCCTCGCCAGCATACCGGCGGGGAGCCGCGCCGTCTGGCCTCGCGCGGGCGGCGAGCCGTGGGGTCGCGACGGCTCGAAGCCGGTACGCTCGTGAGATGGACTCCATCGCCCGCCTGCTCGAGATCATGGCCCGCCTGCGCGATCCCGTCTCCGGCTGCCCGTGGGACCTGGAGCAGCGCTTCGAGACCATCGCGCCCCATACCCTCGAAGAGGCCTACGAGGTGGACGACGCGATCCGCCGCGGCGACCTCGAGGCCCTGCGCGAGGAGCTCGGCGATCTGCTGCTCCAGGTGGTGTTCCACGCGCAGATGGCGCGCGAGGCCGGCCGCTTCGATTTCGAGGACGTGGCCCGCGGGATCTGCGAAAAGCTGGTGCGGCGGCATCCCCACGTCTTCGGCGAGGAGACGATCGAGAGCGCCGAGGCGCAGACGCGCGCCTGGGAGGCTCACAAGGAGCTCGAGCGCGCCCGCGCGGCCGCCGTGGCCGGTCGCGACGAGCCGCACGCCCTGGACGGCATGGCCCTGGGGCTGCCGGCGCTGCTCCGCACGGCGAAGCTCCTGCGCCGGGCGGAGCGAGTGGGCCTAACACCAAAAGGTGATGTAGCAGCGGCTCGCGCCGGCGTGCGGGCGGCGCTCGAGGCGGTGCCGGAGGCTTCCGCTCCCGAGGCCGCAGCGGCGCTGGGGACGCTCCTGCTGGCCTGCGTTCGGCTCTCCGACGCCCTCGGCCTCGACCCGGAGCGAGCGCTGCGCGACGAGACCGCGCGCCTCGAGGCCGCGCTGCGCGGGCGCACGACGGTCCGCTGACGCCGGTCTGTGTCGAACCGCGCGGCGCGCCCGCGCTCAGGCGTCCGGGAGGATCGTCCCGACCTCGTCGCTCGCGAGCTCGTAGCGCTCGCCGCAGAACTCGCAGCGCACCTCGAGCGGCTCGCCGCGCTCCGCGATCTCCCGCAGCTCGGCGCGGCCGAGCAGGGTCACCGCCTGGCGCACGCGCGCCCGCGTGCAGCGGCAGAGGAATTGCGGGCGGCTGCGATGCCGCTCCCGGGAGCCCAGCCCCTCGAGCAGGCGATCCACGATCGCGTCGGCGTCGAGGCCATCGCGCAGCAGACGGGTCGGAGGCGGAAGGGCGCGCACGTTGCTCTCGAGTCGCTCCAGGATCTCGTCATCGGCGCCCGGAAGCGCCTGCACCAGGAAGCCGCCGGCCGCCTCGATGGCGTTGCCGGGGCCCACGAAGACGCCGAGGCCGATCGCCGCGGGCTTCTGCTCGCTCTCGCTCAGATAGCGCGCGAGGTCCTCTGCGATCTCGCCCGAGGCGAGGGGCACGACCCCGGTGTACGGCTCGCGCCAGGTCGGATGGAACCGCACCACCGCGAGGGTGCCGCGTCCGATCGCAGCCCCGACGTCGAGCTTGCCGTCCCGCGACGGCGGGTCGGCGAGGCGGTCGCCCACGTAGCCACGCACCTCACCCTCGGCGTTGGCGATGGCGGTGATGGCCCGCAAGGCCCCGTCGCCGCGCAGCTGGAGCTGCACCGTCTCTTCGTCCTTCTGCCCCGCGGCGAGGAGGAGCGCGCCCATCAGCGCGCGCCCGAGGGCAGCCGAGGCGGTGGGGGCGGTCGCATGCCGCGTCACCGCCTCGGCCACGAGACGGGTGGCGACGAGCGCGCGCACGGCGACGCTCCCATCGGCGGAGAGCGTGCGGACCAGTGCGTCGGCCGAGGCGTGGGAGGGCGTGGACATCTCGGGCCAGAGGCTACCGCGTTCGTCAAGGCCCCCGCGCGCCGCGCGCCCGCTACCCTGGGCGCGCATCGGGGAGAGGCATGGCGCGGGTCCTGATCGCGGGCTGCGGCTACGTGGGGACGGCTCTCGGCCGGGAGCTGGCCGCGCGCGGCGACCAGGTCTTCGGGCTGCGCCGGCGCCCCGAGGACCTGCCGCGCGAAATCCACGGCGTCGCGGCCGACCTCTGCGAGCCGGGATCGCTCGACGCGCTGCCGCACGGGCTCCAGGCGGTGGTGTACGCCGCCTCGGCGACCGGCTTCTCGGACGAGGCGTATCGCGCGGCCTACGTGGACGGCGTGCGGAACCTCCTCGACGCGCTCGTGCGTCGAAACCAGGCGCCGCGCCGGATCGTCTTCACCTCGAGCACGGCGGTCTACGGACAGCAGGAGGGCGAGTGGGTGGACGAGGACTCCGTCCCCGCGCCCGTCGGCTTCTCGGGTCGCCGGCTCCTGGAGGGCGAGAAGCTGCTCTCCGGCGGCCCGTTCCCGGCCGTCGTGCTGCGCCTCGGCGGGATCTACGGTCCCGGGCGCACGCGGCTCGTCGAGAGCGTGCGCAGCGGGAGCGCCGTCTGTCGCGAAGGCCTCTACACCAACCGCATCCATCGCGACGATGCCGCCGGTGCGGTCGCGCATCTGCTGGCCCTCGAGCGGCCAGCGCCCCTCTACGTCGGCGTCGACCAGGAGCCGGCCGAGGAGTGCGCCCTGCTCGGCTGGATCGCCGAGCGCATCGGCGCGCCGCCGCCCCGGCGCGAGGCCGCGGGGGCCGTCGCGACGCGAGCGGGCGGGCGGCCCCACGGAAGCAAGCGCTGCCGCAGCGAGCGGCTGCGTCGCAGCGGCTACCGCTTCCGCCATCCGAGCTACCGCGAGGGCTATGGCGCGCTGCTGCACGAGCTCGGGCTGGCGCGCAGCGGGGGCGCATGAGGCAGCGGCTCCAGGTTCCGGCGCGCGAGCTGCGCTTTCGCTTCGTGCGCAGCTCGGGAGCGGGCGGCCAGAACGTGAACAAGGTGGCGAGCAAGGCGGTGCTGCGCTGGGACGTGGCCCGCAGCGCGAGCCTGCCGGCCGACGTGCGCGCCCGCTTCCTCGCGCGCTATGCGCGGCGCCTGACCCGCGAAGGCGAGCTCGTGCTCGCGAGCGATCGCTTCCGCGATCAGGCGCGCAACGTGGCCGACTGCGTGGAGCGTCTGCGCGAGATGCTGGACGCCGTGGCGGAGCCTCCGACTCCCCGCCACCCGACGCGTCCCGGAGGCGCCGCGCGCGCACGACGCCTCGCCGCCAAGCGAGCGCGCGCCGAGGCGAAGGCCCGCCGCCGCCCCCCGCGCGCCGATCGCGACTAGCGCCCGGCGGCGCAGGCGCCGCTGCGCTCGGTTCCCGCCGGCTCAGTGGCCGGCCCAGGGGAAGGCGTCGTAGGGGTAGTCGCGGCACAGCACCAGCCGGGCGTAGTCGTCCTTCGAGAGTCCCCCGCCCCAGCGCACCATGTCGTGGAACAGGCGGCAGCGCGCACGCGCGTTCGGCAGGCGCGCATCCACCTGAACGTCGGCCACGATGTGGGTCATCGTCTCGCTCGCGTTGCTCATGCGGATGCCGCCGCCCTCGGGCGTGTCGAGGATCAGCGTGCGCGGAGACTCCGGCGTGGAGTCGTCCCACGGCGTCCAGGCGGGCAGCGTGGCGTCGACCCCGCGGTCCGGCGCTCCGTTGCGCGCGAACGCCGCCCAGTACGACATCATGGCGGTCGAGAGCGCCTCGCGGCCGGGCGCGTTCCTTCGGGTGTAGATGAAGTCGATCCGTCTCCCCAGATGGAAGTGTCCGAACACGAACGGGATCTCGAAGCCGTGGGCGGCGCCCAGCAGCATCGAGAAGTCCGCGCCGAGGCGCTTCGGCTCCTCGTCCCAGTCGAACCGGTAGACGAAGACGTTCGGCTCCACGCGGCGCATCGCCGTCGCGGGAGCGTCGGCGCCGACGACCTTCCACTCGCGCGAGAGGGCCTCGGCGAAGGCCTGGTAGAGCGCGGCGTTGCGTACGCGCGGGATCACGCCGAACCAGTGGCGCACCAGCGACTCGTCCAGATAGAGGAAGAGCTTGTTCTCGTCGCGGTTGGTGCCGACGATCACGGGCACGCGGTTCCAGCCGTCCGCGCTGGCGAGGCGGTCCAGCGGGTCGCCCTTCGGCTGCACCACGCCGTCGGAGAAGACCTGCGGCATGTCGAGCATCGCCTGCTCGGGTGCGCGGTCGTAGGCCTGGAGCAGCTCGGCCGGCGTCCGGGCGCGCAGGAAGCTCGCGAGCTCGGCCGGCGACATCGCCGCGACGCGGGCTTCGGCCGCGGCGCGGTCGGCCGCTTGGCCCGCGGCCACCAGCAGGCGCAGGGTCACCTCCGCCGAGGAGTTGCGGTGCCCGGGCTCGGGATCGTCCACGCGATGCTCGGCCTCCGCGGGGGTGGCGGATCGCAGGCCGCCGCTCTCCACGATGGCGCGCTGGAAGAGGCCTGCGGCCTGCGGCATGAGGAGCAGCGCATAGACGTTCCGCCCGCCGGCCGACTCGCCGAAGATCGTCACGTTTCCCGGATCACCGCCGAAGCCCGACACATTGTCGTGGACCCAGTGCAGCGCCTGCGCCAGGTCCAGCAGCGCGAAGTTGCCCGAGGCCTCGACCGGATCGACGCCGGCAGCGATCGCCGGATGGCGCCACCAGCCGAGCGGGCCCAGCCGGTACTGCACCGTCACCACCACCGCGCGGTGCTTGGCGGCCAGGTGGCCGCCCTCGTAGAAGGCGGCGTGCCCGATGGAATTCCCGCCGCCGTGGATCCAGAAGAGCACCGGGAGGCGCGTGCCGGGCGGAACGTCGCCGCCCTCGAAGCGCGGGGCGTAGACGTTCAGGGTCAGGCAGTCCTCGTCGCCGACGACGCTGCCGGCACGCCCCTCGACACCGCCGAGCGGGCTCGCGAACTGCGGGCAGGCCGCACCGAAGTGCAGCGCCTCGCGCGTGCCCTCCCAGCGCGGCGCCGGCGCCGGCGCCCGCCAGCGCCGCTCGCCCGTGGGCGGAGCGGCGTACGGGATCCCGAGCCAGGCGTCGCTGCCGTAGCGACCACCGGTTCCGACCAGCTCGCCGGCCGGCAGGCTCCGGCGCGTCGCCGGGTCCGCCGCTCCGCTCGGCCAGCGCGGGCCGCGGGGACCGCAGCCGAGGACCGAGAGCAGGGCGAGGAGCGCGAAGGCGCGGCGGGCCATGGGAGACCTCCTCGCGCACCCGGGCGTGGGGCGCCGCCGCAGACTACACCGGAGGGCACCGCCTGCGAAGCGCCGCGATCGGCGCCCGGGGCCGTCAGCCGGTCCCGCCGGCGCCCGAGCCCGGCTCGGGCCGGGCCGCCCACGCCTCGGGGGGTAGCTCGACGCCGTTCGCCACGTAGGCGATCACGTGATACCAGCCCGCCAGCACCAGCAGGGCGAGGAGTCGCGGCGGATCGAAGCGCGCGGCCAGGGCGGACCAGGTGGCGTCGGAGACCTTGCCGGTGGCGTGGAGCTCATCCACCAGCGCGAGCAGCGGTGCGTCCTCGGGAGCGAGCGCGGCGTCGCCGGGTGCTCCGCTCCAGGTCGCGCGGAGCGCGGACGCGTCCAGGCCCGCGGCGGCGCCGAAGACCGTGGCGTGCACACCCCATTCGTAGGCGCATCCGCAGCGTGCGCAGACGCGCAGGATCACGAGCTCGCGCGCCCGGATCGGGAGCTCCGAGCGGCGCGACAGGAGATGCGCGCCGAGGGGCCACATCGCGTCGGCCAGCGCGGGGCCGTGCATCAGGGTGCGGAAGAGAGAGAGGGGCTCGACGCGCGAACCGGGTCCCATCCAGCGGGCCAGGGCTTCCGCGCGCTCTGCGGGATGGGGCGACTGCAGGGGAGCGATGCGGGGGAGTCTCATCGGGACCTCCGGGTCGGGCGCGCAGCGCACGGGGGCGCGTTCGTGGCCTGCGCTACTATTTCCGTAGCATATCGCTACGAAATCCGTAGCACAAGGGGTGTGGGATGATCACGCCGAGACCGGGGCACCGGGTACGGGGCTCGCGCGGCGGCCGGCCGATCATGGCGCTGCTCGACCTGCTGGGACGCCGTTGGCTCCTGCGCGTGCTGTGGGAGCTGCGCGGGGAGTCGCTGAGCTTCCGGGCGCTCCGCGCGCGCTGCGACGCCGTCTCGCCGAGCGTGCTGAACGCGCGGCTGGCCGAGCTGCGCGAGGTGGGGATCGTGACGCTCGATCCGGACGCCGGCTACGCGCTCACGCGCGACGGTCGTGCGCTGCTCGAGGCGCTGGCGCCGCTCCAGGGATGGGCCGAGCGGTGGGCTCGCAGGATCGGCTGAGGCCGATTGCACGCCGCCCCCGGTGGCCTCGCCGCCGGCCGTCCGATCCAGCGTCCCCGAGCGTATACTCGCGCCGCGCGCCCGGCCGCGCGCGCAGGGGGGATCCCGTGAGCCGAGCCGTCAGCGCCCTCCGCGGGCTCCTCGCCGAGCCGCGGCTGCACCTGATGCCCTGCTGCTTCGACGCCTTCTCCGCGCGACTGATCGAGCGCGCGGGCTTCCGGCTCACCTTCATGAGCGGCTTCGCGGTCTCCGCGGTGCGGCTCGGCCTGCCGGACACGGGCCTCATCTCCTACGGCGAGATGCTCGACCAGGGCCGCAGCCTGTGCGACGCCGTCACGATCCCGGTGATCGGCGACGCGGACACCGGCTACGGAAACGCGCTCAACGTGAAGCGCACCGTGTGGGGCTACGCCCGCGCGGGCTTTGCCTGCGCCATGATCGAGGACCAGCTCGCGCCCAAGCGCTGCGGCCACACGCGTGGCAAGGACGTGGTGCCCCGAGCGGAGGCGCTGGCGCGCATCCGCGCGGCGGTGGACGCGCGGGAGGAGGGCGCCGGGATCCTGGTGATGGCCCGGACCGACGCCCGTGCGGCGCTCGGGCTCGAAGAGGCCATCTGGCGCGGACGCGCCTTCGTGGACCTCGGCGCCGACGTGGTCTTCGTCGAGGCTCCGCTCGACGAATCCGAGCTCGAGCGGGTGGCGCGCGACGTGCCCGGCCCCAAGATGGTGAATCTCGTCGAGGGCGGCGACACGCCGCTCCTGCCGGCGGCGCGGCTCGAGGCCCTGGGCTATCGCATCGCCGCGCGACCGCTGACGCTGCTCGCCGCCGCGGCGCGGGCGATGGAGCAGACCCTCGTCGCGTTGCGCGAGGGACGCGAGCCCGCCGGTCTCCTGCCCTTCGCGGAGCTGCGCGATCGCGTGGGCTTCCCGGCCTACGACGCCGAGCAGCAGCGCTACGCCGGCGGGGACTGAGCGTCGACCGCACCGCCGGAGACGCAGAAAGGTGTCGATCGATGCTCACCGAGGGCCTGCTGCTGCTGGCTGCGTTCCACGCCGGAGGCGCGCTCGCCGCCCGTCGCGTGCGCACGCTCGAAGAGGGTCCCTATCCCTCGCCCGAGCAGGCGCAGCGCGAGGTGGAGGAGCTCGCGGTGAAGCACGCTCACGTGGCGAGCCGCGAGGAGATCGGGCGCTCGAGCGAGGGTCGGCCGATCTTCGCCTTGCGGCTGCGTGCGCCGACCGCGCGCGGAGGAGCGGCGCGGCCGCGCCTGCTGGTCACGGCCCAGCTCCATGCGGTGGAGTTCCTGGCCTCGTTCGTGGCGCGCGCGCTGGCCACGCGCCTAGCCGAGGGCTACGGCCGGGACCCGGTGGCGACGCGGCTGCTCCAGCGTGCGGACGTGGTGGTGGTTCCGCTCGCCAACCCCGACGGCGCGGCACGGGTCTGGCGAGCCGACGGCTGGGGAGGGCTCGGATCGGCACGCTTCACCGCGCGCGCGGTCGATCCGAGCCGGAACTTCCCCTTCGTCCCGCGTCCGAGTCGTGGCTGGAGCTCGGCGAGCGCGCGCCCGGGCTCCCCCTGGTACCGCGGACCGCGTCCCCTCTCCGAGCCCGAGTGCCAGGCGTTGGCGCGACTGGCACGGCGCGAGCGCTTCTGCGCGGCCGTGAACCTGCACGGCTTCGGCGGCGCCGTGCGGCTGCCGCAGCGGGACGGCGCGGACGGCGGTGCGCTCCAGCGCACGCTGGCCGTGTTCGAGGGCGTCTTCCAGTCGCATCAGCCGCGCCTCGGCTACCGGCCGATCCGGCGTCGCGCCGAGCGGGCCCTCGGCCAGCTCGACCCGTTCCTGCTGGAAGCCTTCGGGGTCCCCAGCCTGACGGTCGAGGTGGGCCGCCCCGGCGCGGGGCTCCTCGCGCCCTGGAGGCTCGCCCGCGGCTTCGATTGGGCCAACCCGCCCGACCCCGCGCGCTGGGCCGAGAACGACGCACCGGCTCTGGTCTTCGCCCTGGCCGAGCTCCTGGAGCGCAGCGGCGGGCGCCCGCTCCCGGCGAGCCGGCCGGAGCTCGGCGCGGCGCCGGAGGGCGCGTGACCGTCGTGAGGTCCGCCGGCGCGCGCTAGCCTCGTGCCACCCGATCGAGGGCCGCATGGGCAGCTCCCACGCCACCACCCGAGGCATCCGCGTCGACGTGGAATCGCGATACGTGCCGGAGCGCTCCAGCCCCGACGACGGCGAGTGGTTCTTCGCCTACAGCGTGCGCGTCACCAACCAGAGCGATCGCGTGGTGCAGCTCGTGAGCCGGCACTGGGTCATCACCGACGCGACGGGACACGTGGAGGAGGTGAAGGGGCCGGGCGTGGTGGGCGAGCAGCCGGTGCTCCAGATCGGCGAGTCCTTCGAGTACACCTCCGCGTGTCCGCTCTCGACACCGGTCGGCTCGATGCACGGGACCTATCAGATGATCACGGCCTCCGGCGAACGCTTCGATGCGCGCATCGCGCCGTTCTCCCTGCGCGAGCCCCTGGCGGTCCACTGATGCAAGCGAAGCCGAGCGGAGGTCCGCGAAGACTCGCGTCGGACGCCGCAGGCGTCCCGACGGCGCGCAGCGAGCCAACGGCGAGCGGCGCTCAGGCGGACCCGAAGCGTGCGGCCCGGCGGCGCAGCCGCCGCTGCGGCTGAAGGCGCTGGAGCGCGAACGATCCATGTCGGGGGCCCGGGAGCGATGGGAGGCGTGCGTGGCCGAGGGCGGCGCCGCGGCGCTGGCGGCGCTGATCGCCCTCGAGGCGGCGGCCCGTCGGCTCCACCCGCCCGCGCTGCCGTCCCTGCGCGAGGGGCTGCGGGCGCCGGCGGAGCGGCTGAGCGCGGCGGAGGCCGCCCTGCGCGCCGCGGCCCCCCCGCCCGAGCTCGAGGCCTTCCACGCGCGGCTGCTCGAGGGCGTGGAGCACGCGAACATCGCGGCCTCGATCTTCGTGGAGGAGCCAGCGCCCAGCGAGGCGGTGCCGCGCCTCCTCGCCAGCATGCGCCGCGCCTGCCGCGCGCAGGAGGCGCTCTACCCGTTGCGCCGCGTCCTGCCGACCCTCGAGCGCTTCTTCGCCGAGCCGGCCGTGTGGCCCGATCTCGGCGCCCTCGAGCCCGAGCCCGCTGCGGGGGCCAGCGTGGGAATGCACCGGGCGGGCGGCGGCAGGGACGAACGCGGCGGCTTCGCGCTGTACGTGCCCGAGCGCTACACGCCGGAGCGTCGATGGCCGCTCGTGGTGGCGCTTCACGGCGGCTGGGGCCACGGCGCCGACTTCCTCTGGACCTGGCTGCGCGAAGCGCGGAGCCGGGGCTGCCTGCTGCTGGCACCCACCTCACGCGGCAGCACCTGGTCCCTCCATCCGCCGGACGTCGACGCGCCCGCCTTGGCGTCGATGCTGGTCTACCTGCGGGAGCGCTGGAACGTCGACCCCGGCCGCATGCTGCTCACGGGTCTCTCGGACGGAGCCACCTACACGCTCCTGTGGGGGCTGTCCGAGGCCTCTCCGTTCAGCCACCTGGCGCCGCTCTGCGGTGTGCTCCACCCCGACAACGTGGGCCGCGGGAACCTCCAGCGCGCGCGGGGACGACGCATCTGGCTGGGCCACGGCGCGCGCGACTGGCTGTTCCCCGTGGAGCTCGCGCGCCTCGCGCGCGACACGCTGCTCGAGGCGGGGGCGGAGGTCGTGTACCGGGAGATCGCCGATCTCGCCCACGCCTACCCGCGAGAGGAGAACGCCCGGATCCTCGAGTGGATGGACCCGAGCCTGGCGCTCTCGGGGCCGTGCGGCTGAGCTACCAGGTGCGGACGCGTCCCACGTCGACGTGCACGAAGTCGTTGGCGGGGTAGTAGCCCACGCCACCGCCGCGCAGCGCCAGGGCCGCGCGATGCAGCTCCGCGAGCTCGCGGCCGGGCACGCGCACGTCGATCGCCCAGCCCTGCATGTGCAGGCTCCCCGCGGCCACGTTCGGGCTCGCGGCATGGAGCATGGCGTTGGTGGCGGGCGAGCGATAGCCGCTGATCACGTGATAGGGCGCGTTGGTGTCGAGCGCCCCCGAGAGCCGGTGCAGCAGATCGAGCAGTCGGGGCTCGATCGGGTGCACCTCTCCCGTGCGATGGTCGCGCAGCACGTGGTCGACCGACGCGAGCGCATCCGGGAGGTAGCGGCCCTCCTCGAAGTAGACCGCGTCGAGCGACTCGCCGGTGTGCAGGTTCAGGAACTTGAGCTCGCGCGGCCCGCGCTGCTGCGGGCCCGGGCTGCGGCGCGCGGCGCGGGCGCTTCCGGGCAGGAGCGCTCCCACGGCCAGCGAGGCACCGAAGATCAGGAGCTGCCGGCGCGTGGTCGAGAGTTGCCGATCGAGCATCGCGTTCCCCCGTGCGGCGATCCGCGACCGCCCACTTTACAACAGGCATCGGTCGAACGGGGCGTCTCGTGGAGCTTGTGATGCAGATCACCTTCATGCGTTCGCGAGATGACCGCGTGACTCGAGTCACGCGCGCCCCGATGCGGGCCGTCGAAGCGACGCTCGAGCCCGAAGGCGCGTGGGCCTCGCGCGACGCTGCGGGAGACGCCACCGCGCGAGCCCGACGACGGGGGGGACGGTGGAGAGAACGCTGCGCGTCGCGGCCGCACGCCGGGTCCTCGGCCTCGCGGTCGCCGCTCTGCTCGCGCTGGCCGGCCCGGCGCGCGCGATCGATCTGGTCGGCCAGACGAGCGCCCACTTCCAATGGAGCGCCGCCTCGGGGCCGGTGGCCTCGTACGCGGTGTACGTGGCGCGCAACGGCGGAGCCTTTCCGACCAGCGCGAGCCAGGTGGTGACGAGCACCGATGCCTACGTCCCCGGCAGCACCGGCGACACCATACAGATTTGCGTGTCGGCGAGAGACGCCTCGGGCAACGAGGGCCCCCTCTCTCCCGCCTCCGACACCGTGCGCTTCGTGCCGCCGCCGGCGCTGGCCGTCTCCACGACATCCCTCGTCGCGACGGTCGCGCAAGGACAGAACGCTGGCGCGCAATCGTTCACGATCCGCAATGCCGGCGGTGGCACGCTCTCCTGGTCGATCTCCAGCAACGCCTCCTGGCTCGCGCCGAGCCCGGCGAGCGGCAGCGCCACCAGCGAGACCGACAGCGTCGGCGTCACGTTCGCGACCGCGAGCCTGGCCGCGGGCAGCTACTCTGCGACGCTCACCGTCACGGCGACCGGAGTTCCGAGCCAGACGGTCGGCGTCTCGCTCACCGTGGCGCCTCCGCCGCCGGCGCTCGCGCTCTCCGCCAACACCCTTTCGGTCACCGCGACGCAGGGGCAGAGCGCGGCTGCGCAGAGCTTCACGATCCGCAACGCCGGCGGCGGCACGCTCGGCTGGTCCGTCTCCAGCGTCACGAGCTGGCTCTCGGTCTCACCGGCGAGCGGCACTTCGAGCGGCGAGCCGGACGCGGTCGCGGTGTCGATCTCCAGCACGGGCCTCGCGGTGGGGAGCTACAAGGGCGCGATCGACGTCGCGGCGGGCGGCCTGCCGGGCCAGAGCGTGTCGGTTTCGCTCTCGGTGGTGGCGCCGCCGAAGCTGTCGCTCGGCGCGACCTCGCTCTCGAGCTCGACCGCGCAGGGCCAGACGGCGCCGGCGCAGAGCCTGACCGTCCGCAACACGGGTGCGGGTACGCTCGGCTACTCGGTCTCGCCGAGCGCCTCCTGGCTCCGGGTGAGCCCATCGAGCGGAGCGGCCACCACGGAGACCGATACGCTCTCGGTGTCGTTCGACACCGCCGGACTCTCGCCGGGCAGCTACTCGGCGAGCCTCACCGTGAACGCGCCGGGCGCTCTCGACGCGCCGCAGACGGTCACGGTGACGGTCCGGGTCTCCTCCGGCCTCGGCCCGCCGGGAGTGCCCGTGCGGGCGCACGCGGGCGCGACGACGGCGTCGCGCTGACCGCGAGGGCACGCGAGGTGCGCGCAGCTCCGGTGGGCGCGGGTCGTCGTCGAGCGAGCCGCGGGGAGGCTGCGGCGCGCGCGGTCCTCGGACGCGGCCCGGGTCGTGGGCCCGGACCGCCCCCCGCGGCCCGGACCCACGCGCGCCGAGCCCAGCGGGCTCAGCGCCAGCCAATCGGCTCGAGACCGCGCTCGCGCAGGCAGCGCTCGACGAAGGC
>JAWOLJ010000142.1:0-5110 GCA_033853555.1 Myxococcota bacterium
GACGTCACGAGCGCCGGGAGCGGCGTCATCGTTGACCCGAACGGGCTTATCCTCACCAACAATCACGTCATCGAGGATTCTGTCGCCATCGAGGTGCGCCTGTCTGACCGCCGCGCCTTCCCCGCCACGCTCGTCCAGGCCGACCAGCGGAGCGATTTGGCCGTCATCCGAATCGACGTCAAGGACCTCCCCGCCGCGCGGTTC
This sequence comes from Myxococcota bacterium, assembly GCA_033853555.1. Lineage (GTDB taxonomy): Bacteria > Myxococcota_A > UBA9160 > UBA9160 > UBA9160 > JAWOLJ01. The sequence continues at coordinate 205 of JAWOLJ010000142.1, forward strand.
AACACGAGCGGCCAGGTGGAAGTCGGGCAGTGGGTCATCGCGCTGGGAAACCCGTTCGGATTCGGCCAGGACGGCCGAGCATCGGTTTCGCACGGCGTGGTGAGCGCGTTGGGTCGGAACCTCCCCGGCCTGGGCGGCATCGGCAGCGACCGCTACTACGGCCACCTCATCCAGACCGACGCCCCCATCAACCCCGGCAACTCCGGCGGACCGCTCCTCAACCTCGACGGCGAGGTCATCGGCATCAATACCGCCATCTTCTCCACCTCCCAGGGCTCGCAGGGACTCGGCTTCGCCATCCCGATCGACTCGAAGACCTGGGCGGTCATCGGCAAACTCCGGCGCGGTGAGGAGATCGCCTACGGCTACCTCGGCGTCAGCGTGAAGCCGATCGATGAAGTCGACGCCAAGCGTCTCGGCGTGGCGGCCTACAAGGGCGCACTCGTGCATGAAGTCCAGCCCAACACGCCCGCCTCCAAGGCTGGCATCCGAATGGACGACGTCATCGTCGCCTTCAACGGCGTCCGTGTCGCCGACGAGGACGAACTCATCCGCGAGGTCGGCGCCACGCCCGTCGGCGCGCAATCCACCGTCGACGTGGTCCGCGACGGGAAGCCCGTGTCCATTACTGTCACCCTGGCGAAGCGCGCGCTCGCCGTGGCGACCCGTCCTGTTCCGGTCCCGAACACGCGGCCCGTCGAGCCCGGCCGCTATTCCTGGCGCGGCATCTCCGTCCAGGCGCTCACCAAGGACTTGGCCGACCGGCTGGGTCTCGCCGCCCCCGTCGGCGTCCTGGTGAACTCGGTCGACCGGAACTCGCCGGCCTACCTCGCGGGCATCCGGCCGGGGTTTGTCATCCAGCAGATCGGCAACGAGGCCGTCAACAACGTCGGCGACTTCCGCCGCGTCACGGCGGCCCTGTCGACCACCTGGAAGGGCCTCATCCACACCAACAACGGTGTCTTTGTGGTGGGGCCGTGAGGAAAAGGGGACAGGCTCCATTTTCGGCGTCTTGTCCGAGAATGGTGCCCGTCCCCTTTTCGAGGTACTCCCGCCGACCGCCGTCGGCGGGCTTTCTCTGAAGGCTGACTATGACCACCGATGAACTGCGTCGCCTCTTCCTGGACTTCTTCGTTGAGCGCGGCCACACCATCCTGCCGAGCGATTCACTCGTCCCGGCCGACGACCCGACCGTCCTCTTCACCCCCGCCGGAATGAACCAGTTCAAGGACGCCTTCCTGGGCACCTCGCCCCTGAAACTGAAGCGCGCCGTCACCTGCCAGAAGTGCCTCCGCACCTCCGATATCGACGAGGTCGGCCGCACCGCCCGCCACCACTCCTTCTTCGAGATGCTCGGCAACTTCTCCTTCGGCGACTACTTCAAGCGCGAGGCCATCGAGTTCGCCTGGGAGCTGGTGACCGAGGGCCTCGGCATCGCCCCGGATCGGCTGGTGGCCACCGTCTTCCGCGAGGACGAGGAGGCCCACAAGCTCTGGCGCGAGGGCATCGGGCTTCCGGCCGAGCGCGTGTTCCACCTGGGCGAGGACGACAACTTCTGGGCCATGGGTGACACCGGCCCCTGTGGTCCCTGCTCGGAGATCCACGTGGACTTCGGTCGGCCGGCGAGCTGCACGAACCCCGACTGCAACCCGTCCTGCGACTGCGGTCGCTTCCTCGAGATCTGGAACCTGGTGTTCATGCAGTTCGATCGGGACGCCTCGGGGCGGCTGAACCCGCTGCCCAGGCCTTCGATCGACACCGGGGCCGGCCTGGAGCGCCTGTCCGCCATCGTGCAGGGCGTGCGTTCGAACTACGACACCGATCTCTTCCGCCCGATCCTGCTGCGCGCGCAGGAGCTCTCGGGCGTGGCGCTCGGGACCGATCCGGAGAAGGACGTCTCGCTGCGCGTGGTGGCGGACCACGCGCGCGCCTGCGCCTTCCTGGTGGGTGACGGCGTCCTGCCCTCGAACGAGGGCCGCGGCTACGTGCTGCGCCGCATTCTGCGCCGCGCGGCGCGCCATGGCGTGCTGCTCGGGCTCGAGCGGCCCTTCCTGCATCGGGTGGCCGACGCCGTGATCGACGAGATGGCGAGCGCCTATCCCGAGCTCTCCGAGCGCCGGGCCTACATCACGGACCGGATCGTCCGCGAGGAGGAGCGCTTCCTGGAGACCCTCTCGAAGGGCCTGGCGCTGCTCGAGGACGAGATCCGCCAGGTGAAGCAGCACCACGGCGGGACGCTCCCGGGCGACGTCGTCTTCAAGCTCTACGACACCTTCGGCTTCCCGCTCGATCTCACCGCCGACATCCTGCGCGGACACCGCCTCCAGCTCGACCAGGCCGGCTTCGACGCCGCCATGGACGAGCAACGCGAGCGGGCGCGCGCCGCATGGAAGGGAAGCGGTGAAGCGGTGGTGGAGGAGGTGTACGGCCGGCTGGGCTCCGAGCTCCGGACGGTCTTCCGTGGCTACGAGACGCTCGAGCTCCGCTCGGTGGTGCGGGCCCTGCTGCGCGACGGCCGGCCGGTGGAGATGGCCCGCGAGGGCGAGTCAGTGGAGCTCGTGAGCGACGAGACGCCCTTCTACGCCGAGGGCGGCGGACAGGTGGGCGACCGCGGTGTGATCGAGACGCCGGGCGGCCGGATGGAGGTGCACGACACCCAGCGCCCCTCCGGCGGCCTGGTGGTGCACCGGGGAAAGCTGGTGGCGGGCGAGATCCGGGTGCAGGAGCACGCGCGTCTCGCAGTCGACGCGGAGGCCCGCGCGGCGACGGTGCGCAACCACTCGGGCACGCATCTCCTGCACGCGGCGCTGCGCCGGGTGCTCGGACCCCAGGCGATGCAGAAGGGCTCGCTGGTGGCGCCGGACCGCCTGCGCTTCGACTTCACCCACGACGCGCCGCTAGGCGACTCCGAGATCGAGCGCATCGAAGACCTGGTGAACGGCTGGATCGAGCTGGATTCCCCGGCGGAGGTGCGGCTCATGCCCTACGCCCAGGCGATCGAGGCCGGGGCGATCGCCATCTTCGAGGAGAAGTACGGCGACGAGGTGCGGGTGATCCGCTTCGGCGAATTCTCGACGGAGCTCTGCGGTGGCACCCACGCCCGGGCGACCGGCGAGATCGGCCTCCTGAAGGTCCTGGGAGAGACCGGGATCGCCGCCGGCGTTCGGCGCATCGAGGCGCTGACCGGCCTCGGCGCCCTCGCCCACCTGCGAGCCCAGGAGCGACGGCTGCGCGATCTCGCGGACGCGCTGAAGGCGCCGGTGGGCGAGCTCCCGGCCCGCGTGGAGAAGCTGCTGGAGGAGAAGCGCGCCCTCGAGCGCGAGCTCGAGAAGCTCCGCTCCGAGCGACGCGGAGCAGTGTCGGGCGACCTGCTGTCCCAGGCGCGCGAGGTGAACGGCGTCCGGGTGCTGGCGGCCCGCGCCGAAGGGGCCGATCCGAAGGAGCTGCGGGCGATGGTGGACGACCTGCGCGCGCGACTGCGGAGCGGGATCGTGCTCCTCGCGGCGGAGTCCGAGGGTCGGGTGCAGGTGGCGCTTGGCGTGACGCCCGACCTCGCGGGCCGCTTCCACGCCGGGGATCTGGTGCGCGAGATCGCCGAGCTCCTGGGCGGGAAGGGCGGAGGACGCCCGGACTTCGCCCAGGCCGGCGGACGCGACGCCGCGCGCCTGCCGGAGGCCTTCGCCCGCCTCCACTCCCGGGTGGCCGCGGCGTGAGCGGGCTCCGCTTCGTGGAGGATCCCTACCGTCCTCGGCGACGGCGCACGCGGGAGGTGCGCGTCGGCGACGTCGGCGTCGGCGGGACGAACCCGATCCGCGTCCAGTCGATGACCACGACCGACACCTGCGAGACCGCGGCCAGCGTGGCGCAGGTGGAGCGTCTCGCGCGGGCCGGCTGCGAGATCGTGCGCCTCACCGCCCCGTCCATCCGCGACGCGGAGAACCTGCGCGAGATCAAGCGGGAATGCCTGCGACGCGGCGTGACCGTGCCGCTGGTCGCGGACATCCACTTCACGCCCAACGCCGCGATGGTGGCGGTGGAGCACGTGGAGAAGGTCCGGGTGAACCCCGGGAACTACGCCGACAAGAAGAAGTTCGAGGTCCGCGAATACAGCGACCGCGAGTACCTCGAGGAGATCGAGCGCGTGGCGGAGCGCTTCCGTCCGCTGGTGCGCCGCTGTCGCGAGCTCGGGCGCGCGCTCCGCATCGGCACCAATCACGGCTCCCTCTCGGACCGCATCCTGAACCGTTACGGCGACACGCCGCTCGGCATGGTCGAATCGGCCCTCGAGTTCCTGGAGGTCTGCGAGGAAGAGCGCTTCCACGACGTCGTCTTCTCGATGAAGGCGAGCAACCCGCAGGTGGCGATCCAGGCCTACCGGCTGCTGGCGGCGCGGCTCGAGGAGCGCCGGCCTGGCGCGCCGAGCTACCCGTTCCACGTCGGTGTCACCGAGGCCGGTGACGGCGAGGACGGTCGCGTGAAGTCTGCGATCGGGATCGGCGCGCTGCTGGAGGACGGGATCGGCGACACGATTCGCGTGTCGCTGACGGAGGATCCGGTGAAGGAGGTGCCGGTGGCCCGGGCGCTGGCCCGCCGCTACGACGCCCGCTTCGCCGCGGCGGGCGGGGAGGCGACGCCCGCGCTGGAGCCGGGCGCCCCGTTCGTGGACGATGCGCTCGTCCACGCGCGGCGAGCCACCCGCGTCGTCTCCGCCGGCGGCCTCGAGCTCGGCGGCGCGAGCCCCGTCCGCGTGGAGCTCGAGCTGGGGGCGCTGCCCGCGGATCCCGCCGCGGCGGGGCGGCGCCTGGCCGGCGCGCTCTTCGCGCGCGGTGAGCTCGCCTGCGAAGGGCTGCTGGTGGACGTGCCCGACGGCGCGGCGGCCGAGCGCCTGCCGGCCTTCGCCGACGCC
>JAWOLJ010000143.1:0-24528 GCA_033853555.1 Myxococcota bacterium
CGGACGGCGTTCAGTTCACGCTGGATGCGAACGGGGCCAGCCCGGGCTTCTCGGCGAGCTCGTTCATCGAGCGGCTCGACTTCGTCTACGCGGGCCCTGCGCTCGACGCGACCGATTTCCGGAACGACGCGGGCGTCGCCGGCACGTTCACGTTCGGGAGCAACCCGAACATGGACGCGGGCTACAAGGCGGACGCGTCCCACATCGTCGTGGACTTCCCGTCGAGCGCGGCCCATCGCTTCCATCCGGCCGACACCAGCACGTGGACGGTGCTCGGCACCACGCTCGCCGACTTCTCGACCTTCGCGACGGCGAACGCCAAGCCGGGCCCGATCTTCAGCGTGATCTCGGTCTCCGGCTACTCGCTGCACGGCGTGACCCCGACTCCCTCGAACTGGGTATCGATGGTTCCCGAGCCGGGAACGCTGCTCCTTCTGGCCGCCGGGCTCGGCGGCCTCGCGCTTCGCCCGCGCCGCCGTCCCTCCTGACCCCGTCCACGGTCGGCCCGGCGCGAAGAGGGAGGGCCGGCGCCGAGGTGCACGAGGCTCGTTCGAGAGCCATGGGCTCCTGAGCCCGCGTGGGCTCTAGCCGAGACTCTGGCCCTCCGGCGGCCACGCCGAGGCGCCGGGCGCCGGAATGCGTCCGAAGCGCAGCGCAAGGCCGGGCAGGATCAGCAGATTCGCGAGGGCCGCCAGGGCGACGCCCCCCAGGATCACGATGGCCATCGGCCCGTCGATCTCGCCGCCCGCCTCGTGCGCGCGGAGCGCTACCGGGAAGAGCGCGAGGATCGCGACTCCGGCCGTCATCGCGACGGGCACCACCCGATCGGCCGCCCCGGCCAGCATGGTCTCCCGATTCCACGCGCGACCCTCCACCTCCACCAGATGGCGGAAGTGGGAGAGCAGCATCAGCGCGTTGCGCGTCGTGATGCCGAAGACCGTGACGAGCCCGACCAGCGAGCCGAGCGACAGGGTGGGCGCATGCCCCACGACGAGCGATGCCAGCGTCGCCGCGAGCACGCCGCCGGCCAGAGCGAAGGGAGCGCCGGCCAGCAGCAGGAGCAGGTTGCGCCAGTGCCCGGCCGGAACCGAGAGCACGAGCAGGAGCCCGAGCAGGCCGAGGCCGGCGTGGAGCCAGAGCTCGCGCACGGCTCCGGCGCGCGCCTCGGCGACGCCGCCCAGAACGAGGTAGTCGCCGGCCCCGAGCTCGAGCTCGCGCGAGAGCCGACCCCGCGCCTCCGCGGCGAAGGACGCCACGTCCCGACCCCTCACGTCGCACGTCACCGTCTGGCGTCGGCGCCCTCCGGCGTGGCGGATCACGTCCCGGCCCTCGCGGACCCGAACCTCGGCCAGCGCCCGGAGCGGCACCACGCTCCCGGAGGCGCTCGTGATCAGCAGCCCTCCCACGTCGTCCGGGCTCCGTCGCTCCGTCGGCGGCAGCACCGTCACCACCTCCAGCGGCTGCTCGCCTCGCATCACGGTGCCCGCTGCGCCGCCTGCGAACGCGATCCGGAGCTGATCCAGCACCTCCGAGGGCGCGAAGCCCAGGAGCCGCAGCCGATCGGGCCGCAGCCGGACCTGGACACGAGGGCCCCACGCCGGCTCGCTCCAGCGCACGTCCGCCGCGCCGGGGATCGCCGCGAGGATCGCGGCGGCGCGTGCGGCCTCCCGATCCAGGCGAGCGAGACTCTCGCCGAAGACGTCGACGACCACGTCGGCCGTTTCTCCGGTGAGGGTCTCGGAGATGCGGTCGCCGAGGAAGGTCTCCACCTGGGACTGGACTCCGGGGGTCTCGTCGAGCGCGCGCCGGATCGCGCGCGCGGTGGCTTCACCGTCCTCCTCCGGGCGAAGCTCGACGTGGAACTCGCTGCGGTTGGGCCCCCAGGTATCCTCGCCCGCCTCGGCGCGGCCGATCTGCTGGGCGACCGACCGTACACCCGGGAGCGACAGGAGCCGCTCCGCGATCCCTGCGCCGATGCGGCGCATCTCGTCGAACGAGGTTCCGGGCGCGGCCGTCACCTGGAGCACCAGGTGGTTCTCCTGGAAGGTGGGGAGGAACTCGCCCCCGAGGAGCGGCAGCAGCGCGAGCGCGGCGAGCCCGGCCGCGAGCGCGGGAATCCAGGCCACGAGGGGCCGACGCGCGACGGCCTCCAGCAGGCGGCGGTGCGCCTCGCGCAGCCGGGCCTGGAGCGGCGGCGCGTGGGAGGGCAGGGGTCGCCGGGCGAAGAGGGCGAGCGTCATGGCCGGGGTCACCGTGAGAGCCACCCCGAGCGAGGCGCCGACCGCGAGGAGATAGCTCGAGGCGAGCGGCGCGAAGAACTTGCCCTGGAGGCCCGAGAGCGTGAGGAGCGGCAGGAAGATCATCGCCACCGCGAGCGTGGCGAAGACCACGGAGCCTCGGATCTCGAGCGACGCCCGCAGCACGACGGCCGCGCGGGGGATCCGCGGCTCCCGCCGCTCGTTCTCGCGCAGCCGACGCAGGATGTTCTCGACGTCGATGATCGCGTCGTCCACGACCTCGCCGATCGCGATGGCGACGCCGCCGAGCGACATGGTGTCGAGGCTCATGCCGAGACGCTGGAGCACGAGCACCGCCGCGAGGAGCGAGAGCGGAATCGCGACCAGCGAGACCGCTGCCGCCCGTGGATCCCGGAGGAAGGCGAGCAGCACCAGCGTCATCAGCACGCCGGCGATGATCAGGATCGTGCGCAGGTTCCGGAGCGATGCCTCGATGAAGTCCGCCGGACGATGCAGGTGGCCCTTCAGGGTCACCTGCCGATGGCGCAGCAGCGGCTCCAGGTCCGCGAGCGCGCGCTCCACGCCGCGGGTGACCTCGAGGGTGTTGGCGCCGTAGGCGGAGGAGAGGCTCAGCAGGACGCCGGGGCGACCATCGATCAGGGCATCGCCCACCCGGGGAGCGGCGCCCTCCACCACGTCCGCGACGTCGCGCAGGCGCAGCGCGCCGGCGCCCCGGCTCGTCACCAGCGCATTCCCGATCGCGTCAGCCGTCGTCCCCAGGTTGGAGGCCTGGAGCACGATGCGCTGGTTCGGGGTATCGAGGAAGCCCGGGCCCGCCATTGCAGTGGCCGAGCGAGCCGCGCGCAGCAGATCCTCCAGGCCGACGCCGTGGGCCCGGAGAAGCTCCGGCCGGGCGCGGATCTGGATCTGGCGCGTCTCGCCGCCGAAGACGTTCACGCGAGCGACGCCGGGAACCATGAGGAGTCGCGGGCGGAGCGTCCACTCGCCGAGGGTGCGCAGGTCCATGGGCGAGAGGGCATCGGACGTGAGGCCGATCTTCAGCACGTCCATCGTCGCGGAGGTGAGCGGCGAGAGGCGGGGCGGATCGACGCCGGCCGGGAGCGACGGTGCGACCTCGGAGAGCGCCTCGGCCACGAGCTGTCGCGCGCGGAAGACGTCGCTGCCGTCTGCGAACACCGCCGTCACGGCGGAGAGGCCCTGGAGCGAGTCCGAGCGCAACGCCTCCAGGCCCGGCAGGCCGCCGAGCGACGCCTCGACGGGGAGCGTGACGAGGCGCTCCACCTCGTCCGCCGAGAGGCCCGGGGCCTCGGTCTGGACCTCGGCTTGCGGCGGCGCGAAGTCGGGCAGCACGTCGAGCCGGGCGTGGGCGGCGGTCCACAGGCCCACCAGCGTCATGAGCGCCGCGAGCGAGAGCACGAGCGCGCGATGCCGGAGCGAGCGCTCGAGGAGCCAGCGGAACACCGCGCGCTCCGCGGCTAGTCGTCCGTCCGGGCCGGCAGGGTCCGAGCGGACAGGAGCTGCTGCGCGCCGCGGGTCACCACGCGCTCGCCGAGCGCGAGGCCCTTCGTGACCTGCCAGCCCGCCGCCAGCGCTCCTCCCAGCACGACCGGGCGAGTCTCGAAGGTGTCGCCCGCGTGCGCGACGAAGACGAGGGCATGGCCGTCGTGCCAGACGAGCGCCGAGTCCGGCACCTGCACGCCACTCGCCGCGCGCCCCGAGGCGATCTCCGCCAGGAGCGCCGTGCCCGGGGCCGGGGCGCCCGGGCCGAGCAGCAGCAGGAGGGCCGGGCCCTGGAGGGCCGCGTCGGTGGAGGGCGCGGCGCCGAGCCGCTCGGACGCGAGCTCGAACCTGCCGAGCGTCGGCGCCGAGAGCGAGAGGATCCGCGGTGCCTCCGGGATCGCCGCTCCGGCGGGTAGCTCGATCCGCGCCACCGCACGCGCGTGTCGCGCGAGATCCTCGACCAGCGCCGGAAGGTCGCCACGTGCCCCGACCTCGGGGCCCCACACGTCGATGAACCGCGCCTCCGCGCGGGTGCGATCCGCCCGCGCCCGCTCCTCCGCGAGCCGCGCCGCCTCCACCTCGCGTTCGGAGGCGTCGTCGGCCTCCCGATGCAGCGCGCTCACGCGACGAAGCTCGCGCGAGGCGATCTCCGCGCCTCGTCGCGCGGTGCGGCGCTCGACGAAGCTCTGCACGAAGGGCGTGGGGTCGAGCACGCGTCCGGTGGCCGTCACGGCGGGTGACGAGGTGGCTCTCGCTACGGCTGCGGTCTCGAGCTCGGTGGCCACGTCGTGCGCGAGGGTGAGCGTCGGCGCTTCGCCGGAGGCTACGGCCGGCGCACCCGGCACCGCCGGCGAAGCCCGCGTGCCTCGCTCTCCTTCGGCCGGATCGGCCGATCCCCCGGCTGCGAGCCGTGCGCCCGCGGCGCCGAGCGCGATGCAGAGGACGAGCACGCCTGCGCCAGTCGATCTCATCGCCGCAGACCCTCGCCCGCACGCTCCGGCCGGGCAGCGACCTCCTCCAGCGGAAAGATCGGAGGCTCGGTGGCCCGCTCGAGATCGGCGAGCGCGAGCTGGAGCGAGGCCTCGGTGTCCGCCCGATTGCGGGCAGCGCGGAGCGCCTCCACGCGCGCCGCGAGCTCCGCGCTCCGCTCGGCCGCGCCGAGCGACACCGCCCGACGCGCGCGCACCACGTTCCGCTCGCGATCCACCTGCAGCGCCCGGAGCCGCTCGACCTCAGCCGAAAGGGCGTCGCGGCGCGCGATGGCGCCCTCCACCTCGGCGATCACGCGCGCCTGGGTCTCGGTGAAGCTCGCCGAGGCCTCCTCGCGTCCCGCCTCCGCCTGCGCGATCGGGCCCTGGTTCTGGTCGAGCAAGGGGAGCTCGAGCGAGAGCCCGAGCATCCACTTGTTCTGGCCCTGATCGAAGGTGTAACCCGTCCCGAGGTGGAGATCGGGGTACTGGCGGGCGAGCTCGAGCCGAAGCGCGGCCTCGGCGGCGGCATAGCGCGCGAGCGCCCCGCGGACGTCGGAGCGCCCCAGCAGGGCGCCCCGCAATGCGTCCGCGCGAGAGAGCCTGGCCAGCGGATGCGCGTCGGGCGCGGCGGGGTCCTCGATCTCGCGCCCGGCCAGCTCCTGCGCCGGCACCCCGATCTGCGCAGCCAGCTCCGGGAGCCGCCGCGCCGTCTCCGTGCGCGCGGCGGCGAGCTCGCGTCGGCTCTCGAGCGCCGCAAGGCGCAGCGGCGCGAGCTCCACCTCGGAGGCTGCACCGCGGCGCATGCGCTCCTGCATGCGCCCGGCCAGCTCTTCCTGGAGCGTGCACTCCTGCTCCAGCAGGTCCGCCCGGCGTCGGGCGGCGGCCAGCTCGACGAGGGTCGTCACCACGGAATGTCGGACGTCCCAGACGTTGCCGGCGAGCGCCTCGCGCGCAGCGCCGGCGCGCGCCTCGGCCTGCTCGATCCGATGGCCCCGCTTGCCCGCGGTCTCGATCGGCCAGTCGAGCTGCGTAGCCGCCACCCACGGCCCGAGGCCCGCCTCGGGGTTCGTGACGAACTCCGGCGCCACGGCCAGGGTGGGGTTGGGACGCGCGCCCGCCGTGCGGATGGCGGCGCGGGCGCCGTCGGTCCGGGCGCGTGCGACGTCGAGGGCCGGCTGGAAGAAGAAGGCGGCTGCGGTGAGCGAACGCTCGTCCCAGCGCTGGAGAGGCCAGCCCGTCACCGGAACGCCGAGGCGTTGCTCCAGGAACTTGCGGAGCGCATCGGAGTCGAGCGAGCGCGCCTCGAGCCGGCTCGCCTCGTCGGACGCCGAGAGCGGCCGCGGCGGGACATGCTGGCAGCCGCCGACGAAGAGCGCGAGGAGCAGCGTCCCGAAGCCAGGTCGGGAACGGTCTCGTGTCCGTCGTATCGGGCGCCGCTCTCGCATCGCCGCAAGGCTGCGGCACTCCCGCGGGCGGCCTCAAGGCTCGGCGGCCAAGATGACGCATTCGTAACCCGGCTCGGAGACGCGGCCCGGGCAGGGAGGCGAGCCGGCCGATACCATGCCCCCTGGCGGCAGAGCTCGAGGGGTTCGCGCCGGAGGGCGCCTCGCTTGACACGGCTCTTCCTGCTGGAGGACGACGACGCGACCGCGGCCGCGTTGGTGGCGGGTCTTCGAAGCCGCGGCTTCCAGGTGCGACACGCCGCGGGCGTTCCAGAGGCGCTCGTCCACCTGTCCGCGCATCGCTTCGACCTCGCGGTGCTCGACCTGATGGTGCCGGGTGGCAGCGGCTACGACGTGCTCGAGCGCGTGCGCCGGAGCCACGATCCCCTGCCCGTGCTCCTTCTCACGGCGCGTGACCGGGTGGACGAGCGGGTGGAGGGCCTGCGCCGCGGCGCCGACGACTACCTGGTGAAGCCCTTCGCCTTCGCGGAGCTTCTCGCCCGTCTCGAGGCGCTGCTGCGCCGGCCGTCGCGCCGGATCGAGCCGCTCCGGATCGGCGCCCTGGAGATCGACCCGTTGCATCGACGGGCCACCCTCGGCGATCAGCTGCTCGATCTGACCCGGGTGGAGTTCGAGCTCTTGCATCGCCTCGCCGCGCAGCCGAAGGCCGCCACCACGCGGCGCCAGCTCCTGGAGGACGTCTGGGGCTATCGGTTCGAGCCCGGAACCAACGTGGTGGAGGTCCACATCGCGCGTCTGCGGCGAAAGCTCGAGGACGCCGGAGCGGTGGGTCTGGTGCGCACGGTGCGGGGGGTCGGCTATGCGCTGGCTCCCTGAGCTCGGAGCCTGGCGACGGGTGGATGCACGGCTGGCCCTCTTCGCGACCGGCGGCGCGATCGCGCTCCTGGCCTGCCTGGTGGCGGGGTTTTCGGCTTTTGCCGTGCGCGAGAGCCTGGAGGAAGACGCCCGCGTGCTGCACGAGGCGAGCGTCACTCTGCAGCGTGAGCTCGAGCGCGGGAGGACGCCGGACCGGATCGTCCCGCCCCTCCCACCGGTGGCGTTTCGCATTCGCGGAGACCTCGACCTCGCGGGCCCCACGCGCTCGACGTGGCCGAAGGGGGCGGCGTGGCGCGAGCCCACGCTCACCGCGGCCCTGCGCGCGCGATCGCCCGACTACCTCCTGGACGAGACGCGGGGACCGTCGGGAGAGACGCTCGAGGTGGCCCTCCCGCTGCGACGCTTTGCGCGCGAGCGCGCCGAGCTGTTCCGTCTGGCGACGACGATCGGCCTCCTCGGAGCGCTGGGAGCGGGGCTCTTCGGCGTGGTGGCCGCGCGGCGAGCGCTCCGTCCCGTCCGCGTCATGACCCGCCGGATGGCCGCCATCGACTCGCGCTCGCTCGGCGAGAGACTGCCGACGCGAAGCACCCGGGACGACGTGGACGAGCTGGCGCGCTCCATCAACCAGGTGCTGGAACGTCTGGAGTGGGCCTTCGCCCGGCTCTCGGGCTTCAGCTCCGACGTCTCCCACGAGCTCCGCACGCTGGTGAACCGCATGCTGAACGAATCCGAGATCGCGCTCCTCGACGGCGGCGATTCGCGGTCGGCCGCAGCCCTGGGCCGCGTGCGCGCCACCGCCGAGGAGATGCGCGACCTGGTCGAGCAGCTCCTCTTGCTCGCGAGCGGCGAGGAGGGCCGGCTCGGGCGCGCGAGCGAGCCGATCCGGCTGGACGCGCTCTGCGCCGCGATGATCGAGTTCTATGCGCCACTCGCCGAGTCGCTCGGCAAGAAGCTCGAGCTCGCGAGCACGCCCGTGCAGACGCGGGGCGACCGGCCGCTCCTCGAGCGCGCGCTCGCCAATCTGCTCGAGAACGCGCTCCGCCACTCCGAAGCGGGGGCGAGCGTGCGCGTCGAGATCCGGGACGGCCCCGACGACGTCAGCCTCGGCGTGCTCGATTCCGGCCCGGGGATTCCGCCGGACCAGCGCGAGCGAGTCTTCGAACGCTTCGTCCGCCTCGACCCGGCCCGACACGGGCGCGGATCGGGTCTGGGCCTCCCGCTCGCCCGGATGATCGCTCACGTCCATGGAGGCTCGCTCCGCGTGAGCGAGTCGCGGCTCGGCGGAGCGGCCTTCTGGCTGCAGCTTCCGCGCCGCCGGCAAGGCGACGGGGCGAGGTGATCGCGCTCCGGCGAGCGCGACGGGCGGGCCGCTTCATCTAGGCTTCAGTGCCTCTCCGGAAGAGTTCCGACCGTCGACGCTCGGAGCCGGGGGGAATTCGGGCCCGTGAATGCAGGCGCCAGGGTGCGATCCGAAGTCTGCAGGCCTGGGGGAGGCGACGGAGCGCCTCTCGCGGTCTCCGTGCGCCGGCGCGAGGCGATCGCCGCCGGGCTGCTGGTCGGGGTCGCGCTGGCGGTGCGCTGCGTGGGTGCCCTGCTCCTGCAGGTCGATACCGACGAGCCCCAGCACCTGCACGTGGTCTGGGGCTGGCTCCACGGCTTCGTCCAGTACCGGGATCTCTTCGACAATCACGCGCCGCTCTTCCATCTGCTGCTCGCGCCGGTCCTCGGGATCGTGGGCGAGCATCCCGGGAGCCTGGCGGCCCTGCGCATCGCGCTGACCCCCGTGGCGCTCGCCGAGGCCGCCGCCATGGGTTGGCTGGGATCGCGCCTGTTCTCCCCGCGCGTGGGGCTCTGGGGTGCGGTCTTCAGCCTGGCCTTGCCGCCCCAGGTTCTGGCGACCCTGCAGTTTCGCCCCGATGGGCTCTGGACCTTGTTCTGGCTCGCCGCGCTCGCGACCGGGCTCGGGGGGCCGGCGGGCCGCTGGCGCAGCTTTGCGACGGGGCTCCTCCTCGGCGCAGCGCTCGGCACGTCGGTGAAGACGGCCTTCATGCTCGCGGCGCTCGGCCTGGCGGGCGGCCTCACGTGGCTGGGCTACGCGGATCGACTGACCCTGAGAGCGTCCGTGCAGCGCGCTCTGCCTCACGCGATCGCCGGAGGCATGGGCGGCCTCGTGATCCCGGTCGCGCTGGCGTGCGTCTTCGGATCGCAGCATGCGCTCGGACCGCTGGTGCGCGACACCGTCTCGTACAATCTGCTGCCCGGTCTCGGCGCGTGGGGTGACGCGCCGCTGCGCCCCTGGCTGTTCCCGCTCAGCCTGCCGCTGGTCTGGCTGGCGACGCGCCTCGCGATCGCGGGGGCGAGCAGTCGCGCGGTGGCGGCGTCGCGGTGCTTTCTCGTGTCGGCGTGGCTCTTCTACGCCGCGGTGCTCTACTGCGGCTCGCCTCTCGTGCAGGCCGAATCGCTTCAGCCGGTGCTCCCGCTCGCGGGGCTCTTTGCGGCGGCACTGCTCGTCGGGGAGCTGCCGGGACCGCGCCGGCTCGTGGCCTGGCTGCGCGGCCACGCCTCGCCGGTGATCTGCGCCGCCGCCTTCCAGCTCCTGCTGCTCGTCCTCTCGCCTGGCTTTCGCAGCTCCGGGATGCGCGAGTACGAGGCCCTGGTGACCGAGGTGCTGAGGCTCACGGGTCCCGAGGACACGGTGGCCGACCTGAAGGGAGAAACGTCCTTCCGCCCCCGCGGCTTCGCCTACGTGCTCGAGAAGGTCACGCGCACACGCCTGCGCCGCGGCCTCCTGCCCGACGACGTCCCCGAGCAGCTGGTTCGCCATCGCACCACGGTCGCGATTCCCGACGATGGGCGCTTCCCGCCGCGCGCCCGGGCCTTCCTGAGCCGCAACTTCGTGAGCGTGGGCGATCTGCGCGTGGCGGGTCGGTATCTGGAGTCGGACGCCGAGCCCGGCGGCGAGATCCATTTCGAGCTCGAGATCCCGGCGGACTACAGGGTCGTCTCGCCCCAAGGGCCGGTCGTTGGCTGGATCGACGGGCTCCCGAACTCGACGCCCCGGGAGCTGGCCGCCGGACCGCACGTGTTTCGCCCCGACCCGACGCAGCCAGCCGGCGCACCGCTCGCCGTGGTCTGGGCGCCCGCCGTCGAGCGCGGGTTCTCGCCGTTCCTCGACGCTCCGGCGACCGATTCCACGATCGCCGGAAGGTGAGCTCCGTTCGAGGCTGTGTCCACTCCGATGAAGCGGCTTCGGCTCGGGCTTGGTGATCGATTCGCCGCGGCGGTATAGGATGCCCATCGAGACGCCGCGCGGCGCGCCGCAGGGGTGAGCGCGCGGAAGGAGAGGGCTCATGTGCGGCATTGCCGGCAGCGTCGCGCTCCGCGGGCGGTGCGATCCCTCGGAAGTGAAGCGGATGCTGGATCGGCTCCGGCATCGCGGTCCCGACCACCAGGCCTCCTGGGCGGACGGGCACGCCGTGCTCGGACACACGCGCCTCTCCGTGATCGACCCGAGCGAGCGCAGCCATCAGCCCATGCGAGATCCGGAGACGGGAAACGTTCTCGTCTTCAACGGCGAGATCTACAACTTCCAGGAGCTGCGGGCCGGGCTGGAGGCCCGGGGCGAGCGCTTCGCCAGCCGCGGCGACACGGAGGTGCTGCTGAGCCTCTACCGTCGGCACGGCGCCGACTGTCTCGCGATGCTGCGGGGGATGTTCGCCTTCGCGGTGTGGGAGCCGCGGCGAGAGCGCCTCTTCCTCGCACGTGACCGGGTGGGCAAGAAGCCGCTGGTCTACGCCTCGACGACCCGCGGCCTCGTGTTCGCCTCGGAGCTGAATGCCCTGTGCGAGCACCCGGACGTCTCGCGAGAGCTCGATCCCGGCGCGCTCGACTCCTACCTCTCGCTCCAGTACGTGCCGGCGCCGCACTCGATCTATCGGGGCGTCCGGAAGCTCCCGCCGGCGAGCTATGCCGTATTCGACGGGCGGGGACTCGAGATCCGGACCTATTGGGAGATCGACTATCGGAGGAAGGAGCGCTTCGACGAGGAGGAGGCGCTCGACGCGGTGGAGCAGGAGCTCAGCGAGGCGGTGAGGCTGCGCCTGATCAGCGACGTCCCTCTGGGCGCGCTCCTGAGCGGGGGGATCGACTCGAGCCTGGTGGTGGCGTTGATGGCGCGGCACTCGTCGCGGCCCGTGGAGGCCTTCTCCGTCGGCTTCGAGGAGTCGAGGTACGACGAGGTGCCCCACGCCGCCGCGGTGGCTCGACACGTTGGCGCCGTGCATCACGTCGAGCAGGTGCGCATGGACGCCCTGCATGCGCTGCCGGACGTCACCAACCGCTACGGTGAGCCCTTCGCCGACAACTCGGCGATTCCGACGTTCCGGGTCTGCGGGATGGCGCGGAAGCACGTGACGGTGGCTCTCTCGGGCGACGGCGGGGACGAGCTGGCCTGCGGCTACTCGCACTACCGGCGTTCCCGGCTCGCCGATCGGGTGCAGCGCTGGCTGAACCCGCATGGGCGCCTTCCGGAGGCATCGCGGGTCCAGGCCCTCGACGGGCGCTCGCTCCCGGATCGCGCCCGTCGGCATCTGCTGTACCGCTACGTGTACCCCGAGCTGAAGCCGCTCTATCGGATCGAGAACTTCCAGCGGCGCGACAAGCTCTCGCTGGTGACGCCCGAGCTCGCGCAGGAGGCGGAGCGCCAGCTGACCGCCTGGCGCGCGGAGCTGCTCCGCGGCGCGGCGGAGCACGCAGAGGGTCCCGTCGATCGGATGCTCTGGATCGACGGACATGCCTATCTCCCGAACGACGTCCTGGTGAAGGCCGACATCGCATCGATGGCGCATGGCCTCGAGCTGCGCTGCCCGCTGCTCGACCACAAGCTGATCGAGCTCTACGCGAGGCTGCCCGTGGCGCTGAAGGTCCGCGCCGGCGAGACCAAGCACCTGCTGCGGCGGCTGGCGCGGAAGTACCTCCCGGAGGAGGTGGTGGCGCGGCGAAAGCAAGGCTTCTCGATGCCGGTGGCGGCATGGCTGCGGGGATCGAGCCAGAGCGCCATGCGGGCGGCGCTCGAGGCGGCGCGGCCGCGGCTATCGCCGTATCTCCGCTTCTCCCGCATCGACGAGCTGCTGGCCGAGCACGCCGCCGGCCGCGCGAATCACGGCACCCGTCTCTGGATCCTCTGGGTGCTCGCCGAGTGGGCGAACGGCGCGGGCTGACCCCGCCACCGGGCGGCTCCTCACGACATCTCCGACAGGGCCTTCTCGAGCGCGCCCGGATCCACCGTGACGGCCCTGGGATCGCTCTTGTCACCGCTCTTCGCGGGGCAGAGCAGCCTGCGATAGTCGAGGCCCGACAGCCGAGCCAGGCGTTCGTACATGGCCTTGACCGGCGCCGGAGCGAAGATCTCGAGCACCTTCGCTCCGCTGGAGCAGAAGACGAGATTGGCAAAGCCCGAGCCGTGGGGGCCGACGATCCACTCGGCGTCTGCAAACAGCCGGGCCTGCTCTGCGACGCTCAGCTCCTCCAGCAACACCGCCTGAAAGCCCGATCGCTCCAGCAGACTCGCGACCTCGGACTCGTTGGTCACCCGGCGGCTCTTCGCGCGCGCGCGGCTGATGTAGATCCGGCGGGGCGACGGTCGCGCCGCCGGGCCGTCTTCGAGGAAGAGCCGTCGCAAGAACTCACAAGCCCAGCCCGCGGCCGTCTCGGCCGGGCTGGCGAACGATGGAACGATCAGCGCGGACGCTCGCACGTGGGGGACCTCTTCGAGCGAGACCGTCCGTCCGGCCAGCCCGAGCCGCTCGATCGCTTCACGCTGAAACGGTCGCCGATGGCCGTTCACGATGACGTGACGGATGGACTCGAGCGGCCAGCCAGCCCGGCGGATCAGCTCCAGGCGCGGCAACGCATCGACGAGCCAGTGGTAGTACGTGTTGCCGCCGGGGACCGCAAGCACCGCTGCGGTCCCCGGCAGCCGCCGAACGCGAGGCAAGAGGAGCTGGAGGAAGATCCGATGGTTCTCGATCCTCCGCCGGAACCCCGCGACCGACACCTCCGCGATCACCCGATCGTCGTCGGTCAGGACCGCTACGCTGCGTTCGCCGACGACCCGGCCGTCGGGGAAGAGCGCCGCGAAGAGCGGCTGCGGGCCTCGGGCCGCATCGTGCTCGCCCACCACCGCGCGGGACGCCGGCGGCGGATCGACGGGCCGGAACTCGGCCCGACGACCGCGGCACCACTCCTCCAGGGAGCTACAGATGCCGCGAGGCGGGCCAAATCGCTCGGAGCTCGGCGAGAGTCTTCGCAAGACTCCCGCAAGCGATCTTCGAGGGGTCCAGAGGCGGGGGCGATTCACGGGCGCCGGTACGAAGGGGGAGGGTTCGAGTCGGGGAGGTTCGTCGGCACGAGGGCTGCAGCGGCTTCCAAAACAAAAAACATAGCGCATCGACCACCAGACTGCGAGGCGGGCTCACGCTCGAGGCCGTCCACCACGGGAGCGCCGGCCGGTTGGCCGGCTCGGCGGACCTGCCCTAGCCTGGGTGGGTTAATCCCAGGTTCAGGCAGGACGCGGCGCGTCGAGTGCGCCTCGGCGCCGTTCTGCTACTCGGAGCCGGGCAAGCAATGGGGGGGCCGGGCCTGGATTTTCTTCCCTTTTCGCGACCGTCGCTCTCGGAGTCCGCGCTCCAGGAGGTGCAGGAGTGTCTCCGCTCGGGCTGGATCACGACCGGCCCCCGCGTCGAGCGCTTCGAGCGAATGCTCTCCGGGTACCTGGGCGCTCCCCAGGTGATCGCGCTCTCCTCCGCGACCGCAGGCCTGCACCTGGCGCTGCGCGCGCTCGAGCTTCGCCCGGGCGACGAGGTGATCACCACGCCGCTCACCTTCGTCGCAACCGTCAACACGATCGTGGAGGCGGGCGCGACGCCGGTCTTCGTCGACGTGGACGCCGGCACGCGAAACCTCGACGTGGCGCAGGTCGCCCGCGTCGTCTCCGATCGCACGCGGGCGGTGGTGCCGGTCCATTTCGCCGGCCTCCCGGTCGATCTCGACCCGCTCTACGACCTCGCCGCGCGACGCGGCCTGCGGGTGATCGAGGACGCGGCGCACGCGATCGGAGCGGCCTACGGCGGTCGTCGCATCGGGAGCTTCGGCGACACCCAGGTCTTCAGCTTCCATCCGAACAAGAACATGACGACGGGCGAAGGGGGCTGCGTCTCCACGTCGGACCCGAAGCTGGCCGCCGCGATCCGAACGCTCTCCTTCCATGGGATCGATCGCGAAGACCTGAGCGAGACCCTGCGCGCCGAGGGCGCTCCGTACGACGTGGCGGCGGTCGGCTTCAAGTACAACATGATGGACATCCAGGCGGCGCTCGGCCTGCATCAGCTCCCGGCGCTCGACGGGTTCATCGAGCGCCGCACGCAGATCGCTCTCGCGTATCTCGAGCGGCTGGCTTCGCGCAGCGAATGGGAGCTCCCGGCCGCGGCGAGCCCGCCCCACCTCCATGCCTGGCATCTCTTCACCGCCGTCTTGCGCCCGGAGAGCGCCCACGTCGACCGCGCGACGTTCGTCCGCGGCATGAAGGACCGTGGCATCGGGATCGGCATCCACTATCCCGCGGTGCATCTGTTCCGCTTCTATCGCTCCCGCTTCGGCTTCCGGCCCGGCTCGTTCCCCGTCGCGGAGCGGATCGGTCGAAACGTGGTGAGCCTCCCGCTCTTTCCCGCGATGAGCGACGCCGACGTGGATCGCGTGGTGCGCGCGATCCAGGAAGTGGTGGCATGAGCGGCGTGGCGAGCGGCGCCCCGGCCGGTGCCGGGCGACGACTGGCGCCCGGTGAGGGCGGGCGGACGCTCGAGAGCGGCGGCATCTCGGTGGTGGTGCCGGTCTACAACGAGGCGGCCAACCTGGCACCGCTCTTCGATCGCACGGTCAAGACCCTGGATGCGCTGGCGCGGCCCTGGGAGCTGATCTTCGTCGACGACGGGAGCCGGGACGGCTCGCTCCCGCTGCTGCTCGATCTCCGGAAGAATCGAGCGACGGACGTGCGCGTGATCGAGCTCAGCCGGAACTTCGGCCAGCATGCGGCCGTGCTGGCGGGCCTGCGGGCGGCGCGCGGTCGTGTCGTGGTGACGATGGATGCGGACCTGCAGGACCCGCCCGAAGAGATCCCGAAGCTGATCGCCTGCTTCGACGCCGGCCACGACGTGGTGGGCGGATACCGCGCGGAGCGCCAGGACTCGCGCTTCCGACGCTGGGGATCGCGACTGGTGAACGAGTTTCGCGCGCGCACGACCTCGCTGGAGATGCGCGATCAGGGCTGCATGCTGCGCGCATACGCCCGCGAGGTGGTGGACGTGATCCTCGAGAGTCGCGAGACGATCACCTTCATCCCCGCGCTCGCGCAGCTCTACGCCTCCAACCCGACGGACGTGCTGGTGGCCCACGCCCCGCGCGTGGCCGGAACGTCGAAGTACCACTTCTGGAAGCTGATCCGTCTCAACTTCGATCTGATCACCGGCTTCACGGCGGCGCCGCTCCAGGTCTTCAGCATGCTCGGGTTCGTCATCTCGGTGTTCAGCGCCGGGCTGGTCGTGCTGCTCGCGATCCGCCGGCTCGTGATCGGTCCCGAGGCCGAGGGCCTGTTCACGCTGTTCGGCATCCTGTTCTTCCTGGTCGGCGTCTGCATCACCGGGATCGGCATTCTCGGTGAGTACGTCTCGCGGATCTACCACGAGGTGCGCCGCCGTCCGCCCTACGTGATCCGGAAGGTCCATCAGGATGGCGAAGCTTCCTGAGGCACGGATCGCCGTCTTCGGCTACTCCGAAGTGGGGTACCGCTGTCTCGGCCTGCTGCTGGAGCGAGCTGCGGACGTCGTCGGGGTGTACACGCACGAGGACGACCCGACGGAGCAACGCTGGTTCGGATCGGTGGCCGAGCTCGCGCGCAAGCACGAGATCCCGGTGCACGTGTTCGAGGATCCTCGGGATCCCGCGCTGCTCGCCTCCCTGAGGAGCCTGCGGCCCGACCTGCTCTTCTCCTTCTACTACCGCCACATGCTGCCGGCCGCGGTGCTGGAGACGGCCCGGCTCGGAGCGTTCAACATGCACGGCTCGCTGCTGCCGAAGTACCGCGGCCGCGCGCCGGTGAACTGGGCCGTGCTCCACGGAGAGACCGAGACGGGTGCAACTCTCCACCACATGGTGGCTCGCGCCGACGCCGGCGACATCGTCGACCAGGAGGCCGTACCGATCGCGCCGGACGAGACCGCGGCGGAGGTCTCGGTTCACGTGGCCGAGGCCGCGGTGCGCGTCCTGGACCGTCAGCTCGCTGCGCTCTGCGCGGGACGCGCTCCGCGGATCCCCCAGGACGAGTCGAAGGCCAGCAAGTTCGGACGCCGGCGCCCGGAGGACGGCCGCATCGACTGGAAGCGAGGCGCACGGGAGATCGTGAACCTGGTCCGCGCCGTGAGCCACCCCTTTCCCGGCGCGTTCACCTCCTCCTCATGCGGGAACGTTTTGATCTGGCGCGCCCGACCCTCCGGGGGGCAAGGAGCCCCCGGGACGGTGATCGGCGTCGCCCCGCTGGTCGTCGCCTGCGGCGACGGAGCCGTCGAGATCCTCGACTGGACCCGCGACGGCGGCGGCGAGACCCTTCGGCCGCTGGAGCTCGGAGAGCGGCTGGGCTGACGCCCGGCCGCGAGTAGAGAGGGACGATGTCGCTTCGTCTGCTGGTGCTCGGAGCCAACGGGTTCATCGGGAGCAACCTGATCGAGCGGGTGCTGGCGAGCCGTGATTGGAAGGTCCACGGCGTGGACCTGCAGAGCCATCGGCTGGGCGCTGCCCTCGAGCACCCGAACTTCGAGTTTCTCGAGACGGACGTGCTCCACGCGCAGCGCGAGATCGATCGACTGATCCAGCGCTCCGACGTCGTGCTTCCGCTGGTCGCGATCGCGACGCCGATGCGCTACATCCGGGAGCCGCTTCGCACCTTCGAGGTCACCTTCTCCTCGAACCTGCACGTGATCGAGCGCTGCGCGGACTTCGAGAAGCGGGTGATCTTCCCGTCGACCTCGGAAGTCTACGGCATGAGCGAGGACCTCCCGTTCGACGAGGAGACGTCGCGTCTCGTGCTCGGGCCGGTCGGCAAGCACCGCTGGATCTACTCCGCCTCCAAGCAGCTCCTGGATCGCGTGATCCACGCCTACGGCTTCGAGCGAGGCCTTCGCTACACGATCTTCCGTCCGTTCAACTGGATCGGACCGAGGCTCGACGACGTCATGGATCCGCGCGAAGGGAGCTCGCGCGTCCTGACCCAGTTCATCGGGCAGATCATCCGCGGCGAAGATCTCCGCCTGGTGGACGGCGGCCATCAACGCCGTTGCTTCCTGTACATCGACGACGCACTCGATGCGCTGTTCAAGATCATCGAGAACCGCGACGGCTGTGCGGACCAGCGCATCTTCAACCTCGGCAACCCGGCGAACGACATCTCGATCCGCGACCTGGCCGAGCTGCTGCTGCGGCTGGTGGCCCGGCACGAGCGGTTCCGCGAGGTGGCGAAGCAGGTGCATTGCCGCGACGTCAGCGCGGCCGAGTACTACGGCAGCGGCTTCCAGGACGCGCCGCTCCGGGCGCCCTCGATTCGCGCCGCAGAGACCTTCCTGGGCTGGAAGCCGAAGGTCGACATCGAGACCGCCATCAGCAAGACCCTCGACTACTACCTGGCTTCCGCCGAGCTGCAGAAGACGGAGACGCGGTCTCCCACACGGCGCCGACGCTCCCGCACCCGGCGCGCTCAGGCGCGGGAACCGCTCGGCCGTGGGCAGCTTCCGCCTCGCGCTTAAGATCGACGTGGATACCGAGCGCGGGACGCGCCTCGGTGTCCCGGCGCTGATGCGCATGCTGGCGGAGGCGGGGGTTCCGGCGACGTTCTTCTTCTCGCTGGGGCCCGACAACACGGGACGCGCGCTGCGCCGGATCTTCCGGCCGGGCTTCGCGTCGAAGGTGACCCGGACAAACGTTCTGGCCCACTACGGGCTCCGCACGTTGCTGAACGGCGTGCTCTGGCCGGGTCCGAAGATCGCGCGCAGGCATGCGCCGATCTTGCAAGCCGTCGCGCGGAACGGCTTCGGCGTGGCCGTGCATTGCTGGGATCACGTCCGCTGGCAGGACGGACTGCGCACGATGCGGGCCGACGAGGTGCGCGCAGAGCTCGCGCGAGCGTTCCAGGCCTTCGAGTCCGTGTTCGGCGTACGGCCCACGGCGGCCGGTGCCGCCGGCTGGCAGGCCAATGCGTTCTCGCTCGCGGCATACGACGACGCCGGGTTGCTCTGGGCCAGTGACACGCGCGGTCGCACGCCGTTCCTTCCGCGCGCCGGCGGCCGCGTCTTCCGGACGCCGCAGCTTCCCACGACGCTGCCAACGCTCGACGAGCTGCTGGGACGACGGGAGCACCCGAGGCTCGGCCTCGCGGAACGCGTGCTCGACGGGTTGCGTCCCGATGCGCTCGAGGTGCTGACGCTGCACGCCGAGCTCGAGGGCCAGCGCGAGCAGGCCTTCCTCCGCGAGCTGCTGGATGTGGCCCGCGCTCGAGGCATCCCGTTCGTGCGGCTGGAGGATGAAGCCGCGCGCCTGCGAGAGCAGGTGGAGGCGATCCCGATCTGTGAGCTCGCGGAGAACGGCTCCGTGCCGGGGCGTTCGGGCACCCTGGCGGCTCAGGGCGCGAGGCTCGGCGCAGGCTCTCCGCCGACCGGCTGAAGCCGTACTCCGAGCTCCGCCGGCGCGCCGGGGCGCTGCTCGGCGCGCTCCGCCCCGGAGCGGACCGTCACGAGCACGAGCTCGTGGTCTCCCGCGCCGGGAAAGCTCGCCTCCACGACCGGTGTCATTCCGAGCTCGGCGGCGGCCTCGACGAGCGGTCGAGGGATCGCCTCGGCGGTCTTTTCGCGACGGATCAGAGCGACCGCTCCGCGATCGCGAGACAGCCGCTGGATCAGGAGCGCCGGGTCGGGCACCTCCTCGGCGGTCCGATTGCGCCAGAAGCTCGCCCCACCCCGGGTGCCGTCGTCGGGCCGATACAGCAGGACCGTGCGCTCGCCCGCCGCGGCAAGCGCCGCCGCGAACATGCCCCGCACGCTGCGACGGGAGACCTCGAATGCCGCGATCGGGCCGGTGAACCAGAGCGTCCAGGCGAGTGCGAAGAGCGCCGCTCCGGCGACAAAACCACGACGGGCGTCGGCACGCTGGAGCGCCCGTAGCGCGACGATTCCGCAGCCACCCAGGGCGGCGCCGGCGGCGACCCCCCGCAGCGACGGCGCTCCCAGCTCGAGGGTCGCCACGACGGCGCCCACGGCCGCGAGCGCTCCGACGCCGCTCGCCGCAGCGCCCCAGGCCCGCGCACGCGCCCCGCCGGCACGCAGCACGCGTGCGCTCCAGTCGGCCGCGAAGAGCGCGAGCGCCGGAAAGGCAGGAAGCGCGTAGTGGGAGTCCTTGGCCTTGGGCAGCGAGAGCAGGAGCAGCGGACCGATTCCGAAGGCCAGGAAGAATGCGCTCGCCGCCGCGGGCTCGCGCGCAGCGCGCGCTCGAACGAAGTCGAGCGCTGCGAACGGCAGCAGCAGGCACGTGGGTGCGAAGGCGAGCCAGAGATCCAACGCATAGTAGTACGGAGGCCGCACGTTGCTCGCGAAGCCGGAGACCGCACGGCCCAGGTGATTGTCGATGAAGAAGGCGTGCAGGACCGCCGGGGACGCTCGCATCACGAACGGCACCAGCCAGAGCAGCACCGGAGCGAGGAAGCCTGCGATCGGAAGCGGTCTCAGCGCGAGCCGCAGCTCCGCGAAGCGCCGCTCGATCGCGAGGTAGGTCACGAGCCCCGCGCCGAAGAGCGCCGGCCCGACGAAGCCCTTGAACAGGAAGGAGAGCCCGAGCGCGAGGCCGCAGGCGGCGAACGCCCGGCGCTTCGCCTCGGGCTCCTCTGCGGCGAGGCCCTTCCAGGCGAAGAGCAGGGCGAAGGCGATCGCAGCGGTGAGGCCGTTGTCCAGCTGCACGACGTGGGCCGTGCGGCAGAAGCGCGCGGAGAGCGCGAGCAAGGCCACGGCCAGGGCGGCGCCGTCGAGGCCGATGGCGAGCCTTCCCAGCAGGAACACGGCGAGCAGGGTCGCGAGCGCGAACGCCGCCGAGACGGCCCGTGCGGCCTCGGTGCTCGGGTGACCCAGCGCCGCGTATGCGGCAGCCACCACGGCCTGGAAGGCCGGTGGCTTCTCGACGAACGGCAGGCCCGCGAGGTGCGGCACCACGTAGTCGCCGGCCAGCCACATCTCGCGCGCCACCTCGGCCTCGCGCAGGTCGTCCGGGGGCAGGAGCTCCCGGTGAGCCTGTCCGATCACCAGCGGGAGGACGGCCGCCACCACGAGCAGGACGATCCAGACGCGATCCAGGCCGCGCTCGGCTACACCCGAATGGTGACTCCCCTCCGTTGCCATCGTTCCCCTGATCATGGCGTACTCTCTACCGCAGCGAGAGGGCCCTCGCAGCGACCGAGAGTGTGAGCGACGGGTCCTCATGAACGAGTGATGAACCAACGATGCGCGCGGCGCGGTGTCGAGCTAGGGTGGCCGAACGGTGCTGCGCGGCGACGGGATGACCTTCACGATGGGCATCGAAGCGTCGGCTCCGATCGCCGCCGGCTCGGCCGCGCTGGCTCCTCCGCACCCGCGGCTACGAGACTACGTCCTGTTGCTGTCGTTCTCCTGGCTCGTCGGGCTCGCGGGCGTCGTCGGCGCCCCGTTGCAGGGACACGACGAGCCGCGAGTGGCCGGGATCGCGCGCGCGATGGCGCTCACGGGCGACTACCTGACACCGCGCCTGAACGGCCGACCCTTCCTCGAGTATCCGTCGCTCGGCTACGTGCCCTCGGCCCTCGGCCTGTCTCTCGCGGGTCGACCGAGCGAGCTCGCCGCACGCCTTCCGATCGTCCTGCTCGGAGGCGGCACGGTCCTGCTGCTGGCGCAGGCCGGCTCGTTGCTCGGGGGCCGACGGCTGGGACTGACGGCCGGATACCTGCTGCAGACGACCGCCGGCTTCGTCGCTCTGCAGCGCAAGCTCGTCGTCGATCCGGTGCTGGTGTTCGGCGTGACGCTTGCCATGGCGGGCTTCATCGCGGCGTGGACGAGCGGGTCGCGACTCGGGCGCTTCGCGTTCTGGCTCGGCCTGGCGTGGGGCTTTCTCGCCAAGGGCCTGGTGGGCATCGGACTCCCGCTCGGCGCGGCGCTCGGGTTCTGCTCGCTGCTCCAGGTGATGCGCTGGCTCGATCGCACGAGAGCGCCCGCCTGGCCGCGCGTGGGTTGGTGGTGGGGACCGTTGGTGACGCTGGCGCCCATCGCGATCTGGCTGGCTGCGACACGCACGTCGGGCGGAGGATCGTTGGTGCAGGAGGTGATCCGCCAGAGTCTGCACCGCTTCGCCTCCGAGCAGGCGGACCACGCGGCTCCCTGGCACGCCTATCTCGGGCCCGTCTGCTATGTGACGTTCCCCTTGCTCGCCCTCGCGCTGGCCGACGGCTGGACGGCGCGCCTTCGTCGCAGCCGTTCCGCCCCTCGGCTCGGCGTGGAGTTCTTGCTCCCGGCGTGCTGGCTCGGCGTCGGCCTGGTCGCGCTCTCGATCGCATCGGCCAAGCGTTCGGTCTATCTCGCGCCGCTCCTTCCCGGCGCCGCCCTGATGGGAGCGGAGCTGTGGCAACGCGTGCGCGCCCGCCTGCCGGGCGTCCGCTGGTGCGAATGGCCCTGGCTTGCGGCGAATGCGGCGGCGGTCGTCGCCCTGGGCTGGGTCGACGCGCACGCTGCACGCAGCGAGAGAGACCCTCGAGAGCTCTTCTCGTTCGTGCGCGCGCAAGGCGCCAATCGGCCCCTCGTGCTGTATCGGCCGAGCGAAGGCCTCGAGGGGGCAGCCTTCTTCTACACCGGCGAGGTCGTCGCGGAGGCTCGCTCTCCCGAGGACCTGGCGGCGGCTCTTCGCGAGCGGAACGGTGCCATCGTCATCGGCGGCTCCCGGGAGCACAACGACCTCTCCGCTCTGGAGCTCCTTCCCGGGAGCGCGCAGCGGCTCGCTCGCTTCTCGATCGGTGACTCTCCCACCGAGGTCTGGTCGCTCGACCCTCGCGAATGACGGTGGAGCCGCCGGGCGGTGGCAGGCCGGCACGGAGCCGCCTCGTGGCGGGCGCCGCGCGGCTCAGACGCTCGTCACCCGGCCGCTCGGCTTGCGGGCTCGACCCGCGCGGATGAGCCCGAGGCCCGCGGCGCCCGCGCCGAGCAGCAGCGCGGTGGAGGGCTCCGGGATCATGGGCGTCACCACCATGTTGTCGGCCACGAAGATCGGACCGTAGTCCCCGCCCGTGGGAGGGGGCGAGTCGTAGTGCACCACGACGCTGTTGAATCCCAGTGCCGAGCTGAAGCTCAGGGTGGCCGAGGGCCACGTCCCCGGCGGATCGGCAACGGCCGTGTTCGTGCCCACGAGCACACCGTTCAGGTACGCCGTCACCCTCATCGTCGCCGACGAGTCGGTCGCCAGCTCCTGCGGAGCGTAGAGGATGGAGAAGTCCGTGAGCGTCGTCTGGGGGAACGAGATCAGGAGATCGGCCGGGAAGATGCTGTTGGGCGAGAGGCAGTAGCCGCTGAAGCCTGCGGGGACCAGGCCGATGCTGGTCGCCGGGTCCTGGATGGAGAAGCCCTGCCCGGTGGCCGCGAAATGGGCCGTGATCCCGCCGACCGTCAGGTCGAGCGGACGGGGGGCATGCAGGGGCCCTGCATTGAAGTCGAAGAGCACCGAGGTCGCGCGCGCCACGGACGCGGTGCCGAGAGCCAATGCGGCCAGGAAGCAACACCCGAGCTTCTTCACGAATCCTCCACCTCCAGCCCGAGAGTCCGGCGCCGACGAAGGATGACGGGCCTCCTCCGCCCTCGACATGACCACGGTCACACTCCCGCTGCGGCCGAAGCGGCGGCGGCGTGGTGATCGCGCGGCGTCGTCACGCTCGAGCCAACGCACGCGATCCGAGAGGCGATCTTCCGCCCCATGGGATTGAGGCGCTTCGCGACATCGCGAGGGGCCGGCAGGGTAGGTCTCCCGACCCGGCGTGCTCGCGTCCGCGCGAGCTGGCGCCACGTCCGGCGTGATTCCCGGCTCGCCAGGCGCTGAGCCTGTTTTCGCGGGCCTTGGCATGCGGAATGCACTCTGGCCCTCCATGGCCCGCGCCGGCCGGTTCCCGTGCGTGCGAGCCCATAGCTCGCGGAGGGAGATCTCCATGAAGTCGCACCCCGCCCCCGCCAAGACGAAGACCAGCGTGACCGCCCAGCCCCTGAAGGCCGAGGAGCTCCGCCGCATCGACGCGTGGTGGCGCGCCTGCAACTACCTCTCGGTCGGCATGATCTACCTCCAGGACAATCCGCTGCTGCGGGAGCCGCTGCGACCCGACCACATCAAGTACCGGCTGCTCGGTCACTGGGGCGCGAGCCCCGCGCTCTCGTTCGTCTGGGCGCATCTCAATCGCCTGATCACGCGGGACGATCTCGACGTGATCTTCGTGGCGGGTCCCGGCCACGGGGCCCCGGGCGTGCTCGGACCGGCGTATCTCGAGGGCACCTACTCCGAGATCTACCCGGACAAGAGCGAGGATGCCGAAGGGCTGCAGAAGTTCTTCAAGCAGTTCTCGTTCCCCGGCCACATCGGCTCGCACGTCACCCCGGAGACCCCAGGCTCCATCCACGAGGGAGGCGAGCTCGGCTACAGCCTCTCGCACGCCTACGGGATGGCGCTCGACAACCCCGATCTGATCGTGGCCTGCGTGGTCGGCGACGGCGAGGCCGAGACCGGCCCCCTGGCCACTGCCTGGCACTCGAACAAGTTCCTGAACCCGATCCGCGACGGGGTGGTGCTGCCGATCCTGAACCTGAACGGCTACAAGATCGCCAACCCGACCATCCTGTCGCGCATCAGCCACGAGGAGCTGGAGGCTCTCTTCGTGGGCTACGGCTACACGCCCCACTTCGTCGAAGGCTCGGATCCGGCGGAGATGCACCAGAAGATGGCCGCGACGCTCGAAGAGGCGGTGGCCACCATCCGTGCCTGTCAGGGCGCGGCGCGCAAGTCGGGAACCCCCGAGCGGCAGCGCTGGCCGATGATCGTGCTGCGCTCGCCCAAGGGCTGGACCGGGCCCAAGGAGATCAACGGCCACAAGATCGAGGGCTCCTGGCGCTCGCACCAGGTCCCCTTCGCCGACGTCCGCACCAACCCGGCGAGCCTCCGGATCCTCGAGGAGTGGATGCGGGGCTACAAGCCCGAGGAGCTGTTCGATGCGAGCGGCCGGCTCGTTTCGGAGCTGCGAGCGCTCGCACCCCACGGCGCGCGGCGCATGAGCGCGAATCCGCATGCGAACGGCGGGCTGCTGCGCAAGGACCTCAAGCTCCCGGACTTCCGGGAGTACGCGGTGGACGTGCCGCAGCGCGGATCCACGGCCTACGAGAACAC
>JAWOLJ010000144.1:0-5149 GCA_033853555.1 Myxococcota bacterium
GGCCGAGGGCGGCCACGCCGGCGGCCAGCGCGAAGGCGAGAAGGAGCGGCCGCGGCGGCTCACCGAGCGTCAGGCGCGAGGCGGCGAGGAAGGCACCGGCGATCGCCGTGGCCACGCTCGACGCCACGGCGTCGCTGATGCCGAGGATCGCGCCGGTCGCGCCCTCGCGGGCGGGCGGCGTCGCGGACATCGCGCTGGCGGAGGCCGCGTTGTAGACCACGCCCATGCCGAGGCCGGCCAGGGCCCAGCACGCGAGCGCGACGCCAAGCGGTGTCAGACCGGCGAGCCCGGCGCTGGCGCCCGCGATGCCGGCCACGAGGCCGAGCGTTCCGCCCCGCGCCAGGACCGGCTCCGCGAAGCGCCGGCAGGCGCGCGACTGGAGGAAGGCGCCGCTGGTCCAGGCGAGGGCCGAGGTGGTGAGGATCGCCGCCATGAAGGCCGGCGAAGCGCCGCGCACCCGCGCGAAGGCCAGCGGCAGGAAGCCCTCGACGCCGAAGAAGGCGAAGACCACGAGGGCGCGCACGGAGACGGGCGCCGCCAGGCCCGTCAGCTCGCGCCAGCCCGCGCGGGGAGCCGCCTGCGGCGGATCGACGGGGGCGCGCGCGACGCCGCGCGATCCCGACACCGCAGCGCGACGCACGAGCGGTGGCAGCACCAGCGCGGCGGAGAGCAGCACCAGCGGCACCAGCCCGAAGAACACCACCCGCCAGCCGAAGCTCTCCGCGATCCCCACCGCCAGGCCCGGCGCCACCAGCCCCGGGACCACCCACGCCGCCGCCAGCCAGGCCAGGACGCGCGGGCGCGTCGTCGCGTCGTAGGCCTCGATCACCACGGCGCTCACCACCACCGACACCATGCCGCCGCCGAGCCCCTCGAGGACGCGCCCGGCGATCACGCCGGGCATGGCCCCGGCCGAGCCCGTGACCGTCATGCCCGTCGCCAGCAGCGCGAAGCCCGTCGCGAGGACCGGCACCGGGCCGCGCCGATCGGTGGCCGCGCCGCCAACCAGGATCCCGAGCGCCGCGGCCAGCCCCTGCGCCGAGAAGAAGGCCCCCGCCCAGGCCTCGCCGCCGAGGTCGCGCACCAGGGCGGGCAGGACGCCCGCGCCCACCAGCTCGTGGGCCGCGCGCAGGCCGACGGCGAGGAGGAGCCCGAGCAGCATCACGGCCAGGATGCCGCGTCCGGTCGATCCGTCGACCGATTGGTCGATATCGCGACCAAATGCTATTCCGGCGTCGTGAACGACCCCGGGGCCGCCTCCCACCTCGCCGTGAACCTGCGCCGGCTGCGCGAGGCGCGGCGGCTGACCCAGCAGCAGGCGGCGCGGCTGGCGGGCCTCCCCCGTCCCACCTGGGCCACCCTCGAGTCCGGCAGCGCCAACCCCACGCTGCTCGTGCTGCTGCGCGCCGCGGCGGCGCTCCAGGTCTCGCTGGAGGAGCTGGTGGGCCCGCCGCGCGCCACGGGACGGCTCTACCGCGCCGAGGCGCTGCGCTCGCGGCGACGCGGCGCGGTGACGGTGCGCGATCTCCTGCCCGAGAAGATCGCCGGGATGGAGATCGAGCGGCTGGAGCTCCCGGGCGGCGCCGTGCTGAACGGGATCCCCCACACGCCGGGGACGCGCGAGTACCTGGCCTGCGAGGGCGGGCGCATCGAGCTTGCGACGGAGGGCGAGGTGTTCGCGCTCTCCGCCGGCGACGTGGTGGTGTTCCGCGGCGACCAGCGCCACGGCTATCGCAACCCCGGCACGAGCGCCGCGACGGGCTACAGCGTGGTGGTGATGGCGCCGCCGGTCTCCGCGGCCCGCTAGACCCGCACCGGCAGCCGCTGCCAGCCCCGCACCGTGCTGGTGTGGGCCATGACCGCACCATCCTGATCCACCTCCCACGCCGACCAGCGCGCCAGGACCTCCTCCAGTGCGATGCGACCCTCGAGCCGCGCGAGCGCGGCGCCCAGGCAGAAGTGGATGCCGTAGCCGAAGGCCAGGTGGTGATCGATCCGGCGGCGCAGATCGAGCCGGTCGGGGTCCTCGAACACGCGCTCGTCGCGATCGGCGGAGCCGTTCAGGAGCAGCAGCACCGAGCCCGCCGGCACCTTGGTGCCGTAGTGCTCGACGTCGCGCATCACGCTGCGGGCCTGCACCGGGCTCGGCGCCTCGTAGCGAAGGATCTCCTCGATGGCGTTCGGGACGAGGCGGCGATCCTCGACCACCAGGCGGCGCTGATCGGGAAAGCGATCCAGCAGGAAGCCGATCCAGCCGATGAGGCGCGTCGTGGTCTCGTTCCCCGCTCCCGCCAGCAGACCGATCAGCCCGAGCAGCTCGTCGTCGCGCAGCCTCCGCTCCGCGCCGGTCTCGTCGGCGAAGCGGACCTCGAGGAGCTCGGTCATGAGATCGTCGGAGGGATGCTTGCGACGCCAGGCGATGTAGTCGACGAAGTTCCCGAGGCCGAACAGCCCCTCGGCCTCCGCCCGGGTCGGGGGGAACGCCTCGGCCTCGGGGAGGCGGCCCTCCCGGAGGCGCAGCCGCTCGTCCAGGGTGTCGCGCAGCGCCTCCTGGTCCTGCTCCGGGATGCCGAGCAGCATCCCGATCACGCGCATCGGCATCTGCGAGCCAAGGTCGGCGATGAAGTCGAAGCCGCCGCTCCCGACCAGCGGATCGAGGCTCCGCGCGCAGAAGGCGCGGATCCGCGGCTCGATCGCCGCCATGCGCCGCGGCGTGAAGGCGCGCGCCAGGACGCTGCGGTGCACGTCGTGGATCGGCGGGTCCTCGAAGAGCATCACGCCGGGCACGATCGGGAAGCCGCCGCGGATGATCTCGAGCACCGAGCCCCGCGCGGAGCTGTAGCTCTGCCAGTCGCGGAGGCCCGCCTCCACGTCGGCGAAGCGCGAGAGCGCCCAGAAGTCGTACTTCTCGTTGCGGTAGAGCGGCGCCTCGTCGCGCAGGCGCCGCCACACGGGGTGCGGATCGGTGTCGATCGCGAAGTCGTAGGGATCGTAGTAGAGCTCGCTCACGGCGCTCCTGGGTCGGGGCGGTCGGCCCGGGTCGCGACGAGTGTGCCAGCCGGTCGGGACGCTTGGCTAGTCGCGATGCGCGGCGGTCTGCGCGGCCGGGGCCGAGGTCCAGGACAGGATGGCCGCCTTGTCGGCGTCGCTGAGCTTTCCGGAGGGGTGGAAGAGCTTGTAGTCGTGGGGCGGCATCGAGCCCTCGCGCACGCTCTTCGCGATGGCGAGGAGCTCGGCCTCGCGCCGCGAGGTGTCGTACTGCCCCCAGGCGGAGAAGTCGAGGTCCTTGCGCGCGGAGCCCGCGAACCAGTAGGTGGGCGCGAGGTGCACGCTCCACGCGCTCGCGCTGCGATCGGAGTGGCAGTCGTAGCAGGCGGTGACGAGCGCCTCGGGCGGCTGCAGCATCGGCGCCGCCGCCGCCGGCGGGCTGCCGGCCGGCGGGGCTGCCGGCGCGGCGGGGCCGCCCGCCGATCCGCAGCCGAGCGCGAGCGCGCCGGCCATCCCGGCGAGAATCCACAGGGCGGTGTGCTTCGACATCGTGGGCCTCCTGGGCATCCGGCGTTCACGCTAGCGCCTCTCCGTCCGCGACGAATCCGGGCCCGGAGCGACGCGACCCGCCACCGAGGACGCGCAGGCCGGCGTCGAAGAGCCAGGGCGCGCGCCGCAGCACGGGAACCAGGCAGGGGGCGAGCGCGGGGCTGCGACGCACCTGGAGCAGCAGCGCCGTGAGCCCCCAGGAGGCCCGGGCGCGGCGGCGCCAGGCCCGCTCGTAGGCCTCGGGCTCCCCGCGGCGAAGGGCGTCCACGGCGAGCCGCGCCGACGCGAAGCCGAGATGAAGCCCCTCTCCCGTCAGCGGATCCAGGTAGCCCGCCGCGTCGCCGGCCAGCAGCACCCGCCCCGCAACGCGGCGCCGCACGCGCTGCTCGAAGGGGCCCGCGCCGCGCTCGCGGCTCCGCGGCTCGCCGAGCCGGCGCGCGAGCGCCGGGAAGCCGGCCAGCAGCCGATCGAAGGGCGCCCGTCGCGCTCCGGTGTAGAGAATCGCCACGCCCACCTCGTCGGCGGCGACGGGCGTCACGTACGCCTCCATTCCCGGCGCGAGATGCACCTCGACGCACTCGGGCACGCGGGCGCAGGCGAAGTGGCGCCGCGCGCCGAGCCGCGGCGGGAGGCGCGGCGGGCCGGCGAGCCCGAGGCGGCGGCGGATCGGCGAGTGCAGGCCGTCGGCGGCGACGAGCCAGCGGGCGCTGAGCCCGGCGGTCTCGACGCTGCGCGCGTCCTGGCGGATCCCGTCGGCGCGCCCTGCGCGATGCACCACGCCCACCGCCGCGGCGCGCTGCGCGAGCGCCTGGTGGAGGGCGGTGCGGCGGAGCCCCGCGCCCGGGGAGCGGAAGCGCGCGGTGGCCGTGCGCGCGCCCTCCAGGTAGCGGATGCCGGAGAACGGCTGTTCACCGGGGATCTCGACACCGAGACGCGTCAGCTCGTCCAGGGCTCCCGGCAGGAGGCCCTCGCCGCAGGCCTTGTCGATGACACCGCGGCGCGGCTCGAGGAGCACCGTCTCGAGGCCCGCCTGGGCCGCCCCGATCGCGGCGGCGAGCCCGGTCGGTCCCCCGCCCACCACCAGGACGTCGATCACGCGCCCGGCTCCAGGGCGCCGCTCTCGAGCACGTCCGGCGAGGGCTCCTCCAGGTAGATCCCGAGCGCGAAGTCCTCGCAGCGGATCCGGACCGCGAGGAGCGCCGCGTTCAGCAGCGTGAAGACGACGGCCGTGAGCCACGCCGTGTGCACCAGCGGCAGCGCCATTCCCTCGAGCGCCACCGCGAGATAGTTCGGGTGACGCAGCCAGCGGTAGGGCCCGGCGGTGATCCGCGGGCTCCCCGGGACAACGATGATCCGCGTGTTCCAGTGGGGGCCGAGCACGCCGATGCACCACCAGCGCAGCGCCTGCGCCAGGGCCAGGAGCGCCAGCATCGGGTAGCCGAGCGCGGGGAGGAAGGGCCGGCCCGCGAGGGCGACCTCGGCGATGCAGCCGAGGAGGAGCGCCGCGTGGAGCCCCACCATGAAGGGATAGTGCAGGGCCCCGTGCTCCACGCCGCCCCGCGCGAAGCTCCAGGCGGCGTTGCGCCGCGCCACGCGGAGCTCCAGCAGGCGC
>JAWOLJ010000145.1:0-3010 GCA_033853555.1 Myxococcota bacterium
TCTGCAGCTGCTCGTTCTGGGCCTGGAGCTCCTCGTGCTGCGCCTGCAGCTCCTCGTTCTGGGCTTGCAGCTCCTCGTGCTGGGCCTGGAGCCGCTCGGCGCTCGCGCGGAGCTCGTCCTCGCGCACCTGCAGCTGGAAGGCCATCTCGCCGAACGTGGACGAGAGCGCCTGCAGCTCGTTGTGGCTCTGCTCGCCGGCGCCGGAGGCACGGAGCGCGAGGGCGGGGGCGTAGTCCCCGCGCGCGAGCCCGCGCGCCGCCTCGACCATGCGGGCGGTGGGGCCTCGGACCGCCCGGACCGTCAGCAGCGTGGACGCGACGAACAGCAGGCCCGCCAGCGCCGAGGCGCCGACGAGGCTGCGCTGGATGCGCCCGCGGAGGGCGCGGATCTGGGCGTTCGCCTCGTCGAGCTCCCGGTGCTGCAGCGCGATGTAGGCCTCGGTCGGCCCCAGCGCTGCCTCGCGGGTACGCGTCAGCTCCGCCTCGGCCGCGCGCAGCCCGGGCTCGGGCACCCCCTTGCGGGCGAGCGCCACCAGCGCGGCGCCGGTTCGCTGGTATTCCAGGATGAGCGCCGGGATCGGTGCGTACGCGGCCTCGTCCGCGGGGCTCCGCCGGGCGCGCCCCGCCGCCTCGAGCGCGAGGTCGAGGGCGGTGGACGCGACCAGGTACTCGCGGAAGCTCGCGTCGTCCCGAAGCAGCGCGTAGGTCCGCGCGGCGATCCCGACCCGCAGCCCCGCCGCGTTCAGCCGCTGCGCCGCGACCGCGCGTGGCGTGATCCGCTCCGCCGCGCGCTCCGCCTCGAGGGCGATCCGCTCCAGCGCGAGCCAGCCGATCCCTCCGAGGAAGACGAGCAGGAGCGCGGCGACGCCGAAGCCGAGCCCCAGCCAGCCACCGATGCTGAGGTCGACGCGCCGGGTCACGCCGCCCCCTCGTCGCCGACGAACCGGAAGAGGCGCGCCTGCGGGTCGACCGGCCGGAGCACCCGGGACGCGGCGCGAGACGGCCACTCCGCCTCGCCGAGCCAGAGCAGGCCGCCGGGGCGGAGGCCGCGCAGCAGCACCCGCTCCGCGCGCGCCTGCACCTCCGGCCTGAAATAGATGAGCGTGTTCCGGCAGGCGACGAGGTCGAAGCCGTCCTCGGGCGGCGCCGGCGTCGTGGTGAGATCGTGCGCCAGGAGCCGGACGCGCGCACGGATCCCTTCCCGGACGACGAGAGGCTCGCCCGGCCCGCCGGCCTGGAGGTGACGGGCCCGGAGCCGCGGCGGCAGGTCCACCAGCGCCTCATCCGGGTAGCGCGCCGCGGTCGCGGCACCGAGCGCGGCGGGATCGACG
Source organism: Myxococcota bacterium (assembly GCA_033853555.1). Lineage (GTDB taxonomy): Bacteria > Myxococcota_A > UBA9160 > UBA9160 > UBA9160 > JAWOLJ01. Next base: position 1,331 of record JAWOLJ010000145.1, read on the forward strand.
TCGGAGCCGATCACCTGGCCGGCGACGGAGGGCTGCCCCAGCTCGGCGAGCAGGATCGCGAGGGTGTAGGCCTCCTCGCCCCGACCGCAGCCGGCGCTCCAGGCCCGGAGCGGACGATCCCCGGCGGCGGCGAGGCGCGCCAGAGCAGCCACGACCGCCGCGACGTGGTGGGGGTTCCTGTAGAAGCGGCTCACCTTGATCGTGAGCCGGGCCACCAGCTCCCCGACCTCGTGCGGATCGGCGAGGAGGCGAGAGAGATAGCCCTCCAGGGTCTGCGCGCCGGCCGAGACGACCCGGTTCATCACGCGGCGCCGGACGGTGGCGGCACGGTACCCCGCGAAGTCGGTCCCCGTGCGCGCCCGGACCACGTCGAGGATGGCCGCGATCGCGGGCCCTTCCGGATCGCCTCCCTGGCCGAGCGTCGGATCGACCTGGGTCACGGACGGTTCACCCCGGCGCGTGCGCGCATCCCAGACCATCCTGGCTCGGGAGCCCCAGGAGTCAAGTGCGCGTGTGGACCTCGCCGCCCGGATCAGGCGTCGCCGAGCAGGTGATCGACGGCGGCGCAGACGCGGTCGAGGTCCACCGGCTTCACCAGGTGCTCGGCGAAGCCCGCGAGGGCCGACGCCTGGCGGTCCACGTCCTGCCCGTACCCGGTCACCGCCACGAGCGCGATCTCCGCACCGGTCGGCTGGGCGCGGAGCCGGCGCGCCAGCTCGTAGCCGTCCATCACCGGGAGGCCGAGGTCCAGCAGACCCACGCGAGGATGGACCCGGCTCGCCAGTGCGAGCGCCGAGGGACCATCGAAGGCGACGTGCGCCTCGTGCCCCCGCTCGCGGAGAGCCTCCGCCAGCAGCTCGGCGGCGTCCTCGTTGTCGTCCACGACCAGCACGCGGGCGCCGGTGTGGGCGCGGGCGGGCGCGGGCGGGGGCGGCGGCGCGGCGAGCTGCGCCTCGGCCGCCAGCGGCAGCCAGACCGTGAACGTGCTCCCCCGGCCGGCGCCGCCGCTCTCGGCGCGGACGCGTCCGCCGTGCAGCTCCACCATGGTCCGGACGATCGTGAGCCCGATGCCCAGCCCGCCGGGCGCGCGATCGAGCTCGCGCTCGCCCTGCACGAACAGGTCGAAGATCCGGGGGAGCAGGGCGGGAGACAGCCCGATGCCGTCGTCCGTCACGGAGAGGCGAGCCATGTCCCCGTCCCGCGCCGCCCGGAGGGCGATCCGCCCGCCGGCATCCGTGTACTTGGCGGCGTTGGTGAGGAGGTTCGAGAGCACCTGCGCCACCCTGCCCGGGTCGGCGTGCAGCGCGAGGCCGGGCTCCACGTCCACCGTGAGCGCGTGGCGGCGCTCCTCCAGGAGCGGGCTCGCCTGCTCCACCGCGCGCGAGACCACCTCGCCCGCCTCGACGACCCGCCGCTCCAGCCGGACCTTCCCGCGGGTCATGCGCGAGACGTCGAGGAGGTCGTCCACCAGGCGGACGAGGTGCGCCACCTGGCGCTCGATCACCTCGCGCTCGTGCGCGCCGTCCCCGTCCGCGCGGAGCCGCAGCAGGTGGAGCGCGGTCACGATGGGCGCGAGCGGGTTGCGCAGCTCGTGCGAGAGCATGGCCAGGAACTCGTCCTTCGCGCGGATGGCCTCCTCCGCGCGCGAGAGCACCTCCGCCAGCCGCTGTCGCTCGGCCG
>JAWOLJ010000146.1:0-58415 GCA_033853555.1 Myxococcota bacterium
GCGCGGACGCGCTCCGCTTCGTCCAGGCGCCGCCGACGCGGGACCTGAACCTGCGCGGCATCTACTGGCGGGTGATCGAGCCCGGCGAGGCGCACGTGGGGGACTCGGTCGAGGTCCTCTCCCGCGCGCTCGCGACTCCTCGAGAGGGTTGAGCGGCGGACGAGGCGTCGACACGACACGCATGGCGCCGGAGCGGCGGGCGCATGCGGTACGGCTCGCGGCCGACGTTCCGGGCGAGGGGGAGAACGCGCTCGCCGACGGCCTCGACAACCGGGAACGGCCGAGCGCATAGTGGACTGCATCGCATGCCCGACGCTCGGCGCCAGCGGGATCTCGATCGCACCCTCGCCTCGGAGGTCCTGGGAGAGATCGTCTTCGACGCCGCGGCGCGATGGGCGCGCACGCCGGAGCGCCGGGAGAAGTGGCTCCGGCTGCGCGAGCTCGAGGCCCGGACCCGCCGGCGGCTGCTGGAGTTCCTGGAAACCCACCGAGAGCACGCGCAGCCACCCCGCCTGCCGCGCCTCACGGGTCGGGCCGTGGGCACGGCGCTCGGGCTCCTGCCCTGGTCGCTCGCGATGCGCACCCTCGAGCGTGGCACGCGCGCCTATCTCGAGACCTTCGAGCGCCTGGCGCGGAACGCCACGGGATCGGAGGGCGAGTTCTTCTGCTACGTCGTGGCCCACGAGCAGGCGATCGCGGAGTTCGCTCGCCGCGAGCTCGCGGGTCAGGCGCAGCGCTCGCTGGAGCCGGTGGCCCGGCTGCTCGGAGAGCCTTCCGGAGGCACGGCGCTTCCTTCGGGCTCGTGAAGGGGGAGTCGCGATGGAGACGCTCAGGGTCTGGTACGCAAACGTGTTCGTGAGCGATCTCGAGCGCGCGATCCGCTTCTATCGCGACGTGCTCGGGCTGGCGCTCCAGCAGGCGAGTCCCGCGCACGGCTATGCCTCGTTCGACGCCGGCCCGATCCGGCTCGGCCTGGCGCGCACGGAGGGAGGCTCCGCCGACGGCAGCGCAATCCTGGGACGCCACACCGGCCTCGGCTTTGGCGTGGCCGACCTCGAGCGGACCTACCAGCTCCTCCGCGAGAAGGGTGCCGCGTTCACCGTGCCGCCCGAGCGCCAGCCCTGGGGCGGCTTCATGGCGCTGTTCCGGGATCCCGACGGGAACGTCTTCTACCTGGATCAGCTTCGAGTGGATTGACGCGAGCGTCGGGCGGGCCGATGCGATCGCCCGTGCTCCGGTGGTAGGCTCGGCCTCGCCGGTCGTCCGGCGGCCGGAGCCCGGGTGCATTCCTCTCCTCTCCCGCGGCTCGACCTGGCCCCGCTCCCGCTGGTGAACACGTCCGTGTGGGGATCGCTCGAGGCGCCGAGGGCAGCCGACGAACCATGGCCGAGCTTCGCCTCTACTGCTTCGCCCAGTCCGGAAACGCATACAAGGCGGCCCTGACGCTTGTGCTCTGCGGCGCCGACTGGGAGCCGCGCTTCGTCGACTACTTCGGGGGAGAGACCCGGAGCCGCGCCTATCGAGCGATCAATGCGATGGGCGAGGTGCCGGTGCTCGAGCACGCCGGCAGGCGGCGTTCGGCGTGCTCGAGGCGGCGCTCGAGGGCCGCGACTTCGTGCTGGGCGAGCGCGCGACGATCGCGGACCTCTCGCTGTGCGGGTACCTCTACTTTCCCGACGAGTTCGGCATGAGCTGGGCCGGCCTCCCGCACATCGCGGCCTGGATCGCGCGCATCGCGGCGCTGCCCGGCCGGGCGCATCCCTACCGGCTGATACCCGGCCATCCCCTGCCCGGGGAGAGCGACCGCTAGCGGACCGAGGCGTTTCCTCAGCGGGCGAGCCCGCATGCGATCGCGACGAGCGCCCCGGCGAGGAGCGCTCCGTCCACCGCCAGCAGGCCGTAGCGTTCGCCACCGCGGAAGCCCAGGAGCGCCGCCCAGGTGGCCAGCGGCACCGCGGCCAGCGGCGCCAGCGCCGCGGGCGCCACCGCGCCGAGGGCGCCCCCACCCGCCGCCGCGAGGCGCGCCACGCGCAGCGCGCGCGCGGCTCCGAAGCGCGCCGCCGCCGCCTCGCGATCGCGCACGTTGGAGGCCACGGCGTTGGCGAAGAGCGCCGCGCCGACGAGCGCCAGAGCCCAGCCCACGTCCCGCAGCCGTGGGGCGTCGAGCGCGGGCAGGCCGACCACCACGGCGAGCCACGCCAGCACGAGGTAGATCGCCTTCAGCAGGGCGAGGCGCTTGAGACGGCGATGCAGGAGGCCGACCACCAGGACCGCGGCCAGCAACGCGATCGCTCGGCGCCCGAGGTGCAGCGCGAGCAGCGTCGCCGCGGCGGCAGAGATCCCGGCGAGCACCCGCAACGCGGCGGCGTGTCGCGCGACGAAGGCGCTGCGGTCCGGCGCGGTCTCGCGGTCCCGCGGGAGATCCCGCAGCCGATCGGCGTTGTAGATCGCGAGGGTGCCGAGGGCGGCCACCGCCGCCGGCGTCGCACGGGGCCGGACGCCGACGGCGAGGGAGGTCGCCACGCAGAGGGCCGCTGCCGCTCCAGCCAGCCACAGGCTCGAGAAGACGAGCGCATCGAGCAGCCGGGCTCCCATCCGACCGCACGATAGCAGTCGCCACGAGCGCGCCGTCCCGGGCGTCCCGAGCGCGCGCACCTGGAGCGCGAGCTTCGCCGTGCCTGCCGGAGCGTGAGGGCCGGAGCCCCTTCCCCGGCCGGTGAGAGCCGTCACACGGTCGCGCTCGACGGGGGGTCGAAACGTCCGGTGTGAGGCCGGACGAGCTCACACTCCTCGTCTTTCTGCTGGCCGCCGGCCAGCAGGGAGGACCACCGCCCGCCATCATGGGCACGTGGCAGTCGAGTCGTACGCTCACGCTCCAGGAGCTCCAGAAGCGCGAGAACCTGACCGACGACCAGCGGGCCCTCCTCGAGACCCCGGGCTCGGTCGGGCGGCTGCGCCTCACCTTCGCGCCGGGCGAGTGCCGGGTGCAGCATCCCAAGATGGACGCCAGCTATCCCTGCCGGGTGACGCGCAGCGGGGCCAACGCCTTCATCGTGGAGCATCTCGATCCCGAGGGACACCGCCCGGTGAAGCGCAAGTTCGTGCTGGAGGACGGGCGGCTCCACACGCGCATCGAGCGCCTCGACGTCGACGAGGTGTTCGTGCGCCTTCGTTCCCCCGCCGATCGCCGGCGCCTGGCCGACCCGGGGACCGAGCACCACTAGTCCCCGTAGCCGCGCGATCGGCCGGCGTGCGAGCGGACCCCGCCTCGCCGGCGCCGCCACCCTTGTGCCATGCTCCCGCGCCAGATCGACCGCGCCGCGGTGGACTCGACCGCTCCGGCGTCCGCGATCCAGGAGCCCGCGCGCATGGATGGCCAGTTCCCCGTCCTGGTCTTCGTCCTGGTCGGCGTCGTCGCCGGCGTCTCGGCCGGCCTCTTCGGCATCGGCGGCGGCGTGGTGATCGTGCCGGCGCTGGTCTACCTGGCCGGGTTCAGCCAGCATCGCGCCACGGGGACGAGCCTCGCGGTCCTGCTGCCGCCGATCGGGCTCGGCGCCGTGCTCGAGTACTACCGACACGGAAACGTGGACCTCCGCGCCGGGGTGGTGATCGCGCTCTCGATGCTGCTCGCCGCCTGGGCCGGCGGATGGATCGCGAACCGTTTGAGCGGCCCCGCGCTGCGCCTGGCCTTCGGCACGTTCATCGTGGTGATGGGGCTGCAGCTGATCTGGAGCGCGGCGCGCCGGCTCGGCTGGATCTGAGCCACGCGCGGAGCGTCGGGCGTGACGCGGGAGCGCGGACTACTTCCCGCGCACCTCGCCCCAGGCCCAGTCGAGCCAGGGCAGGAGCGCCTCCAGGTCCGAGCGCTCGACGGTGGCACCGCCCCAGATGCGAAGGCCCGGCGGCGCGTCGCGGTAGGAGGCCACGTCGTAGGCCACGCGCTCCTGCTCCAGGAGCGACACCAGCGCGCCGATGGTCTTCGCGCGCGCCGCGGCGTCGAGGCCGCGGAACCACGGATCCACCACCTGCAGGCAGATCGAGGTGGAGGAGCGCGTCGCCGGGTCGCGCGCCAGGAAGTCGACCCACGCCGTCCGCTCCACCCAGGCGGCGACGGCCGCCAGGTTCGCCTCCGAGCGGCGGATCAGCGCGACGAGGCCGCCCTCGCGCTCGGCCCAGGCCAGGCCGTCGAGCGCGTCCTCCACGCAGAGCATCGAGGGCGTGTTGATGGTGGAGCCCGCGAAGAGCGACTCCGCCAGCTTCCCCTTGCTGGTCAGCCGGAAGATCTTCGGGAGGGGCCACTTCGGCGTGTAGCTCTCGAGCCGCTGCACCGCCCGCGGCGAGAGCGCGAGCATGCCGTGCGCGGCCTCGCCGCCCAGCACCTTCTGCCAGGACCAGGTCACCACGTCGAGCTTCGACCAGGGGATCTCCATCGCGAAGACCGCCGAGGTGGCGTCGCAGACCACGAGGCCCGCGCGATCGCCGGGGATCCAGTCTCCGTCCGGCACGCGGACGCCCGACGTGGTGCCGTTCCAGGCGAAGATCACGTCCCGCCCGAAGTCGACCGCGCGGAGATCCGGCAGGCTTCCGTACTCCGCCTGGAGGACGCGCGCGTCGACACGGAGCTGCTTCGTCACGTCCTCGGCCCAGCCCTCGCCGAAGCTCTCCCAGACCAGCACGTCCACCGGGCGAGGCCCGAGCAGCGACCAGAGCGCCATCTCGACCGCCCCGGTGTCCGAGGCCGGCACGATGCCGAGCCGCCAGCCCTCGGGAAGACCCAGGAGATCCCGGCTGCGTCCGATCACCTGGCGCAGCCGCTCGAGGCCGACCGGCGCGCGGTGCGAGCGGCCGAGAAGCGCGTTCTCGAGGACCTTCAGGCTCCAGCCCGGTCGCTTGGCGCAGGGGCCGGAGGAGAACTCGGGACGCTGGGGACGACGGGTGGGCTTCACGCGGCTCCTCGCTCGAGGCGCGGCGCCGCGCAGGCGGGCCGGCCGGACGGGAGCGCGAGTCTATCGACCGGGCTTGCGCGCGGCCACGGCGCGCGGCGGCCCGCGACGCTCCTGCGCGCCGGCGCTCACGCGTCCGGCGGGAGCGGCTCGTCCAGGGCCAGGGCCGCAGCGCGGGAAGCGGCGGGGGCCGCCGCCAGGAGGTCGACGCCGTGGGCGGCGAAGCGGCGCGCCGCCTCCGCGCTCCGCCCGTCGCCCTCCTCGTCGATCGACCACTGCGCCTGGGCCACCAGGAGCGCGAGTGCGAGCGAACGGCCGAGGCTCAGCGCGAAGCGCCGCGCCCACGCCTCCGCCGCACTCGGGCCGAGGCGCGGCGCCTCGGACCACCAGGCCTGCGCGTGCTCCGCGGCGGCTCGGGCGATCCGCGCGGGCTCCAACAGGGATGTGTGTCGGGCGAGGCCGGCGTGGGCCGCGACGTCGGCCACGAACGGAGCGAGCGCATCGGCGCGGCGGATCGCGCGCAGTGCCTCCAGCGAGAGCACGTTGGTGGTGCCCTCCCAGATCGAGAGCACTTGCGCGTCGCGCAGGATCTCGGGGAGGCCGGTGTCCTCGATGTAGCCTGCGCCGCCGAAGCACTCGAGCGCCTCGCTGGCGCCGGCCACCGCCATGCGGCCCGCGGTGAGCTTCGCCACCGGCTGGAGCAGGCGCAGCACCGCCTGTCCCGGCTCGTCGAGCTCGCGCAGCTCCTCGCGCCCGAGGAGGGCCACGCCGTGGAACACGAGCTGGAGCGCGGCCTCCTGCTCCGCGGCGAGATCGGCCAGCGTCTCCAGGTGAAGGGGCTTCTCCGCCAGGGGTCCGCCGAAGGCCACGCGGCGCCGGCTGTAGTCCCGCGCCAGCGCGAGCCCGCGGCGCAGGCTGGCCGCCGAGCAGACGGCGTTCCAGGTACGGGTCACGTTCAGCATGGTGGCCATCTGGCGCACCCCGTCCGAGGTGCCCGCCACCGGGAGCGCGGGCGTCCCCTCGAGCGCGAGCTCGGCGGTGGGGAGATTGCGCGTGCCGAGCTTCTCCTTGAGGCGCTCCACCCGGATGTGGTTCAGCCGTCCCTCGGCGTCGCGCACGTCCACCAGAAAGAGCGCGAGGCCCTTGCCACCGGGTCCGTTCCCCTCGGGCCGCGCCAGCGTGAGCGCCACCTGGGAGGTCACGGCGGAGGTGAACCACTTCGTGCCATGGAGCCGCCAGCCCTCCGACGTTCGACGCGCAATGGTGTCGGAGAGGCCGACGTCGGATCCGCCCACGCGCTCGGTCATCCATTGTCCCGAGGTCCAGGCACGGGCGGGGTCGCGCTCGAGCAGGCGCGGGAGCACGCGATCCCGCAGCTCGGGCGGTGCCAGCACCTCGAGGGTGCGTGCGCAGCCGTCGGTCATGGCGAGCGGACAGGTGTAGACCTGGCTCGAGCGATCGAACAGGTAGACCAGCGCGAACTGGTGCACGCGCGAGTGGGCGCCGTGCTTCCGCTCGTAGCCCGTGGCGACCAGGCCCTCGCGGGCCGCGACCCGCGCGTACTCCTCCCAGGCGGCGTTCACCCGCACCTCGTCCACGCGCCGGCCCCAGGCGTCGAACGGGACGTGGAGCGGCTCGTCCCGGCGATGGCGCAGCGAGAGCTCGAGCAGAGGCCCCGCGGCCAGCTCGCCCATGTGCCGGAGGGTGGGCTCGATCGCCCGCAGCACGTCGCCGGGAAGGCGGCGGCGCAGAAGCGCACGGAGCGGGCGGTCGTCCTGGTACTGGTTGCCGAGCCGAGGCGGATCCTGGAAGAATTCCATCCCGAAAAGTTAGCACCCGTGCACTCCCCGGCGGGCTCGAGGGCCGCCCGCAGACGGATGGCGCGCTCCCCCGGGGTGCGAATAGGCGCTCAGGGGGCCCGTCTGATTCGCCGAACGCCTGGCGCAGGCTCCGGCAGGCGCCGGAGCGACCGGGGAGGCTCGGGAGGGCCGGGAGGGGATGGGGATGCGCAGTCGCCTGATCTCGGACGGCGCCACGCCAGGCCGGCGCTGGATGCGCCGCGCGCTGGCGGCGCTCGCGCTCGGGCTCGCGCTGGCCGGCGGCGCTCGGGGCGCCCTGGCGCCGGAGCCGCCCGCCGCGCTCGCTCCGTACCGGGTGGCCGTCCAGGACGGCTTCCACGGCGAGAGCGCGCGCTTCCGGATGGGCTGGCTCGGCATTCCCGTCGCGGAGGCGGTGTGGAGTGCGTCGCCCGGTCCCGGCGCCGGCGAGACGCTCCTGCGGGCGGAGGCCGTCGTCCGCACGCTACCGGCGGTCGACCCGCTCTATCGGCTGCGCAGCCGGGTGGAGGCCACGCTCGCGGCGCGGCCCATCCTGCCGCGCGACTTTCTCCTCCACACCGAGGACGGTCACTACGCCGAGGAGAGCGTGCGCTTCGACCACCTGCATCACACCGTCACGTACGCGCAGCTCGGCGGCCCCAAGCCCCACGAGCGACAAGCGACGGTGTCAGGCCAGTACGATCCGGTCAGCGCCGCCTTCGCCTTGCGCGGGCTCCCGCTGCGTCCGGGCGACAGCGTGCGGCTCGAGGTGCAGACGCCCTCCGATCTCTACCGGCTCGACGTGCGCGTGGTCGGGCGCCAGCGGATCCGCGTCGCCGCGGGGACCTTCGATGCGGTCGAGCTCGTCCCCACGCTCTGGAACGAGACCCGCAATCGCAAGCCCCGCGGCTTCGGGAGCGCGCGCTTGTGGGTGACCGACGACGCCCGCCACCTCCCGCTCAAGCTGACGAGCGAGGTGATGATCGGCTCGGTCTACCTGGAGCTGGTGTCCCTGGGCTAGCCGCGGGATGCCGAAGGCATCCCCGCGGCGCGCAGCGAGCCAACGGCGAGCGGAGCTCCCCTGGATCACTCGGCGAGGCCCGTCATGCGCGCGCTCGCCTCCCACAGCCGCCGCGCGTCCTCGTCGTTGCTGGCGGCGGCGTTGGGCCGGGTCTCGCGACGGTCGTACCAGTATCCGCCGCTCCGGCCCTCTACCTCGGGCGACGCGCACAGCCACACTGCGGTGTCGGCGCCGCGTTCGGGCGAGCGCGCGAACGGCCGGCCCAGCGTCATCAGCAGCGCCTCCAGGGGGCCGTTGTTCTTGCCGAAGTTCGAGCCCACGAAGCCCGGGTGCATGCAGCTCGCGGTGACGCGCGTGCCCTCGAGCCGCCGTGCGAGCTCGCGCGTGAAGAGGATGTTGGCGAGCTTCGAGTGGCCGTAGACCCGCATCGCCGAGTAGCCCTCCCGGAAGCCGAGGTCGGCGAAGCGGATGCGGCCTCCCGCCATCCGATGCGCCCCAGAGGCGACGTTCACCACCCGCGCCGGCGCGCTCTGCTTCAGGCGCTCGAGCAGCAGATTGGTGAGCAGGAAGTAGGCGAGATGGTTCACGGCGAACGTGGTCTCGATGCCGTCCACCGTCTCGCTGCGACGACGCAGGATCAGCCCGGCGTTGTTCAGGAGCACGTGCAGCGGGCGCCCGGCGGCCAGGAACTCGCGCGCGGCGCGACGCACCTCGGCCTGTGACGCGAGGTCGGCCAGCAGGAGATCCACCTTGGTGTTGCCGGTCTCGCGCTGGATCCAGCGCGCGGTCTCCTCGCCGCGGCCACGGTCGCGGCACAGGAGAACGAGCTCGGCGCCGAGACCGGCCAGGGCGCGCGCGGCGGCGCGGCCGATCCCGCTGGTCGCCCCCGTCACCAGACAGACCCGCCCCTGGAGATCGCCCTGGATCGCCTGCATCCCGCCCTCCCCGCGCCAGCCACGCGCCGGGCTCGAAGACTAGACGCCGGGCAGGCAACCCGCGAGCGGGATCAGCGCGCGAGACCCCAGATGGCATCCACCACCAGATGGGTGCCGACCGCGAGCTTCACCACGTCGCCGTCCACCACGCCATAGACGAAGCCCGGCGGGGGCGGCCCGAGGCGCAGCTCGAGCGGCGGCGGGAGCGGCACGATCAGCTTCGGATCGCAGCGTCGCCCCACGGCGTAGCGCTTCTTCGCGAGCCCCGGCGGCAGACACCCGTCGTGCTTCCTGGCGAGGCCGGGCGGACAGCCGCCGCGGCCGTGCGTCTCCACCCAGTAGGCGTGCACCACGCCTCGCTGGTGCGGGCTGAAGACGACGGCCGCGTGGGCCGGGCCGTGACCGTGGGAGTCCGGCGCGTCGTCGGCGTCGTGCTTGGCCAGGGCCGGCGCGGCCGGCAGGGCGGCGATCAGGATTCCTGCGACCAGCGAACGCAGCATGCTCTCCCTCCGCGGCGCCGCGCCCGACGGCGGAGGACGCCCATCGCGAGCGGCCGGCGAGGCCCCGACCGATGCGCGATCGTCCCGCTAGCTCGGCCGGCGGCCGGGATTGCGTGGTGACGCCCGTCACGAAGCCAGGCGCGGAGGCGAAGGAGGTGCGATGCGGCGAGGGGCCCTGGCCCTGGCGTTCGGGCTCGCCCTCGGCGCTGCGTGCGGCGCCCCCCGGGCGCTCCCCGACGAGCGGGCCGCTCGTCCCGCGCCAGAGCTCCTCTGGTGCGCGGAGGGAAGGCCGACACCCGCCGCGCGCAAGGCGGTGGCGGCCCTGGCCGACGCCGCCGCGAAGGGCCTCGATCCGGCGGACTACGACGCGGCGCCGCTCGAGGCGTCCCTGGACGCGCTCGCGCGCTCGGGCGAGGCGCGGCCCGGCGCGGCCGAGCGCTTCGACGCCGCGCTCACGGCAGCGTTCTCCCGCTTCCTCGCCGACCTCCACTCGGGCAGGGTCCCGCCGTCGCGCCTCGGTGTCGACGTCGGCGCGGGCCCGGCCCCGTTCGATGCGGCCGCGGCCGCGGCAGCCGCTGCACGAAGCGACGACGTCGCCGCGGCGATCTCCGCCGTGGAGCCCGATCTCTTCGTCTACCGCCGCCTCGAGGACGCGCTTCGCCGCTATCGCGCGCTCGCGGCCGACGCGAGCGCGCGAGCGGCCGAGATCCGTCCCACGGTGCATCCCGGGGATCCGCTGCCGGCCGCCGAGGGCCTGCGCGGCTGGCTGGCGGCCCTCGGCGACCTGCCCGCCCCGCCGGCGGCGGCCCTCCCCGAAGCCCGTTACGACGCCACGCTCGTCGAAGGCGTGAAGCGCTTCCAGGAGCGCCACGGCCTCGATCCCGACGGCGTGATCGGAGCGGCCACCGCGCGGGCGCTCGCGGTGCCGGCGGCCGGCCGCGTGCGCCAGATCGCGCTGACGCTGGAGCGCCTGCGCTGGCTGCCGCCCCTCGGCGGCAAGCGCGTCGTCGCCGTGAACGTGCCGGCCTTCGAGCTCTGGGCCTTCGACGCCGAGCGGCCGCAGGGCCGGCCGGCCCTCCAGATGCGCGCGGTGGTGGGACGTGCCGTGCGCTGGCAGACGCCGCTCCTGGCCGGCGCCCTGAACCAGGTCGAGTTCCATCCGGACTGGGACGTGCCGCCGCGCATCGCGCGGGAGGAGATCGCGGCGCCTGCGCGGCGCGATCCCGGCTATCTCGCGGCTCACGACATGGAGCTCCTGCGCGGGAGCACGCTGGTTCCAGCGACACCGGAGAATGTCGCCGCCATCGGGGCGGGCGTGCGCGTACGACAGCGCCCGGGCCCGCGGAACCCCCTCGGCCGGGTGAAGTTCTCCTTCCCGAATCCGGCCTCGGTCTACCTCCACGACACGCCGACGCGCGGGGTGTTCCGGCGCAGCCGCCGGGACTTCTCCCACGGCTGCGTGCGGCTGGAGGACGCGCCGGGGCTGGCCGTCTGGCTGCTCTCGGAGCTGCCGGGCTGGAGCCCGGAGCGGGTGCAGGAGTCGCTCGAAGGGGACGCGAGCTTCATCGTGCGACTGCCGCACCCCGTGCCGATCTTCCTGTTCTACGCCACCGCCCTGGTCGAGCCCGACGGCCGGCCGCTCTTCTTCGAGGACGTCTACGGCCACGATCGCGCGCTGGAGCGCGCGCTGGCGGAGCGCAGGGAAGCCGCATCGGGCTCCTCCGGAAGTACTTCGTAGCTGCCCTTGCGCACGTTCTGGAACAGGAGCTCGGGCACGCTGAAGAGGGCACCCTGTGCAGCCCAGGCCGCTTCGCGACCCCCGTCGAATGGAGCGGCGAGCGCACCGAGCGCCAGGCTCCCCAGGCCGTAGGAGAGATTCACGAGCCCGTAGAGCGGGCGCGGCCAGACGACGTCGTCGGTGAAGAGGAGGAAGGCCCCGTCGCGCTCGAGGGGTCGGTAGAGCGTCGCCGTCAGCACGTTCGCCTCGCGCAGATAGGCTCGCGCGTATCCCTCTTCTCGTTCCAGGCGCGCAAGCTCGCGTCCGCGATGCGAGGAAAGGTCCTCCACCCGCGCCACGCGCAGCCGTTCCTGCACCTGCGCGAAGAGGACGAAGGGGATCGAGTCGAGTCCCTCCCCCGCCTGGAGCTCGCCGCCGAGGGCCGCGCGCTCCGCGGCGGCGTCCGGGAAGGTTCCGGCCAGGGTGCGCACGAGCTCGGTGACGCAGTTCCGCGTCAAAAGGCGGTAGTCGAAGCGCGCCTCGAGCTCGGCCTGCTCGGCAGCGAGCGCAGCCGCGGCGCGGACGTGGAGCTCCGCGGCGTCGGCCCGCAGGGCGGGCGGCGGCGCGAGGGAGCGCCCGCGCGAGGGGAGGAGCGGCCCCGGGCTCTCACGCATCGCGAGCCCGGCGGCGGCGCGCTCGAGCTCGGCGCGTCGGCCAGCCGCCTCCTCCAGCCACGCGAAGCGCGACTCGTCGAGCGGGGCGCCGCCGAGCACGACGCGGCGCGCCTCCCCTTCGAGCGCGCGCGCCTGTGCCGCCAGGAGCGCCGCCGATCCCGGGGCGAGCTCCCGCTCGGGATCGACCCGTCTCGCGTCGTCGGGGAAGGGGTCGAGGACGACGAGGCGGCCGCTCGCCAGGGAGCGCGCGACCGCGTGCCAACGCGCGATGGCGAGCGAGAGCGGGAAGCCGCGGTCGGGTCGCTCCGAGACCAGGAGCCCTGCGATCGTCGCCTCGAGGCGCGCGGCGAACGCCGCCAGCGCCGCACGCTCGGGCGGAGCGAGGGACGGCGCGCCGTCGCCGCCGACCACCACCAGCACCGCCGGGTCGACGCCGCGTTCCTCCGCCAGGCCTCGGAGCGATTCGCGCTCCTGCAGGGCCTCCCGAAGCGGTTCGAGGTCGAGCTGCCGCGTGCGGGCGAGAGCGTCGAGCCGTGCCTCGACGCGGCGGAGCGCCGCCTCGACGGCACCGCTCCCCACCGCGCGCTCGACGGCCGCGCGCAGTCGCGCACCCGCCACCGCGTCGGTCGGGACGGGAGCCAGCAGCCCGGCGCCGCGGAGCGCGGGAGGCAGCCGCCCGGCGGCGAGCGCGGCGCTCCAGGAAACGTCCTCCTGCAGACGCTCGATGCGTCCGAGGGCGATCTCCTGACCCGCCCAGGCGCGGTCCAGGTGCTCACGCACGCGCTCCGCCACCTCCGGCCCGACCGTCAGGTACGCCAGGTGGAGCGGGCGGTTCTGGAGCTCGCCATACACCGCACGGAAGCGAGGCCACTCGTCGCGCACCACGCGGAGCGTGCCGTCGGGGAAGCGTTGATAGTGGTAGACGCGATCGTCGATGCGAAGACCCGCGTGGCCGCCGCTCGCACCGCCTACGTTCGATTCGACGTAGACGAATGCGAGCACATGCTCCGCCGCCGCGCTCGCGGACTCCTGCACGGACGCAGCCAGCACGACCGCGAGCGGAAGGGCGAACGCGGCCCGGAGGCGGCTCAGCTCTGCGGGCCTAGCCAGCCCTCTCTCACGCGGGCGGCGGTCGCCAAGTCGACACCCTGAAGCGTCTGTTGGAGCTGTGCCTCGGAGACGCTCGCGTCGCGGAGCCCCTGACCGATCGCCCGGAGCGTGTCGGGTCGAGACTCCCAGTCCGTAACGCCATGCCCCTCGGCGATGCGCGAGATCCCGCGCAGGAACTCTCCTTGCGTGCCGCCGGTCTCGACGAAGGCCGCGGCGTAGGCGCGCAAATCTCGACGATAGCTCTCGTCGAGCGCATTCCCGTCGCCCGCGCCGCTCGACGAGGTGGAGATCGCCTTCAAGGAGCCACCGATCGCCTCGAACGAGCCCGAGATCGAGTCGGAAGGCGAGGTGATCGAGGCCGAGATCGCCTTGCAGCCCGCGAGGGGAAGCGATGCGGCCAAGGCCAGCGCGAGCGCCCGTCGAGTCGTCGTCGTCATCGTGCCACCTCCGAACGCGGCCCTTCGGGGCCGCAGCCTTCAAGGCTAGCATGCGACGCGCGCGCATCACTCCGCGCGCCAGCGCAGCACCTCGGAGCCCTGAGGCTCGACGCCGTTCGGTGTCGCCTCCAGGGTCAGGCGCACCTCCTCCGGCGGCGTGACGAGCGCCGGGTCCTCGGCGATCAGGAGCCCGTGGCCGCCGGCGTCGGGCACCACCGCGCCGAGCCGGACCCAGCGCGCGTCGATCCGCGCCCAGGCCACGTAGCTGCGGCCGGCCGGCGGCGCCGGCAGCCCCGTCACGGTCAGGATCGCGGTCTCGTCGCCCGGCCGTCCGCGATAGCCGCCGTGGGCGCCGGCCGGGAGCTCGGGCGCCACGGGGGACAGATGGCGCGGCACCAGGTCGCTCGAGGTGGCGACGGCGAGGGCCCGCTCGTCGCGCGCGAGGCGTGCAGCGAGATGGATTCCGCGCAGCGCGAAGCCGGCCAGGCCCGCCGCGAGAACCAGCGCGAGGGCGGCAACGATCGGTGTCAGCCGGCCGCGCAGGCGCAGGATCGCGGCGCGGATGCGCGTCTTGGCCGTGCCGAGCCGCAGTCCGAGGAGCGACGCCACCTGCTCGTGGGTGAGCTCGTCGAAGAACGCGAGGCCCAGGGCCTGGCGCTGCGGCGGGGGCAACGCCTCCACCGCGGCGCGCAGCACGGCGCGACGGTACTCCTCCCAGGCGAGCTCGGAGGGCTCGGGGCCCGGATCGGGCAGCGAGGCGGCGTGCTCGCCCTCGGGATCGGCCTCGAGACGCGGCCGGCGGCTCCGCCCTCGGAGCTCGTTCAGGATGCGGCGGTGCGCGATCTGGAGCAGCCAGGAGCGGAAGCGACCGCGCGCGGGATCGAAGCCGTCGGCCTTGCGCCAGACCGTCAGGAAGACGTCCTGGACGATCTCCTCCGCGGCGGCGCGATCCAGACTGCGGGCAGCCAGGTGGAAGACGAGGCCCGCGTAGCGACGGTGCAGATGGGCCAGCGCCTCCTCGCGCCCGGCCGCGACGCGCGCCACCCAGGTCTCGTCGTCGCCGGAGGCTCCCGGCGGCGCCGGATCTTCCGTCGTCACCGTCTGCTCCCTGCGCGGGCCCGGGGGTCCCGGCCGCGCCGCCGGAGAGGCGGGTCTCGCCTCCCCCACCTCAGCCCAGGGCTTCGTCGATCACCGCCAGCGGCCCGGCGCCCTGCACGTAGCGCACTTCCCGCACGCCGAGGAGATGGCGCACCTGATCCGCCGGCACCCGGAGGGGTCCCGGACCCGGCGCCGTGCCGGGGGCCGGCTGGGGGAAGGCGGTGGAGCGCGCGGTGTGGAAGCGCACGTTGCCCTCCACCTTCTGGAGCACCTGGTGGATGTGGCCGTTCAGCACCGTGACCGACCCGAAGCGCTTGAGCTCCGCCAGCGCTTGCGGCGCGTCTCCCGTGGTCCAGCCCCAGTCGGGATACACCGGCCAGAGTGGGATGTGGGTGTAGACCACGATCGGCGTGCTGGCGGAGAGCGGGGCCACGTCCTTTCTCAGCCACTCGATCTGCTCGGCGCCGAGGCCGCCGAGCCCGCCGGACTTGAAGCCGAGCACGTTCACCAGGCCTACGAAGTGGACGCCGTTCCAGTCGAAGCTGCGCCAGCCGTCGCCCCGGGTCCCGGCGCCGAACCGCGCCAGGAACTCCTTCCCGCCGTCGGCGAAGACGTCGTGCTCGCCGGGCACGAAGAAGCGCTCGCCGACGTCGGCCTGCTTCAGGATCTCCGCCACGGTGTCGAAGGCTCCCGCCTTCTGGGCGTGGGTCAGATCCCCGGTGTGGATCAGCAAGGCCGGAGCGGGGTCGAGCGCGTTCACGCGGGCGAGCGCCTCGTGCAGTGTGCCGACGGGATCGGGGTTCGGCGCCTTGTCGAAGCCGATGTGCGTGTCGCTGATCTGCACGAAGGAGAAGCTGCCGGGGCCGCCATTCGTCGCGGCGAGGCTGCGCGAGGAGAGGACGCCACCGGCCAACGTCCACACCACGCCCGTCCCGGCCCAGGCCATGCACTGCAGGAAACCGCGCCGCGTGGCGGTGACGGGGCCGTCGCCGACCGCGGCGGGCGGGGTAGCGGCACTCGAGGAGCGAGCGTGGGAAGCGTCCTGCGGCTCCATGAGCCTCCTCTCAACGCACCACGATCGTGCCCGCCATCTGCGGGTGGATCGCGCAGCGATAGGCGTAGGTTCCCGGCGCATCGAAGCGGCGGGAGAAGACGTCGTCGGTGTCGAGCGCCGGGGAGCTCGCCTCGCCGTCGAGAAAGGCGACGGTGTGCGGCTCCTCGTCGTGGTTGACCCAGCGCACCGTCGTCCCGCTGCGGATCTCGAGGGTCGCAGGTGCGAAGTGGAACTCCTCGATGCGCACCTCCGCGGCGGCGGGAGCGCCGGCCGCCACCGCGCGTCGCAGCCCGCCGCTCCCGCTCGCGAAGAGCACCGCCGCGGCGAGGGCGAGCGCGGGACGCAGTCGCCGGCTCGACGCGGTGACGATCCGCACTCTCCCACGGGCGCTCCCGAAATCGATCGGCCCCACCATCGCTCGTCCTCCCACCGCAGGCAGCACGCGAGGCTCTTCGCGCGCGCGGCCTTCGCTGCTGGATACACCGGCGCGTCGCACCTGGATGGGTTCCCGCTGGCAGCGCCGGGATCGGCTTGCCAGAACGGGGAGATGAGCTACTCGTTGTGGCGAGCGGTTGTTTGGTCGTCGCGCCAGTCTCCGGGTTGTCACCCGCCTGATCGCCCCTCCAATCGAGCCCGCCGATCACCGTCGCGCCCCAGCAGCAGAACGACTGACGGGGACCGTCCCGGTGGTTCATGGCCCGTGGGATCCAGCACCGGACGTTCCGAGCCGGAGGCCCGCGGATGGGCGATGCCTCGGCGCCTCCGGTGCTCGCGGATCGCCGAGAGGAATGCGTTTTGAGCAAGAAGATCTACGTCGGAAACCTGCCCTTCAGCACCACCGAGGACGAGCTGCGCCGGCTCTTCGAGGCCCACGGAAGCGTGGAGTCGGTGGCCGTGATCACGGATCGCGAGACGGGACGGCCGCGGGGCTTCGCCTTCGTCGAGATGAGCGACCCGAGCGGAGCGGACGCGGCGATCCAGGTGTTGAACGGACGTGAGCTCGGCGGGCGCTCGCTCCGAGTGAACGAGGCCATGGAGCGCCCGGCTGGCGGCGGCTTCGGAGGCGGTGCGCGACGCCGCTGATCTCGCGGGCGGAGGTGCTCCGGGCCTCCGCCCCGATCGCTCCGCAGCGGAGCGATCGGGCTTTCGACCTCGAACTGTGTTGGCTCGACGCGGCGCGCCCATGAGCGCGCAGGCGCACGCCGAGTGGAGGAACGATGGCCCGGGGAAGACCGTCCGTTCTCAAGCGTCAGCGCGAGCGCCAGAAGGCGGAGAAGGCCGCGCGCAAGCGCGAAGAGCGCAACGAGCGCGGTGAGGCGCGCGACCGGGAGGCGCAGGTCGCGACCGCGGAGGACCTGGCAGGCTATGGCCTCGAGCGGACGTCGCGCGACGACGAACGCGGCGGCGCCTGAGCCGTGGAACGGCCCCGCGAGCCTCGGCCGCCCGCGCGATCGGGGGCGCCGTCGTCCCGCGAGCGAGCGACGGATCCCGCGGCGCGGGGCCATCGCTTCGGACCGGGCCTGCGCTGCTGCTGGTGCGGTGTCTCGTACGCCGCTCATCACCTCGAGCCGCGAGATTGCGACGGCGCGACGCCGCCGGCCAACGATCCGCCCCCGGGCGCGACGCCGGACGCGCCCGCGGAGCCGCAGCCTTCCTCGCGCCGCCACGCGCGCCGCGGCTCGGACTCGAGCCGCTGAGCCGGGCCTTCGCTCGAGCGCGCGGCCCCGCGGCCGACGCGCCGCCGCTCAGCCCTTCTCCCCCACGATCCGCGGCAACAGCTCGCCGATGGCGCCGCGCAGCACCGCGTCCGCCAGGTCGTCCATCTCGGTCGGCTCGCCGTTCACGATCACCACGCGGGCGCCGGAGCGCTTGGCGAGAGGCACCACGCCGGCGATCGGGTAGACGCCGAGCGTGCTCCCGACGGCGAGCAGGAGATCGCAGGAGGCGGCCGCCTGCTCCGCGCGACGCAGATCCTCCGTCACGAGGTTCTGGCCGAAGGAGATGGTGGCGGACTTGAGGATGCCTCCGCAGCGCCGGCACGGCGGATCCTCCTCGCCGGCCTCCACGCGCGCCAGGGCGCGCTCCATCGGAGCACGCTCACCGCAGGCCATGCACATCACCTCGCGCAGAGTGCCGTGGATCTCCACCACCCGCTCGGGCGTGCTCCCCGCCTTCTGGTGCAGTCCGTCCACGTTCTGGGTGATCAGGAGCCCGAGCTTTCCCCGGCGCTCGAGGGCGACCAGTGCGCGGTGGCCGGCGTTCGGCTCCGCCTTCCACGCCGCGGACTCGAGCCGGCTGCGCCAGGCCCGCTTCCGCACCTCGGCATCGCTCATGTAGTGCTGGAGCGTCGCCATCTTCTCGGCCTCGGGATTGCGCGTCCAGAGGCCCCGAGGTCCGCGGAAGTCGGGGATCCCGGACTCCGTGGAGATGCCGGCTCCCGTCAGCGCCACCACCCGGCCGGCCCGGTCGATCCAGCCCCGCACCCGCTCGAGGGTCTTCTCGAGCGATTCGCGTTCCGACATGCCGCCTCCTCCGGCCCCGGTCGGTCCGAGCTCCGCTCGCCTTCGGCTCGCCGCGCGCGAGACCGCCTCTCCGGCAGGGTATCAGCGCCAGCGGCCGACCTCCCCCCGGCTTCCGGTCTCAGGGCGGGTCGATGGGCTCGAGGCGCACCGGAAGGCCGTCCCGCGGCTTCGAGATCGGGCTCTGCTGCACCGGCATCTCGTAGCCCTCGGGCACGCTCCAGCGGAAGCGCTGCACCAGCTGATGCACGATGGCCTTGACCTGGAGCTCCGCGAAGCGCAGTCCGAGGCAGGCATGCGCGCCGCCGCCGAAGGGCACGAAGAGGTGCGAGTGGCGTCGCTGCTCTGCCCGCTCCTCCGAGAAGCGATCGGGGTCGAAGCGGAAGGGCTCGCTCCACCATTCGGAGAGGTGGTGGTTGTGGATCGGATACACGATCGTCATGGCGCCTGCGGGCACGCGATGACCGAGCCACTCGAAGTCGCGGAGCGCCATGCGCGGGATGGTCGAGAGTGGCGGCCATCGACGCAGCGTCTCGTTCATCACCCGCTTGAGCGTCACCAGGCGGTCCGACTGCTCGAAGGCCAGGTGCCGCGTCCCGAGCTCCAGGCACTCCTGGCGCACGCGCTCCTGCCACTCGGGGTGACGCGCGAGAGCGTAGAGGAGGCTCGTGAGCGTGCTCGTGGTGGTGTCGTGGGCCGCCATCATGAGGAAGATCATGTGGTCCACGATCTCCGAATCGTCGAAGCGCTGGCCCTCCTCGTCCTCGGCGCGGCAGAGCCGGCTGAACATGTCGCTCCCGCTGCCGTGGCGGCGCTCGGGAATGCGGGCGGCGAAGAAGCGAGCCAGGAGCTCGCGGCCGGCCAGGCCGCGCGCGAAGCTCGTGCCGGGGATCCGCAGCCGCAGCATCGCCATCGAGGCGGCCACCGCAGCCTCGAAGGCGCGGTTCACGCGCTCGGCCTCGGAGCCGAGGTCCATGCCGAGGAAGACCGACGAGGCGAGCTCGAGGGTCAGTCGCTTGAACGCGGGATAGGCCCGGAAGCCCTCGGGCCGCCAGCGCGCGAGCCGCTGCTCGATCTCCGGGTTCATCCGCCCCACGTACTCCGCGAGCGCCTCCCAGGTGAAGGCCTGGTGCATCAGGTTGCGGTGCCAGCGGTGCTCGTCGCCGTCGCGCAGCATCAGCCCCCGGGTGAAGAGGCGACCGATGATCAGGTCCCAGGCGCGCTGGCTGGAGAAGAGCCCCTCGCGGTTCAGCAGCACGAACTTGACGGCGTCGGGGCCGAAGAGGCTCACGGTGAGGAAGAGGCCCATGTGCTGCGCCACCACGGGACCGTTGCGCTCGGCCATGCGGAAGGTGCAGGCGAGCGGGTCGGTGCGCATGAGCCAGCCGCGGAAGACCTGCTCCAGGAGGCCCGGACGCGGCGGCGGTAGGCCAGCGGCGGGTGCAGCGGCAGCGGTCGTCATCACTCCTCCAGCGCGGCGGCTCGGACCCCGCTGCCGGGCGGGGCCGCCCCCAGGGTATCGGATGCTCGGTCGCGGCAATGGAGCGCCCGGCGCCGGCTCTCCGACGCGCGCCCGCGTGGGGCCCGCCCGTCGCCGCGCGACTCAGGGGGCGGGGGCCACCTGGAGGCGGCCGTCGTGGAGCGCGAGGGGAGGACAATAGGGCGCGTCCGCGCCTCGCTCCCACCAGAGGCCGCGACGCCGCGTCGCGGCGTCGGCGAAGTGGTAGAGGGCGATGCGCGAGCGGATCTCGCGCGGCGGGGAGTCCGGGAAGGGGTTCGAGGCCAGGAGCCCGAGGACCGGAGCGGATCCCTGCAGCAGCCGGGCCTGGAACGCCAGGAACCAGGGCGCGCGCTCGCAGTCCTCGAGCGCGGCGAACCACATCTGCCAGTCGAGGCGCGGCATGTGCAGGCCCGGAAAGCCCGGCGCGCGATCGAGAGGTCCCGGCTTCCACCGGAAGGTGTAGGGAACCCAGTGCTCTCCGTCGCGGCTCCCCTCGAGGGTGATCTCCGGACGCTGCTTGGTCATGACCGCGAAGAGCCCGTAGGAGTTGAAGCTGCGCAGGGGTGCCAACGCGTCCAGCAGGTCGTCCGCCGCGCGGGGCAGCGGGACGGGGAGCAGCCGCTCCAGCGCCGTCGCGCTCGTCACGGAGACCACGAAGACCGCGCCGAGCGCCGCCGCGACCCGCCACGACACGGAGGCACGGCCGGCGGGCCGCGGCGGCCCCGCGCCGTCGGGCCGAGCGCGCCCGAGGCGCAGCCGCAGGGCCTCGAGCGCGGCGTCGTCGAGGAGCGAGAGGCAGAGCACGATCGTGAGCAGGTTGAAGAAGCCGTAGCTCCCGGTGGAGGCGATCACCAGCTGGAGCAGCACCAGCAGCGAGAGCGACACCAGCCGCAGGCGGCGCGGGCCGAAGATCCCGAAGGGGGCCACGAGCTCGATCGCGAGCGTGGCCGCCACCGAGAAGGTCTCGAGCGGCGGGAGGGCCCGCTGGAGCGCGTCCACCCATACCGAGATTCGTGTCGGAAGGGGCTGCGTCCAGTAGTGGTAGCGGAGGGCGGTGAGATCGCGCCATGCCTCGTCCCCGCTCGCGAGCTTCACCACGCCGGAGAGGAAGAAGAGCCGGAAGACGAGCCAGCGCAGCAGCCAGAGCCCGACGCGGCCGGGCTCCTCCCGCGAACCCCGCCGGGGACGGAGCCCGCCCGGAGCCCAGAAGACCGCCAGCAGCCCGGCCTCCAGCAGCAGGGCGTCCCACTGGTAGCCGAGGAACACGTCGCCCACCGTGACGAGCGAGAGGTAGAGCCCCCAGCAGCCGAGGAGTGCGAGGCGCGGCAGGACGCCCGCGGCGGCGCAGAGCCCGAGCGCCGCGCCGATTCCGCACGCGCCGACCAGCTCGGCGTCGCCGGCGCCGAGCCAGAAGAGCGTCGGAACACGCAGCAGTGACACGCCTCCGAGCACGCGGTGGGCCTGCTCCAGCAGCTCGGCGGCCGGTGCGATGCCCCCGCGGCCGAGGAGGCCGCGCACCTGGACTCCCAGGGAGGCGAAGGCCACGGCGTAGACGATCCCGATCCCGCGCAGCACCAGGGAGCGGACGGCCGCGTGGCCGATCCCTCTCCACGGCGGCACGCTGCGAGCGGCCGGCGTGTCCGACATCTCCCCTCCGGCGGCCGCCCTCCCGGCGCCGCGCGGCTACGGTTCCACGGAGAATCGGCGGGCACCAGCCCGCCGCCCCGGCGCGAGGGAGCCATGATCGAGCCGTCCTACGCCCGCCTGCTCGCCGCCTACAACCGATGGATGAACCAGAAGCTCTACGCGCTCTGCTCCGCGATCCCGGACACCGAGCGCAAGAGCGAGCGCGGAGCGTTCTTCCGGTCGCTCCACGGGACGCTCAATCACCTGCTGCTGGCCGATCGGCTCTGGCTCGGCCCCTTCCTGAATCGGCCCTTCGCGATCCGGGGCCTCGACCAGGAGCTCCACTCGGACTTCGAGGAGCTCCGCCGCGAGCGCGCCTTCCGCAGGCGTAGCGCCTACGAGAGGCCCACGATCTCGCCGTCGCGCAAGTCGATGCGCTCGGCGCGCGGGTGGCGCGGAAGGCCGGGCATGCGCACGACGTCGCCGGTCAGCACCACCACGAAGCCGGCGCCCGCGTCCAGCTCGAGCCCGCGGACGTGGAGATCGAAGCCCTCCGGGCGGCCGTGGAGCGCCGGATCGTCGGAGAGCGAGAGCGGCGTCTTCGCCACGCAGATGGGAAGCCGGCCGTAGCCCAGGCGCTCGATCTCCGCGAGCTCGCGCTCCGCACGGCGGGAGAAGACCACGCCGCGGGCGCCGTACATCCGGCGAGCCACCGCGCCGATCTTCTCGGCCAGTGGATCCGCCGGCGCGTAGAGCGGACGGAAGGGACGGCTCTGGCGCTCGGCGTGCCCCTCGACCGCGCGCGCGAGCTCGAGCGCTCCCTCTCCTCCGCGGGCGAAGGAGTCGCAGAGCGCGAACGGGACACCAAGCGCCTCGCAGCCGCGGCGAACCACGCCGAGCTCCTCCTCGGCGTCGCTGGTGAAGCGGTTCAGCGCCACCAACGGCGGCTCGCCGAAGACACGGATGCTCTCCACGTGCTTCGCCAGATTGGCGAGCCCGCGCGACACGGCCTGCGAATCGGGCCGATCCAGCGCGGCGGCCGACGCGCCACCGTGGAGCTTCAGCGCGCGCACCGTCGCCACCAGCACCACGCACGCCGTGTCGAGCCCGGCCGTCGCGCACTTGATGTCGAAGAACTTCTCCGCCCCGAGATCGAAGCCGAAGCCCGCCTCGGTGATCGCCCAGTCCGCATGATGCAGCGCCATGCGCGTGCCGAGCACCGAGCTGCAGCCGTGGGCGATGTTCGCGAAGGGGCCACCGTGAACGAAGGCGGGCGTGCCTTCCAGCGTCCGCACCAGGTTCGGGCGCAGGGCGTCGCGCAGCAGCGCCAGCATCGCGCCGCTGGCGCCGAGGGCGCCGGCGGTCACCGGAGCGCCCGAGAGCGAGAAGGCCACGAGCGTGCGCTCGAGGCGCGCGCGCAGATCCTCCTCGCCGGAGGCCAGGCAGAGCATCGCCATCACCTCGGAGGCCGCCGAGATGTCGAAGCCGGTCTCCCGCACCGGCCCGTTCCCCTCCCCGAGCCCCACCACCAGCTGGCGTAGTGAGCGGTCGTCCATGTCGACCACGCGGCGCCACCGCACGCGACCCGGGTCGATCCCGAGCTCGTTGCCGAAATGGAGATGGGCGTCGAGCAGCGCCGCCAGCAGGTTGTGAGCGCTCGTCACCGCGTGGAAGTCGCCGGTGAAGTGCAGGTTGATGCGATCGGAAGGCACGAGGCGACTGGCTCCGCCTCCCGTGCCGCCTCCCTTCAGCCCGAAGCAGGGCCCGAGGGAGGGCTCGCGCAGCGCGAGGCAGACCGAGCGGCCGAGGCGCGAGAAGCCGTCGGCCAGGCCGATGCTCAGGGTGGTCTTGCCCTCTCCGGCGGTGGTGGGCGTGATCGCCGACACCAGAATGAGTCGACCCGCCGGGCTCGTGCCGTGGCGGGGTCGGGGCCGCTCGAGCGCCGAGAGCTCGACCTTGGCCGCGTCGTGGCCGTAGGGGACGAGGTCGTCGCGCGACAGTCCCAGGCGCTGCGCGGCGTCCAGCACGTGCTTCATCGCGCGTTCCAGAGGATCAGGCCCGGCGTCTCGCGCTCGAAGCCGAGGGCGCAGAGGGTGCCGGTCTCGAGCGGGAAGCGCCGGCCCTCGGCGGGAGACAGCTCGCACCAACGAGCCGTCAGCACCCGGAGCAGGTGCGCATGGGCGAAGAGCAGCACGTCGCCGGGCGCCGCGCGGGCGCGGGCGATCACGCGCTCCGCACGCGCGGAGACCTGCGCCAGCGTCTCGCCGTCGGGCGGCGCGGCATCCCAGATCGTCCATCCGGGACGCCGGGCCCGGATCTCCGCGGTGGTCAGCCCCTCGTAGGCGCCGTAGTCCCACTCGACGAGATCGTCACAGACCTCGGCCCGTGGCTCGAAGCCCGCGATGCGGCAGGTCTCCAACGCACGTCGGAGCGGACTGGTGAGGACCGTCACAAAATTGCGGTCGGCGAGGAGCCGCGCGACGTCGCGCGCTTGCTGGCGTCCCTTCTCGACGAGGGGGAGATCCGTCCGCCCGGTGTGGCGACCGTTCTCGCTCCAATCGGTGGCGCCGTGCCTCACGAGGACGATGTTTTTTCCGCGCTCCGCCACCGATTCGTCTTGTCCTCTCCGCCGCCGATGGGCGTACAATGGCGTTCACGCTAACACGCCGTCGGACGGGAGGGGCCCCAAGGCGGGTCCCGCGATGGGGGGGGCGGCGGGGACCGACGCGAGCCGGAGGACCCCATGCGACCGTCCGAAGCTCCGATCTCGAGCTCCGAGGTTCTCGCTTCCGGGTATCCCGAGCACGGCGCGCTCGAGCGCGGCGAGGAGAGCCTGCGCGAAGCGGAGCGGGCGCTGGCGCGCGCCACGCGCGCACCGGAGCCTGGCCGCGAGGGCGAATGGGTCGCCGAGGTGACGCCGGCGCTCGAGACCGCGCAGCGCGCGATGCGCCTGCACCGCGAGGCGATGGAGGGCCCGAGGGGTCTCTACGAGGAGCTGCAGCACGAGGCCCAGTGGCTGGTGCCCCGGCTCGAACGCCTGCTCGCGCGCCTCGGCCACATCGAGGCGGCGACCGACGAGCTGCGCCGCATGCTCGCCGGGGCCAGCGAGGAGCCCGGCGAGGGCACCGCCACGATCCGCACCGACGCCCAGCGCATGCTGCGTTCGCTGCGCGCGCTCGCGGTGCGCGAGGGCGACCTCCTGTTCGATCGCTTCAACGAGCCGTCGGCGGGGGACTGAGACCGAGAGCGGCGCGTCGCCCTGCTTCACCTCGTCCGCCGTGGTCGAGCCCCCCACGCCTCGAGGCGATCCGGCGGCTCGGTGCCATCGCTGCGTCACCTCCGCTCTCGACGGCGCCGACGCATCCGGCCCGCTTGCGATCCGCGATGGGATCGCTGGAGCGCTCCTCCGCCGGCCACGAGCCGCAGGCGGTCGAGGGCCGCGTGATAGGATGCGACGGCCGCGGCGGGGGGGACGTGCAGCACGAGATCGCGCGTGCGGGCGAGGCGCTGGCGGCGGCGCGGAGCCTCTCCCCGCGGCTGCGCGCCGCGGCCGAACGCACGGAGGCCGAGCGCCGGCTCGCTCCCGAGCTGGTGGACGCCCTCGCCGCGACGGGCGTCTTCCGGCTCTGCGTCCCGCGCACGTTCGGCGGGCTCGAGGCCGACGCGGTCACCCTGGTGGAGGTGATCGAGGAGCTGGCCCGGGCCGACGGCTCGGCCGGCTGGTGCGCCATGATCGGCGCCACGAGCGGTCTCGTCGCCGCCTACCTCCCCGAGTGCGCGGCGCGCGAGATCTACGCTCCGCGGCGCGCGGTGAGCGGCGGGGTCTTCGCGCCGCACGGTCGCGCTCTCGCGGTCCCCGGTGGCTACCGCCTGACCGGACGCTGGCCCTTCGCGAGCGGCTGCGAGCACTGCGACTGGCTGATGGGCGGCGCCGTCGTGCTCGAGGACGGAGCGCCGCGGCGCACGCCCCGTGGCGCCCCCGAGACGCGCATGCTGCTGTTTCCGCGGAGCGACGCGAGCCTGCACGACACCTGGTCGGTGTCGGGCCTGCGCGGCACCGGGAGCCACGACATGGAGGTGAGCGACCTCTTCGTTCCCGCCGAGCGTTCGGTGTCGCTCCAGGACGATGCGCCGCGGGAGCGGGGGGCGCTCTATGCGCTGCCGGTCTTCGGCTTCCTGGCGGTCGGCGTCTGCGCGGTCGGGCTCGGGATCGCCCGCGCGGCGATCGAGGCGCTGCACCAGCTCGCGGCGACCAAGACGCCCACCGGGAGCCGGCGGCGGCTGGCCGAGCGTGCGCTGGTCCAGGCTTCCGTGGCGCAGGCCGAGGGAGCGCTGCGTGCCGCGCGGGCCGGGCTGCGGGAGGCGCTGGCGGCCGTGCGCGACTCGTCACCGCAGCGTGTAGAGCCGCGCGAGCGCGCGCTCCTCCGGATCGCGGCCACCCACGTGGCGCGCACCAGCGCGCAGGTGGTGGATGCGATGTACGAGGCGGGGGGTGGCAGCTCGATCTACGCCACGAGCCCGCTGCAACGCCAGTTTCGCGACGTCCACGTGATGACCCAGCACGCGAGCGTGGCTCCGCCGACCCTCGAGCTCGCGGGCCGCGTGCTGCTCGGCCTCGAGGCGGATCTCTCGCTCCTCTGAGGGGATCGCGAGGCCTCTCCGCTCCCGCCCCCGCGGGCAGCGGCGGCCTCCGCGGCGCCAGGGTCCCTTCCGGATCGGCCCCGGGGCCCGCCGATCGAGGGGCCTCAGCGGCTGCCCGCCGCCTTCAGTTCGTTGGCCGGACGGCCGATGGGTATCCTCGAACCTCGCAGGAGGGGAGGACCATCCATGCTTCGCCGCTTCCAGACCTCGCTCGCCGCGCTCGCCGTCGGCGCGCTGCTCCTCGGCTCGGCCACCCCGGCGCTCGCCTGGGACAACATGCTGCGGAGGACGCAGGACGACGGGTGGCACGAGGAGCCCGCGCCGATCCTGGTCGACGCCGGGCTCCTGCGCCCGATGGGCATCCTCATGACCGTGGCCGGTGTCGGGCTGATGGCCCCGGTGGGCCTCTTCACGGTGATGACCCGCCCGATGGAGATCGGGAAGCCCTGGCACGAGCTGGTGGTGAAGCCCGCGCGCTTCACCTGGGTCGACCCGATCGGCTCCCACTAGGAGCCCTCGCGTCCGGATCTCAGGTTCCGGCCTCCCCCTGCCCCCGCGGACGGGCGAGGCGGCGTAGCGCCCGCGGCGCACCGAGGGGCACGAGCCGTCCGTTCGCTGCTCCCACCGCCACGCCCCGCGAGCCGGCTCGCAGCGGCGCCAGGCGCAGCTCCGTCAGCTCCGGCGCGTCCTCCACCAGGCGCGCGACGCGCAGCAGCAGATCGACCAGCGGGCGTCGCGCCGTGCGCGCGAGGGCCGGGAGCGTCCCCATCGCCCGCTCCGCCAGCTCGCGCGCGTCGGCGTCGGTGAGCGGAAGGATGCGGAACGCCTCGGCCAGGGCGCTCGCCCCCGCGCCGCGCAGCGTGAGGAGCGACCCGAAGACCGGATCCGGGCGCACTCCCAGCACCAGCTCGCGACCTTCGCCGCCCCGCGGCAGCGCCTCTCCCGCCACGGCCACCCCGTAGCAGGCGAGGAGGCGCGCCGCGGCGGCTGGCTCCAGCACGGCCCCGCGCGGGCTTCCGGCCAGCACCTCGTCCACCAGCTTTCGCGCCGCGATCGGGTCGACACCACGGAGCGTCGGTTGCGCGCCGGCCGGCCGCGAGCGCCAGGCGGCGTGGAAGGCCGCGTGCGCGAGCGCGCGGACCGCCGGCTCGGGGAATGGGAAGGCCGGGAGCGCGCCGCGCTCCGTGGGACCCCGCGGCTGCGCCAGCAGGCTCAGCACCACGGGCTTCTCGCTCTCGCCCGCCGCCGCGGCCAGCGCGAGGCCCACCGCCTCGAGCGGCGTCGGCTGCGGCTGCGAGACCACCGCGATCGCCGCGTCGACCGCGGGATCGGCCAGAACCAGACGCAGCGCCGAAGCGAGCGCCTCGGGATCCGCCGGCCCGTCGAGGTCCACGGGGTTCTCGACGGAGCGCGCCTCCGGCAACGCCGCCGCCAGCGCCTCGCGCGTCGCCGCCGCGAGCAGCGGCACCTCGAGGTCGTTGCCCTCGCAGGCGTCGGCCGCCACCACCGCGGGACCGCTCGCGTTGCCGACGATCGCCACCCGGCGGCCGCGCGGAAGGCGGCCGCCCTCGAGGACCCGGGCCGCGTCGAAGAGCTCCTCCAGGGTCTCCACCCGCACGACGCCCGCCTGCTCGAAGAGCGCCTCCATCGCCGGCTCGGCCGCGGCGCCGAGCGCCTCCGGTCCCGCGGCGCGGAGCGCGCCGCGCGAGCGGCCCGCCTTGAGCACGACGATCGGCTTCTTGCGCGCCACGCGCCGCGCGATGCGCGCGAACTTCCGCGGATTTCCCACCGACTCCAGGTAGAGCAGGATCACCCGCGTGGCCTCGTCCTCCTCCCAGTACTGGAGGAGATCGTTGCCGCTCACGTCGGCCTTGTCCCCCACCGAGACGAAGCTCGACATGCCGATGCCCCGCCGGAGTGCCCACTCGAGGACCGCGATGCCGAGCGCACCCGAATGCGAGAGGAACCCGACACTTCCTTGCGTTGGATGGGAGGAGGCGGGAAGCGCGAAGAGCCGCACCTTCGGATCCGTGTTGAGGAGGCCCAGGCTGCGCGGGCCGACGAGACGCATGCCGTGGAGGTGCGCCAGCGCCGCCAGGCGGCGCAAGGCCGAATCCTCTTCCGGGCCCCGCCGTGCGGCGACGCGCGAGAGCACCACCAACCCGCGCAGTCCGCGCTCGCCGCAGGCCAGGATCGCCTCCTCCAGCGCCGGGCCCGACGCTGCGACGATCGCGAGATCGAGCTCGCCCGACGCCTCGCGCACGTCCCGCGCGGCGGCCAGGCCTTGCGCGCGGGAGGCGTCCGGGCGCACGGGAACGAGGGGCCCGGCGAAGCCGCCGTCGCGCAGGCTACGCAGCACCGCGTCGGCGAGCCAGCCCGCCTCCCCCACCCCGCCGATCACCGCGACGCCCCGCGGCGCCAGGAGTCCCGCCACGCTGCGCGCCTCGGCCGCGCGCTCGCGCTCCTCGACCACGGACTGCGCGGCCGACGCGTCGTCGATCGCGAAGCGCACGCGGATCACGCCTTCCTCGAAGCGGCTGATCGCGCGATAGCCGGCATCGTGGAACACGCTCAACATGCGCCGGTTCTCGGGCAGCGTCTCCGCCACGAAGACGTGGATGCCCTTGGCGCGCGCCGCCGCCACCAGGTGCTCGAGCAGGAGCGAGCCCACGCCCCGGCCCTGGTGGGCGTCCTCCACCACGAAGGCCACTTCCGCCTCGTCGCTCCCCGGACGCCGATCGAAGCGGCCCACGGCGATGAGACGTCCGCCGAGCTCCGCCACCAGGGCGAAGCGACGCTCGTAGTCCACCTGGGTGAAGTAGGCGAGGTCTCGGGGCGAGATGGTGGGATGGGGGGAGAAGAAGCGGAAGTAGATCGACTCCGGCGAGAGCCGCGCATGGAACGCGATGAGCGCCGGAGCGTCCGAGGGGCGGATCGGCCGCAGGTGCACCGTGCCGCCGTCCGCCAGCAGCACGTCGGCCTCCCACTCCCGCGGGTAGCCTGCGGGAAGAGCGGCCGCTGCGCCGGCCGGCGCGGGGTCCGAGCGCGTGCGCGGCGTCTCCAAGCGGCCCTCCCGCGGCTCCTTCAGCGCTGCGATGGCGGTGGGTCGCGCGTGGCTGGGCGGACGCACCGGCTGCGACCGATGATACGTCGCGTGGTGAGCGCCGGCGGGCGCTCAGGCCTCGGCGGCGGACGCCGCGGCGCGGCCCAGCCAGCCGGGGCGGACCCGCTTCAGCAGCGGGAACCAGAGGGGCGCCGCGAGCCCGGCCGCCGCGGCGAGGGCGAGCTCCGGGCCGCGCAGGGGCGCGAAGCGGAGGAGCTCGCGTGCCGCGGGCACGAGGAGCGCGAGCGCGAGAAGGGCCAGGCTCCCGGCTACGACCCAGCGCTCGGCCCGGTTGGACTCGCGCCGCCGACCGCGCGGGCGCACCTCCCAGGAGCGGTTCACGGCGATCAGCGCCAGGCCGCCGCAGAGCAGCGACACGAAGGCGAGCGTGCGGGCATGGGCGCCGCCCTCGGCCGGCGCCCGTGCGAGCCCCCAGGCGAAGAGCGCGAGGCTCACCGCGAGGAGCGAGGCCCCCTGGAGCAGGCTCCACACCACGAGGGGACGATCGAAGAGCGACGACTCCGGACGGCGCGGCGGACGCGCCATGCTGCTCGCGTCGGGCGGCTCGGCCTCGAAGACGATCGAGCACGCGGGGTCGATCACCAGCTGGAGGAAGGCCACGTGCACCGGGAGCAGGGCGGAGGGCCAGCCGAGCAGCACCGGCAGGAGCGACGCTCCCGCGATCGGGACGTGAACCGCCAGGATGTAGGCGGCCGCCTTGCGCAGGTTGTCGAAGATGCGGCGGCCCTGCCGCACCGCCTCCACCAGCGAGGCGAAGTCGTCGTCGATCAGCACCAGGTCCGCCGCCTCGCGCGCCACGTCGGTGCCGCGCGCGCCCATGGCGATCCCCATGTGCGCGGCGCGCAGCGCCGGGGCGTCGTTCACCCCGTCGCCCGTCATCGCCACGATCTCGCCGGCGGCGCGCAACGCCGCCACGATCCGGAGCTTGTGCTCGGGCACGGCGCGAGCCACCACCGAGGCCTCGCGGATCCGCCGCTCGAGCGCGGCGTCGTCCATCCGCTCGAGCTCGGGCCCGAGCAAGGGCTCCGTCTCCGGCAGCCCGATCTCACGCGCGATGGCGCGCGCGGTGCGAGGATGGTCGCCCGTGATCATCAGCACGCGCACGCCCGCCCGCCGGCACTCGGCCACCGCCGCGGGCACGGATTTTCGCAGCGGATCGAGCAGCCCGACCAGCCCGAGCAGCTCGAACTCGAAGTCGTGCTGCGTGCCCGGCAGGTCCGCGCGAGCGAAGAAGGCACGGGCCACCGCCAGCACCCGCAGCCCGTCGGAGGCCATGGCGACCACCCGCCGGTCGAGCACCTCCCGGACGGGCTCGGGCAGGTGACACAGATCCGCAATCGCCTCGGGAGCGCCCTTCGCGGCGATCACCCGCCGTCCCCCCTCGGGCGCGCTCCACACGTGCGAGAGGGCCAGGAGCTCGGGCGAGAGGGGGTACGCGCGCAGCAGGGTCCACTCGGCGTGGAGATGCTCGGTGCGCCCGAGCGCGCGCTGGCCGAGCGCGTGGAAGGCGCGCTCCATGGGATCGAAGGGATCGCGCTGGCTGGCCAGGATTCCGAACTCGACGAGCTCGTGGAACTCCTCCGGCAGCTCGCCTGGCGGCCCGCCGCGCAGGTCGAGCGTTCGTTCGTCCACGGCGAGCCGCGCGATCGCCATCCGGTTCTCGGTGAGCGTTCCCGTCTTGTCCACGCAGAGCACGGTGGTGGCGCCCAGCACCTCGAGCGCGGGAAGCCGGCGCGTGAGGACGTGCCGACGCGAGAGGCGCCAGGCGCCGAGCGCTGGGAACACGGCGAGCACCACGGGGAGCTCCTCCGGGATCGTCGCCATGGCCAACGTGAGGCCCGCGAGCACGCCCGAGAGCCAATCGCCGCGGGTGAGCCCCCAGGCGGCGACCAGAAGAGCGCTCAGGGCGACGCCCGCCATTGCGAGTCGCCGCACCGTGCGATCCACCTCCCGCTGGAGCGGCGTCCGCTGCGTCTCGAGCTCGCCGAGCACGCGTCCGAGCCGGCCGATCTCGGTCGTGCTCCCCGTGGCGTGCACGCGGGCGATCCCGCTCCCGCGCACGACCAAGGTCCCCGACCACAGCGCCGCGCCCTCGGCTTCGCCCGGGCGGAGCGCCGAGCTGGCCGGCGTCTGGCCCGGCCATTTCGCGACGGGCAGCGACTCCCCGGTGAGGAAGGACTCGTCCACCTGCAGCCCCTCGCCGGTCACCAGGATCGCGTCGGCGGGTACCCGGTCGCCCTCCACGACGACGATCGTGTCGCCCCGCACCACCTCGCGGCCGGCGATGCGACGCCGCACGCCATCGCGCACCACGAGGGCGCGCGGGCTCGAGAGGTCGCGCAGGGCGGCGAGCGCATGCTCGCTTCGGCGCTCCTGCACCAGGGTGATTGCGATCACCACCACGACGAAGCTCAGCAGGGTGAGCGCCTCGCCGAGGTCGCCCAGCACCAGATAGAGGCCACCTGCCGCGAGCAGCAGCAGCAGCATCGGCTCCTTCGCCACGCCGAGAACGGTGGCGGCGAGGGAATGGCCGCGCTCCGCCGGAAGCTCGTTCGGGCCGTCGGCCGCGAGGCGATGCGCCGCCGCGACCTCCGAGAGGCCACGCGGCAGCGCGGGCTCGGACGCGCCGGACATCAGCGCGCCCCTTCTCCGCCCCATCCAAAGCAGGCCGCGACGCCGAGCTCCCGCCCCGCGCTCACCGCCTGGAACTTCTGGAAGAAGGCGTCGTCCACCCGCCGCTCACGCCGCGAGGCTCCGGGGTCGAGCCAGCGACGCAAGGCACGCGGGCCGCCGTTGTAGGCGGCGTAGGTCGCGCGCGCGAGATCGCCGGGCTCGTCACGGGGCAACGATGCGACCTGGTCGAGCACCTCGTCGGCGAAGTAGTGCATCAGGATCTCCGCCCCGGCGCGGGCGTTGTAGGCGACGTCGCGCTCCAGGAAGGAGATGGCGTAGAACCCGCGCCACACCCGCGCGTTCACCTGCATCAGTCCCACCGCGCCGGCACGCGAGCGGATGGGCCGGATGCGGCCTCCCGTGCGAACGAACTGACGCCAGCAGGTCTCCTGCCAGGCGGTCGCGAGCACGAGGGGCGCGTAGATCGGACGGTAGCGAGGCGCGAGGGCGCTCGCGGCGAGGCGTTCCGCGGCCACCGCGCGCAGCAAGTTCCGCATCAGGGACAGGTACTCGTCGAGATCGCCGGCGGACGGCACCCAACGATCGAGCCGGCGCAGATCCGCGCGCGAGACGCCGAGTGGCATGCCCGCCTCGGCCGCCTCGGCCTGCTCCACGGCGAAGGGATTCCAGGCGCCTTGCGCCAGGGCCTGGCGCAGCGCGCGCCACAGCCCGCTCGACGGCGGAGCGGGAGGCGGCGTGGGGGCCGGCGTCGGAGCCGGGGCGGGCGGAGAGGGTGACGGCGCCGTCCGCGGAGCAACACCCTCGGGTGTCGCAGGCGGCGGTGCGACGTCTCCAGGCGTCGACGGAGGCGCGACGGGCTTCGTTGTCGGAGGCGCAGGCGGCGGCGCGGAGGTGCTCGGCGAAGTCGCCTCGCCCGGCTCCTCGGGAAGGGCCTCCGGGGTGGGCAGTGGGGGCCCGAAGCCGAGCACGCCGCGCAGCTCCGGATCCACCTCGGTGCCGAAGACGAGCGGGTCCTCGGTGCTGGCCGGGGCCATGACGCGCGCCAGCCTGCGCAGCCCGTCGGACGAGATCTCGAAGCCGCCATAGGGCCCGAGCGCATCGAGGGCCCGCAGGGCGTCGGCCGCCGTCACGAGGCTCAGGTAGCGGAGGCCGTCTTCTCCCGGGACGGTATTGCCGATCCGCCGCAGCACCGGCGCGAGCCGCACCCAGGTGTGGAGGAAGACCTCGCGCACCGGGTCGGGCCCTCCCGGCGCGGGATGCTCCAGGGCCTCGAGCAGCCGCTGGCGCCCCTCCAGCAGGACCACCAGCAGGTCGCGACGCACGGTCGTGTCGGACGATTCGCCACCCGCCCGCTTCACCATGAAGGTCAGGAAGGCGTCGAAGCGCTGCGCCGCCGCCTCGAGGCGCGCCAGCTCCTCCGGCGAGAGCAGAGGCTCCGGCCCGCCGCGCCCGGTTGTCAACGGGGCCAACGGGGCCGGCGGCAGCTCGAAGCGCAGCCAGACGTCGAAGCCCGCACCGGTGGGCCGGAGATCGACCAGCCCGATCGAGTCCACGATGGCGCTCACCGTCTCCGGCGGCGTCCCGGGGAGGAAGAGCGGCAGGAGCCCGCGCAGGGTCTCCAGGGTGTCGGAGAGCTCCACCGTCACCGCCTCGAGCCGGGGATGCACGTAGACCTTGATCCAGTCCCAGAGCACCCCGCGCGCCAGGGCCTTGGAGCCGTCGGGCTCGAGCAGGTTCGAGTCCACCACGCGAAAGGAGACCCGCGCGTGCTCCGTGTCGAGCCGCGCGGTCTCGAACGCCTCGAGCAATCCGTTCCAGTCGAAGGCGAAGAGACAGGAGCCGACCACCGGGGTGCCGACGTGGGCCTCCACCTCGGCGGTGATCCGAAGCCGGTCGCCGCGCATCGAGACCTCGGGCCGGCGCAGATCCAGGCGGTTGCAGCCGGTCCCGTCGTCCCAGACCCGCGCCACACCGCGGGGGCCGTCGAACACGCGCGACTCGATCAAGTGTTGGAGCAGCGACGCATCGAGCGCGATGGGCAGCCGCACCTCGCCCGCCCGGGCCGCTCCCGCCAGGCCCAGGGCGATGCCAAGCACCGCGGTCAGGGCCGACCGGCGAAGACCGCGCCGCGTCACCAGCCGCGCAGGTCCACCGGCCAGCGCTCGAGGACGGTCTCACCGGAGACCAGCCAGAGGGCCTCGTGGTAGGCCACCGTCGGGTCGACGTGGGCGGGGATCACCCGTACCCGCTCACCGGGCCGGGGCGTCCGCTCGGCTGCGAACGTCACGTGCTCGTCGGAGCAGAACCAGACCCGGGCCTCCGGGATCTCGGGGTTGCCATGATCCATGCCGAGGCTCTTGAGGCCGCAGTCGGCGACCGCCCATTCCGGCGAGACCGAGATCACCGTGGCAAGGACGGACAGCGCCTGTTGCAGCGGAAGACCGAGACGGGCGTAGGCCGTGTCCATGAGGGCATAGGAGCCGGCCTGGATCTCGCTCGCCCAGGGGTTCAGGTCGAAGCTTCCGGTGCCGCCGGCCGAGACCACGTCCCCTCCCACCGTCGCGTGGGCCGCCCGGAGCTTCTCCATGGCCGTGCGGACGGCGGCCTCGCGCTCGCGGCGGTCGGCGAGCGCCATGGCGTGGCCCTCGTACCCCATCACGCCCCGCACCTCGAGCCCGCGCCGGCGGGCGCGCTCCGCCAGACGACCGGCCTCGTCGGGCGCGCAGCCGCAGCGCGGCAGTCCGACGTTCACGTCGATCAGCACCTCGCGCACCCCGCCCGCGGCCGCGGCCTCGATCGTGGCCTCGGAGTCCACCGCCACGGTGACGCGCGCGTCGAGACGGCCGAGCCGTCGCGCGTCCAGCACCTCGTTCGCAAGGAGGAGGTCCTCGCCCAGACCCGCCGCCGCCATGCCCTCCACCTCGCGGATCGTGGC
Organism: Myxococcota bacterium; assembly: GCA_033853555.1. Lineage (GTDB taxonomy): Bacteria > Myxococcota_A > UBA9160 > UBA9160 > UBA9160 > JAWOLJ01. The sequence goes on from JAWOLJ010000146.1 coordinate 34,287, forward strand.
GCAGGTGAAGGCGTGGTGGCCGTGCGCTGCCTGGCGACGGGCGAGCGCCGTCGACTTGTGGGCCTTCACGTGGGGCCGCAGGCGCGGCCCGGGGAGCGCCCGCGCGAAGCTCGCGAGGTTGCGCTCCAGCGCGTCGGCCTCGACCAGCAACGCGGGTGTCTGGATCTCGTGGATGGTGGTGGCCAAGGCCCCTCCCGCCGGCGGGGGCGCCGGCGCGTCGCGGAAGGATACCCGGCCTGCCGCGGCGGTGGCTGTCGCGGGTGGTACCTTGCGGCCGCCATGATCGCCTTCGAGCTGGCCGGCGCCACCAAGCGCTATGGCGCACGCGTCGCGCTGGCGCGGCTCGATCTGGTGGTGCAGGCCGGCGCCACGGTGGGCCTGCTCGGCCCGAACGGCGCGGGGAAGACCACGCTGCTGCGCCTCCTCCTCGGCTACGTCCGGCCCAGCGCCGGCGGGGTGCGACTGCGAGGCTTCGATCCGCGCGATCCGCGCGCGCGCCGCAGCGTGGGGTACCTGCCCGAGCGCGTGCTGCTGCCGGCGCACATGCGGCTGCGGGAGTTCCTGCGCCTGCACGCCGCGCTGGCGGGCCTCGCGGGCGCGGAGCGCGAGCGCGCGCTGGACGGAGTGCTCGAGCGCACCGGTCTCGTGGAGCGGGCCGGCGAGCGCCTCGGCGCCCTCTCCAAGGGCCTGGCGCAGCGGGCGGGCTTCGCCCAGGCGCTCCTCGGCGAGCCGGAGCTCCTGCTCCTGGACGAGCCCACCTCCGGGCTGGACCCGATCGGCGTGCGCGACGTCCGCGACTGGATCCTGGAGGGTCGTGGGACCGGCCGCACCACCGTGCTCTGCTCCCACGTGCTCACCGAGGTGGAGCGCACGTGCGATCATGTGGTGATCCTCCACGAGGGCCGCATCGCGGCGAGCGGTCCCCTCGACGCAGTGCTGCGTCCCGACGAGCGGCTGGAGGACGCCTTCGTGCGCATCGTGCGGGGCGAGGCGCGTCCGCCGGCGCCAGGCCCCGCCTCGAGCGGGCCGGAGGCCCTCGCTTGAGGTCCGCCGCCGCCGCCTTCCGCGCGCTCTCGATCGAGGCGGGGCGCGACATCATGCGGCGTCGCGTCGGATTCTTCGCGCTGCTGGCCGCCGTCCTGGCCCTCCTCGCGGTGCAGCGCTGCAGCGGACTCGAGCACGCCACGGTCTGGTGGAACGGGGAGCCCATCGAGCCCGACGCGCTGGCGCGCGTGCTCGGGCCCTTGCTCTTCGGCGTGACGGCGCTCTTCCTGCTGGCGGTGGTGGCGCTGGTGGCGAGCGATGCGCTCGCGGCTCCGCTCTCCGACGGCAGCGCTCTGCTCTGGCTGGCGAGGCCGATCGGTAGGGGCACCTACGCCGTGGCGCGGCTCGCCGGGGCGCTCGGCCTGTCGGCAGGAATCGGTGCCGCGGTCCTCGGCGTGACGGCGACGCTCCTCCACCTGCGTCACGACCTGGCGCTCGAACCCGGCCTGGTCGGTGTCGGCGCCTTCCTGCTCTCGGCCGTCGTCGTCGGGGGCCTGGCGATGCTGTTCTCGCTCCATCTCCCACGGGTGGTGACGCTCTTCGGTCTCCTGTTCTGGCTGCTGGTGGTGATGGGCCTCGACCTGCTGCACCTCCTGGGCGCGCGCGTGGGCGGCCCGGGGGACTGGCTCGAGGGCGTGGGCCCGCCGATCGGCACGGCGCTCCTCGTCGCGGTGTCGCCCTGGGCCGGGGTGTCCCTCGAATGGAGGGTGCTCGTGTCGGTTGCGCTTCGGCTCGTCCTGTGGGCGACCGCGAGCGTGCTGCTCCTGGTGGCCGCGTTCCGCCGCCTCGAGCTCTCGCGTTGAACGCTCCCGCAGCGGCCGTGGCCTCGCCGCGCGTCGCCGCGCTCCTCCTTCCGGCCGGTCTGGCCCTGCTGCTCGGAACCTCGCTCTTCTGGAACCTCGGGCGTCCTCTGCTGTGGAACGACGAGGCCGAGACCGTGGCCTACGGGCAGCGCATCCTGGTCTTCGGCTACCCGAAGATCTCGAACGGACACAATTGGGTGTTCTCCCTCGATGCCCCGCTGGCGCTGGGGCGACGGCCCGGCTCCGACGCCTACGTGGGATCGGTGTGGGGCCAGTACTACGTGGCCGCCCTAGGGGCGTTCGCGGCGCGTGGCGTCGACGACCTCTATGCGCGCACCACCTGGTTCCGGCTGCCCTTCGCGCTCTGCGGCGCCGCGGGCCTCGCGGCGACCGCCGCCGCCCTGGCGGCGCTGCGCCGCGGCCGCCGACCCGGCGCCTGCGTCGCCGTGTCGATCTACCTCGTGGTGTGCCTGAGCTCGGTCTCGCTGGCGCTCCACCTGCGCGAGGCCCGCTACGACGGAGTCGCCGTCGGCCTGCAGGGCCTCCTGCTCTGGCTCTACGTACGGGGGACGCTGCTGCGCCGCGCGCCCGGCGTGACGGCCCTCGCGCTGCCACTCCTCGTGCTGGCGATGCTGAACGTCCTTCCTCCGCTGGCCCTGGCGTGGGGGGGCACGCTCGCCCTCGATCTCTCCCTCGCCGCCTGGCGCGAAGGCCCGCGGGAGCAGCGATGGCTCCGGGTCGCGACAGAGCTCGCACCGCTCGCGGCGGTGGCCCTGGCAGGCCTCGCCTGCGTGCGCTTCTACGGCCTGGCGCGCCTCGACGCCTACTTCGGCACGGTCTTCGTGGCGGGCTTCGAGCGCCGGCTCCTGAACGCCTCGGCCGCGCTCGACTTCCTGGTCTGGCACGAGCCGCTCCTCGCGGCGGCGGTGTCGAAGCTCGGCTGGGAGGTGCTGTCGCGACGTCGCGGCGTGCAGGCCGGGGCTGCGGGACGCCTCTCGCGGCTCCTCGGCCTGGCGATCGCCCTCCAGTTCGCGGTGGCGCTCCGCCTGCCGTTCTTCTTCGAGCGCTACGTGATCCCCGTGGTGCCGCTGGTCGCCGCCAGCCTGGCCCTCGACGTGGTGCTGCTACTCGAGCTCGCGCGCGGGATCGCACCCGAGAAGCGACTTATCTCCATGTTCGCTGGCGCGTGCATCCTCGCGCTGGCGCTGCTGCCGATCGGCCCCGCGAAGCGCGTCACACTCGCCGGCCACCTGGCGGAGCTCCGGCGACCACCGGACGGCGCGCTCGACTTCGTGATCCCGCGTCTGCGGGAGCTGCGGCCCGATCCCTCGACCCTGGTGGTGGCCACCAACTACGAGGACCCGGACTACGTGGTCTACCTCGGCTGTCGGGTGCTCGTCGGCTACACCGGCGCCTTCCTCGCGAGCGACCTCACGGTCGAGCCGGATGTGATCGTCCCGCGCAAGGGGATCACGCGCTTCGAGGCCGAGCTGGCGGCGCTCTGGGCCAGGGGCCAGTTCCGGCGCGAGCGGTTCCCGGTCCGGGATCTCGGCTTCAACAACGTGCCCGAGCTCACCACCGGCGCCGGACTCCTCGTGACACACCAGTTCCGGACGCCGCGGCCGAGGGCTCCGGAGGAGGCGGCCGAGATCTGGGTGCGCGAGGCGGGCGCTCCCTAGCCCGGGCCGGAGGCCTCCGACCTCTCGCCGCCGGACGGAGCGGCCGGCGGGGCGAGCCGGGCCCGCCGCGCGCGGAGCGCCGCGTCGAGCGGGCCCCCGAGCTCGAGCCCGCGGTCGATCGACTCGAGGGCCTCTTGCGTCTCGCCCCGCAAGAGATGCGCGTCGGCGTCCTGCAGCCAGTCGAGCTGCGTCATGCGCACACCGCGCCGGCCCTTCGCGATGCGGCGTGCGGCCAGCTCGCGCAGCCAGGCTTGGAAGCGCGGATCCCCGCGCACGCGGGCGTACGCGGGGTGCGTGAGCAGGAAGTCGTAGTAGTCCCAGCCCCGCGCGGCGGCCTCGCGAAGCGGCGCGATCGATCCCTCCACGTCGCCCGCCTGCGCCGCACGCCGCGAGCGCAAGAGAGAGGCGGAGACGCCGTCCGGGAAGTGCGCGGCCGAATCGCGCAGCAGCGCATCCTCCGAGCGCCAGAGCGCCGCGCGCGAGGCGCTGCGGGCCGCGAAGACCACGAGGAGCGCCAGCGCCACGGCGCCTGCCGCGCGACCGAGCCGCTGACGCGACCTCGTGTCACGAGCGTGGGAGAGGCCTTCCTGGAGCGCGAGCGCGCCCGCCAGGAGCAGCCCGGGGAGCATGAAGTAGAGGTAGCGGTCGGCCATGGGGTAGAGGAACGGGAAGAGCTGCGAGACCGGCGCGAATGCCGCCAGCGCCCAGACCCAGCCCGCGGCCTCCGGACGGCGGGCCCGCCAGGTGACGAGGAGCCGCCAGCCGAGGAGCGCGAGCACCCCGGCGGCGGCGAGCCACCAGGGATCCCAGGGCGAGAGCGGGAGCGGGGGCTCCTGGAAGGCCGCCACGCCGATGGAGGTCGCGCCCATCACCAGGTAGCGAAGGGCGAAGCCGGCGATCGCCCGCGCCTCCACCAGCGCATCGGGATGGAGCGGCCCCGGGCGGCCCGAGCCCGCCGCGGCGGAGAGCTGCGCCACGGCTTGCGCCGCGCACAGCAGAGCCCATCCCGCGAGCCAGCCCCAATGCGCCGGGGGCTCCGACGCCGCGGTGGGCCGCTCGCGCGTGCGGCAGCGCTCGAGAACGATGCCGGCCGGCAACGCGAAGAGAGCGAGGGGCTTCGAGCCGATCCCGAGCACGAAGAGCCCGGTCGCCAAGGCCGGCCGCCGCGGCAGGGCCATCAGTGCCAGGAGCGAGAAGGCGAGCGCGACCGGGCTCCAGAGCTGGCTCATCCACGCCACCGCCTCTACGTTCGCGGGGTGCAGCAAGAAGAGCCAGCCCGCGAGGACCGCGGCCATCGCGCGAACACCGAGCTGCGACAGGAAGACCACGAGCAGCGTGGTGGCCAGGGCGTGGGCGATCAGGTTCGTGACGTGATACGGGATCGCCTGCTCGGGGAAGAGCCGCCACTCGAGCGCGTGCAGGAGCGCGCGCACCGGTGCGAAGTTGCGCAGGGTGCGGGTGGCCTGGCTCGTCGGGTCGAGGACCTCGGCCACGACGCGAGGATTCGCACTCGTGATCCACGGGTTGATCAGGTAGGCGTAGTCGTCCGCGATGGGCGGGCCGTCGAGCGCGGGGCCGTAGATCAGGAGGGACGCACCGAGGAAGGCCGTGAAGAGCACCGCGAGAACTCCCAGCGAGAGAGCGCTCGACCCCTCTCGCTCCGTCGACGTCGTCTCGCTCGCCGCCGTCACGGGCCCGAGGCTAGCAGTCGGCTGTGGACCCACGGCGCCCCCGTCCCGCGAGCGGCGCGCGGGGCCGACCGAACCACGCTATCGATTGGTCCGTGCCCGCGTCCGCTCCTCCCCGCCGCGTGATCCGGATCGGGCTCCTCGCCGTGCTCCTCCTGACGTGCCTGCTGCGCCTCCCGGTGGCCGCGATCCCGCTCGAGCGCGACGAGGGCGAGTACGCCTACATCGCCTGGCGCTGGCTCGCCGGCGAGCTTCCCTACGTTGCGAGCTTCGACCAGAAGCCGCCCGGGATCTTCGTGGCCTATGCCGCGATCCTGGCCGCTGGCGGCCGCTCGCCCGCGGCGCTGCACTGGGGCGCCCAGCTCTGGACGCTCGGGACGCTCGCGCTCGTCTTCGCCCTGGGACGCCACCTCGCCGGCCCGCTGGCCGGCGTCTCGGGCGCCCTGTTCTGCGCGCTCCTCGTGAGCGATCCCTCGCTCCTCGGCAACGCCGCCAACACCGAGCTCTTCATGCTCCTGCCGCTGGTGGGAGCGGTCCTAGCGGCGCTGCGCGCCCGCGAGCGCGACTCGATCGGCGCTGCGGCGCTCGCCGGCGCCCTCTCGGGCGTCGCGGTGCTCTTCAAGCAGACGGCGCTCTGGAACGCGTTCTTCGCCGGAGCGCTGGCCATCGGCACCGCAGCTCCCCTGCGCCGCGATCTCCAGCGTGGGGTCGCGTTCGCAGCGGCGGCGCTCGTGCTGGTCCTCGTGCCGGTGGCGGCCTTTGCCGCCGCCGGCGCGCTGCGGCCCTTCTGGGACTGCGTGATCGGGCACAACCTCGCCTACGCCGAGAGCGTCCCGCTGGCGCTCTATCCCGGCGCGTTCTGGAAGACCTTCGGGCCGACGCTCCGCCCGCTCGGCTCCCTGTACGCGCTGGCGCTGCTCGGCGCCGCCGCGGGGCTCGCGGGCGCCGATCGGCGGGACCACCGCGCCGCCGGCGTGGCGCTGGGCTTCACGCTGGCTTCCGCCGTCGGAGTCGTCACCGGCGGATACTTCCGCAACCACTACTACGTCCAGGCCGCGCCCGGGATTGCACTGCTCGCGGCCCTCGGGCTGGCGCGGCTCCTGCCCGTGCGCTCCCGCTGGCGCGTCCCGGCGGCGACACTCGCGTGCGGCGCCATCCTGGCGCTCGCACTCTCGGCGGCTCCGTGGTACTGGCTACCCGGCTCTCCCGAAGCGAAGGCGCGTCGCCTCTATGCCGGGAATCCCTTCGCGGAGGCCCCGGCCGTCGCGCGCTGGATCTCGGGGCGCACGCGGCCGGAGGACACGCTCTTCGTGTTCGGCTCCGAGCCCGAGATCTACTTCCTGGCCCAGCGGCGCTCGACCAGCCGCTACATCTACGTGTATCCGCTGATGGCGACATACCCCGACACGCCGATGCGACAGCGCACCGTGCTCGCGGAGCTCGCAGCGCGACCGCCGGCGGCCGTGGTCGTGGCGACCTCTCCCGCCTCGTTCCTGCGCCAGCCCGCCACCTCGCCCGAGCTCTTCTACGGTCTGCGCGAGCGGCTGCTGCGCGAGTACCGGCTGGTCGCGCACGTTCCGTCGGAGGCGCCCGATCGCCTGGAGGAGCTCTCGCCGGAGCAGGAGGCCCGCATGCTCGCCGACGATCCCGGGCTCGGGGATCCCCGGACCTGGGGCTCGCTCGCCGTCTGGGAGCGACGGCGGTGAGCGGCGGGCGGCTGCGCGGGCTCCTCGCCAACCTCGCGCTCTCGCTGGCCTCGCTCCTGGTCTTCATCGGGCTCGCCGAGGGAGCCGCGCGGCTCGTGGACCTGCGGCCGAGCAGCGGCGCGGCGCTCGCCAATCCGCCGTGGCTGGGACAGCGCTGGCTGCTGCCGCGCAAGGACTACCGCGAGCGGCTGGCCGACGCGGGCTTCCTCGCGCGCTACTACGAGCTCTTCGAGTGGGATCGCTTCCTCTTCTACCGCCTGCGGCCCGGGCGGCGGCTCGAGATGATCGATCCGCTCGCGCCCACGGCCGCCGAAGGCGGCGGGCGGTGGCGAGTGGAGACCAATGCCCAGGGGTTTCGCGGTCCGCCCTTCACACCCGCCCCCACCCCCGGCCGACATCGAATCGTGTCGCTCGGCGACTCCTCGACCTTCGGCTGGGGCGTGACCGCGGACGAGGCCTATCCCGCTCGGCTGCGCGAGGCCCTCGCGGAGCGGCTCGGCTGGTCCGACGATCGGCTCGAGGTGATCAACCTGGGCGTTCCAGGGTATTCGAGCTTCCAGGGCCGCGTGCTGCTCGAGCGCGTGGGACTGGCGCTGCAGCCGGAAGCGGTGAGCTGGGGCTTCGGTGCGAACGACGGCGCCTTCACCGGCGAATCGGACCGGCTGGCCTACCGGCGACGGGAGGGCTGGAGCGGCGCGGCCCTGGCCGCCCTCCACGCGAGCCGCGCCTTCGAGGCCTTCGAGGCCTGGTTCGACGTGGTGTCGGCCCGGCTCGCGGGCGCGCAGGGGGGGCCGCGGCCCGAACGCAACGTCGCGAGCTACGCGGAGATGGCCCGCAACGCTCGGGACGCGGTGGCGGCCGCCCGTCGTGCCGGGATCCCGCTGCTGCTGGTCGCCCAATGTGTGCGCGGACCGGGCGCCGCGACGCTGGCCGACGTCGCCCGCGAGACCGGCGTTCCCTTCCTGGATGCGACGGCGCTGCTGGACGAAGCGGTGCCGCAGCTCGCGAGCGACCCGGCCGCTGCGGAGCTGCGCGCCCGCGCCGCGGCGCGCTACGGCGAGGCTCGGCTCACCGCCTCCCCCTACCTGCTGGCCTTCCTGCCGGACGGCTGTCACCCGAGCGCCTGGGGCCACGCGGCCATCGCGAGGGCAATGGCTGCAAAGCTCGCGCCGCTGCTGCAGCGGGAGCGGGCCCGGGCGGAGTGAGCCGCCCCACGGACGCTGTGCCGGCTCGAGCGCGAATCAATCCGCTGGCACGCCGAGCCGCTCGGCCAGACGCCTCCGCAGCTCCTCGGTGGGGTTTGTCACGAAGGCCTCGGCGAGGTTGGCTTCCCCGACACCGATCTGCTCGACCCGATCGATCCGCCAGGGGCCCGAGCCGTCCTGTCGAGTCAGCTGGAAGACCTGCTGGAAGGGAGGCGCTGCCTCCGGTTCGATGGTGGCCGTCACCGTTGCGTGTCGATCGTCGTCGCGTCGTTCGCCGGAGACCTGCCACCTCAGACGGCCGAGCGCCTCGCGAAAGGCCGGCTTCACCTGCACCGAGAGCCAGGAGACCTGCGCCTCCTCGGGCGAGGGCGGAGTGGCCGGCGGCGCCGGAGCCGCAGGCGCCGCGGCGCCCTCGCGCACCCGCTCGCGCCAGCGCAGCACCTCGGCGCTGGTGGCGAGGCGCAGTCCCGTGCGCTCGGGAAAGGTCGCCGTCACGCAGGCGATCGCGCGGAGGGGATCCCCCCCGAGGCTGCGCAGGTAGGTGGTCACGACCCGAGCGGGATCCGCCTCGGGCTGCGCGCACGCGGAGCAGAGGAGAGCTGACACCGCGAGGAGACGCTTCACACTTCCCACCAGCCGCGCCAGGTGACGAGGGTGCAGGCCAGGGCGAGCGCAAGCAGCGCGCCCCGCAGCCAGCCGCGGCGTCGGGCGGGCACCGCCTCGAGCCCGAGGGCGAGGCACGCAGCCGCCGGGAGCGCCGCCGAGAGCAGGTAGCTGGCCTTCACGGCCGAGTACGCCGGGAGCAGCCAGGTGTAGCGGAGGAGGGCCAGCAGCAGGCCGGCCGCGAGCAGGAGCGATGCCAGCAGCTCCCGATGCCTCGCGGGTCGCCTCAGCGCGCGGGCCAGGCCGACCAGGGCGAGACCCGTCGGCAGCAGGCCGCCCAGGGCGAGAGCGGCCTCGGCCGCAAGGACACGCGGATCCGAGGCGGGGAGGAAGTGCTCGTGGGCGTCGGCCCAGGTGCTGGCGTAGAGGAGACCCGGCACCGAGCGCGTCATCCCCGGCGCCAGATAGACCGGCGCCAGGAACGCCGCCGCAGGGAGCGTCACGTAGTCCGAGAGCCGGCGCTCTCCCGGGGGCTGGGAGCGCATCTCCGCGCGGACCGCGGGCGAGAGGGCGCCGCCCGAGACCACCGCCAGGAGATTCCCGCCGCTCGCCTCGAGCAGCCGGACGTAGTGCGGCGCCGCGGCGACGAGGGGCAGGCCCACCACCAGCGCCAGCGCAGCGACCGTGCTGCGGGGCCGCCGCGCGAGCCACGCCGCGTATCCGAGCGCACAGGCGGGTAGCGCCGCCAATGCCGTCGACTTGGTGAGGAGCGCCGAGGCCAGCCAGAGGCCCGTCCCCGTTGCGTGTCGGAGTACGCGCTCCGGAGGCGGCGGCTGCAGGGTGCGTGCGAGTGCTCCCGTCACCAGGAACGCGCAGAGGGCCTCGTTGCCCAGCATCGACGTGGCGAGCACCACCACGGGCGTGCAGAAGACGAGAAGCGCCACCAGCAGGGCGTCCTCGCCGGAGGCGCGGCGGCGCAGGGCGCGCCAGATCCAGAGCGCGAGGCCGACGCCGGCCACCAGGGAGATCGCTCGCAGACCGACGTGCACCGGCACGGACTCCGGGAGGAGATCCCAGACCAGGGCGCCGAGCGCGTAGTACAGCGGCGGATGGAAGCCCCCCCAGCTCCCCGGGTCGGGCAGCCGTCCCGCGTGGAGCGCCACCACGTTGAGCGCGTGCCCGGGTCCGTCGAAGTCCTGGAGCGGGGGCAGGCTCGCCACGTCGTGCGCGCGCCCGACCAGCGCGAGCGCAGCCACGAGGGCTGCTCCGACGCTCCAGGCGCCGGCGCGCGGGCTCGCGACGGCGCCGGGCATGCCGTCGCTCATCGACCATCCTCCTCGGGCTCGACCCCTTGAGCGCGCAGCCGAGCCGCCGTCTGGCGGGCCCAGCCCGCGTCCGGATGTCCAGGCGCGAGCCGCGCACCCTGCTCGAGATCGTAGAGCGCGGCCCCGAGCCATCCCTCCGAGAGCCGCACCCGTGCGAGGAGCAGCCATACGTGCCCGTCGTCGCCGACCGCGCGCAGGGCGCGGCGGTAGGCGTCGGCGGCACCGGCGAGATCGCCCCGCTTCTGCCGCTCGGCGCCGAGGCCGATCCAGCCGATCCGACCCTCGGGATAGGCCACGGTCGCCGCCGCATAGAGCCGCTCGGGATCCGCCCAGAGCGCCGCCTGGCGCGCGCTCACGACCGCGAGAGCGAGCAGCGCGACGCCGATCACGGCGAGCCCCGCCGTACGGCCGCGAGCCGGCGCGCAATCGAGCGCGCACTCGAGCCCACAGGCGACCGGCACCAGGAGCCCGGGCAGCGCCACCAGGAGGTAGCGGTCGGCGAAGATCGTCGTCATCGGGACGAGCTGCATCACGGGGAGGAGTGCGGCTCCCCACCAGGCCGCCGCCAGTGCGAGTCGGCGCTGGCGGACGGCGCACGCGCCGGCGGCCAGCGCGGCCAGCAGCACGGCCGCCGCCGGAGCCCAGACGCCGGCGTCACCCCAGCGTGGCGGAGGTTTCGGATCCACCCCGTGCACGGGATCGAAGGGAAGGAGCCCGTACCGCAGATAGCGCCAGAGCACGCCGGGCATCACGCGCGCCGTCGCCGCCGAAGAGCCTCCATACCACGGCACGACACCGCCCTGTGACTGCTGGGCCTGGACGCCCAGGATCAGGACTCCCACGGCGAAGAGCCCCAGGCAGGCCAGCGCCGGGAGCTCCCGCAGGCGACGGCCGGGAGGGGCGTGGGTGAACAAGGCCACGCCGAAGACCCCGGGCAGCAGCACGAAGGCCGCCTTGGCGAGCAGCGAGAGCCCCGCCAGCGCGAACGCCGCCGCGAGCCGCCCCGTGCCCGGCGCGACCAGGTACGCCAGCCAGCGTTCGAGCGCCAGCAGGGCGAAGAGCAGCGCCAGCAACGTCTTCGATTGGCTGATCCACGCCACGCCCTCCACCGCGGCCGGGTGCAGCAGCAGCAGTGCGCCCGCCAGCAGGGCGGCGCCAGCGCGCAGCCCGGCCCGCCGGGCGGCCGCCGCCAGCGCGCAGGAGCAACCGGCGAGCAGGAGCAGGTTCACGATTCGATAGCCGGCCGCATCGGTTCCGAAGAGGAGCCACTCGCCGTACAGGAACTCGTGGTGCAGGGGCGCCCAGTTGCCGACCAGTCGCGCGTCCGCGAGACGCGGCAATGCCTCGGCAGCCGGAAGCCGGAGCAGCGGGTTGTCCTCGATGTAGAGCAGATCGTCGGAGACGAAGCCGCCGCGCAGGCTCGGAGCGTAGACGCAGAAGGCGACCGCCACGGCCGCGGCGAAGGTCAGGAGCCCGTGCTTGACGACCGAGCCCTTCGCGCTCACGATGCCGGGTTCTCCGGAGCAGACGACGGGAAGCCAGCATGAGCTCGCTGCACAACCACGCCGTCCGTCGCCTCACCGGCACGGAAGCCGCTCTCCTTGCCGCCCCGCCCTGTCCCGTCTGCGGCGCCAAGGAGGGGCGTGCGCGCTACCGGATCGAGGATTGGCCCGCTCCTCTGATCGTGTGTCCGGACTGCGGCCTCGGCCGCCTCGCCGAGCTGCCGGGCCTCCAGGAGCTGGCCCGACTCTATCCCGACGCCTACTACGGCGATCCCGGCACGAAGTTCCAGCCCGCCCTCGAGTCGCTGGTGCGCCGCATCGGCGCGCGCCACATCGCCTTCCTCGCGCGCGGCCTCCGGCCCGCCGCACGGGTGCTCGACGTCGGCTGCGGTCGCGGCGTGCTCCTCTCCCGTCTCGCGGACCTCGGCTTCGAGGTGCACGGCGTCGAGCTCAGCGAGGCCGCGGCACGCGGCGCGGACCCCCGCGCGCAGATCCGGATCGCTCCGAATCTCGCCGCTGCCGGCTATCCGGAAGCCTTCTTCGACCAGATCGTGATCTGGCACGTCCTGGAGCATCTGCCGGATCCGCGCGGAACCCTGATGCACGCCCATCGCCTGCTGCGGCCCGGCGGCCGCATCGTGATCGCGGTGCCGAACTTCGCAAGTGCGCAGGCTCGCTGGGCCGACGCCAACTGGTTTCATCTCGACCTGCCGCGCCATCTCTTCCACTTCCCGCTCTCCGCGCTCCATCGCCTTCTCGAGGCCACGGGCTTCGCGTGCGAGTCGGAGCACCACTTCTCGCTGCGGCAGAACCCGTTCGGCTGGATCCAGAGCTCGCTCAATCGTCGCGGCGACCTGCCGCGCAATGGCCTCTACACGCTCCTGCATCGCCGCCCGCCCGGAGAGCCTCCCCCCTTCGACGCGAGCGTGCGACGGCGGCTCGTGGCGGCGGGGCTGCTGCGGCTCCCGCTCGCACTCCTGCTCTCGGTGGGCGAGACCTTACTGCGGACGGGCGCCACGGTGCACGTGGTCGCCCGTCGCGTCTGAGGCGCCGGCGGGCGCCCGCGGGTAGACTGGCACGCCATGCGTTGGCCGAACGCGGACCAGGGCGGCGGCGCGGCTGCGGCGGCGCGGCCCCTCCGCCGGTTGGCGGCGCTCTGGGTCGCCTTCACGCTGCTGGCGCTCGGGGTCGGACGCGCCGCGCTCGACGGTCCCTTCGTCTCCGACGACGCCGGCTACCTGCTCTCCAACCCCTGGGTGCGCGAGCTCTCGGTGGCGCACCTGTGGGAGATCCTGGATCCGTTCGGGCCCGCGGCGGCGTGGACCGCCAACTGGGCGCCCGTGACCCTGCTGGCGCACGCGCTCGAGTGGCGGGCCTTCGGCGCCGCCACCACCGGCTATCACGTGGTGAACGTGGTCATACATGGATTGGCGTCAGCTCTGCTGGTGCCGCTGCTGGTGGAGGCCGGTCTGTCGTGGCTGGCGGCGGTGGGTGGAGCGCTCTTCTTCCTGTTGCACCCGGCGAACGTGGAGGCTGTGGCGTGGATCTCCCAGCTCAAGACCCTGCTCGGCACGGTCTTCGCGCTGGGAGCGCTCCTGGTCCATCCCCGGCGTCCGGCCGTCGCGGCCGCCCTGTTTGGTCTGGCGCTGCTCGCCAAGGCGCAGGCGGTCTTCGCACTCCCCGTGCTGGCTTGGAGCGATCTCGAGGCGCGGCGGAGCGGGCGCGCCGGCGTCGACCTGCGCTGGCTCGTGGTGTGGGGCGGCCTCTTCGTCCTCTACGCCGCACCGCAGCTCGTGGCCTTCGAGCGGCTCGGCGATCCGGGCCTTCCGCTCCACGCGGACCCGGCCGTCGCGGCCCGCACCGTGGTGGCGATCGGCGCTCGCTACGCGGCGATGGCGAGCAGCTCCTGGGGCGTGGCCGCGTTCCAGGACCCGCCGCGCGCGCTCGCGACCTTCGATCCCTGGTTCCTGGCCGGCCTCGGGCTCGCGACGCTTGCGCTGCTGCGTGCGGCGTGGAGCCTCCGCCACGGGAGAGCGGAGTCTGGCTTCTGGATCTGGTCCGCCGCAGCCTACGCTCCGGTGAGTCAGGTCGCTCCCTTCCTCTACCCGATGGCCGATCGCTACCTCTACGACGTGCTACCGGGGCTCCTCGGCGTGGCCTTGCTGGCCGGCCGCGACGCGGTGGCCGTGATCGAGCCGCGCCTTTCGGCATCCGCTCTCAGGACGGTCGGGCGCGCAGCCGTGGTCGGCGTCTGCTGCGTCCTCGTCCTCTTCGCGGAGCGCAGCGCGGCGCGGGCCGCCCTCTGGCGCTCGGATCTCGCGTTGCTGGCGGACTCCGCCCGCGCCAACCCCGACGGTCTCTCCGCCGCGCTCCTGCGCGCGCGCCGGGCGGCCCAGGCCCGGGACGTCGACGGGGTCGTGGCGGCGCTCCGCGCCGCTGCCGATCGGGGCTACGACCGTTACATGGACGTGGCGAGCGATCCGATCTACGCGCCGGTGCGGAGCGACCCGCGGTTCCGGGCCGCGGTGGGGGAGCTCGCCGGCCGCTGGCTCGAGGCCGTGGCGCCTCGCGGCTACTCGACGCCGCTCGAGCTCCGCGCGGTGGCGGACGCCCACGCCGCGCGCGGCGAATGGCGTGAGGCCGAGGCGGCCCTCGCCCGCGCCCTCGAGCACGCAGATCCCGACGACCGCCCGCTCCTCGAGCGCGACCTCGAGCGGGTGCGCGGAGAGCTCGCGACCCGGGCGCAGGCGGAGGCGCCGGATGGCGTCGCGCGCTGAGCGCCGAGCGGAGAGCCGGCGGGAGCCCGCCGAGGCGCCGTGGCCGGTCGGCGCGAGTCCGGGGGTGACACCGGCGCGGCTCGCCCTCGTCTTCGCGGGCTTCGTCGCGCTGGCCCTGGCGATCTACGCACCGGCTCTTCGTGGACCGTTCATCTCGGACGACCTGCACTACGTGGCGACGAATCCCTACGTCCACACGCTCACGCTCGAGAACGTGCGGGCGATCCTCGGACCGTGGAGCCCGGCCAGCATCTTCGTGGTGAACTACACTCCCCTGCACCTGCTGCTGCATGCGCTGGCCTGGCAGGCCTTCGGCGACCACGTGCTGGGGCATCACGTCGTGAACGTCGTGCTCCATGCCGCCGCCTCGTGCCTGCTGGTGGCGCTCCTCGCGGCCTCGGGTCTGCCCTTCCTCGCGGCCCTCGCCGGAGGTGGACTCTTCCTGCTCCACCCGGCCAACGTGGAGGCGGTGGCCTGGATCTCGCAGCTCAAGACCACCTCCTGCATGGTCCTGTCGCTGATCACCCTGCTGCTCTTCCCGCGACGGCCGGCGCTCGCGACGCTGTTCTTCTTCCTGGCGCTCCTGGCCAAGCCCACGGCCTGCTTCCTGCTCCCGGTGGCGGGCGTGCTCGCCTGGAGCCGGGCCGGCGACGCCCGGACGGCGCGCCGCTACGCGTGGCTCGCGCTGTGGACGACCGGGTTCGTGCTCGTCGCCATGGCCCAGATCGAGGTGAACCGCCGCAACGGCACACCGGACCTCGGCCTCGAGCCCGATCCCCTGGTACGCGCGCGCACCTCGCTGGCCATCGCCGCGCGCTACCTGGTGATCTCGTTCAGCTCGATCGGCGTCTCCGCGTTCCACGAGCCGCCGCGCGCGACATCCTGGCTCGATCCGTGGTTCCTGGCCTCGCTCCCGGCGCTGGCGCTCCTCGGCGTGCGCACGCTGTGGGCCCTGCGCGCGCGGTGCGACGAAGCGGCCTGGTGGATCTTCGCTGCGAGCTCCTTCGCTCCGGTGTCGCAGATCTTCCCCTTCCTGTACCCGATGGCGGATCGCTACCTCTACTTCATGCTGCCGGGCCTGCTCGGCGGAGCCCTGCTCGCGGGGCGCGACTCGTGGCAGCGATTGCAGGCCCGCTCGCCGGGGCTCGTGCGTCACGCTCCGCGCGCACTCGGGGCGGGAGCGCTCGCGCTGGCGCTCGTCTTCGGCGTGCGAAGCCACGCCCGCGCTGCGCTCTGGACCAACCCGCTCCTCCTCCTGGCGGACGCCGGCGCCCACTACCCCGATGGCGTGGCGGCGAACCTCCTGCGCGCGCGCCGGGCAGCGCAGATCGGGGACGTCGACGCGTCGGTGACGGCCCTCGACGCGGCCATCGCCCGGGGCTTCAACCGCTTCGAGCAGCTCGAGGGCGATCCGGCCTTCGCGCCGATCCGGCAGGATCCGCGCTTCCGCGAGCGCGTGGCCCGCGTCGCGCAGGGCTGGATCGACCGCGTGGCGCGGCTCCCGGATCCGACACAGATGGAGCTGCACGTGGCGGCACAGGCCAGCGTCGCGCGAGGAGACCTCGACGGCGCCGCGCGGCTGCTGGAGCGCGCCCTGGCGCGCGAGGGACCGATCGGCGACCTGGTGCGGGCGGAGCTGGCCGAGGTCGAGCGCCAGCGAGCTGCCGGCGCTGGACATTAGATAGTGTCAGCAATGCTCGAGTGGGTGTCGAATCGCTCCGCCTGGCCGGCCGCTCTCCGGCGCACGCGGGGCGCGCTCGTCGCGGCCTGGCTGCTCTGCGCGTCGCTCGCCCTCGCCCTCGCCGCGCGGGACCTCGAGGTGCCTGGCCTCTACTACGATGAAGCGTTCCAGGCCGGACCGGCGCTCGACTTCGTGCGCGGTGAGGCTCGCGCCCACGCGCCGGGGATCGAGAGCGTTCCGCTCGCCGGACGGCCCTTCCCCTGGCTCACCCAGGCCTACATGGGCGCACTGAAGAGTCAGCTCCTGATCCCGAGCTTCGTCGCCTTCGGTGCGGACAAGCGCGTGCTGCGGGTCACGACGCTGGCGTGGGCGGTGCTCGGCATGGGTCTCGCCATGGCCCTGATGTGGCAGCTCGCCGGCCTGGCGCCCGCCGTGCTGAGCGGGCTCCTGCTGGCGACGGATCCGAGCCTCCTCCTGGTGGCCCGACACGATTGGGGCTCGGCCACGCTGGCCTTCGGGCTGCGCTGCGGCACCCTGGTCTGCGCGCTCGCGGGCTGGCGTGGCCGGCAGCGACGCCGCTGGTGGCTCGCCGCCGGCCTGCTCGCCGGACTCGGCGTCTACAACAAGGTCGACTTCGCGAGCGCGCTCGCCGCCTTCGCCCTGGCGCTGCTGGCGGTGGCGGCACGTCCTGTCTTCCAGGCGCTGCGCCGCGAGCGGCTCGCCGTCGCTGCGGCGGTGCTGGGCCTGCTGGTCGCGGCCGCGCCCCTCGGCCCTTCCCTGCGCACGGTGTGGCGCGCCTCGCGCGCCTTCGGCGCGGCGAGCGCTGCCCACGCCGGCGATCTCGCCGAGAAGTGGCGGGTCCTCTGCAGCACGCTCGACGGCTCCTACTTCGAGCGGCTGATGCGCACGGGCGGCGACTTCGCCCGGCTCGGCCAGGTGAGGGAGGCGGGCTCCGACGGGCTCGGCGCGGCGGCGGCCGTCTGCGCTCTCGGCCTCGCCCTGTGGGCCAGCCGGGCGCTGCGGAGACCACCGCGCGGCGATGCGCCGGCGCGCGGCGCCGCCTTCCTGCTGCTGGCGGCGGCCCTCGTCCTGGTGGCGATCCTGGCGACGCCCCACGCGGTGCGCATCCACCATTTCCTCGCGCTCGCGCCCCTGCCACACGCGATCGTGGGCCTCGCGGCGACGCTCGCCTGGCGGGGCGTCGGCGGCCTCGGCGGTGCGACGCGAAGGCTGGCGCGTGCGACCCTCGCCGTGCTGCTCCTCGCCCTCGTCCTCGCAGGAGCCCGCGAGACCGGTCGAACGCTCGCCTTCCTGCGCGCGAGCGGAGGCCGCGGCCTCTGGTCCGACGCGATCGACCGCTTCGCCGCCCGCCTGGACGGCGACTCCACGCGTGACGTGGTGGCTCTCGACTGGGGCCTGGCCGAGCCCCTCCGCTTCCTCACCCGGGGTCCGCGGATCGAGGAGCCGATCTATGGCTTCCGCGTCACCGACGCGGGCGGGGCGGCCTGGCGACACGCCGGTACGTCGGGCTCGGTATACGTGGTGTGGCAGGCTCCCTACGCCGTCTTCGGACACCAGGCGAAGTTCCTGCGTGCGCTGACCCGGCTTCCGGCCGATGCGGTCGAGCTCGTGCCCTGGCGCGACCGCGGCGGGGAGACGGTCTTCCTGGCGGCTCGCGTGTTGCGGCCCCACGTGGTGACCTACTTCGGGGACTTCTCGATCCGCCTGCTTCCCGAGTCCGCCGCCGTTCCGCGCTAGCCAGGAGCTGCCGGCCCCGGAGCGGGTGCGGCGGGGGGGCCGCCCGAGCGCCGCCGCGCGGCGCGCGCGGCCTCGAGCGCGCTTCGGACCAGCGCGTCCTCGGGGCCCCCCACCTCGAGCGCCCGCTCAAGGAGGCGCTCCGCCTCGTCGTACTCGCCGAGCGTCATCCGCGCCTCGGCCAGGCCCCGCAGCTCGCGCTGCGTCGGATCCACCAGATGGGGCTCCTGGTCCGCCCAGCGACGGGCGAGCTCACGGACTACCGCCTGGAAGGCCGGATCCCGACGCACGGGAGCGTAGGCCGGGGCCGTCAGGAGCTGGTCGTAGCGATCGAAGCCGCGCGTTGCGGCGGCGCGCAGCTCGCTCACCGCCGCCGCCGCGTCGCCACGACGCCCCGCCGCCTCCGCACGAAGCACGTGGGCCACCAGGCCGTCGGGCCGATGCATGGCCGCATCGGCCTTCACCAGCGCCGCCTCGCGCCAGATCCGTGCGCGCTGGTGGGATCGAACCGCGAAGACCACGAGCAACGCCGCCGCCGCGAGTGACAGGGATTGCGACACCCGCCTGTGCAGGCGTGGCCCGCCAGGTGCGACCGCGATACGCCGCAGCACGTCGCTCCCGGCCAGGAGCACCGCGCCAACGAGGCCCGGCAAGATGAAGTAGAGGTACCGGTCGGCCATCGGATACAGGAAGGGCACGAGCTGCGACACCGGAGCGAAGGCCGCCGCCGCCCACACCCACCAGGCGGCCTCGGGTCGCCGCTGCCAGGTCACTTGCAGCGTGCGCGCGCCGAGCGCGAGCGCCGTGCCGAGGCCGCCGAGCCACCAGGGGTCGAAGGGCGAGAGGGCGAACGGCGGCTCCTGGAAGGCCGATGTTCCGTACCCGCTGGCCGCCATGGCCAGGTACCGCATCCAGAACGCGAACACGCTGCGCAGACGCACCGCCGGCTCCGGATGGAGCGGAAGCACGACGAAGCGGTTGCCTGCGAGGAGCGGCAGCTGGATCGCGGTGTAGAGGACGAGCAGCAGGAGCCAGCCGGCGAGGCCGAGCCAGGCGCGTCGCGGAACGCCCTCTCCGCCCGCCCGGGTCCAGCCGAGCAGCAGGGCCACCGGGAGCGCGAACGAAGCCGTCGGCTTGGTCAGGAGCCCCGCGCCGAAGAGGACCGCGGCCACGAGCGGCCGGCGCCGGAACGCCAACAGCGCGCCGAGCGAGAGCAGCATGGCGAGCGTGGTCTTGAGCTGCGAGATCCACGCCACCGCTTCCACGTTCGCGGGGTGCAGCAGGAAGAAGAGCCCGCCTCCCAGGGCTGCGAGCCCAGGCACCCCCGAGGCCTCGAAGAGGAGCGTCAGCAGGAGGGTGACGCTCGCGTGCAGGACGACGTCGACCACGTGGTAGCCGCGCACCTCGGCGCCGAAGGCGCGCCACTCGAGTGCGTGGGCGAGCAGGTGGAGCGGAGCCCAGTTCTGCGTCTCGCGCGCGGGGGGCCCGGCCGGATCCAGCAGCACCTTCAGGTTCTCGAGGGTGAGCGCCTGCACCCACGGGTTCTCCGGGAGGTACATGCGATCGTCCGAGATGAAGGGGCCGTCCAGCGCCGGGCGGTAGATCGCGAGGGCGAGAAGCAGGTAGACGAGGCCGAGGGCGAGGGCCCGGGGAACGCGGGAGCGCGGTTCCACCCTCTCCGCTCGCTCTCTCCCCATGCCGCCTCCTGTCGCGCCGCCGCCTTTGTACCCCATGACACGGGCCCCGCGCGCCGCCTGGCGGGCCCGTCTATCCTCCCTCTGCCCGGGCAATCGCCCGTGCCGTGATCGCTCGAGGGGGAGTTGTCGCGCCGGAGCCTCGCGTGCACCCTGGCTCTGCTGCTCGCGGCCTGCGGTCGTGGGCAGCAGGCGAGCCCCGCGGCCCCGACGCCCGCCGCGGCGGCGCCGGCCGCAGCTCCCCGGGAACGGGCGCCCGCTGCTGCTCCGGTGGCCCCCGCGCCTCCCGCCACCGCGACGGCGGGGAAGCGCGAGGCCGCACCGGCGGCGCCGGCTCCGGCGCCCGCCTGGCGCTTCGACGCCTCGGACCAGCAGATGCAGCAGGTGATCCAGTACGCGCTCGACACCACCGGATGTCGGATGGACCAGCCGCAGTGCCCCGGTCTGGCCGATGCCCTGCGCGACGGCGGCGACCGGCTGGGCGGCTATCTGCTCGATCAGTATCGCTCGGCGGGAACGAGCCACGCGGCGGCGCAGCAGCTCCTCGATCTCGCGGCCGCCACGCGCTCGCCGGCCGTCATCGAGTACCTGGGAGACCAGCTCACGCACCCCGAGGGTGCGGGGCCCGACGGGCCACGCCAGGCCGCGATCGCGCTGCGGAACGCGCCGGAGGTCACGACGATGAGCGTCGTGATCCGTGCCTGGGACCTCCATCCGGACGACGTCACCCTGCGCGAGGCGCTGGTCGACGCCTGGGTCCAGTGCGCCCTGCTCGTTCCGGGCCGCAAGAGGGACGGGGTGCAGGGCCTGCGTCTGCTCCAGAACGACCCGACCCTGACTCCCGAGCTCCGCGGTCACATCGCCGCCGCGCAGGTCTGCCTCGAGCTCGGACGCGACTGCCCGGCTCCGTGAGCTCCCCGACCCGGCTGGAGCGGGCGGCCCGCACGGGCGCCGCGGCGGCCCTCGCCCTCGCGCTGCTGCTGGTCGTGCAGCGCACCGCCTTCTCGCCGGCGGGTCGCCTGATCGTCCAGGACCGCGAGGCCCCCTGGATCCAGGTCGCGCTCCCGGTTGCGGCGGAGGTGCACCAGTGGGGGCGCGAGGAGCCCGAGCGCACGGAGTTCCGGACGGGCTTCTTCCTCCGATCGGTGCCGGCCAGCGCCCCGCTCCGCGTGCGCGCCTTCGGCACGCTGGAGGTGCGCGTGAACGGCGTCCGAGCCGCGCTCCCGGCCGAGGCCGCCCAGGCGGACCGCCGCTGGCAGCGCTGGCTCGAGGCCGACGTCGCCGGCGCCTTGCGCTCCGGCGCGAACGAGCTCGTGGTGGAGGTCGCGAACGCCCACGGTCCCGCGCTCCTCGCGCTGCGACTCGTGGCCGGCGATCGGCGCGTGGCCGCGACGCCGGGATGGGAGGCGCGGATCGACGGCGGCCCACCGCTCGGAACGGAGCTCGCGAGCGACGTGCGCCCCTTCGCCGAGAGCCTGCGCTTCGAGCGCCCCGTCGACGACCTCGCAGCAAACCCCGGCTGGCCCCTGACGGGCTTCGTGCTCGGCGCGGCCGGCTTCTGGCTCCTGCGCGGGCGCCGCCTCGGCGCACGCGTCGGGCTCGCGTGGCTCGGGCTCGCGACACTGCTCTGGGTCGTGCTGCTGGTGCGAAAGCTCGTTGGGGTGGATCTAACCACGGGCTTCGACGCTCGCCACCACCTGCTCTACCTCGAGATCGTCGAGCGCCAGGGGAGGATTCCGCTCGCGACGGAGGGCTGGTCCACCTACCATCCTCCGCTCTTCTATCTCGCGAGCGCGGCGATGGCGCGCCTCGGCGGCGGACTCGGAGCGCCCGATGCCTGGAGCCTGAAGCTCGTTCCCTTCCTCGCCTGCCTCGGGAGCGTCTTCCTGGCCCACGGCCTGGCGCGGCGCCTGCTCCCGGACTCGGGGCGCGGCGCCGCCGTGGCCCTGGCCTTCGCCGCGGTGCTCCCGATGAACGCGGTGGCGGCGGCCTACTTCTCGAACGAGGGGCTGCACGCCTTCCTCTCCGGCGCCGCGCTCCTCGTCACCGTGGAGTGTCTGCTGGCGAAGCGGCTGTCCGTGCGACGGCTGGCGCTGCTCTCCTCGCTCCTCGGCCTGGCGCTGCTCACCAAGTTCACGGCGCTCGTCGTGGCCGCGCTCTCGCTGCTCTTCGTCGGCGTCCGGGTGCTGGCGGAAGCGGCCGCGGCGCGGGCGCGTGCCACGGCCCGGCTCGCGACGCTGCTCCTCCCCATGCTCGCCCTGGCGGGCGGGTTCTACGCGCGCAACGTCGCGCACTTCGGGAACCCGTTGATCGCCAACTGGGGAGACCTGCCGGCGCCCGGTCGCGCCTGGTGGTCGCCTCCGGGATTCCACACGCCGGCGTACTACCTGGGCTTCGGCGCGTCGCTGGTGCATCCCTGGCTCTGCGGCTTCCACTCGTTCTGGGACGCGCTCTACTCGTCGTTCTGGGGCGACGGCTTCCTCGGCGGGCGTGCGGCCGTCTGGGCGCGACCCGGCCAGTGGCGCTGGGACCTGATGGGCGCCGGCTACCTGCTGGCGCTGCCGGCGACCGGCCTCCTGGTCGCGGGCCTCGTGCTCGCGCTGCGTGGGGCGCTCTCGGATCCCTCGCCGCGGCGCCGCGCCGCGCTCGGCTACGTCGCGGCGGTCAGCGGCGCGCTCTTCTTCGGCGTCTTCTTCACCACGCTCTCGCTGCCCTACGTGGGACAGGCCAAGGCGTTCTACGCCCTCGCCTGCGCGCCGGCCCTCGCGTTCTTCTTCGCCCGCGGCTTCGAGGCCGTCGACGACCTACTCGCGCGCCGCGCGGGGCCCGCCGCGCGTGCGGCGCTCTACGGCTACCTCGGGGCCTTCTGCGTCGTGCTCTATGGGGGGCTGGCGGGCTAGCGGTAGGTCAGCCAGCCGGCGTGCTTCGGCTCGCGGCCGGCGACCACGTCGAAGAACGCCGCCTGCAAGAGCTTCGTCAGCGGTCCGCGCCGTCCGCCGCCGATCGTGCGATGGTCCACCTCGCGCACGGGCGTCACCTCGGCGGCGGTGCCGGTCAGGAAGATCTCCTCCGCCACGTAGAGCTCGTCACGGGTGATCGGCCCCTCCACCACGGGGACGCCCTTCTCGCGGGCCAGCTCGATCACCGTGGCGCGGGTGATGCCGTCCAGGATGGTGGCGAGCGGCGGCGTCTTCAGCACGCCGTCGCGCGCCACGAAGACGTTCTCCCCGCTCGCCTCGGAGACGAATCCCTGGGTGTCGAGCATGATCGCCTCGTCGTAGCCGTCGAGCAGCGCCTCGCGCTTGGCAAGGATCGAGTTCACGTAGTCGCCGCAGGTCTTGCCCTTGGTCATCTTCGCGTTCACGTGGTGGCGCGCGAAGCTCGAGACGCGGGCACGGATGCCGCGCTCCATCCCCTCCTCGCCCAGGTACTTCCCCCAGGGCCAGGCGATCACCGCGACGCGGATCGGGTTGTCGGCGGGGTTGAGCCCCATCACGCCGTCGCCGATGAAGACCAGCGGGCGGATGTAGCCTTCCGCCAGACGGTTGGCGCGCAGCACCTCCAGCACGGCGTCGGTGATCTGCTGGGGTGTATAGGGGACAGCCATCAGGTTCACGTGGGCGGACTCGAAGAGCCGGCGAACGTGCTCGGGCAGCCGGAACACCGCGGAGCGTCCGTCGTCGGTGCGGTAGCAGCGGATCCCTTCGAAGACGCCGAGGCCGTAGTGGAGGCTGTGGGTGAGCACGTGGACCGTGGCATCGGCCCAGTCCACCATCCGGCCGTCGAGCCAGATCTTCTCTCCGGTGACCCGCGGCCTCGCCCCCGCCATCTCGCCCCTCCGCGGGCTCGCTAGCGGCGGAGCAGCCGCTTCACGAAGCCCTTCTCTTTCTCCCGGCGCATGTTCATGAGCCGCAGCTCCCGCAGCGCCTCCACGCAATCCGGCTGGATCTGGATCGCGCGGGTGAACATCTTCTCTGCGGCGGGCGCGCGGCCTTCCGCCTTGTAGAGACGGCCCAGGAAGAGGTAGGGCTTCTCGCGGTCCGGCGCCAGCTTGGCGCCCCGCTTCACGTGCTCCAGGGCCTCCTGGAGCATGGTCGGGTCTTCGGGATGGCAGAGGTAGAGCACCCAGCCGTAGTGCGCGTGGTACTCGCCCTCCTCCGGGTAGCGCTGGAGCGCGGCGCCGAAGTAGCCGAGGGCCGCGGAGTAGTCGCGACGCTTGAGCGCAGCCTCGCCCTTCTGGAACTCGAGCTCGGCCTGGAGCGCGCGCTCGCCCTCCGCGCGCGCGGCCGCGTCCCGCTCGTCGCGACGCTGCTCCAGCACGTAGAGCGCCCGACGGCGGGCATCGGCCAGCATCTCGTGGGCGTGCGACACCAGACCGAAGATCTCCTCGGCCAGACGCCGAACGGCGTCGTTGGCACCGCTGAAGCGATCGGGATGGAAGCGCTTGGCGAGCTCGACGTACGAGGCGCGAACGTCGTCGTCGTTGCACCGCTCGGAGACACCGAGGATCGCGAAGCAGTTCTTGCCACGCATGCGCTCCGCCGTCTGCGCGAGCTCCACCCGCAGCGCCTCCTCGGCGGGATCGGCGCGAGGCGGAAGCCGCGTGCGCTCGCGGGCGGGTGCGCGCGGGGCCGCCGCCGCCGCGGGCGCGGCCGGCGGGGCCGGAC
>JAWOLJ010000147.1:0-51656 GCA_033853555.1 Myxococcota bacterium
GCTGGCGCGACGCGTCTGCGTCGCGCCAGCGGGGATACCACTCCCCCTAAAGGCGCCCGGCGCGGGCCCACGGAAGCAGCCGCAGCACGACGCGACCGGCGATCGCATCCGCCGGCAGCGCTCCCCAGTCTCGCGAGTCGCTCGATGCACCGGCGTTGCGGTTATCGCCGACCAGGAACAGGGCTCCTTCCGGTACCACCACGTCCAGCCTTTCCACGATTCGCCCCGGCCGCGCGCGCGCGTGTCCTCCGAGCGCGGGGTCAGGCCACTCGGCTCCGGAGGCATCGTGCACGTGGAGGGCGCCCTGTTCGATCACGATGTGGTCGCCCGGCAGACCGACCACGCGCTTCACCAGGAGCAGGCTCGGCTTCTGCGGCAGGCGGAACGCCACCAGGTCTCCGCGCGTCGGGCGATAGGACCGGGCGGGATCGACGGCCCCGAGGAGCCTCGATCGAGTGACCGCCAGCTTCGAGACCAGCACCAGGTCTCCGGGCTCGAGCGTGTCCGCCATGCTGCTCCCGACCACGTGCAGGGTTGCGAACGCGAAGGAGTGCACGAGCAGCAGGAGCACCATCGGCCCGAGGATCCAGAGCAGCGCGCGCCGGGAGATGGGATCGAAGACGAGGCGCGGCGGCCGGAGCTCCCGATCACCGCGGCCGCACGAATCGTCCGGAATGGACTCACGACCCATGCGCACCGTCAGCGTGACACCACACGGCTCAGGCCCGGCCGGCGTCTCCGAGCCCGAGCACGTCGTCCATGCCGTAGAGGCCCGGCCCGCGACCGCGCAGCCAGGCGGCGGCGCGTAGCGCACCGCGGGCGAAGTGATCGCGGCTCATGGCGCGGTGCACGAGCTCGAGGCGCTCGCCGGGGCCGGCCAGGATCAGGGTGTGCTCCCCCGGGCAGTCGCCGGCGCGCAGGGACTGGATCCCGATCGCTCCGCGGGGACGCGGCCCGGTGTCGCCCTGGCGCACCAGCACCAGGTGCTCGTCCAGGCGCTCGCCCCGGGCCTCGGCCACCGCCTCGGCGAGCCGGAGCGCCGTCCCGCTCGGCGCGTCGCGCTTCATCGCGTGGTGGAGCTCCACGATCTCGGCGTCGTAGCCCGGGCCGAGCAGGCGCGTGGCCTCGCCCACCAGGTGGGCGAGCACGTTCACCGCCACCGAGAAGTTCGGTGCCAGCACGACCGCCAGCCGGCGCGCCAGCTCCTCGATCTCCAGGCGCTCCTCCCGCGAGAAGCCCGTGGTGCCGATCACGCAGGGCACGCGGGCCGTCGCCGCCGCACGCAGGAGCCCCATCGACGCCGCGGGGAGCGTGAAGTCCACCACCACGTCGCAGGCCGCCAGCGCGCTCGCGGGATCGGCCGTCAGCACCACGCCGCGTTCGAGGGCCGAGCCGAGGCCCGGCGCCGCGGGCGACTCCAGGGCTGCGCCCAGCACGAGCTCGGCGCTCTCGGCCAGGGCCGCGCGCACTGCGCGCCCCATGCGGCCGCTGGCGCCGGCCACCAGCACGCGGGCCGGGCTCTCCATCAGAGGAGCCCGAGCTCCTTCATCACGACGCGGAGCTTCTCCTGGTTCGCGTCCGAGAGCGGAAGCAGCGGGAGCCGGATCTCCTCGCGGATCAGCCCGCGCTGGGTCAGGGCCGCCTTCACCGGGATCGGGTTCGTCTCGCAGAAGAGCACGTCGAAGAGCGGGAGCAGGCGGTAGTGGGCGTCGCGGGCCCGGGCCAGGTCGCCGGCGCGGAAGGCCCGCACCAGCTCCACCATCTCCGCCGGCGCCACGTTGGAGGCGGTGGAGATCACACCGGCGCCGCCGATCGCCAGGAGCGGCAGCGTCAGCACGTCGTCGCCCGACAGCACCGCGAAGCCGTGCGGGCAGCGCGCGATCACCTCGCTCATCTGGTGCAGGTCGCCGCTCGCCTCCTTCACCCCGACTACCTGCTCGAGATCGGCCAGTCGTGCGAGGGTGGTCGGCAGGATGTTCGACGCGGTCCGCCCCGGGATGTTGTAGACCACCAGCGGGAAGGCCGTCTCCCGCGCGATCTGGCTGTAGTGGGCGATGATCCCTTCCTGGGTCGGCTTGTTGTAGTAGGGCGAGATCAAGAGCGCGCCGTCGGCGCCGGCCTCCTTGGCGTGGCGCGTGAGCGCGATGGCCTCGCTGGTGGAGTTCGAGCCGGTGCCCGCCAGCACCGGGACCCGGCCGCGGGCGGCCGCCACCACCACCTCGATCACCCGGCGGTGCTCGGGGTGGGAGAGGGTCGCCGCCTCGCCGGTCGAGCCGCAGGGGACGAGGCCGTCCACCCCCGCGGCGATCTGCAGCTCCACCAGCTCGCGCAGTGCGCGCTCGTCCACCGCGCC
This sequence comes from Myxococcota bacterium, assembly GCA_033853555.1. Classification (GTDB taxonomy): domain Bacteria; phylum Myxococcota_A; class UBA9160; order UBA9160; family UBA9160; genus JAWOLJ01. Next base: position 2,354 of record JAWOLJ010000147.1, read on the forward strand.
GTCACGGAAGGGTGTCACCAGCGCCGTGAATACCCCGTGGAACATTCAGTCCTCCTCGAGCGTCAGGCGACCGGTGAAGACCTCGACGGCCGGGCCGGTCATGAGGACGCTCGCGTCGTCCGCGGGCCACTCGATCCCGAGGGTGCCGCCGCGCAGCTCGACGGCGACCCGCCGCTCCGCCACGCCGCGCAGCATCGAGACCACGGCCGCCGCGCAGGCGCCGCTCCCGCAGGCCAGGGTCTCGCCGGTGCCGCGCTCCCAGGTGCGCTGCCGCAGGTGATCGCGGCCGATCACCTGCACGAACTCCACGTTGACGCGGTTCGGGAAGGCGTCGTGGTGCTCGATGCGGGGGCCGAGACGCTCGACCGCCGCGCGCGTGACGTCGTCCACGTAGAGCACGCAGTGGGGATTCCCCATCGAGACGCTGCTCACCACGAGGCGCTCGCCGTCGACCCGCAGGGGAACGTCGAGGACCGGCCCGTCCCCCGCTCCGAGCCGGGTCGGGATCTTGGCCGGCGCGAGCACCGGCGTTCCCATCTCCACCGCCACCAGCTCGCGACCGGCGGAGCGAGGGTGGACGATGCCGCCCAGCGTCTCCACCGAGATCTCGTCGGCCGACGCGAGCCCCCGGCTCCGCACGTAGCGGTAGAAGGCCCGGATCCCGTTGGCGCACATCTCCGCCCGCGAGCCGTCGGGGTTCCAGATCTCCATCGCGAAGTCCGCGCTGCGTGACGGGCGCACCACCAGGAGCTGGTCGCAGCCGATCCCGAAGCGGCGATCGCAGATCTCGCGCGCCAGGGGCTCGATCGGCGGAAGCTCGCCGCGCACCCCGTCCAGCACCACGAAGTCGTTCCCCGCGCCATGCATCTTCGTGAACTCGAGCACGCGGGTCATCGGACCAGCTCCTCGGGGATCGACTCTCCCCGCACCAGATCCTCCAGCGTCTCGCGCTCTCGTACCACGGCGAAGCGCGCCCCCCGGACCAGCACCTCCGCCGCTCGGGGCCGGGCGTTGTAGTTCGAGCTCATGGCGAAGCCATAGGCCCCGGCCGAGCGGACGGCCAGGAGATCGCCGCGCTCGAGCGGCGGGAGCGGGCGGTCCTTGGCCAGGAAGTCGCCGGACTCGCAGACCGGTCCCACCACGTCCACCGGCCGCTCGTCTCCCGGGCGCGGCGGCGCGACCGGCTCGATGCGCTGGAAGGCGCCGTAGAGAGCGGGACGCAGCAGATCGTTCATGGCGGCGTCCACGACCACGAAGCTCTTGGCCTCGTTCTGCTTCTCGTAGAGCACCCGGGTGAGGAGCACGCCCGCGTTGGCCGTGATCCAGCGCCCGGGCTCGACGAGGACCTCGCAGCCGAGATCGCCCACCTGCGCGCGCACCGCCGCCGCGTACTCGGCGGCGCTCGGGGGACGCTCGTCCGCGTAGCGCACGCCGAGGCCGCCGCCCACGTCGAGCACCTCGATCCCGTGGCCGGCCCGCCGCAGCTCCACCACCAGCGCCCGCACTCGGCCGAGGGCGTCGGAGAGGGGCGCGAGCTGGGTGAGCTGCGAGCCGATGTGACAGTCGACGCCGATCACCTGCACGTGATCCAGCGCCTTCGCCTCGGCGTACGCCTCGGCCGCCTCGGCGATCGGGATCCCGAACTTGCTGGTGCGAAGCCCGGTCGAGATGTAGGGATGGGTCTGCGGATCCACGTCGGGATTCACGCGAAACGCGATCGGCGCCCGCAGGCCGGCCGCGCCCGCCCGGGCGTCGATGCGCCGGAGCTCCGCTCGCGACTCGACGTTGAAGAGCTTGATGCCGTGGGCCAGCGCCCCATCGATCTCGGCGTCGGTCTTGCCCACGCCCGAGTAGACGATGCCTCGCGGGTCGGCGCCGGCGCGGAGCGCGCGGAAGAGCTCGCCCCCGGAGGTCACGTCGGCCCCCGCGCCGCGACGCACCAGCGTGGCGATCACCGCCAGGTTCATGTTGGCCTTGACCGCGTAGCAGATCCGATGGGGCATTCCGGCGAAGGCCGCGTCGAGCGCGTCGTAGCCCGCGTCGAGCGCGCTCGCGCTGTAGACGTAGGCGGGCGTCCCGGCGCGCTCCGCGATCTCCGGGAGCGGCACGGACTCCGCGTGGAGCACGCCGTTGCGGCGGGAGAAGGCCTCGTTCACGGCTGCGGCTCCTGGCTCTCGGGCTGCGAGCCGTCCGGGCTCTCCGGCGGCGCGGGAGCGGGCGCCGGCGCGGGAGGCGCGGGCTGCGCCTCCGGCGCGGGCGGCGGCGCCGGCTGCGTGGCGGCGGGGGTTGCCGGCGGAGCTCTCCGCGAGCGCACCGGCGGACCGTACTTTCCGCAGCCCGCGAGGGCCGCCGCCAGGGCGAGCGATGCCAGCCCGTGGCCGAACGCCGTCCGTGTCATGCGTCGGGCTCCGCGGCGAGCTGCGCCGCCTCGCGCTCCACGTCCGCCTCCGCCTGCGCCAGGGCGCCCTGCACCCGCTCGCGGGCCGTTCCGCCCGCAAGCCGCCGCTCCTCGAGGGCGCGCTCCAGGCTCGTGAGCTCCGCGGCCCCGGCCGGGAAGGCCGGGTGGAAGGCCTTCAGATCCTCTCGCGTGAGCGAGCGCAGGTCGAGCCCGTTCTCCACGCAATGGGCGACCAGCCGCCCCACCGCCTCGTGCGCCTCGCGGAAGGGCACGCCCGCGCGCACCAGCGCCTCCGCCAGGTCGGTGGCGAGGAGGAGCGGATCTCCGGCCGCCGCGCGCATGCGGTCGCTCCGCACTCGCAGGCTGGCGAGCGCCCCGGCCATCACGTGCAGCGAGTCGCGGAGCGTCGTCGCCGAATCGAAGATCGGCTCCTTGTCTTCCTGGAGGTCCCGGTTGTAGGCCAGCGGCAGTCCCTTCACGACCGTCAGCAGCGTCACCAGGTTCCCGATCGCGCGCCCGCTCTTCCCGCGGACCAGCTCCGGCACGTCGGGGTTCTTCTTCTGGGGCATCAGGCTCGAGCCGGTGGCGTAGGCGTCCGCCAGCTCGACGAAGCCGAACTCCGCGCTCGACCAGAGCACGAGTTCCTCCGCCAGGCGGGAGAGGTGGACCATGCAGATCGCGGCGGCGCCGAGGAACTCGAGGGCGCCGTCGCGCGAGGCCACAGAGTCCAGGCTGTTCGCGCTCGGGTGCGCGAAGCCGAGCGCCCGGGCCGTGTCCTCCCGGTCGAGCGGCAGCGTGGATCCGGCGAGCGCGCCGGCCCCGAGGGGGCACGAGTCCAGCCGCGCGCGCGCATCCCGGAAGCGCTCGCCATCGCGCCGCAACATCTCCACGAACGCGAGCCAATGGTGCGCCAGGCGCACCGGCTGGGCGCGTTGCAGATGCGTGTAGCCCGGGAGCACGGTATCCACGTGCTCCCGCGCGCGGCGGAGCAGCGCGCGTCGCAGCTCGAGCGTCCCGCGCCAGGCCGCGGCGCCCGCATCGCGCAGGTAGAGCGCGAGGTCCGTCGCCACCTGGTCGTTGCGGCTGCGGCCGGTGTGGAGCCGCCCGGCCGCCGGCCCGATCAGCGCTCGCAGCCGGCCCTCCACGTTCATGTGGATGTCCTCGAGGCCGGGGTCGAAGGGGAAGCGGCCCTCCTCGATCTCGCGCCCGATCGTCTCGAGGCCGCTTTCGATGGCGGTCCGCTCGGCCGGGGAGAGGAGCCCCACCCGCGCGAGCATGCGGGCGTGCGCCAGGGATCCCCGGAGGTCGTAGCGCGCCAGGGCCCGATCGAACTGGATCGAGGCCGTGAAGCGCTCGACGTCCGCGTCCGTCGCCTCCTGGAAGCGTCCCCCCCACGGCTTCGCCGGTCCGGCCGCCCGTCCCGATGTCGGTCCGGGCGTCGGTCCGGGTGCCCGCTCTCGCGTCTGCGTCATGCGCCGGAAAGTCGGAGAGCGCGCGGGATTCCGCAAGCGAGCCGCAAGGATCCGCCCGGGCGGCCCCTGGCGCCCGGGGTCGGCGGCCCGTAGCCTCGCCTGGCGGCCCGCCGTGGGCCCGCGAGAGAGTTCGACCATGATCATCGTCCTGAAAGCCGACGTGCAGCCCGGCTCCCCGGAGGTGGCCCGGCTGGTCGCCCTGGCGGAGAGCTTCCCCGGCGTCCGCACCGAGGTCCACGAGATCCAGGGGGCCACCCGCTCCCTCACCGAGATCTACCTCCTCGGCTCCACCGGAGTAATCCCCTCCGCGCCCTTCGAGGAGTTCGAGTGCGTGGAGAAGGTGGTGCGGGTGACCGAGAAGTTCCGAGCCATCGGGCGCCACGGGGGGGTCCTCGAGGCCGTGGGCTTCGAGTACAACGGCGTCCGCATCTCCCAGGAGACCCTGCACGTCTTCCCCGGGCTGTGCGCCATCGACACCCGCGAGAACACGGCCCGCACCTTCGAGCTGCTGCAGCGCAACGGCGTGGTGACCGCCCGCGCCGGCGCCTACAAGCCCCGCACCTCGCCCTACGACTTCCAGGGCCTCGGCGCCTCATGCCTGCCCTGGGTCTTCGAGCTGGCCGGCAAGCACGGGATCCGGATCATCGCCATGGAGGTCACGCGCGAGGCCCACATCGAGGAGATCCAGCGCGCCCTCGAGCTCAGCGGCAACGCCACGGGCGTCATGCTCCAGATCGGCACCCGCAACGCCCAGAACTTCGAGCTGCTGAAGGCGGTGGGCCAGCAGACGGCGCTCCCCGTGCTCTTCAAGCGCGGCATGGGGATCACCCTCGAGGAGTCGCTGAACGCCTGCGAGTACGTGGCCTCCGGCGGGAATCGGCGCATCGTCTTCTGCCTGCGGGGAATGAAATCCCAGTTCGGCGATCCTCATCGCAACCTGGTGGACTTCGCCCACGTCCCGGTGTTGAAGCGGCTCACGCGCCTGCCGGTCTGCATCGACCCCTCCCACTCGGTGGGGCGACGCAGCGCCGGCCCGGACGGCCTCCTCGACATCTTCCACGTGACCGCGCAGGGCGTGATCGCCGGCGCCAACATGGTGCTGGTGGACGTGCACCCGAACCCCGCCGAAGCTCTGTGTGACGGGCCCCAGGCGCTCCTGCCCGACGAGCTCCCCGCCTTCCTGGAGGACGTGGCGATCGCGCGCCGGGCGTACGAGGAGCGGCTGAAGCGGATCGCGGCGCGCAGCGTCGCAGCTTAGGCCAAGTACGGGAGCGGGGAGTGACGCGTTCCTCCACACGGGGCCGCAGGCCGGGTCGCGCGCCTACACGCGGCGGGAGCCGTGGAGGGCTCCGCCGCGCCGGACGCTGGGCGCTCTTCGTGCTGTTCGGGGTCGGCTTCGTGGTGGGAAGCCCCGTCGGGCGTCACGTGGCGCGCCTCGACCAGGAGGTGGTGGCGCGCTTCAACGGCCGGCTCTTCCGCGTGCCTTCGCGCGTGCTCTCCGCGCCCACCATCCTCTACCCCGGGCTCGACTGGAAGCGGATCGAGCTGCGCGACACGCTGGCGCGGCTCGGCTACCAGGAGAGCTCGGCCACGAGCCTGGAGGCCGGCCGCTACCACTGGACGCGCGACCGCATCCGGATCCACCTGCGGCCCTTCGAGCATCCGACGCGACCCGAGCCCGAGCATGAGGTGGAGCTCGTGCTCGACGGCACCCAGATCGAGGAGATCCGCGACGTCGCCAGCGGGAGCGAGCTCGGCGCGGTGATGCTCGAGCCCGAGACGGTGGGCGCGTACTACGGCCCCGACCGCGAGCAGCGCGAGCTGGTGCGCCTCGGCGAGGTCCCGCGCTCGCTCATCGACGCGGTGCTGGCGGTGGAGGACAAGCGCTTCGACGAGCACCACGGCGTCGATCCGGTCCGGATCCTCGGCGCGGCGCTCGCCAACCTGCGGGCCGGCGGCATCGCCCAGGGCGGGAGCACCCTCACCCAGCAGCTCGTCAAGAACTTCTTCCTGACGCCGAGGCAGACCTTCTCGCGCAAGATCAACGAGGCGCTCATGGCCCTGATCGTCGAGGCGCGTTACGGCAAGGACGAGATCCTCGAGTGCTACCTGAACGAGATCTATCTCGGGCAGCGCGGCAGCGTCGAGGTGCACGGGGTGGGCGAGGCCGCGCGGCTCTACTTCGGAAAGCCCGTGCGGGACCTCGACCTCGCGGAGTCGGCGCTGCTGGCCGCCCTGATCCAGCGGCCGAACGGGCTCTCGCCCTACCGGGCGGGCGAAGCCGCCCAGGCGCGCCGCAACCTGGTCCTCGACCTGATGGCGGAGCAGGGCCGCATCGACAAGGCGAGCCACGACGCCGCCGTGGCCGAGCCGCTCCGACTCTCGAAAGTGACGCCCGAGGCGAGCGACGCGCGATACTTCCTGGACACGCTCCGCCGCCAGCTCCCCGAGAGCTACGGCTACGACGCCCTCTCCTCGGAAGGGCTCCGCATCTACTCCACCCTCGACGAGCGACTGCAGCGCATCGCGGCGCGCTCGCTGCGCAGCGGCCTGGAGGAGCTCGAGAAGCGCTACCCCCGGCTCCGGGTGAAGGAAGGGCAGGAGCCGCTCCAGGCCTGCATCGTGGTGCTGCGGCCTCAGACCGGCGAGGTGCTGGCGCTGGTGGGCGGCCGGGACTACGGGAGCTCCCAGTTCAATCGCTGCATCCAGGCCCGCCGCCAGGCCGGAAGCGTGTTCAAGCCCTTCGTCTACGTGGCGGCCCTCGAGCCGCAGGACGGGCAGCCGCCGGCGATCACGCTGGCCTCGTTCCTCGACGACGAGCCGCTCTCGATCCCGACGCCGAGCGGACCCTGGGAGCCCGAGAACTACGATCGTCGCTTCCACGGCATCGTGCCGGTGCGGATGGCGCTCGCCGAGTCGATGAACGTGGCGACGGCGCGGCTGGCGCAACGGGTCGGCGTGGACCGGGTGGCCGACGTGGCGCACCGCCTCGGGATCGAGAGCCCCCTCGAGCTGGTGCCGAGCCTCGCCCTCGGCGTGGCCGACGTCTCGCCGATGGAGGTGGCGCGCGCGTACGCCACCCTCGCGAACGGCGGGATCCGCCCGGAGATCCGCACCTTCGAGGACATCGTCGACTCCGACGGGCACGTCCTCGAGCGACGCGACATCGGCTTCGAGCGCGTCCTCGACGCCGGGACAGCGTACCTGGCGACCGAGCTCATGGAAGGCGTGGTGGACTTCGGCACCGGCGCGGCGATCCGGAGCGCGGGGCTGCGCGGCCCGATCGCGGGCAAGACCGGCACCACCAACGACAGCAAGGACGCCTGGTTCGCCGGCTTCACCCCGGAGCTCACCGTGGTGGTCTGGGTGGGCTTCGACACGCCGCGCTCGATCGGCCTCACGGGGGCCGCGGCGGCGCTGCCGATCTGGATCCGCTTCCTCGCCGGGGCGACCGGTGGCGAGGTGCGCGGGGCCTTCCTTCCGCCGCCGGAGGTGATCGAGGTGGACGTGAACCCCGCGACCGGCGCGGTGGCGCTGGCCGGCTGCGCAGAGAGCCGTCCCGAGCACTTCCTGCTTGGGACCGAGCCCACGCAGACCTGCCCCGAGGGCGGCTACTACCAGCCGAGCCCCGCCAGCGCTCCCGAGCGCGCCGCGGCGCCGCCTCCGCGCCGTCCTCGCGAGCACCGAGGGGGCTTCTTCGGTTGGCTGCGGGGCGTGCTGTGAGGCGCCACCGCGTTCGCGTCGGCTGTCCCGCCGTGGTGTCGGTGCTGCTGGCGACGTCACTCCTCGCCGCCTGCGCCGGTCCGGCGAGGCGCGGTCGCGCCCGTCCCTACGGAGCGACGCCGCCCACGCCGGTGGAGGCGCTCCGTCTCTCGGAGGTCGCGGACGAGGGCGACGCCACCCGCCGCGCTTCGACGCGTCTCGTCCTCCAGGGACTCGACGCCGACGCCGCGGCGCGTCCGCAGGAGGCGGTTCGCCTCTACGAGCGAGCGCTGCAGGTGGACGCCACCAATCCCTGGGCCTACCTCGCCCTCGCGCGCTACCACGCCGAGGAGGGCACCGCGTCGCTCACCTTCTCCTATCTCGACAAGGCGCAGGCGCTGCTCGGCGCACAGCACGCGCTCTCGCCCGGAGTGGAGCCGCATCTCGTCGGGCTGCGCGGGGAGGCCCTCCTCGCCGCCGGACGCTCCGCCGACGCGGCGCCGCTCCTCGAGCGCGCGCGGCTCCTCTCGCCCTCGGTCTGGGATGACGGCCATCTGTCGCCGTCGGAGCTGCGATAGCCGGTGCCGACCTCGTGTGGTAGGGTCGCGCGCCCATGACGCCGAAGCTTCGTGCCCTGCTCGGCGCGGTTCTCGTCGTCGTCTTCCTCGATCAGGCGAGCAAGCTCTGGGTCGGCTGGCGCATCCAGTACGCCGACCGCATCCCGCTGCTCGATGGATTTCTCTACCTGACGCACGTGCGCAATCCGGGCGCCGCGTTCGGCGTGCTCGCCGACGCACATCCGGCGGCGCGCGCAGCCTTCTTCGTCGGAGTCTCGCTGGTCGCGATCGTGGTGATCCTCTCGTTCTTCCGCCGGCTCGCCCCGGGGGATCGGCTGTCGGCCCTCGCGCTCGGGCTCGTCCTCGGGGGAGCCGTCGGCAATCTGGTGGATCGCCTGCTGCGCGGCGAGGTCGTCGACTTCCTGCACGTGCGGCTGTGGGGCGGTCGCGCCTGGCCCGACTTCAATCTCGCGGACGCGTCGATCGTCGTCGGCGTGGGATTGCTCATGCTCGAGCTGGTGGCGAGCGAAGGCGAAACTCGCACGCAAGGCGCGCCGTCGGGCGGCGGCGCTGCTTCCCCGTCGGGGACGGCGCAGTCGCGGCGCAACGGCACCGACGGAGGTGATTCGCCTTCGAGAGAGCGCGGATGAACGCTCGCCGCGACGAAACTTTCTCGTGTTGGGTGAAGCTCGCCGTCGAAAAATGCGAGTGCGTTTCCTTGACACTCCCGTCGGCGCTGCGATAGAAGAGGCGCACTGCACCGAGGCGACTGGGCTTCCCGACGAGACCCGTCCTCGCCCTCGGTCATCGCACTGGAAACGCGCATGAAGATCTTCCACGCCGCGACGTGCCGGTCCGGAAGCCGTGTGGTCGCGTCGTCGGGTGCCTCGCGCTCCGTCGGGCGGAGCGCGCTCCGGGAAGGTGCGTGAGTCCATGACGAAGTCGTCCAAGCGACCGAAGAGCGACTACGCGATCCAGACCGTGACCAACGCCCTCTCCCTCCTGGAGGCGTTCCAGGACGAGGAGGAGCTCGGCGTGAGCGAGCTCTCTCGCCGCCTCGGGCTGCACAAGAACAACGTCTTCCGCCTGCTCGCGACACTGGAAGAGCGGGGCTACGTGGAGCAGGCGCCGCGCTCCGACCGCTACCTGCTGGGGGCCCGCTGCCTCGAGCTCGGCCAGTCGCTGGCGCGGCGGCACGGCCTGTTGCGCCTCGCGCGCCCGGTGCTGCGCGAGCTCGGTCGGCGCTGCGGCGAGTCGGCGCACCTCGGCGTGCTGCGGGACCTGGAGGTCGTGCACCTGGACGGCGAGCCGGGAGAGCGGCTGCTGAAGGCGAGCGTCAGGGTGGGCAAGCGCCTGCCCGTCCACTGCACCGCCCTCGGGAAGGCGATCCTGGCCTTCGCGGAGGACGAGCTGCGCCAGTCGCTGGAGCGCAAGCGTGGCTCCGACGGGCGGCTCGAGCAGCGCACGCCGGCCACCCTGGTGGACCGCGAGAAGCTGCTGGAGGCCCTGGGGGCGGTCCGGGCACGCGGCTTCAGCCTGGACCTCGAGGAGTGCGAGAGCGGGCTCCACTGCGTCGCCGCCCCGGTTCTGGACGCGGACGGGCGCGCCGTGGCCGCCCTCTCGCTCTCGGCGCCGGCCTTCCGGGCGGACCCGGAGACCCTCGAGTCCCGGCTCGCCCCGCAGGTGATGGCCGCCGCCGATCGGCTCTCGCGCAGCCTCGGCTACCCGCCGTCCTGAGCGACGGGGCGCCGCCACCCACGACGCCGCAGCCATCCGTCGTTGCCGGCGGCGCTGGCTCCGTCGGGCCTCGCAGGCCCGCGCGGCCGCTTGCCCCCGAGCGCCCGGCCGCCTACCCTCGTTTGCTCTCAACCCCTCGCTCCTGCACGGGATTCCTGCACGGGCCGGCACGGGATCAGGAGGTCGCATGGACTTCGCGCTGTCGGACGAGCAGCTCGCGCTGCAAGAGACCGCGCGCCGCTTCGCCCAGCAGGAGATCGCGCCGGTCGCCGCGCAGTACGACCAGAGCGGGGAGTTCCCGCGCCACATCATCGAGAAGGCCTGGAGCCTCGGCCTCGCCAGCACCGCGATCCCTGCCGACTACGGAGGGGTCGGCCTCGGCTGCCTCGAGAGCTGCATCGCCATGGAAGAGCTCTCCTGGGGCTGCGCCGGGATGGCGACCTCCATCATGTGCAACGACCTCGGGCTCACGCCGATCCTGGTGGCCGGCACCGATGCGCAGAAGAAGGAGTGGCTCGAGGCCTGCGCCTCGAGCTTCAAGATCGTCTCCTTCTGTCTCTCGGAGCCCGGCGCCGGCTCCGACGTGGCGGGCCTCCAGCTCCGGGCCGAGCGGGACGGCGACCACTACGTGCTGAACGGCACCAAGTGCTGGATCACCAACGGCGGCTACGCGGACCTCTACACCGTCTTCGCCACCCTCGATCGCGCGAGTCGCCACAAGGGCATCTGCGCCTTCGTCGTGCCGCGCGAGACGCCGGGTCTCTCGACGGGCAAGAAGGAGGACAAGATGGGTCAGCGGGCCAGCGACACCCGCGTGATCCACTTCGACGGCGTCCGCGTGCCCGTCTCCCAACGGCTCGGCCAGGAGGGCGAGGGCTTCAAGATCGCGATGCGCACCCTCGATCGCACGCGACCTCCGATCGGCGCCCTGGCCACGGGGATCGCGCGGCGCGCCCTCGACGAGTGCGTGAAGTACGCCGCCGAGCGGCAGGCCTTCGGCTCGCCCATCGCGGGCTTCCAGGCGGTGCAGTTCATGCTGGCCGACATGGCCAAGGACATCGAGGCCGCGCGCCTGCTCACGCTCCAGAGCGCCTGGATGGTGGATCGCGGGCTCCACGCCGCGAAGTACTCCTCCTTCGCGAAGTGCTTCGCCACCGACGCGGCCATGCGAATCACCACCGATGCGGTCCAGATCTTCGGCGGGAACGGCTACACCAGGGAGTATCCCGTCGAGAAGCTGATGCGCGACGCGAAGCTGATGCAGATCTACGAGGGCACGAACCAGATCCAGCGTCTGGTGATCGCCCGCGAGCTGATCCGGGGATGAGCCGCCGGGCGCGCTCGCGGCGTCGGGCGCCCGGGTGGGGCGTTCGACACGTTTCCGAGGGTTCTGATAAGCTGGCGCTCCCCGCGGCTCCCGCCGCCGCCGGCAGGCTGGAGCGATTCCGGCCAGACACGAGGTCGACGAACGGATCATGATCACGAAGGAAGAGGCGCTCGCCTATCACTCGGACGGCCGGCGCGGAAAGATCAAGGTAGTCCCCACCAAGCCCACCCTGACGCAGGTTGACCTGTCGCTCGCCTACACCCCCGGTGTGGCCGAGCCCTGCCGTCAGATCGCGGCCCATCCCGAGGACGTGTTCAAGTACACGGCCCGCGGGAACCTGGTGGCAGTGGTCACCAACGGCACCGCGGTGCTCGGCCTCGGCAACATCGGGGCGCTCGCCGGCAAGCCGGTGATGGAGGGCAAGGGCGTCCTCTTCAAGCGCTTCGCCGACATCGACGTCTTCGACATCGAGCTCGCCACCGAGGACCCGGAGGAGGTGATCCGCGCCTGCCAGCTGATGGAGCCGACCTTCGGCGGAATCAACCTCGAGGATATCCGCGCCCCGGAGTGCTTCGAGATCGAGCGCCGGCTGATCGAGACCATGGACATCCCCGTGTTCCACGACGACCAGCACGGGACGGCCATCATCTCGGGCGCGGCGTTCTTGAACGCGATCGAGATCACGCGCCGGCGCATCGACGAGGTGAAGGTCGTGTTCTCCGGCGCCGGCGCCGCGGGCATCGCCTGCGCCAAGCTCTACCTCGACCTCGGCGTGCGCCCCGAGAACATGTTGCTGGTGGACTCGAAGGGCGTGATCCACGAGGGCCGCAAGGACGGCATGAACCCCTACAAGCAGGCGTTCGCCCGCCGCACCAACCTGCGGACGCTGGCGGAGGCCATGGCGGGCGCCGACGCCTTCATCGGCGTCTCGTCGGCGGGGCTGGTCACGCAGGAGATGGTGAAGTCGATGGCGGCGCGGCCGATCATCTTCGCCATGGCCAATCCGGACCCGGAGATCCTGCCGAGCGAGGTGGCCCAGGTGCGGAGCGACGCCCTGATGGCCACCGGCCGCTCCGACTTCCCGAACCAGGTCAACAACTGCCTGGGCTTCCCCTTCTTGTTCCGCGGCGCCCTCGACGTGCGGGCGCGCAAGATCAACGAGCCGATGAAGCTCGCCGCGGTGCACGCGCTCGCCGGGCTCGCGAAGCTCGGCGAGGAAGGCATCACCGACACGGTGCGCCTGGCCTATCCCGGCGAGAAGTTCGACTTCGGTCCCAACTACATCATCCCCAAGCCCTTCGATCCCCGGGTGCTGCTCCAGGTCTGTGTCGCCGTGGCGGACGCGGCGATCCAGAGCGGGGTGGCGCGCGAGCCGATCGACCTCGCCGAGTACCGCGGACGCCTCGAGCGGATTGCCCGAGAGCTCGCCCGCCTCTGAGGCCGGGCCGGAGCGGAGAAGGCCCTCGCGATGTCGATCGACGAGAAGATCAAGAAGCTGGAAGAGACGAACGCCCGGGCGCTGCTTGGCGGCGGCGCCGAGCGCATCGCGCGCCAGCACCAGGGTGGGAAGCTCACCGCGCGCGAGCGCATCGAGCTCCTGCTCGATCCCGGCACGTTCGTGGAGACCGACCGCTTCAAGCTCCACCGCTGCACCGACTTCGAGATGCAGGAGAGCCGGGTGCTTGGCGACGGGGTGGTCACCGGCTACGGGAAGGTCGACGGGCGGCTGGTCTTCCTGTTCGCCCAGGATTTCACCGTCTTCGGCGGAAGCCTCTCGGGCGCCTTCGCCGAGAAGATCTGCAAGATCATGGACCACGCCATGAAGGTGGGCGCGCCGGTGATCGGCCTGAACGACGGCGCAGGCGCGCGCATCCAGGAGGGCGTGGTGTCGCTCGGCGGCTACGGCGACGTCTTCCTGCGCAACGTCCTGGCGTCGGGCGTGATCCCGCAGATCTCCGCGATCATGGGCCCGTGCGCCGGCGGCGCGGTCTACTCGCCCGCGATGACCGACTTCATCGTGATGGTGAAGAACACCTCCTACATGTTCATCACCGGCCCCGACGTGATCAAGACCGTGACCCACGAGGACGTGACGCCCGAGCAGCTCGGTGGCGCCATCACCCACTCCACCCGGAGCGGCGTCGCCGACTTCGCGGCCGGGTCGGAGGAGGAGTGCCTCCAGACCATCCGCAACCTGCTCTCCTACATCCCGCAGAACAACCTGGAGGATCCGCCGTTCGTGCCGACGGACGACGATCCCCACCGCCTCGAGCCCCGCCTGCGCAGCCTGGTGCCGGACAACCCGAACAAGCCCTACGACGTCAAGGAGCTGATCAAGCTGGTGGTGGACGACGGCGGCTTCCTCGAGGTCCACGCGTCCTACGCCCGCAACATGGTGGTGGGGTTCGGGCGCTTCGGCGGGCGCTCGGTCGGGGTCGTCGCCAACCAGCCCGCCTTCCTGGCCGGCTGCCTCGACATCGACGCCTCCGAGAAGGCCGCGCGCTTCGTGCGCTTCTGCGACGCCTTCAACCTGCCGATCGTGACCTTCGTCGACGTGCCGGGCTTCCTGCCGGGGACCAACCAGGAGTACGGCGGCATCATCAAGCACGGCGCGAAGCTGCTCTACGCCTTCTGCGAGGCGACGGTGCCCAAGGTCACCATCATCACTCGCAAGGCCTACGGCGGCGCGTACGTGGTCATGAGCAGCAAGCACATCCGGGGCGACGTGAGCCTCGCGTACCCCACCGCCGAGATCGCGGTGATGGGCCCCGAGGGTGCGGTCAACATCGTCTTCCGCGACGAGCTCCGGAAGGCCTCGGATCCGGCGGCGCGCAAGGACGCGCTGGTGAGCAACTACCGCGAGACCTTCGCGAACCCCTACAAGGCGGCGGAGCTCGGCTACATCGACGAGGTGATCAAGCCGGAAGAGACGCGCCCGCGGATCATCCAGTCGCTCGAGATGCTGGCCCAGAAGCGGGAAACCAACCCGGCCCGGAAGCACGGCAACATCCCGCTCTGATCGTTCCCGGAGAGGCCCGAGCCCGATGTTCAAGAAGATCCTGATCGCGAACCGCGGCGAGATCGCCGTCCGCATCATCCGCGCTTGCCACGAGCTCGGCGTGAAGGCCGCGGCCATCTACTCCGACGTGGATCGCGACGCCTTGCACGTGCGCTACGCCGACGAGGCGTATCCCTGCGGCCCGGCGGCGGCGGCGGAGAGCTACCTCAAGGCCGAGCGCGTGGTGGAGATCGCCAGGGCCTGCGGCGCCGAGGCGATCCATCCGGGCTACGGCTTCCTCTCGGAGCGCGGCTTCTTCCCCGACCTGTGTCGCGATGCGGGGATCGTCTTCATCGGGCCGTCGGGCGACGTGATGCGCACCATGGGCGACAAGGTGACGGCGCGGCAGACCATGGAGAAGGCCGGTGTGCCGATCGTCCCGGGGGTCACCGAGCGGCTGTCGGACGAGGCCGCCGAGCGTTGGATCCGCGACGTGGGGCCGCCCGTGATGATCAAGGCCAGCGCCGGTGGCGGCGGGAAGGGCATGCGGCTGGTGCGCGACGTCTCCGAGGTGCGCACGGCGCTGGCCCGCGCCCGCTCCGAGGCCAGGGCCTCCTTCGGCGACGACGGACTCTACATCGAGAAGTTCGTGGAGGAGCCGCGGCACGTCGAGATCCAGATCCTGGCCGACACCCACGGCCACGTGATCCATCTCTTCGAGCGCGAGTGCTCGGTGCAGCGCCGTCACCAGAAGGTGATCGAGGAGGCGCCGGCCAACCGCATGACCCCCGACCTGCGGGCCCGGATGGGCGAGGCGGCGGTCGCGGCGGCCCGTACGGTGGGATACGTCGGGGCCGGAACCTGCGAGTTCCTGGTGAACCCGAAGGGCGAGTTCTACTTCCTCGAGATGAACACGCGCGTCCAGGTGGAGCACGCCATCACCGAGGCCATCACCGGCGTCGACATCGTGAAGCAGATGATCAAGATCGCCGCGGGGGCCAGGCTCGAGCTGACCCAGGACCGGGTCGGCATCAACGGCCACGCGATCGAGGCCCGGATCTACGCCGAGGACCCGGAGTCCAACTTCGCTCCCTCTCCGGGCGAGGTCCTGCTCTACCGCGTGCCGGGCGGGCCGGGGATTCGCGTGGACAGCGGCGTCTTCGCGGGCGCGCGCGTGACCGTGCACTACGACCCGATGGTGGCGAAGCTCGTCACCTGGGGTCGCGACCGCCCGGAGGCCATCGACCGCATGCGCCGCGCGCTCTCGGAGTTCGTGGTGAAGGGAATCAAGACCTCGATCCCGTTCCACCAGCGCGTGATGCGGCATCCGAAGTTCCTGGAGGGCCACTACGACACCGGCTTCATCGAGACCTACCTGAAGGACCGCGAGCCGCCGGACGCGAGCGCCGAGGAGGCGCGGCGCATGGCGATCTCGCTCACGGCGATCGCCGCCTGGGCCCGCGACAAGGGCCGCGCGGAGCGCGCGGCGGCCGCCCCGGCAGGCACCGGCCCGGGCGCCTGGAAGGCGTTCGGACGCCGGGCCCAGATGAGGGGCGGGCTGCGATGATCTACGAGGTCTCCGAAGGCAAGACCAGCGTGCGCGTCGACCTCCAGCAGGTCGGCGAGGGCCTCTACGACGTCACGATCGACGGGCGAACGCTGCGGATCGACGCGGTGCGCAGCGGCCGCAACGTCTACTCCGTGATCGAGGGCGGTCGGCAGTGGGAGATCTCGGTCGACGAGAACGGGAGCCACGGCTTCGACGTGCTGGTGGCCGGTCGCCTCTTTCACCTGGGCGCGGTGGACGAGCGCCGCAAGCTCCTGGCCGCGGCGGGCCAGGTGGTGGCCGAGGGCAAGCAGACCGTCGAGGCCCGCATGCCCGGCAAGATCGTGAAGGTCTCGGTGGCGGTGGGCGACGCGGTGCGCGAGGGCCAGAGCCTGCTGGTGGTCGAGGCGATGAAGATGGAGAACGACATCACGTCGCCGATCGATGGCCGCGTGACCGAGGTGGCGGCGCGCGAGGGCGACACCGTGGAGACCGGCGCGCACCTCGTGGTCGTGGACCCCGGCGGCGAGGCGCCCTGAGCCGCAGCCCTTGGCCCCAGGCGCACCGGCGGCTTCGCCGCCGGGCCGCGCCCTCCGCTCGGCTTCGCCTCGCTGTGCGCTTCGCTTGCACTAGCGCGGGACCAGCGCCGAGCTCGTCTCCTCGGGGGCCGACCGCTTGCGCGCGAAGAGCCAGGCCACGCCGACCCCCAGCAGGTAGAGCAAGCAGAGCGGCGCGGCCAGCAGCGTCTGCGTGACCACGTCCGGCGTCGGCGTCAGCACTGCCGCCACGATGAACGCCACCAGCACCGCGTACTTGAAGCCGCGCAGCAGCTGGCGCGCATCCACGATTCCCGCGGCCGCCAGGAAGAAGACCACGATCGGCAGCTCGAAGGAGATGCCGAACGCCAGGAACATCTGGGTGGTGAAGGAGAACACCTCGTGCATGGTCCAGGCGGCCTCGACGTAGCGGCTCTCGAAGCTCGCGAAGAACTTGAACATGATCGGAAACACGACGGTGTGTCCGAAGGCGGCGCCCGAGACGAAGAGGGTGGTGGAGGCCAGCACGAAGGGGAGCGCCACCCGGCGCTCGCTCGCGTAGAGGCCCGGCGCCACGAAGGCCCAGGCCTGCCAGAAGAGGACCGGCAGCGCGGCCACGAAGCCGGCCAGGAGCGCGCACTTGATGTAGGTGAAGAACATCTCGCCCGGCGCCAGGGCCTGGAGCTTCCCGCCGTCCTTGTGCAGCACCGCGAGCGCCGGTCGCAGCAGGAACGCGAAGACCTCCTCGCGATAGCTCCAGGCCACCGACGAGGTGATCCCCCACGCGACCAGGATCTTCACGAGCCGCAGGCGCAGCTCGGCCAGGTGCGCCGTCAGCGGGAGCCGCGTCTCATCCAACGGGCGCGGGGCTCGGCTTCTCCGCGGCGGCGCCCGGAGCGTCGGCAGGCGGTTTGCCCTCTGCCCGACTCGCCGCGGCCTCGGCGGGTGGCGCGCCGGCCGGCGGGCTCGCCGTGGCCTCGGCCGGCAGGGCCGAGGTCGTCGCCGCCGGGGCCGGGCGCGGCGGCTCGGGCGGCGGCTCCATGAACTGGCTGCGCAGATCGGCCGAGGCGCGGCGGAACTCGGCGAGGCCTTTGCCGAGCGAGCGGGCGAGCTCTGGCAGGCGGTTCGGCCCGAAGACCAGGAGAGCCACGACCAGGATCAGGATCAGCTCGGGGAGTCCGATGTTGAGCACGCGGGGGGACCTCGCGGGCGGCGGGTACGCCCCGACAATCCTAGGTCACTCGCTGGCCCTACGCGACCTCCACGTGAAGAAGCGAGGAACTCGCTCGCACCCGGGCCGCCCGGCGGCCCCGGACCTCCATCACCAGGGAGAGGCCCAGCCAGGCGCTCTCATCCGCGCAGGAGCGGCACCAGATCACCCGGGCCAGGGAGTCCAGGGTGGGCCGGCCGTCCACGTCGCGAACGACCACCCGGAGGAGCGAGCCCACGGGCTCGGGACGCCCCGCCCCGAGGCATAGCCCCGAGGCGGAGCAGTCCCTGGTGAAGCCCACGCGCCGCTCCTGCCCCGGGCGAACCCTGGGGCAAGGCGCGTACTCCACGAGCCGCACCACCGCCTCTCGATCCTCCCGACGCCTCGGAAGGCATTCGACGGTGGGGCTCCCGCACCCCCCGAACTCGAACGGAAGCTGCTCTCCTCCCCCCGTCACCGCGCACCCCCGTCACGACCGCCCGGAGGCGGCCGCTTGCGGCAGATGATCGAAGGTCGCGACGACGTCCGCGAGAACGTCGACGTCGACATCGCAAGCGCCCTGCTCGACGAGCGCCAGGAACTCCTTGGCGAGGCCAGGATCGAACTGCACGCCCGCGAAGCGACCGAGCTCGCGCAGCACGAGGCGCCGCGGCAGCGCCCGCCGGTACGGACGGTCGCAGGTCATGGCGTCGAAGGCGTCGGCGATGTGGATGATCCGCGCCGCGAGCGGAATGTCGTCGCCGTGGAGTCCGTCGGGGTAGCCGTTGCCATCCCACCACTCGTGGTGGTGCCGGATCGCGGCGACCACCCGGGTCGAGACTCCGAGCGGCTCCACCAGCCGCGCGCCGATCTCGGGATGGCGCTCCACCCGCGCGCGCTCCGCGGGGTCGAGGCCGCCGGCCCGGACCACGAGATCCGTCGGCACGCCGATCTTCCCGAGATCGTGCAGGAAAGCGGCTATGCGAACCTGTTCGAGTTCCTCGCCGCTCAGGCAGAGTCGCTCCCCCAGGAGGCCCGAGTAGAACGCCACGCGGCGCGCGTGCCCGCGCATGTAGGGATTCTGGGCCTCGATCGTCTCCGCGAAGACCTCGAGGAACTCGGAGGTCCGGCCGCGGCGCGTCGGGGAGCCCGCGCCTCGGGCTCTCTCGCCGACGCGATCCAGCAGCTCGGCGAGCTGGCTCCGCAGCCGCGGGCTCCGCTCGATCTCCTCCACGATGGTCTCGACGTCGCGCTCCCGGCCCACCAGCGCGCCGAGCGTCTCCAGGAAGCCCACGACCCGGCGTCGCCCGAGCCGGCGCTCGAGAGCGCGCTCCACGGCGGCCGTCACCTGCACCACGTCGAACGGCTTCTCGAGGTAGTCGCTGATCCCGTAGCGAATCCCCGCAGTGGCGCTCTCGAGGGTGCCGTAGCCCGTGATCACCACGAGCTCGACGTCCGGGAACTCGCGGCGCACCGTGCGCATGAGATCCGTGCCCTTGATCCCGGGCATGTTGAGGTCGAGGGTGACCAGGTCCACCGGCGTCGTACGCAGCAGGTCGAGGGCGATCGCGCCGCTCTCCGCGATCAGCACCCGGAAGCGGGGCGAGAGGATCATGCGGAGCGACTCGCGCGGGCCGCGCTCGTCGTCCACCACCAGGATCGTCGCCTGCTCCGAGGCTTCGGGCATCGTTCCTCCGGGGCCGAAACGGCGTATCGCAAGCGCTGTGCCGGATCTTGTGACGGCCATTACATTCCTTGCCAACCACTTGTGATCACAGGGGAATTCAACGGAGCGAGGCCCCGGACGGGTCCTCGTTGCTAGAACGCCGTTGCGTTCCAATCGGAACGGCCCAAGCGTCTTGCAGCCGACAAGCGCTCGAAATCCCGAGGGAACCAAACGCTGTTCCGGATGGAACGCCCGCTCGCCAACGGCGCCTCTGCCGTCCGCTGCGGTTCTGGCTCAAGCCGGGGGAACGACTCCGTAGCGGTCCATCTTGAGCTTGAGCAGGCGCCGGGTCACGCCGAGGCTCTCGGCGGCGCGGGTCTGGTTCCATCCTGCCGCCGTGAGCGCCTCCACGATGAGATCCATCTCGAAGCGCGCCACCGCGTCCTCGAGGCCGAGGCGCCCCGCCCGGACCTCGTCCTGGAGCGCGCCCACCCGCTCGCTCTGGGCCACCGCCGGGGGAAGGTCGGTGACCTCCACCCGCTCGCCCTCGGCCAGCGCGATCGCGTGCTCGATCGCGTTCTCGAGCTCGCGCACGTTGCCCGGCCAGGGATAGCGCTCGAGGGCGTTCTGGGCGGCGGGCGAGAGCTGCAGCCGCCGCCCGGTCTCGGCTGCGGCACGCGCCAGGAAGTGCTCGGCCAGGAGCCGCACGTCCTCCCTGCGCTCGCGCAGCGGCGGCAGCGCGATCGGCACCACGTGGATCCGGTAGTAGAGGTCCGCGCGGAAGCGGCCGGCCGCGACCTCGCGCTCGAGGTCGCGATGGGTGGCCGCCACCACCCGCACGTCCACCGGGATCGGAGCGCTCCCGCCCACCCGTTCGATCGAGCGCTCCTGCAAGGCGCGCAGGAGCTTCGCCTGCACCGACGGCGCGAGCTCACCGATCTCGTCGAGCAGCAGCGTCCCGCCGGAGGCTGCCTCGAACTTTCCGATGCGTCGTTCGCGTGCGTCGGTGAATGCGCCGCGCTCGTGACCGAAGAGCTCGCTCTCGATCAAGGTCTCGGGGATGGCCGCGCAGTTCAACGCCACGAAGGGTCCCGCGGCCCGCGGCCCGAGCTCGTGGATCGCGCGCGCCACCAGCTCCTTGCCCGTACCGCTCTCGCCGGTGAGGAGCACGCTGGCGCGTGACTGCGCCACGCGCTCGATGGCGCGGAACACCTCCTGCATCCGATCGCTGCGTCCGATCAGCCCGCCGAGCTGGGTGCGGCGGCTCACCTCGTCGCGCAGCCGCACCACCTCGGCCTCGAGCGCGCGCTGCTCGAGGAGGCGCTGCACCTTGATCCGCAGCGCATCCACCTCGAAGGGCTTGGTCACGTAGTCGGCGGCGCCGAGCTTCATCGCCTCCACGGCGGTGGCGACGGTCTTGGTGGCCGTCAGCACGAGCACCGGCGTGCGCACGCCGCGCTCCGCGAGCTCGGCCAGCAGATCGAGGCCGCTCCGGCCCGGCATCACGAGGTCGAGCAGGATCAAATCCGGCGGCGCGGCGGCGATCGCCTGGAGCGCGGCCTCCACGTGGCCCGCCGTCGCGACCTCGCACGTGTCCTTGAGGAGCATGCGCAGGCTTTCCTGCACGCCGGGCTCGTCGTCCACCACCAGCACGCGGGCCATGGAAGCGACTCTAACTAGGCGGGTGCCGGCAGGTCTAGAAGGATGAGTGTCTCGTCGGCGTCGGTGGTGTCCACGGTGAGGATCCCGCCCTGCGCTCGCACCAGCGCATCGGCGAGGAAGAGCTCGAGGGAGGTCTCCTCGAGCGAGACTCCCTCGACGGCACCCAGGGGCGAGACGCGGCCCGGGCTGTGGAAGCGCAGGAGCACCCGCACCGCGGGGCCGCCACGCAGCCCCGTCGCGGAATGCTTGGAGGCGAGATAGAGGTCGCCGCGCTCCGCGATCAGGTCGAAGGCCTTGGCCAGGAGACCGCCGAGCGCGAGCCGGAGCTGCTCGGCGTCCACGTCGGCGACCGGCTGGTTGCGATCGAGCTCCTTCAGCACCAGCAGGCGCTGCGCCTCGATCTGGGCCCGGTACCCCTCCAGGAGCTCGTCCAGGAGCGCCGCCACGTCGACCCGCGAGCGGCGGGGCGCCGCGAGCGCCGCGAAGGCCGCGAGCTGCTCCAGCACGTTCTCGATGCGCCGCACGTCGGCGCCCACCACCTCGGTGAAGCGTCGGCGGAACTCCGGGTCGTCGAAGCGCTCCGGCAGCAGGCCGGCGAAGGTGCGGATCGGCACCAGGCCGTTTCGCACCTCGTGGGCGATCGCGCCGACGAGGCGCCGCGTCTCGTCCTCCTCGAGCAACGCCGAGGGGGCGAGGACGGCCTCGCTGGCCGCTTCGGCGGGCGCCGACGGAGGCGCGACCGGCGGCACGGGAGCGGCCGGACCGGCCGCGGGCGCGGCGGCCGGTGTCACCGGACGCGAGGGCTCGGCCGCTGGCGCCGCAGTGGCTGGCGTTCGGCGCGCGGCCAGGGGAGCCGCCAGCGGGAGCTCCCCGAACGCCAGGACCTCGGCCGGGATCGGATCCTCCGGGCGGCTCGCCAGCGTGCGGAAGAGCACCGCCTCGAGCTCGCGCAGGTTGCTCGGCCACGGATAGAGGCGGAGGGCCTCCAGAGCCTCGGCCGAGAAGCGGCGCGGCCGTTCGCCATGGCTCTGGGCCCACGCCCGTGCGGCGTCGCTCGCGAAGGGCTCGATCAGAGCCGGCCGCTCGCGCAGCGGGGGAATCCGGATCACCAGGGCCCCGAGCGCCGCGCCCAGCCCCGGGGCGAGCCCGTCGCCCTCGTCGTCGTCGTCGGCGGTGCCCACCCATCGCAGCCAGCTCGCGTGGGGCACCACCGCCGGCGGAGCGATCTCCACCCAGGCCTGGACCCGGCGCTGCACGCCGGGCGCGAGCCGGTCCGCATCCTCCAGGCAGATCGTGAGCGAGGTCGGGGCCTCGACGGTGCCGCCGGCCCGCGCGAGCTCGTTCAGCAGGTCGCCCGCGGTGCTCGTCCGCTCGCAAGGGAAGAGCACGAACGCCCCGCCGGTCGTGCCACCGAAGGCGTGCACGTAGCGCGCGAGGAGCGCGCGGCCGGTGCCGGGCTCGCCGCGGATCAGGAGCGGCAGGCGCGAGTGGCGGGGATCGAGGGCACGCAGGATCTCGGGAAGCTCGAGATCGGCGAACCAGCGCCCGAAGCGCGCCGCAAGGGCATCCCGCTCGCGGCGCTCGGAGAGCGGATCGGCGCGGCGCCGGCGTAGCGCGGCGCGAACGCGCCGCCGCAGCATCGAGGCCTCGGGCGGGAAGGGCAGGATCTCGGCGGGCAGCGTGTCGAAGAGGCGCCGCACGTCCTCCACGTCGCCGCGCTCCGGGATCAGCAGCCAGCTCGCGTGGCGCAGCCGCGCCGCGAACCGGTGCACGAACTCGAGCTCGGCCTCGAAGTCGCCCGAGACCCCGAGCAGCACCACGTCCGCGGGGCCCGCCGTCTCGAACAGCCGATCCCCCGGCGCCCCGAGCACGGCCTCGGCCTCGACGCCCGCCAGGCGGGCGACCGCACCGCGCACGCGCGGGTCGCGATGGACGATCCAGAGGGTGGACATGCTCCCGGCGGATCCCGCGTACACGAATCCACGACGGTCCACGCCGCTCGGCGCGGACACACGACCGGACAATCCAGGCGGCAAACCTTGTGCCAAGGCACCCCCACCGGAAGGTCTGCGGCAGGACGGCCCGAAGACGCGCAGCCGTCCCCGGGAAGACGCCCGGGCTTTCCCGGTTCCCGGCGTCGCCCCCGCCCCGCGCTTTCCCCCGGATCGCCGTCATTCTAGGAAAAACTTTGCCCCTCCCGGCGGTTGATCGTCGCCGGGGGCTCTGCGAGAGTACCGGCTACCCTCCCGTAGAACCGCAATCGCGAGCGGAGCCCCGAGTGGCCGTGATCGACGGCGGACCCCTGGTCCGCCTGCGCAACTCCTTTGCCCGTCCCTACGACGACGCCATCGCGGCGGCGCGCACCTGCTACTCGCCGAGGGTGGTGGAGGCGGAGGAGGTCGTGGAGCGCCAGCGACGGAGCATCGGCCCGCTGACCTTCCTCGGCGGACACCATACGGTGTATCAGCACGCGAGCTTCGAGTTCTCGATCTCCGGCGTCTCGCGACAGCTCGTGTGGTGCTTCCTCCACGCCTTCCCGTTCTACAACACCGAGCAGCAGAGCCAGCGCTACGTACGGCTCGACGAGGTGGCGGCCCACGTGCCGCCGGCGCTCCAGGGCGAGGCGCGCACGCTCTACGAGCGTTCGCTGGAGCGGGCCTGGGCGGCCTACGCCGAGCTCGCGCGTCGCCTGCAGCCCGTGACCCACGGCATCCTCGGCGAGCTCTGGCGGCTGCGTGAGCGCCAGAGCGTGGCCTTCGGGCGCAGCGTGGCGCGCGAGGCCGAGAAGAAGGCGATCGAGACCGCGCGGTACGTCATCCCGATCGCCTGCCATACCGCCATGGTCTACACGGTGTCGGGCATCGTGCTGCACCGCCTGCGCCGCATGGCCGCCGCGTGCGACGTGCCGGACGAGGCGCGCACCGTGGCCGACCGGATGGTGGCGGAGGTGGAGCGGATCGATCCCGCCTTCTTCCGCGAGGTGGGCGAGCTCCCGCTCGAGCGGGACCAGGTCCCGGAGCGTGCGGTGGCGCCGCCCGGAGCCGGCGACGCGGTGGCGCTCGAGGCCTTCGACAAGGAGCTCGCGGGCCGCCGCTCGCGCCTGGTCGACTGGGGGGCGCGCGCGCCGGAGGTGGTGGCGGGGGCGGTGCGCCACGTGCTCGGGCGCCCGGAACTCGACGACGAGATCGCCCTCGACCTGGTGCTCGATCCCGCGCGCAATCCCCATCGCCTGGACGTGATGAACGTGTCGGCCCACTCGCCGCTCATGCGCACGCTCGAGCACGCGCACTACACCTTCCGCAAGAAGCTCTCCCACAGCGCCGACTCGCAGGACCAGCGACACCGAATGGTGCCGGGCTCTCGGCCGCTGCTCTCGCGCACCGTGCCGCTCCGGCCCGACGTGATCGAGCCCGAGCTGGTGGCCGCCGAGCCCGCCTGCCACGCGCTCTTCGTCGAGGCGGTCGAGGAGGCCTTCGACGCCCGGCGGCGGCTCCTCGCGCTCGGCGTGGCGCCGGAGCTCGCGCTCTACGTGCTGCCGAACGCCCTCGCGGTGCGCTTCGAAGAGAGTGGCTCGCTGCTCCACCTGCTCCACAAGTGGACCATGCGCACATGCCTGAACGCGCAGCGCGAGATCTGGCAGGCCACCATGGACGAGATCGAGCAGGTGCGCGCGGTGCACCCGCGCCTGGTGCGACACGTGGGGCCGCCCTGCGTGGTGCGGAGCGGCCTGGTGAGCCCGCGCTGCACCGAAGGGAGCCACTTCTGCGGCGTCCCGGTCTGGCGGCAGTACCCGGGCATCGAGCGAAGGATCTGATGCGGGCGCGGCGCGCGCTCGCGCTGCTGTGCGGCGCCGCGGCGTGCCTGGCCGTGCCGGCGGCCGCCGCGCCGCCGCTCGACCTCTCGGGCACCTGGTACGTGCTCGTGCACTACCGCGACAGCGAGAGCCCGAACCCGGACCGGGTGCACTGGGAGGACCGGATCTGGGTCTTCGAGCGCCAGGGCGACACGCTGGAGTGGAAGGACTACCCGATCGTGGTCTTCGACGACGAGAGCGGGCGCTTCGAGCAGCTCGGCGGAAACCGCGCCTCGCGGGTGCTCGGCCCCTGGGAGCCGAACCCCGGCCAGCAGGCGGAGATCGCGCGCGGTCTCCAGTACAACACCCGCGGCAGCAAGACCAAGACCCTGCACGGCTCCGACGCGGCGGGCTGGCGGTCGGGCACGCCCCAGGCCGCCCCGTCCGCCTCGGTCCTCACCTACTCCGAGACCTGGAGCATCGAGGGGCTGCCCTCGAAGCCCGCCTTCCTGCGCGACGACTCGCTCTCCGGCGGTCGCGCCGAGAGCCTGGAAGGCCGAACGCAGTACCGGACCGAGGAGATCTCGCCCGACGGAAACGAGCTGCGTGGGAGCTTCGACCGCGATGGCACGCGACGCGGCACCTTCCGCATGACGCGTTCGGGCGTGGCGCAGGTGGTGCGCGGCAGCGGCAAGACCAACGAGGAGCGCCTGCGCGCCGCCTTCATCGCGAACTTCGGCGCCGGGCTCTCGAGCCCCGCCGATGCCGAGCGCGAGCTCGAGGCGTGGAAGGATCCGAGCGAGGTTCCGCCGGAGGTGCGCGAGCAGGTGCGGCGCTCGGTGCGCGACGAGATCGCGCGCCGCGTGCGCGAGCGCGGCGAGAGCCCGGAGGCCCTGGCGCCCCAGATCGACGCCCTCGCGGGTCGGATCGAGCACCTGATCATCGACGAGCGGCGAAGCCCCGAGGAGATCGACCGGCTGATCCGGGAAGGCCACCTGGCGCCGTGAGCGCGGGCGCCGCGCCCTCGGGCCCCCGGATCCGGCCCGCGGCGGAGCGGGACCTGGACGCGGTGGTCGCGCTCTGGATCGAGCTCACCCGCCACCACGAGCCGCTGGATCCCCTGTTCCGCCTGCGCGAGGGCGCTCGGGGCGAGCTGCGCGAGCTGCTGCGCGCGGTGCTCCACGATCCCGACGCGCACGTCCTCCTCCACGATCCCGGCGCCGGTCCTCCCGACGGCCTGTGCATCGTGCGGGTGGACCGGGCGCCGCCGATCTATCGCGAGACCGAGCGCGCCGAGATCACCGACCTCGGTGTGCGCCCGGCCGTGCGACGGCGCGGGATCGGCCGGGCCCTGGCGCAGGCGGCGCTCGCGTGGGTGCAGGCCCGGGGCGTGCGGCGCGTGGAGGTGCGCGTGGTGGCGGCCAACGCGGAAGGCCGTGCCTTCTGGCGCGGCCTCGGGTTCGCGCCGTTCGTGGACGTGTTGCAGCGTCGCCTGTAACCTCGGCGCGCGCCCGATCGACGAGGAGTCCCCCCGATGTCCGCCGCTTCCGACGCTGCGCTCAACCCGCTCGCCCGCGAGCTCAACGCCACGCTCGAGCAGGCGGCGCCGGAGATCCTGGCGATGCTCTCGCCGCTCGGCCGCCGGCTCTACTTCCCGAAGGGGATCCTGTCCCAATCGGCGGAGGCGAAGCAGCGCGCCAAGCGCTTCAACGCGACCATCGGCACCGCTACCGAGGGCAAGGGCCCGATGGTGCTGCCCTCCATCCAGCGCCATCTCGTCGGCGTGTCGGCGGCGGACGCCTTCAACTACGCGCCGCCGGCCGGACGGCCCGAGCTGCGGGAGCGCTGGAAGCAGAAGCTGCTCCACGAGAACCCCTCCCTGGTCGGGCGCAAGTTCGGGCTGCCCATCGTGACGAGCGCGATCACCCATGGCCTCGCCGTGGTGGGCGATCTCTTCGTCGGTGCCGGCGACCGCCTGCTCTCGCCCGACAAGATCTGGGGCAACTACCGCCTCACCTACGAGGTGCGGCTCGGCGCGAAGATCGAGACCTTCCCGTTCTACGCCGGGACGGGCTTCAACCGCGAGGGCTTCGCGCAGGCACTCGCCGCCAACGCCCAGGGGCGCGAGAAGCTCCTGGTGCTGCTCAACTTCCCCAACAATCCGACGGGCTACATGCCGACGCCGGAGGAGGGCGAGGCGATCGTGCGTGCGCTGCTGGCCCAGGCCGAGCGCGGCACGCGCCTGGTGGTGGTGCTCGACGACGCCTACTTCGGCCTCTTCTACCACCTGGGCGGCCGCTCGATGACCGAGTCGCTCTTCGGGATGCTCACCAACCGCCACCCGAACCTGCTCGCGGTCAAGCTCGATGGCGCCACCAAGGAGCTCTTCGTGTGGGGGCTGCGCTGCGGCTTCCTGACCTTCGGGCCGGGTCGCGCCGAGAGCGCCGAGGTTGCCACCACGGCCCTCGACGCGAAGGTGCGCGGTGCGATCCGCGGCGCGATCTCCAACAGCCCCCAGCTCTCGCAGACGCTGATCGAGCAGGCCCTGGCTTCGTCCTCGATCGCCGAGGAGCGCAAGCAGAAGGGCGAGATCCTGCGCCAGCGCGCCGCGCGGCTCCACGAGGTGGTGCACCAGGCGCGCTTCCGCGAGAGCTGGGACGTCTATCCCTTCAACAGCGGCTACTTCATGTGCATCGCCGTGAAGGGCGTGGACGCCGAGAAGCTTCGCGTGCATCTGCTGGACCGCCACGGCGTGGGCCTGGTCTCGACGAGCCCGACCGACATTCGTGTCGCCTTCTCCTGCCTCGAGGTGGAGGAGATCGAGCCGCTCTTCGAGGCGGTGCACCAGGGCATCCAGGAGCTGCGCGGCCCGGCGGCGTAGCCGCCGGTGCGCCCGAGGCCCGCGCTACGGCGCGCGCCGGCTCCCCGCCGGCTCGGCGGCGTCGGCCCCGCCGAGGAGCTCCATCAGGCGCACCATCGCGCGGACCCCGCGCTCCAGGTTCGAGATCGAGACCCGCTCGTCCGGCCCGTGGATGCCGCGCGTCTCCGACGCCGGGAGCCAGCGCGGAAGGAAGCCGTAGGAGACGATCCCGAGGTCGCGGTACCAGTGGGCGTCGGTGAAGCCCACGATCACGCGCGGCGCCACCAGGGCGCCCGGGTCGGTCTCCGCCGCCACGCGCTCGATCGCGTGATAGAGCTCGGTATCCACCGGTGAGCTCGCGCTGCGCAGCGAGAGCAGCGGCTCGAGCTCCACGCCCTCGTCGTCCACCTCGTCGCGCAGCCGGTCGATGAAGGCCTCGCAGCGCTCGCCCGGGAGGAGGCGCGCATCGAGCTGCGCCATGGCCTGGGACGGCACCACGTTGGTCTGCGATCCGGCCTTCAGCACCGTCACGGTGATGGTGTCGCGGACCAGCGCGCTCTGGCCGCGCTCGGCCAGGAAGCGGGCGCGGAAGGCCGGGTCGCTCTCCAGCGCTCGACGCAGATCGGCGTAGGCCGCCCGATCGGCCGGCGGCGCGGACGGCGCCAGGGCCGCGAACATGCGCTCCACCTCGGGTCCGACGCGCACGGGGTCCTCGAGGGCGACCAGCCGGTCGAGGGCGCCGAGCAGCCGGGGGATGGCCGCGTCGCGAGGCTCGCTCGAGCCGTGCCCGGCCGTGCCGTGGGCGGTGACGCGAATCCAGCACGGGCTCTTCTCGCTGACCGCGACACCCCAGACGTTGGTCCCCGGTGGACCCTCGAGGATGCCGCCGCCCTCCGTGAGCAGGTACTCGGCGTCGTAGAGGAGGTCCGGCCGCTCGCTCGCGATGTAGCCCGAGCCGAGCTGGCCTCCGGTCTCCTCGTCGGGCGTGGCGAGCAGGATCACGTCGCGATCGAGGGGCGCCGGCCGTCGCGCGAGCTCCACCAGGGTGAGGAGCTGCACCACCGTGATGCCCTTGGCGTCGAGGGCGCCGCGCCCGATCACCGACCCGCCGGCCACCACGCCGTCGAAGGGGGCGACCATCCACTCGTCGGCCTCCGCCGGGACCACGTCGAGGTGCGAGTGCAGGACGATCGGCCGGCGCTTGCCGTTCCCGGGCACGCGGGCCCAGACCGCCGCGCGGCCCGCCTTGGAGACGCCCGGCGGGGTCTCGACGGCCTGGGCGGCCACCCCTTCACGTTGCAGGACTGCGACCAGGTACTCGGCCAGGGGGCGCTCGTCTCCGGGGGGGTTCACGGTGCGGAAGCGGATCGACCGCGAGAGGATCGCAGCGGCGGCGCCCCGCAGGTCCGTCGAGGGGTCCGGATAGTCCCGGCGATCGAAGGGCCAGAAGGCCCCCGCGGGGTCGGTGAACAGCAGGGACAGCAGCCCCAGCAGGGCCGCCCCGAGGTGCCGGCGAGGCCTCATCGAAGGCCCGCCCGGAGGCCGGCCCGGGCGCGAGAAAGCGCTTTCGAGGCGAAGAGTTGAAGCCATGGAAGCAGGCCGGCATCAGGCACCATCATGAGGCCCCCCTGAAGGCTCGAGTCCGGTCGGCCGATGACTGTGATGACGCGCACATTTTTTTTAGGAGGGGGAACGTATCAACCGCGAGGGTGCCGTGCTCCCGGGTCGGGACCCGGCCGCCCCAGCGCTCAGATCCCGTTTCCCCCCGCGGGCGCGGCCTGTGCGCGCAGCCGGATCGAGGTCAGCCACCGGCGGGATCGCCCGGGCTACCCACCGGCGGGCTGTCCAGGTCGTTGGAGAAGTCGGAGAGCTGGATGCTGAGCGAAGGGACCCTCCCCGGGAGCCGCTGGATCCGCCGCATCGGGCGCCTGCGCCACGGCCTGCCGAGCCTTCGGCTCGCGCTCGGCTCCTTCCTGGTGATCCTGGCCGTGCCCGGCGCCGGCGCCCTCGAAGGCCCCCCGCCCCCGGCGAAGCTCGTGTCCTTCCCCGCGATCGATCGCCCGGCGCCCGTGAGCGAGCGCTCGGTGCCCGACCGCGCGGTGGCACGGAGCGCGGCCGCGGCCATGCGCTCGGCCGGCGCCGCCAACGGCGTGATCCGCCGCGGCGAGTCGCTGGCTCGCGCCCTCACGAGCCGCGGCGTGCCGCCCACCATGGTCCAGATGATCGAGCGCAAGCTCGGTCCCCTCTTCGACTTCCGCGACGCCCGCCCCGGCGACTACTGGAGCCTGCGCCGCTCGGCCGGCGGGAGCCTGCTCGACTTCCGCTACACGCGCGTCACCGACGACGGCTTCCGCCTCTACCGCGACGGCACGGAGTACGTAGCCGAGCGGCGCGACGTGCAGTACGTGCGCCGCACCGCGCGCCTGGCCGGCGTCGTGAGCACCACCCTCTTCGACGCCGTGCGCGACCTCGGCGAGAGCCCCCAGCTCGCCAGCGACTTCGCCGAGATCTTCGCCTACGACGTGGACTTCGTGCGTGGCCTCCGGCCGGGCGACGAGTTCCAGATGCTCTACGAGCGGCTGTATCGGACGGACGCGAGCGGCCACGAGTCCTACGTCCGCCCGGGCCGCATCCTGGCCGCCCATTTCGAAGGCGCGAGCGGCGATCACGTCGCGGTGTACTACCAGATCGACGAAGGGCACGGCGCCTACTTCCGGCCCGACGGCACGCCGGTGGAGCGCGAGTTCCTGCTGGCGCCCCTCCGCTACACCCGCGTGAGCTCGACCTTCTCCCACGCGCGGCTGCACCCGATCCTCGGCATCACTCGCCCCCACCTCGGCATCGACTACGCCGCTCCCGAGGGCACGCCGCTCTGGTCGGTGGCCGACGGCCGGGTGATCTTCCGCGGCTACGAGAACGGCTTCGGGAACCTGGTGAAGATCCAGCACCCGAACGGCTACGTCTCCTACTACGGGCATCTCTCGCGCTTCGCCTCGGGCCTCCACGTGGGCCAGGCGGTGAAGCAGAAGCAGGTGATCGGCTACGTGGGAATGACGGGCCTCGCCACCGGGCCGCACGTCTGCTTCCGGATCGCGAAGGACGGGCAGTACGTGAACCCCGCCTCGGTGCGACGGAACGTGCCGGCGGTAGCCGGGGTCGGCGCCAAGGCCCCGTTCCGCGCCGCCCGGGACTCGCTCCTGGCCGAGCTCCGCTCTTCGCCTCTCGTGACGGTGGACGAGGCCCTCTAGGCGGCCGGACCCTGCGGGCCCGCACCCGGCGGCGCGCCGCCGGCATCCAAGCGTTCTCGGCGCGGGCTCGCGCGGCGCCGTCGGCGGGCACGTCCGCTGCCGGCAGCGAGGCTCACGCCGCGGGCCCGGCTGCCGCCGGCTCCCGACTGTGCGAGGATCGGCTTCATGCGGCCCCCTGCCTCCGCCAGCCCGACAGCCGCGTCCGCTTCCTCCCCTTCGCTCAACGAGCGGCTGGCCGAGCTCGGCCGCCGCATCGGCACCCGCGAGGCTCCGCATCGGCGGGCGCTGGAGGAGGCGCGCCGCCGGGCCCGGGAGCTGCACGCGCAGGTCGCCGCCGCCCTCGAAACCTTCCACGCCGGTGTGTCGGAGGCCGGGGCCGAGCCGATCGGTGTCGAGGTCAGCCCGGTGCACGGCGACGACAAGCACGTGCGGGCGGTGGAGTTCGAGCTGCGGCGGGGGCGCTACCGCGCGATCGTCACCGTGAAGAGTCGCGGCGAGGTGATGCTGGTCGGCCCCTTCAAGGCCGGAGCCGCCGAGGGCCCCTGCGCCACCTTCCCCTTCGATGCGCCGCACGAGCTCGAGGCGGCGCTCGCGGGCTTCCTGGAGCGCTTCCTGGAGGAGGGTGCGACGCCGTGAGCGCGGGCCGGGCGGCGCTGGCCGGTCTGCGTCGCGTGCGCGTCGGCTCGACGAACGCGCCCAAGCTCGAGGCGGTGCGGCGCGCGCTCGGCGCCTACGCCGCGGACGTGGTGGTGGAGGGCGTCGAGGTGGCGAGCGGCGTCGCCAATCAGCCGGTGGGCTTCGACGAGATCGTGGCCGGCGCTCGCAACCGCGCGCAGGCGGCGCTCCGCAGCGGGGAGTGCGAGCTCGCGGTCGGGATCGAGGACGGCCTGGTGCAGGTCGCCGCGGTCCCGGGCGGGCCCTTGAACGTGGGCTGCGCCGCCGTCACCGACGGCAAGCGCACGGGCCTCGGCTTCTCGGCGGGCTTCGCCTATCCACCGGCCTGCGCCGAGCCCGCCTTCACGCGACGCGAGCCCGTGGGCGAGCTCTTCGACCGCCTGTGGCAGGAGCGACGCGGCGAGGCCGCGGAGCAGCCGTCCGGGCGCGGCCTCGGCAACGTCGGGCGGCTCAGCCTCGGCGTGCTGACGCGGGCGGAGTACGCCCGACACGCAGTGGTGTGTGCGATGCTGCGCTTCCTGCACCCCGACCTCTATCCCGACGAGAGGAGCGCCGGGTGACGCTGGATCGCAACGCCGAAAGCGAGCTCGAGCGGCCGATCGGCTCGCTCGACGATCTCGTGTCCTACTTCCGCGCCGGCGAGAAGCCGCCGGAGCGCTGGCGCGTCGGCCTCGAGCACGAGAAGCTCGGCCTCCAGCTCGCGGAGCTGCGGCCCGTGCCCTACGAGGGCGAGCGCGGGATCGGCGAGCTCCTGGAACGGATCGCGCGCAGCGACGGCTGGCAGCGGGTCTACGAGGGATCGACGCTGGTGGCGCTCGACCGGGAGGTCGGGAGCGTCACGCTCGAGCCCGGCGGGCAGTTCGAGTTCTCGGGCCGCCCCGCGGGCACCGTGCACGAGCTGCGGCGGGATCTCGAGTCGCACCTCGAGCTGGTGAAGCGCGAGTCGGAGCCCCTCGGCCTGGTCTGGCTCGCGCTCGGCAACCAGCCCTTCCACGACGTGGCCGACGTGCCGCGCATGCCGAAGGAGCGCTACCGCATCATGCGCGAGTACCTGCCGCGGCGCGGGAGCCTCGCGCTCGACATGATGCACGTGACCGCGAGCGTGCAGGCGAGCTTCGACTTCGCGGACGAGGCCGACATGACGGCCAAGCTGCGCGTGGCGCTCGGCCTCGCGCCCGTCGCCTCGGCGCTCTTCGCCAACTCGAGCCTCGCCGCCGGCAAGCCGAGCGGCTTCGTGTCGCGGCGCATCCACATCTGGCGCAACACCGATCCGGATCGCTGCGGTCTCCTCCCCTTCGTGTTCGAGCCGGGCTTCGGCTACCGCCGCTACGCCGAGTGGGCGCTCGACGTGCCGATGTTCTTCATCGTGCGCGATGGGCGCTACCTGCCGCTGCACGGCAAGACCTTCCGCCGATTCTGGGCCGAGGGGCACGCAGGGCAGGCGGCGACGCTCGCGGATTTCGAGCGCCACCTGACCACGCTCTTCCCGGAGGCGCGGCTCAAGCGCCTGATCGAGGTGCGCTCGGCCGACGCCGTGTCGCTGCCGCTCGCCGTCGCGGTGCCGGCGCTCTGGAAGGGGCTGCTCTACCACGCCGATGCGCGCGAGGCCGCGCTCGCGCTGGCCCGGGCCTGGGACGCCGAGGAGCGGGAGGGCGCCCTGGACGCCGTGGCCCGCGCGGGCCTCGCCGCGCGGGTGGGGGGCCGCGCGGTGCTCGACCTGGCGCGGGAGGCGGTGGCGATCGCCGCGCGGGGGCTCGAGGCCCTCGGCCACCGCGACGCCGCGGGCCGGGACGAGTCGGCGCTCCTCGAGCCCCTCCAGGCGGTGCTGGAGCGCGGCGCGAGCCCGGGGCAGGTGGTGCTCGAGCGCTGGGAAGGCGAGTGGCGCCGCAGCCCGCGCCGCTTGATCGACGCCACGCGCTACTGATAGAGTCCCCGCTCCGATCCCCGACACGGCGGAGACGCGCATGGCCTCGAAGTCCATCAAGGTGCAGTTCAATCTGGACGAGAGCGACCTGGCCTGGTTCCGCCAGGTCTTCCGCACCGTGCGCAAACATGCCGGCCCCGACGACCGGGAGGCCGTCGTGCGCAAGGTGCGCGAGCTGGTGGGCCGCGTGCGCGAGGCGCGGCACGTGCCGCCGTTCGTGATCGACGCGGTGGACGCGCTCGAGACCTTGATCCAGATGCTCGAGGACAAGGACTACGCGCTCCCGAAAGGTGAGGCGGCGTCGGTGCTGGCGGCACTCGCCTATTTCGCGAATCCCGCGGACCTGATCCCCGACGAGCTGCCGATGATCGGCTTCCTGGACGACGCGATCATGATCCGGCTGGTGCAGGAGGACTTCCGGCACGAGCTCCGCGCCTATCGCAAGTTCCGGCGCTTCCGCGAGGTCGCCGAGCAGCGCCCCTGGAGCGAGATCGCGGCCGAGCGTCTGCCCCGGCGCCTGGCCGAGTACCGCAAGCAGCTCCGCGGCGAGATCACGGAGCGCCAGAGCGCCGAGAAGACGCGGCGCCGCTTCCTCTGGTAGGCGGCCGCGCGGCCGCCGAGGCCCGTCCCGCATGACGACCGCCGAGAAGCCCCGCATCCTGATCGTCGACGACGAGGAGGCCATCCTCGAGACGATGACCTACACGTTCGAGGAGGACTACGAGGTCCACACCTCGAGCGATGCGCGGGTGGCGCTGACGCTCCTGGAGGAGAAGGGGCCCTTCGCCGCGGTGCTGACGGACCAGCGGATGCCCAACATGACGGGCGTCGAGTTCCTGAGCCACGTCTACCAGCGGCACCCGACGACCGTGCGCATCATCCTGACGGGCTTCGCGGACATGGATGCGATCCTGCGCGCCATCAACGACGGACACGTCTATGCGTACATCACCAAGCCCTGGGAGCCCGACCAGCTGAAGCAGGTGGTGCGGCGCGCGGTCGAGCACCACCGGCTGAGCGAGGAGAACCTGCGGCTGCTGGAGGATCTCCAGCGCTCGAAGGTGATCCTCGACGCGGTGATGGACCGCCTCGGAACCGGCGCGATCGCGCTCGACGCGGCGGGCGTGGTGCAGGCGGCCAATCGACCCGCGAGCCAGTACCTCGGGATCGCGGCCCCGCCCCACGGACGCCGGCTCGAGGACGTGCTTCCGGGCCCGGCGTGGGAGGCCGTGCGGCGCCTGGAGGAGGGGAGCGGAGACGGCCGCTTCGAGGAGCTGGAGCTCGCGTCGAACGGGCGCGCCGTGCGGCTGCGGCTCTCGCTGAGCCGCTTGGCCGCGCCGACGGGCGGCGCGCTCGGCGAGGTGGTGCTCCTGCGCGAGATCTCCCACGAGCCGCTGCGGCGTCGCTTCGAGGAGCTGCTGCGCGGGCTGGCGGAGCATCACAGCAGCCTGCGCGAGCCCATGGAGCACACGGCGGCGGAGCTGCGCCGGCTGGTGCAGGAGGTGCGCGCCACGCGCGTCGCGTCGCCGGGGATGGAGGAGCTGGCGGAGCACGCCTCGCGCACCCTCACCGCGATCGAGAACTGGCTGGCCGTGGACGACGCGCTCGCCGCGGAGGCCTACCCCGACGCCCAGGTGCTGCTCGACCGCATGCGCATCGCGCTCGCGCGCTGGCCGCTGCCCGAGGCACTGCCCCGGCGCGTGCGCGAGCTCGCGCAGCGGGTGGAGAGCTACTACGAGTCCGGCGAGAACCCCCGCGCCCGCACCCTCTGAGCCGCCGCCGGGCGCGGAGCCGGCGGCAGCGCTCGAGCGCCTCGAGCTGCGCGTGGAGCGGCTCCGCACCACCTATCGCTTCACCTGGGCCTTCCACGCCCGCGAGGTTCGCTTCGAGGCGGATCGGGGGCAGGGCTTCCGTCGCGCCTTCCCCGAGACATTCTCCTTCCGGCCCGAGCGACACGATCCTGCGGAGCTCTACCTGCAGCTCGACGATCTCTGGTCGAACCCCCGCATCCTGGCCGAGACAGCCACGCGCCGCGAGGCCGAGGAGGTGGTGCGCCGCCTGCTGCAGGCGGTGCCGCGCTACCTGGAGCGCATCCTCGTCCGCGTGGAGAGCGACGCCCGCGTCGGCCCCGCGGCCCTGGCCGTCCTCAACGCCGACGCCACGCTGCTGGTGCGAACGCTCCTGCGCTTCCTCGAGGACAAGCATCTCGACGCCACGCCGGCGCTCCGCATGGCGGGCTTCCATCTGAGGAAGCTTCATCTGCGCGTGCTCCTCGGCCTCGCCCGAGTCCACGTCTCGCCTCCGGCGATCGCGCGCTACCTCGAGGGCGGCGAGCGCCCGGAGCTCGATCCGAGCGACGATCCCTCGGGCGCGGCCTTCTTCGCGCTCCTGGCCGGGGGCGATCCCGAGGAGCGCGCCGCGGCGATCCTGGATCGCGCCGAGCGGGCGTTCCACGCCTGGCTCGAGGACGTGTGCCTGGACGAGTCGAACCAGGCCTTCGAGACCGGGGATTCGCCCTTCGACGATCGCGAGACGGAGGTGCTGCGCGTCGCCGCGCTCAACGGGCGCTGGATCTCGCGCGGGCGCGATCTCTCGCCCTTCCTGCGCCGCCGCAACAGCCGCGCCTGCCGGCGCGTGCTGGTCGGCCTCGAGCGCTGGTTCCTTCGCCAGTACGACGTACACCACGCGGCGGCGCTGATCCGTCACGAGAACGAGCTCCGCCGCGGCCGGGACGACGCCGCGAAGCGCCTGTCCTACCACGAGCCGCGCAACTACCTGCTAGCGCTCGGCCTGCTCGTCCTGCCCTTCGTGGGCGCGCTCTTCGGCTACCGCAGCGCGCCGCAGCTCTTCGACGCGCTCTGCTCGCTCGAGGTGCTGTCGGTGAACCTCGCCGTGTTCTGGTTCCTGCTCTACCGCTTCTGCTGGCAGCGCGACCTCACGTTCTTCCATGCCTCGGTGCCGCGGATCGGCGCCGGCATCATCGTGGGCTACATGCCGGTCTTCCTGATCGACGAGATCTGGGACCTCTCGCGCACGCCGTGGTGGACCCTGGCGGTGGCGGTGACGCTGCTGGCGTTCCCGACGCTGCTCTACCTCTACGTGGAGGTGCAGCGTCGGATCGAGGATCCGGCCGAGGCCTTCCGGCGCGCGCGCGGAATCTTCCTGCTCGGCCTGGTGGAGTCGCTCGCGCTGGGCTTGATCGTGACGAGCCTGTTCGGGCACTTCATGGTGGCCCGGAACTGGTTCCAGCCCCTCGGCGCGCACGACTTCGCCGCGCTCCGCGGCGTCATGCCGCCCGTCCTCGGCGAGCTGCCGCGCATCATCGGCCTGGAGCCGGTGGTGACCTTTCCATCGGCCGTCTTCGTGATGACCTTCCTCTCGTTCTTCATCGGCACGTTCCTCCAGCTCCTGTGGGAGGACTTGCCGATCACCGAGCCCTTGTAGCCGTCGCGGCGCCGGCTGCTGCCCCGTCCCGGCGTGCCACCCGGCTGGCGGCGCCGGCATCCAACCCGATACCCTCGGAGCAGCCGGAGGAGACCGTGGCCGCGATCGAGATCTACACCAAGCAGACCTGCCCCTACTGCGTGGCGGCGAAGCGCCTGCTCGCCTCGAAGGGACAGACCTGGCAGGAGATCGACATCGAGGCCGAGCCCGCACGGCGGGAGGAGATGATCCAGCGCAGCGGTCGGCGCACCGTGCCGCAGATCTTCATCGACGGGCGGCACGTGGGCGGCTTCGACGACCTGGCGGCCCTCGACCGGGCCGGGGAGCTCGATCCGCTGCTCGGGCTCGGTCACGAGAAGGAGAACGTGGAGCACGCGCGCATCCTGATCGTTGGAAGCGGCCCGGCGGGCTACACCGCGGCGATCTACGCCGCACGCGCGGAGCTCGGGCCGCTGCTGCTGGCGGGGCTCCAGGCCGGTGGCCAGCTCATGCTCACCACCGACGTCGAGAACTACCCCGGGTTCCCGGAGGCGGTGTCGGGGCCTTCGCTCATGGAGATGTTCCAGAAGCAGGCCGAGCGCTTCGGGACGCGCATCCTGCTCGAGGACGCGACGCGCATCGACCTCTCGGCGCGGCCCTTCCGCGTGGAGACGGCAGAGCGGCGCTTCACCGCCGACGCGCTGATCCTGGCCACCGGCGCCTCCGCGAAGTGGCTCGGCATCGAGAGCGAGAAGACGCTGATGAACCGCGGCGTCTCGGCCTGCGCCACCTGCGACGGGGCGCTCTTCCGCGGCAAGGCCATGGCCGTGGTGGGAGGCGGCGACACCGCGATGGAGGAGGCGCTGTTCCTGACGCGCTTCGCCACCAAGGTCACGGTGATCCACCGGCGCGACAAGCTGCGCGCCTCGAAGATCATGCAGGAGCGCGCGCTCGCCCACCCGAAGGTCGAGTTCGCCTGGAGCTCCGAGGTGGACGAGGTCCTGGGTGGGGACTTCGTCACGGGCGTGCGGCTGCGCGACGTGAAGACCGGCGCAAAGCGCGAGATCCCCGTCGAGGCGGTCTTCGTGGCGATCGGGCATCAGCCGAACACCGAGCTCGTGCGCGGCCAGCTCGAGCTCGACGGCGTCGGCTACGTGAAGGTGCGCCCGGGCTCCAGCGTCACCTCGGTGCCCGGTGTCTTCGCCTGCGGCGACGCCACCGATCCGGTCTACCGCCAGGCCATCACCGCCGCCGGCAGCGGCTGCATGGCGGCGATCGACGCCGAGCGCTGGCTCGCCGAGCATGGGGTGGGGTAGCCTCCTGCTCCCATGGGCCTCTCGAAGGAGCGCCTCGACCAGCTGATCGCGCACTCCACGGACATCGTGGTCGCGACGGACCGGCGAGGCATCGTCACCTACTACAACGACGGGGCGGCCCGCATCCTCGGCTATGCCGAAGCGGAGATCCTGGGTCGCTTCGTCGCGCAGCTCTATCCCGACCTGGCCGAGGCCAAGCGCGTGATGGCCGCCATGCGCTCGCCGGAGCGCGACGGGCCGGGATTCGTCGAGAGCTTCCAGACCGCGTTCCTCTCCAAGACCGGCGAGCGCATCCCGGTGGCGATCTCCGGCACCATCCTCCACGACGAGGCCGGCGCCGAGGACGGTACGGTCGGCTTCGCCAAGGACCTGCGCGAGATCCTGCGCAAGGACCAGCTCGCCACCCTCGGCGAGGTGGCGATCGGCCTGGCCCACGAGATCAACAACCCGCTCGCGGTGATCGTGAACCAGATCGAGCTGCTGGAGCGCGACCTCTCGCGCCTCGCGGGAGAGGCCGACACCTCGGTCGAGGCCGAGCGGCTCGACGCGATCCGTCGCGAGATCGTGCGCATCTCGGGCGTGTTGGAGCGCCTCGGCCAGATGGCCCGCGGCGAGAGCTACAAGACCATCGCCTACCTGGGCCCCGCCCGCATGATCGACCTGCGCCAGGAGCGGCCGGCCCTGCGCGACGAATCGCGTCTGCGTGGCCTGCGCATCCTGGTGGTGGACGACGACCTCGGGATCTGCCGCACCCTCTCCGAGCTGCTCGAGGGCGATGGCTGCCTGGTCCGCACCGCCCACGACGGCACCCAGGCGCTTCGCGTGCTCGAGGAGGCGCCGATCGACCTGGTGCTCACGGACGTCGTGATGCCGAACATGGACGGCTACGACCTCCTGCGCGCGGTCCAGGAGCGCCATCCCAAGCTGCCGGTGCTGATGATGACCGCCTTCCACTACGACAAGGACCACATCATCAAGCGCAGCCGCCTGCTCGGCCTGGACGGCGTGATCTTCAAGAAGCCGGTCGATCCCGATCGCCTGCGCCAGGCCATCCTGGAGAGCGTGAAGCTGGCGTAGGCGGCGGCCACCCTCGCCGCGGCGTGCCCGGACGAGAGGAGACGAGATGCCGCGAGAGGGCGCGCCGAAGAAGCTCCGCTGCATCCTGCGCAGCGCGGATCGCCACTGGGTGGGGGACGGCTTCCCCGTCCGGACGCTCTTCGCGTACTCGAGCCTCGGACCGGTGATCGATCCCTTCCTGCTCCTCGACTACGCAGGACCGATGGAGTTCCCGCCCACGAGCGCTCGGCGCGGCGTCGGCGAGCATCCGCACCGTGGCTTCGAGACAGTGACGATCGTCTACGCAGGCGAGGTCGAGCATCGCGATTCGTCGGGTGGAGGCGGACGCATCGGACCCGGCGACGTGCAGTGGATGACGGCTGCATCGGGGATCGTGCACGAGGAGTTCCACGGGCGTGATTTCGCCCGGCGCGGCGGGCTCTTCGAGATGGTGCAGCTCTGGGTGAACCTCCCGGCGCGCGACAAGAAGGCCCCGCCGAAGTATCAGGGGATCGTCGATCGGGAGATCCCGCGCGTCGAGCTTCCCGACGGACGCGGCGCGCTGCGGGTGATCGCGGGCGAGCACCGCGGGAGCCGGGGCCCGGCCCGCACCTTCACGCCGATCCAGGTCTGGGACCTGCGCATCTCGACCCGCGGGCCGATGGAGCTGCCTCTCCCGGACGGTCACACCACGGCTCTCGTCATGCTGGGCGGAACGCTGCGCGCCAACGGATCGGACCCGATCCGCGAGGCGGAGGTCGCGCTCTTCGATCGCGCCGGATCCGGCGTCCGCATCGAGAGCGCCGAGAACGCGAAGGCCCTCCTGCTCTGCGGTGAGCCGCTCGGCGAGCCCGTGGTGGGGCAGGGCCCCTTCGTGATGAACCGTCCCGAGGAGATTCGCGAAGCGATCCTCGACTATCAGCTAGGCCGGATGGGGCACCTTCCTTGATTCGCTCCGGGCCTTCCAGCCTCGCCGCGCGCTCTACTTCTCCACCAGGTCCTTCGGCACGTTGAACATCATGCCGTTCGACTTCTTGCAGAGGGTGCGGTCCGACCACTCCTTCAGGATGGTCACGGCCTCGCCCGCCTCGAACTTCACCTCCTCGACGCCCTCGCCGAGATTCGCCTGGTGCCCGAGCGTCACCGCCTGCTTGATCTTCGCCAACGCTGCCTCCTGCTGAAGTCGTGCGGCGCGCCGTCGGACCGGGCCCGGGACGGCCGCGCGGCGAGCGAGGTTACCGGGGCGCGGGCGTGCGAGCCACGCAGACGCCGACCACCGCGCCGGCGCCGGCCCGGCGCAGGGCGCGCGCAGCGGCCTCCAGGGTGGCGCCGGTGGTGAAGACGTCGTCGACGAGCCAGATGCGCGCCGGGAGCGGCGCGCCCGGGCGCACGCCGAAGGCGCCGGCCACGTTGCGGGCCCGTGCGCGCCGGTCGAGGCCGGTCTGGCTGCGGGTGTCGCGCAGGCGCTCGAGCGCGCAGGGCCGATGGGGCGCGCCGCCCGTCGCCTCCGCCACCGCCCGGGACAGGAGCACCGCCGGGTTGAAGCCGCGCTCGCGCAGCCGCACGGCATGGAGGGGGACCGGCACGACGAGATCCGGCGGCGGCCCGGGCGCACGAGCCGCCGCCTCGCATGCGAGGGCCCGCGCCACGGCGAGCGGCCCGGGGTCGAGGCCCGCGAGGCCCGCCGCCGGGTACTTGAAGCGATGGATCCAGGCCTGCGCCGGCCCTTCGAAGGAGACCACCGCAGCGGTGGCCTCGAGGGACGAGCGGTGCGTGGCGCAGCGGCGGCAGCGCGCGCCCCGCGCCCGCGGCGCGAGCTCGAGGCAGCCCGGGCAGAGCCCGGCCGGAAGCCGTGGCAGGAGCGCGTCGCAGCGCCGGCAGAGCGGGCTCCCGTCCGACACCGATCCGCGACAGCCGGCGCAGGCCGGCGGCAGCAGCAGATCGAGCAGCGCGCGGGCGAGCCGGCGCATGGGCGCTCCACGGGACCGTGGGGCGAGGGCTAGACGATCAGCGAGCGGCCCGTCATCTCCGGCGGCGCGGGAAGCCCGAGGAGGCCGAGCACGGTCGGCGCGAGGTCCGCGAGGGTGCCGTCGCGCAGCCGGTGCCCGCCGGGATCGCCCACCACCCACCAGATCGGGACGGGGTTCGTGGTGTGGGCGGTGTGGGGACCGCCGGTCTCGGGATCCACCATCTGCTCGCAGTTTCCGTGGTCGGCGGTGACGAGGATGCATCCGCCCTGCGCCAGCACTGCCTCCGACACCCGATCGAGACAGGCGTCGATGGTCTCCACCGCCTTCACCGCGGCCGGCAGCACGCCCGTGTGCCCCACCATGTCGGGGTTGGCGTAGTTCACCAGGATGAAGGCGTACTCGCGGGTGGCGAGTCGCTCCATCAGCTCGCGCGTCACCTCGCGGGCGCTCATCTCCGGCTTGTGGTCGTAGGTCGGCACGTCCCGCGGCGACGGGATCAGCACCCGATCCTCGCCGGGGAAGGGCGTCTCGAGGCCGCAGTTGAAGAAGAAGGTCACGTGGGCGTACTTCTCGGTCTCCGCGATGCGAAGCTGCGAGAGGCCCTGCTCCGCCAGGATCTCGGCCAGGATGCGGCGGGGCATCCGGCCCTCGAAGGCGATCGGGAGCCCGAACTCCGCGTCGTACTCCGTGAAGCAGACGAAGCGCGCGAGGCGCGGCACCTTGCGCCGCTCGAGCCTCCCGGCGAAGCGCTC
This sequence comes from Myxococcota bacterium, assembly GCA_033853555.1. GTDB lineage: Bacteria > Myxococcota_A > UBA9160 > UBA9160 > UBA9160 > JAWOLJ01. The sequence continues at coordinate 44,161 of JAWOLJ010000147.1, forward strand.
GGGGCGCGCCGAGGTCAGGGCGTTCGTGAGCTCGCGCGCACGGTCGGCCCGGAAGTTGAAGAAGATCACGACGTCGCCGTCGCCGAGCAGCGGCGCGCCGTCGATCACAGTCGGCTGCACGAACTCGTCGCCCTCGTCGCGGGCGTAGGCCTGGCGCACCGCGCTGATCGCGTCGGGAGCGCGCAGGCCCTCGCCGGCCACCATGGCGTGGTAGGCGCGCGAGATCCGCTCCCAGCGGTTGTCGCGATCCATGGCGTAGTAGCGGCCGATCACGCTCGCCGCCGTCCCGCCAACCGCCTCGAGCTTCGGGAGGAGCGCCGCCAGGTAGCCCTCGCCGGAGCGCGGCGGCGTGTCGCGTCCGTCGAGGAGCGCGTGCAGCACCGGACGCACGCCCCGTCGCTTGCAGAACGCGAGGAGGCCCTCCAGGTGCTCCACGTGGCTGTGTACGCCGCCGTCGGAGACCAGGCCGATCAGGTGCAGGCGACCGCCGCTCCCGGCGAGCGCCGCGAGCGCGTCCCGGAGGACGGGATTCGTGTCGAGGGCACCGGCGGCGATGGCGCGCGAGATGCGCGTCATGTCCTGGTCCACCACCCGGCCGGCGCCCATCGTCATGTGCCCGACCTCGGAGTTGCCCATCTGGCCCGGCGGCAAGCCGACCGCCTCGCCGGAGGTCTCGAGCTTCGCCATCGGCCAGCTGCGTCGGGCGCGCTGGAACCAGGGCGCGTGGGCCACGGCGGTGGCGTCGTCCGGCCCGCCGTCGCCGATCCCGAACCCGTCGAGCACGATCAGCATCACCGGGCGCATCTCAGCGAGCGGCCCCCGCCGCGAGCTCGAGGCGCGGGGCGTCGCCCCAGAGCCGCTCCAGGTCGTAGTAGCTCCGGACCTCGCGCAGGAACACGTGCACCACCACGTCGTTCAGGTCCATCAGCGCCCAGCGCCCCTCGGCCTCGCCCTCGACCCCGAGCGGCGGCTCGCCGAGCGGCTCCAGCGCGGCGGCGATTCCATCCACGATGGAGCGCACATGCCGGTCCGAGTTGCCGGTGGCCAGCACGAACACGTCGGCGAAGGAGGCGGTGCCGCGCACGTCCAGCACCACCACGTCCTCGGCCTTCTTCTCGAGCGCCGCCTCCACCACGCGCCGCGCCTTCTCGATCGGATCGAGCCCGCCCTTCAAGGAGCCTCCGTCCGGGCCGCCACGCCGCGAGGGGCGGCGTAGAAGCCGCTTCGCAGGATCGCCTCGCGCACGGGCTCCGGGAGGAGGTAGCGCACCGAGCGGCCGGCCCGCAGCCGGGCGCGAATCTCCGAGGCGGAGACGTCGAGGGCGGCGATTTCGAGGAGGCGGAGCCAGGTGCCGGCCTCCCGATGCCGCGCGCTGCGCCCGTCGGGCGCGAGCTCGAGCCGCGCGCGCAGCGCCGGCGGCAAGAGCTCCGGCAGACCACCCCCTCGGAGCGGCGGACGCGCCAGCACCGCGAAGTGCGCGAGCGCGAGCAGCGCCTCGGGCTCGCGCCAGCTCCCGAGGTCGGCGAAGGCGTCGTCGCCGATCACGAAGACCGGGCGCTCCGGTGCCAGCCGCGGCGCGAGCGCGCGCAGCGTCTCCACGGAGTACGAGGGACCGCCCCGCTCCACCTCGAGCGCGTCCACCGCGAAGCGCGGGTTCCCGGCCACCGCGAGGCGCGCCCAGGCGAGCCGCTCCGCCGCGGGCGCCAGCGCCTGCTCGCCGTGTGCGCGCTTGTGCGGGGGCTCGGCGCTCGGCACGAACAGCACGCGCTCGAGCTCGAGGACCTCGGCCACCTCCTCCGCCGCGCGCAGATGTCCCAGGTGGATCGGATTGAAGGTGCCGCCGAAGACGCCGGTGCGCGCCCGCTCCGCGGGAGGCTTCATTCGCGGAGCTGCCCGTCCCCGTGCAGCACGAACTTGAGCGTGGTGAGCCCCTCGAGGCCCATCGGACCGTACGCGTGAAGCTTGGAGGTGGAGATGCCGACCTCGGCGCCGAGCCCGAGCCGCTGCCCGTCGGAGAAGGCGGTGGAGCAGTTCACGCCCACCGTGGAGGAGTCCACGCGGCGCAGGAACTCCTGGGCGTTGCGATAGTCGCGCGTCACGATCACCTCGGTGTGCGAGGTGCCGTAGCAGCGGATGTGCTCGATCGCCTGGTCGAGCCCGTCCACCACGCGCACGGCCAGAATCGGCGCCAGGAACTCCGCGCGCCAGTCGTCCTCGGTCGCGGGCTTCGCGTCGGCGAAGACCTCGCGGGTGCGCTCGCAGCCACGGATCTCGACTCCCCGCTCGTGGAGCGCCTTCAGCACGCCGGGCAGGAGGCTGCGCGACGCTCCGCGGTGGCAGAGCAGCGTCTCGAGCGCGTTGCACACCGCCATCTGCCGGATCTTCGAGTCGAGCACGATGGCCGTCGCCATCTCCGGCTCCGCGCTCTCGTCGAGGTAGACGTGGCAGACTCCAGCGTCGTGCTTGAGCACCGGGACGCGCGAGACCTCCGTCACGTGGTCGATCAGCCCGCGCCCGCCGCGCGGGATCACCAGGTCCACGCACGCGTCCTGCCGCACCAGGACGTCGATCGCGGCGCGATCCGTGGTGGGGACGATCCCCACCGCGTCCTCGGGCAGCCCGACCTCCCGGGCCGCGCCGCGAAGCTCCGCGGCGAGCGCGAGGTTCGAGTGCAGGGCCTCCGAGCCGCCGCGCAGGATCACGGCATTCCCGGACTTCACGCAGAGCGCCGCCGCGTCCACCGTCACGTTGGGCCGCGACTCGTAGATGATGGCGATCACGCCGAGCGGGATGCGCATGCGTCCCACGCGGAGCCCGTTCGGCCGCACCCACTCGCGCACCACCTCGCCGACGGGATCCGGGAGCGCCGCCACCTCGTGGAGGCCCGACACCATGGCGCTCCAGCGATCGTCGGTGAGGGCCAGGCGACCGACGAGCGGCTTCTCCACGCCCTTCGCCTCGGCCTCGCGGAGATCCCGGGCGTTGGCCTCCAGGATCGCCCGCCGCGCGGCTTCGAGGCGCTCGGCCGCCCGACGCAGCCAGGCGTCCTTCGCCGGCCGGGAGAGCTCCCCCATCCGGCGTGAGGCCGCGCGCGCGCGGCGCGCGAGCTCCGCGATCTCGGCCTCCAGGCTCATCGGCCCTCGCTCCCCTCGCCCGCCGGCCCCGCGCCGGGCAGGTCCTCGACCAGCACGAGGTCGTCGCGGTGGATCACCTCGTCGCCGTTCGAGTACCCTAGCACCTCCTGGATCTCCCTCGTGCGCCGGCCACGGATCCGCGTGACGTCCTCGGCGGCGTAGCCCACGAGCCCGCGCGCGATCTCGCGTCCGTCGGGATCGAGGCACGAGACCGGCTCTCCGAGCCCGAACTTCCCGCGCACCTCCACCACGCCCGCCGGGAGCAGGCTGCGCCCGCCCTCGCGCAGCGCGCGCGCCGCGCCGGCATCGAGGACCAGCGCGCCCCGGGGTCTGGTGGTGAAGGCCAGCCAGTGCTTGCGGCTCGCCAGGCGGCTTCCGGGCAGGAAGAGCGTCCCCAGCGCCTCGCCCGCCGCCACACGCAGGAGCGTGTCGCGGGCGCGGCCGCTGCACACCACGGTGGCGGCGCCGGAGCGCGCCGCGGTGCGGGCCGCCTCGAGCTTGGTCGTCATGCCGCCGCGCCCGAAGGTGTGGGAGGAGCCCTGCGCCGCCGCGTCGAGGACCGGCAAGGCGGCCTCCACCACGTCGAAGAGCGCGGGATGCGGCTCGCCGGCGACCGGCGGCCGCTGGTAGAGCCCCTCCACGTCGGTGAGGAGCACCAGGAGATCCGCGCCCACCAGGTTCACGATGGTGGCCGAGAGGTTGTCGTTGTCGCCGAAGCGGATCTCCTCGGTCGCCACGGTGTCGTTCTCGTTCACGATCGGCACCACGCCCAGCCGCAGCAGCGCCAGCAGCGTGTGGCGCGCGTTCAGGAAGCGCTCGCGATCCTCGAGATCCGTGCGCGTCACCAGCACCTGGGCCACCTCGCGGCCGTGACGCGCGAAGCGGCGGCGGTAGAGCTCGACCAGCCCGATCTGCCCCACCGCGGCCGCCGCCTGCTTCTCGGGGATCGAGCGTCCGGGATGGCTCCAGCCGAGGGTGCGGCTCCCGATGGCGATCGCGCCGGAGCTCACCAACACCACTTCGCGTCGCTCGGCGGCGAGCGCCGAGACCTGCCGAGCGAGATCGGAGAAGACGCGCGCGCGTACCCTCCCGGCATCGGTCAGGATGCTGCTCCCGACCTTCACCACGATGCGTCGGGCGCGCCGCGCGGCGCTGCGGGCCGTCACGCCGGGGCCGCCGTCGCCTGCGCGGCATCGGCGGCCTCCGCCGCCTCGAGGCTCCGCAGCACGGCCCGCAGCAGCTCGGCGATCCCCTCGCCGGTGGCGCCCGAGATGCGCTGCACCTGGCAGCCGCGCTCGCGCAGCGCGTGCTCCAGCGGGAGCAGGTGCTCGCGATCCGCCACCAGGTCGAGCTTGTTCAGCGCCACGATCTCCGGTCGCGCGAGGAGGCGTGGGTCGTAGGCGCCGAGCTCGTGGCGGATCGCCTCGTAGTCCTGGAGCGGATCGCGTCCCTCCAGGATCCAGCCGCCGAGGTCGATCAGGTGCACCAGCACGCGCGTGCGCTCCACGTGACGCAGAAACCGGTCGCCGAGGCCCGCCCCTTCGCTCGCGCCCTCGATCAGGCCGGGGATGTCCGCCACCACGAAGCGGCGCTCCCCGAGCTCCACCACGCCGAGCTTCGGCACCAGGGTGGTGAAGGGATAGGCCGCGACCCGCGGGCGCGCCGCCGAGATGCGGCGCAGCAGCGTCGACTTCCCGGCGTTCGGAAACCCCACGAGCCCGACGTCGGCGATCAGCTTGAGCGAGAGCCGCAGCCGCCGCATCCCCCCCGCTCGCCCGGGCTGCGCGAAGTCCGGGGCCTGGCGCGTGGGGGTCGCGAAGCGCGCGTTGCCGAAGCCGCCCCGCCCGCCCCGGGCCACCACGAAGCGCTCGCCGTTCGTGCGGAAGTCGTGGAGCGGCGGCGCCTGCGGCTGCTCGGCGTCGTAGATCAGCGTGCCGAGCGGCAGCTTCACCTCGAGGTCGCGCCCGTCGGCGCCGTGGCGGCCGTTGCCCTCGCCCGGGTGTCCGTCCTCGGCGCGCAGCTCCGGCCGCAGCCGCAGGTCGAGGAGCGTCGCGAGGTTTCGCTCGCCCAGCAGCACCACGTCGCCGCCGCGGCCGCCGTCCCCGCCGTCCGGCCCGCCGCGCGGCACGTACTTCTCGCGCCGGAAACTCACGCAGCCGTCACCGCCCCGGCCGGCCACGACCGCGACCAGCGCTTCGTCGATGAAGGTGTCGCTGCTCTTCATGGCGCCCCGCGGCCCGCGCGGGGCCGGCGCGAGCGGCTGGCGGGCTCAGGCGCGCGGCTCGACCTGCGCCACCACGCGGCCCTTGGAGCGGCCGTAGCGCACCACGCCGTCGACCAGCGCGTAGAGCGTGTAGTCGCGGCCCAGGCCGACGTTTCGCCCGGGGAAGACGTTGGTCCCGACCTGGCGCACCAGGATCGCGCCGGCCTGCACCGGCTGGCCCGCGAAGACCTTGACGCCCCGCCGCTGCCCGTTGCTGTCGCGCCCGTTGCGCGAGCTGCCCTGACCCTTCTTGTGCGCCATCGCTCGCCCTAGCCCTCGATCCGCTCCACGCGGAGCTCGGTGTAGTCCTGCCGGTGGCCCTGCTTGCGGCGGTAGCCCTTGCGCCGCTTCTGCTTGAAGAGCAGGACCTTCGGGCCACGATCCTGGGCCGTGATGGTGCCGACCACGCGCGCCCCCGGAAGGAGCGGCGTTCCGATGCGCGGCTCGCCCTCGCCGCCGATGGCGAGGACCTCGCGCAGCTCCACGGTGTCGCCGACGGCGCCGGCGAGCTTCTCCACGCGGACGGCCTCGCCGGGCGCCACCCGGACCTGCTTGCCTCCGGTGCGGATCACCGCGTACATCACGCCTCCTGGGATCTCTCGGAAGGCCGGGAGTATCCGGGATTCCGCCGCGCCGTCAACCGCGCGGCGGCTCCTCCGCCCCGCTCGCCGGCGCCTCGGCGGCCTCCGCCCCGGCGGCCGATCCGTCCGGCCCGGTCCCGCCCGGATCCGGCGCCTCCCCCCCGGCCGCGTCGCTCGCCTCGAGCGCCGCCTCGGCCTCGGGCGGCGCCATCGCGCCCGCCGGGGCCGGGCGGGGCGGCGCCCCCAGCCAGCGGATCCCGAGCTCCACCGGCGGACCCGCCTCCAGGGCCTCCAGCTCGAACTGCTCCTGGTGCAGGCCCGGCCGCGAGCGCACCTCGATGCTGCGTCCGAGCTCCCGCTCGAGCGCGTGCAGCCCCGCCCGCTCGGGCCCCTCGAGCTGCTGCGCCACCCGCGGGTTCACCGACACCGCGATGCGCTTCCCGCCGAAGCGCGGCAGGTCCTTCCGGATCTCGCGCAGCACCTTGAAGGCCACGCTCTCGCTCGAGAGCACGTAGCCCCGGCCCTCGCAGTAGGCGCAGGGCTCGCACAGCGTCTGCACCAGGTTCTCGCGCGTGCGCTTGCGCGTCATCTCCACGAGCCCGAGCTCGGAGATCTTCAGGATGTTGGTCTTGGCCTTGTCCTGGCGCAGCGCCTCCTGGAGCGCGCGGTAGACCTTCTCCCGGTTCTCCGCCGACTCCATGTCGATCAGGTCGATGATGATGAGACCGCCGATGTTGCGGAAGCGGAGCTGGTAGACCACCTCCTTCACCGCCTCGAGGTTCGTCTTGAGGACGGTCTCCTCGAGGTCGCGCTTCCCGACGTAGCGGCCGGTGTTCACGTCGATCGCGGTCAGCGCCTCGCTCTGGTCGACGATCAGGTAGCCGCCCGACTTGAGCCAGACCTTGCGGCCCAGATTGGCGTCGATCTGGGGCTCGATCCCGAAGTGGTCGAAGATCGGCGCGGCGCCACGGTAGTGCTCGATGTGGGGCTTCGGATCGGCCACGAAGCGCTGCACGAAGCGCTTCATCTCGTCGTAGGTCTCGGTCGAGTCCACCACGATGCGCTTGGTCTCGACGTTGGTGAAGTCGCGGATCACGCGCAGCGGGAGCGCGGGCTCGGCGTAGAGGATCGCGGGCGCGGCGACCTCGTCCTGCTTGATCTGGATCTCGTCCCAGACCGCCGTCAGGTACTTCACGTCCGCCTCGAGATCGCTCTCGCGGGCGGCGTCGCCGGCCGTCCGGATGATGAATCCGAGGTCGCGCGGGCGCAGGCGCTCGACGATCTCGCGCAGCCGCCGCCGCTCGCGATCGGAATCGATGCGGCGTGACACGCCGACCCGCGGTGCCCAGGGCGTCAGCACCAGGTGTCGGCCCGCGATCGAGACGTGGGAGGTGATGCGCGCGCCCTTGGTGCCGATCGGCTCCTTCGCCACCTGCACCACGATCTCCTGCCCCTCGCGCAGCAGGCTCTCGATCTTCGGCGGCTGGCGGTTCCCGCCGTTGCGGCCGCGGCCGCCAC
>JAWOLJ010000148.1:0-12812 GCA_033853555.1 Myxococcota bacterium
CGGGGACAACGTGGAGATGGTGGTGCAGCTGATCACGCCGGTGGCGATGGACAAGGAGCTGCGCTTCGCCATCCGCGAGGGCGGCCGCACCGTCGGCGCCGGCGTCGTCGCCGAGATCATCGAGTAGTCGAACCAAGCGGAATGAGAAGGCGCGTAGCACAACTGGTAGTGCACCGGACTCCAAATCCGGGGGTTGGGGGTTCGAGTCCCTCCGCGCCTGCCAAGCGAGCGGATGAGCCAGGTCGAGCGTGAACCGAGCCGCTGGAACCCGGTGGAGTGGGTCCGGATCTCCCAGACCTTCCTGGCCGAGGTGCGCGCGGAGATGCGCAAGGTCACCTGGCCTACGCAGCGCGAGTACGTGGGCGGCACGGTGGGAGTGCTGGTGATCGTGGCGGTGCTCACCATCGCCCTGGGGGTGACGGACTTCGTGCTCGCCAGGCTGATCCAGCTGATCGTGCCATGACCGGAGGAAGCGGGGTCGCGGAGAGCGCCATGGCCAAGAAGTGGTACATCGTCCACACCTACTCCGGTCACGAGGTCCGGGCCAAGCAGGCCCTGCTCGAGCGTGCCCGCACGCTCGGCAAGGAGGACTGCTTCGACGAGATCCTGATCCCCGAGGAGAGCGTGGTCGAGGTGGTGAAGGGGGAGAAGCGCACCTCGAAGCGCAAGTTCTTCCCCGGCTACATCCTGGTCCACATGGAGCTCAACGACGAGACGTGGCACGTCGTGCGCGGCACGCCGAAGGTCACGGGCTTCGTGGGCGGGGGGACGAATCCGACGCCGATCTCCGACGAGGAGGTCGCGCGCATGACCCAGCAGATCAAGGAGGGGGCGGTCAAGCCCAAGCCCAAGATCCGCTTCGAGGAGGGCGAGACGGTGCGCGTGATCAGCGGGCCCTTCGCCAACTTCTCCGGCTTCGTGGACGAGGTCCGGCCGGAGAAGGAGAAGGTCCGCGTCATGGTGCAGGTGTTCGGGCGCGCCACGCCGGTGGAGCTCGACTTCATGCAGGTGGAGAAGGCCTAGCCGCGACGCCGCGAGGCGGCGCAAGCGGCGAGGTGGGACTTCGGAGCCCGGGAGGGCGGCGCGTCCGCCCGTGGACCGGCCGGGGGAGGAGAGACATTGGCGAAGAAGGTCGTGGCGATCGTGAAGCTGCAGTGCCCGGCCGGGGCGGCGAACCCGTCGCCGCCGGTCGGTCCGGCGCTCGGCCAGCACGGCGTCAACATCATGGAGTTCTGCAAGCAGTTCAATGCGCGGACGCAGGACCAGGCGGGGCTGGTGATCCCCGCGCTGATCACGGTCTACTCGGACCGCACGTTCACCTTCGAGCTGAAGACGCCGCCGGCGTCCGTGCTGCTCAAGAAGTACGCCAAGGTCGAGAAGGGCTCGGGGGAGCCGAACCGCACCAAGGCCGGAACGGTGACGCGCAGGCAGGTGCGGGAGATCGCGCAGATCAAGCTGAAGGACCTCTCGGCGAACGACGTCGATGCGGCCGCGCGGATCATCGAGGGCACCGCGCGCTCGATGGGCCTCGACGTGGTGGAGGGCTGACGATGGCGGCGCACAGCAAGCGCTATCGGCAGGCGCTCTCCGCGGTGGACCGCACCCGCGCCTATCCGCTGGCGGAGGCGGTGGGGCTGCTGAAGTCGCTGCCGGGGGCGAAGTTCGACGAGAGCGTGGACCTCGCGATCAGCCTGGGCGTGGATCCTCGCCAGGCCGACCAGATGGTGCGCGGCTCGCTGGTGCTGCCGCACGGCACCGGGCGCGCGCTGCGGGTGCTGGTCTTCGCCAAGGGCGAGCGCGAGCGCGAGGCCCGGGAGGCGGGCGCGGACTACGTGGGAGCCGAGGACCTGGCCAAGAAGATCCTGGAGGAGAACTGGCTGGAGTTCGACCGCGTGGTCGCGACGCCCGATCTGATGGGCGTGGTGGGCCGGCTCGGCAAGGTGCTCGGCCCGCGCGGGCTCATGCCGAACCCGAAGCTCGGGACCGTGACGCCCAACGTGGCGCAGGCGGTGCGCGAGACCAAGGCCGGCAAGGTGGAGTACCGGGTGGACAAGGCGGGGATCGTGCACGTCACGATCGGAAAGCGCTCGTTCGCCCCGGAGGCGATCGTCGCCAATGCGAGCGCGCTGCTCGAGGCGATCGCCCGCGCCAAGCCGGCCTCCAGCAAGGGCGCGTACATGAAGAAGGTCGCGATCTCGACCACGATGGGCCCGGGCATCCGGATCGACCCGGCCAGCGTGGTGGGCGCGCAGGCGGCGTAGGGGGCGGCGATGCTGACGCGAGCACAGAAAGAAGAGCACATCGCCGAGCTCAAGGAGAAGTTCGGCCGCGCCAAGAGCGTGTTCGTGGCCGAGTACCGCGGGCTCGGCGTGGAGGCCACGACGAAGCTCCGGCGCAAGCTGCGCAGCGAGGGCGGCGGCGACTTCGAGTACCGGGTGGAGAAGAACACGCTGCTGCGACGCGCGGCCGAGGGCTCGGGCGTGGCGCCGGCGGCGGAGCTCTTCCAGGGCCCGACGGCCATCGCCATCTCGTACGGCGATCCCGTGCGCCTGGCGAAGCTGCTGGTGGACTACGCCAAGGAGAACGAGGTCTTCGTGCTCCGCGGCGGCGTCCTGGACGGCAAGCGCATCGACAAGCGCGAGGTGGCCCACCTCGCCACGCTGCCGAGCCTGGAGCAGCTGCGCGGAAAGCTGGTCGGCCTGCTGGTGGCGCCGGCGGGCCAGCTCGCGCGGCTCCTGGCCGCGCCGGCCGGACAGCTCGCGCGCGTGGTCGAGGCGCGGCGCAAGGCCTTGGAGGAGGCGGGCGGCGCGTCCTCCTAGGGCACCGCACGTCGCGACGATTCAACGATTCGGGCCGAGGCCCGAGAGCTCCGCAGAGAGAGCAGAGAAAGGTTGGAGAACGACATGGCCGATCTGAACGCAATCGCCGACACGCTTTCGAGCCTCACCGTGATGCAGGCCGCGGAGCTCGCGAAGCTCCTCGAGGAGCGCTGGGGCGTGTCCGCCGCGGCTCCGGTGGCGGTCGCGGCCGCCGCGGCTCCCGGCGCCGCCGCGGCGGCTCCGGTCGAGGAGAAGACCGAGTTCAACGTGATCCTGGTGACGGCGGGCGACAAGAAGATCCAGGTCATCAAGGAGGTCCGCGCGATCACGGGCCTCGGCCTGAAGGAGGCCAAGGACCTGGTGGAGGGCGCGCCCAAGCCGGTGAAGGAGGGCGTGAGCAAGGACGAGGCCGCCAAGCTCAAGGCCCAGATCGAGGCCGCGGGCGGCCAGGTCGAGGTCAAGTAACGCAATCGCAGGTTCGCCGCGTGCGTCGGGCCCGTCGGGCCCGGCGCACGCTCCCGTAACCCAAGCGGAGGGCGAAGCGTAAACGTGCCCGAGATCCATTTCTCCGAGAACGCACCGCGGGTGCGTCGGGACTTCTCGAAGATCCCGGCCATCCTCGACATTCCCAACCTGATCGAGATCCAGAAGCAGTCGTTCGAGCGCTTCCTCCAGACCCACGTGGAGCCGGAGAAGCGCGAGAACACCGGGCTTCAGGCCGTGTTCAACTCGGTCTTCCCGATCAAGGACTTCAACGACACGGCCTCCCTCGAGTTCGTGGGCTACACGCTCGAGGAGCCGAAGTACGACGTGCAGGAGTGCCTGCAGCGGGGCATGACCTACGCGGCGCCGTTCAAGGTCACGATCCGCCTCGTGGCCTGGGACGAGGCGGAGGGCTCGCAGACGATCCGCGACGTGAAGGAGCAGGAGGTCTACTTCGGGGAGATCCCGATCATGACCGACAACGGCACCTTCATCATCAACGGCACGGAGCGGGTGATCGTCTCCCAGCTCCACCGCTCGCCGGGCATCTTCTTCGACACCACGACCTCCGCCACGGTGACGGCGGCCGGCAAGAAGATCTACTCCTGCCGCATCATCCCGTACCGCGGCTCGTGGCTCGATCTCGAGTTCGACCACAAGGACCTGATCTACGCCCGCATCGACCGGCGGCGGAAGATCTACGCCACCGTGCTGCTGAAGGCCCTGGGCTACACGCCCGAGGACCTGCTGGCCTACTTCTACCGGCCCGAGACGATCCGCCTGGACGGCCGCAAGCTCCTGAAGAAGGTGATGCCGGACCTGCTCGAGGGGCAGCGCTGCACCCGCGACGTGCGCTCGGACGACGGCGCCGTGATCGTGCGCAAGGACAAGAAGTTCACCAAGGCCGCCGTGCGCCGCATCGCCGAGGCCGGGATGGAGTGGATCCAGGTCGGCGAGGAGGACGTGATCCGCACCGACGCGGTGAAGCGCGTCGCGCCGATCGACCTGGTGGACGAGAGCACGGGCGAGGTGGTCCTCGAGTGCAACGAGGAGATCACCGAGGCCCACCTGGAGCAGCTCCGCGAGCGCGGGATCAACGAGTTCCCGCTGCTCTACCTGGACCCGATCCTGACCGGCACGTCGCTGCGCGACACGCTGCTCGCTGACAAGACGCTGACCCGGGACGAGGCGATCCTCGACATCTACCGGCGGCTGCGCCCGGGGGATCCGCCGACGGTCGACACCGCCACGAACCTGTTCAACAACCTGTTCTTCAACGCCGAGCGCTACGACCTCTCGCGGGTCGGGCGGCTCAAGATGAACCATAAGCTCGCCTTCGATGCGGAGGAGCGGGTGCTCTACCGCCCGAGCGGGGAGAAGGGGCCGCAGGAGGAGATCCCGCTCGGCCAGCTCCCGACGCTGCGCCCGGACGACATCCTGGCCGCGGTCAAGTACCTGGTCGATCTCAAGAACGGCTCCGACCCGGACAAGCGCATCGACGACATCGACCACCTCGGCAACCGGCGCGTGCGCGTGGTGGGCGAGCTGCTGGAGAACCAGTACCGGATCGGCCTGGTGCGGATGGAGCGTGCGATCAAGGAGCGGATGTCGCTCCAGGAGATCGAGACGCTGATGCCGCACGACCTGATCAACTCCAAGCCCGTCTCGGCGGTGATCAAGGAGTTCTTCGGGTCGAGCCAGCTCTCGCAGTTCATGGACCAGACGAACCCGCTCTCGGCGGTGACGCACAAGCGGCGGCTCTCGGCCCTCGGGCCGGGCGGGCTCACCCGCGAGCGCGCGGGCTTCGAGGTGCGCGACGTCCATCCGACGCACTACGGGCGTATCTGTCCCATCGAGACGCCGGAAGGCCCGAACATCGGGCTGATCGCGTCGCTCTCGACCTACGCCCGGGTGAACGACTACGGCTTCATCGAGACCCCGTACCGCGTGGTGCGGGACGGCCGCGTGACCGACGAGGTCAAGTACCTCTCGGCGCTGGAGGAGGAGCGCCTCACCATCGCCCAGGCGAACGCCAACGTGGACGCGCACGGCCGCTTCCTCTCCGAGCAGATCTCGGCGCGGAAGGGCGGCGAGTTCGTGATGGTGCCGCCGGCGGACGTGCAGATGATGGACGTCTCGCCGAGCCAGCTGGTGTCGGTGGCGGCCTCGCTGATCCCGTTCCTGGAGAACGACGACGCCAACCGCGCGCTCATGGGCTCCAACATGCAGCGCCAGGCCGTGCCGCTCATGCGCACCCAGGCGCCGCTCATCGGCACCGGCATGGAGGCGGTGGTGGCCCGCGACTCCGGCGTGACCGTCGTGGCCAAGCGCGACGGCGCGGTGGAGTCGGTGGACGCGGCGCGCATCGTGATCAAGCCCGACGAGGACGACGGCACGGGCTCGAACGTCGACATCATCAACCTGATCAAGTACCAGCGCTCGAACCAGAACACCTGCATCAACCAGAAGCCGATCGTGAAGCCCGGCGACCGGGTGCGACGCGGGCAGGTGATCGCGGACGGGCCGGCGACGGAGCGCGGCGAGCTCGCGCTCGGCCGCAACGTGCTCGTCGCGTTCATGCCGTGGGGCGGGTACAACTTCGAGGACTCGATCCTGATCTCCGAGCGGGTGGTGAAGGAGGACCTCTTCACCTCGGTGCACATCGAGGAGTTCGAGTGCGTCGCGCGCGACACCAAGCTCGGCAAGGAGGAGATCACCCGCGACATCCCGAACGTCGGCGAGGAGGCGCTGAAGGACCTCGACGAGTCGGGGATCGTGCGGATCGGCGCCGAGGTGAAGCCCGACGACATCCTGGTGGGCAAGATCACGCCGAAGGGCGAGACCCAGCTCTCGCCGGAGGAGCGGCTGCTGCGCGCGATCTTCGGCGAGAAGGCGGGCGACGTGCGCGACACCTCGCTGCGCGTGCCGCCGGGCGTGGCGGGCACCGTGATCGGGGCCCAGGTCTTCTCGCGCCGCGGCGTGGAGAAGGACGAGCGCGCGCGGGCGATCGAGGAGCAGGACATCGAGCGGCTGCGCAAGGACCAGGAGGACGAGATCCGCATCATCCGCGAGTCGGCGATGCGGAAGGTGCGGGAGCTCCTGATCGGCAAGCGCGCGGCCAACCGGGTGGCGGACGAGCGGCGCAAGCTGGTCTGGATCAACGCCGGCGACACGGTGACGGCCGAGGCGCTAGACCAGGTGCCGAGCCGCCGCTGGCGCGAGGTGCAGATCGCCGAGGCGCGCACCCAGGAGCTGGTCGACCGCGTGTTCGCGAACGTGGAAGAGCAGTCGAACGTGATCAAGACCGTCTTCGACGAGAAGATCGCGCGCCTGAAGAAGGGCGACGAGCTGCCGCCGGGCGTGTTCAAGATGGTCAAGGTGTACGTGGCCATCAAGCGCAAGCTCTCGGTCGGCGACAAGATGGCGGGCCGCCACGGCAACAAGGGCGTGATCTCGCGCATCATGGCCGAGGAGGACATGCCCTACCTGGCGGACGGCACGCCGGTCGACATCGTGCTGAACCCGCTGGGCGTGCCCTCGCGCATGAACATCGGGCAGATCCTGGAGACGCACCTCGGCTGGGCCGCGCGCGGCCTCGGCAGCGAGGTGAACGAGCTCGTCGAGCAGCAGCTCGGGCCCGACAAGCTGCGGGCGAAGCTCAAGGAGATCTACGCCAACCCGCGGCTCTCGAAGCTGCTGGACGGGGCGTCGGACGAGGCGATCCGCTCCCTCGCGGCCGACGTGCTCCCCGGCATCCACATGGCGACGGCGGTGTTCGACGGCGCCCGGGAGAACGAGATCCGCGACGAGCTGCAGCGCTCGGGGCTGCCGCGCAGCGGCCAGACGGTCCTCTTCGACGGCCGCACGGGCGAGGCCTTCGACGGCGACGTCACGGTGGGAATCCTCTACATGCTGAAGCTCCACCACCTCGCCGACGACAAGATCCACGCCCGGAGCATCGGGCCCTACAGCCTGGTCACCCAGCAGCCGCTGGGCGGCAAGGCCCAGTTCGGCGGGCAGCGGCTCGGCGAGATGGAGGTGTGGGCCCTCGAGGCCTACGGCGCGGCGTTCGGGCTGCAGGAGTTCCTGACGGTCAAGTCCGACGACGTGCAGGGCCGCACCCGCATGTACGAATCCATCGTGAAGGGCGACTGTGCGCTCGAGCCGGGGCTGCCGGAGAGCTTCAACGTGCTGGTGAAGGAGCTTCAGGCACTCGGGCTCGACGTCCGGCTGGTTCCGGAAGAGAGCTAGAGGGAGGCGGAAGACTTTGCGCGACCTCTACAACCTGTTCGAGAAGCCCAAGGACCCGCTGGCGTTCAACGCGATCCGCATCGCGATCGCGTCGCCGGAGAAGATCCGCGAGTGGTCGTTCGGCGAGGTGAAGAAGCCGGAGACCATCAACTACCGGACCTTCAAGCCGGAACGCGACGGGCTCTTCTGCGCCAAGATCTTCGGTCCGGTCAAGGACTACGAGTGCAACTGCGGCAAGTACAAGCGCATGAAGCACCGGGGCGTGGTGTGCGAGAAGTGCGGCGTCGAGGTGATCCAGTCCAAGGTGCGCCGCGAGCGCATGGGTCACATCACGCTGGCGACGCCGGTGGCGCACATCTGGTTCCTGAAGTCGCTGCCGAGCCGCATCGGCAACATCCTCGAGGTGTCGCTGCGGGACCTGGAGAAGGTGCTGTACTTCGAGTCGTACGTCGTCACCGACCCGATGGACACCGACCTGCGCTTCGGCGAGCTGCTGAACGACGAGCGGCTGGCCGAGTGCCGGGAGAAGTACGGGCGCGAGGCCTTCAAGTACGGGATCGGCGCCGAGGCGATCCGCGACATGCTCTCCAAGATCGACGTGGAGGGCGAGTCCCAGCGGCTGCGCGCCGAGATGAAGGAGGCCACCAGCGAGGCCAAGCGCAAGAAGCTCGCCAAGCGGCTCAAGGTGCTGGACGCCTTCCGCGAGTCGGGGAACCGCCCGGAGCACATGATCATGGAGGTGATCCCGGTGCTGCCGCCGGATCTGCGGCCGCTCGTGCCGCTGGACGGCGGGCGCTTCGCCACCAGTGACCTGAACGACCTCTACCGCCGCGTGATCAACCGCAACAACCGGCTCAAGCGGCTGCAGGAGCTGAACGCGCCGGAGGTGATCATCCGCAACGAGAAGCGGATGCTCCAGGAGGCGGTGGACGCGCTCTTCGACAACGGGCGGCGGGGGCGGGTGATCACCGGCCCGAGCAAGCGGCCGCTGAAGTCGCTCTCCGACATGCTGAAGGGGAAGTCCGGTCGCTTCCGGCAGAACCTGCTCGGCAAGCGCGTGGACTACTCCGGCCGCTCGGTGATCGTGGTCGGGCCGGAGCTGCGGCTCCACCAGTGCGGGCTCCCCAGCCGGATGGCGCTCGAGCTCTTTAAGCCCTTCATCTACTCCAAGCTCGAGCAGCGCGGCTTCGTGACCACGATCAAGGCCGCCAAGAAGCTGGTGGAGAAGGAGCGGCCCGAGGTCTGGGACATCCTGGCGGAGGTGATCAAGGAGCACCCGGTGATGCTGAACCGGGCGCCCACGCTGCACCGCCTCGGCATCCAGGCCTTCGAGCCGATGCTGATCGACGGCAAGGCGATCCAGCTCCACCCGCTGGTGTGCGCGGCGTTCAACGCGGACTTCGACGGCGACCAGATGGCGGTGCACGTGCCGCTCTCGGTCGAGGCGCAGATCGAGGCCCGCGTGCTCATGATGTCGACCAACAACATCCTGAGCCCGGCCACCGGCCGCCCGATCATCGGGCCGACCCAGGACATCGTGCTCGGCTGCTACTACATGACGCGCGAGCGGCCCGGCGCCCGGGGCGAGGGGCGACGCTTCTCCAGCCCGGACGAGGTCCGCGTGGCCTACGACGCCAGCGAGCTCGACATCCATGCCGCCATCAAGGTGCGGATGGAAGGCAAGCTGATGGAGACCACCACCGGCCGTGTGATGCTGCGCGAGGTGGTCCCGTCGGAGATCCCGTTCGAGATCATCAACAAGGTGATGGACAAGAAGGCCCTGGGCGAGCTGATCGACCAGGCCTACCGCCGCCTCGGGAACAAGGCGACGGTGATCCTGGCGGACCGGCTGCGCACGCTCGGCTACCAGCACGCCACCCAGGCGGGCATCTCGATCTGCGTGGACGACATGCAGATCCCGAGCGACAAGGAGCGCTTCGTCGACGCCGCCAACGAGCAGGTGCGGCAGATCGAGCAGCAATACCAGGAGGGCCTGATCACCGACGGCGAGCGTTACAACAAGGTGATCGACATCTGGGCCCAGACCACCGAGCAGGTGGCCAGCCAGATGCTGGAGCGCCTCGGCACGGAGGTGATCCAGGATGCCGAGGGCCGGGACGTGCGCGTCCCGAGCTTCAACTCGATCTACATCATGGCCGACTCCGGCGCGCGCGGGTCGGCGCAGCAGATCCGCCAGCTCGCCGGCATGCGCGGGCTCATGGCGAAGCCGTCGGGCGAGATCATCGAGACGCCGATCACCTCGAACTTCCGCGAAGGGCTCTCGGTGCTCCAGTATTTCATCTCGACCCACGGCGCGCGCAAGGGCCTGGCCGACACCGCGCTCAAGACGGCGAACTCCGGCTACCTGACCCGGCGCCTGGTGGACGTGGCACAGGACGTGATCGTGCGCGACCTGGACTGCGGCACGCAGGACGGCATCGAGATGGGACCGCTGGTGGAGGGAGGCGACATCATCGAGCCGATCGGCGAGCGCATCCTCGGGCGCGTGGCGCTGCACGACGTGCGCGACCCGATCACCGACGCGGTGCTGGTGGGCGCCGGCGAGGAGATCGACGAGGACAAGGTGCGTCTGATCGAGGACGCCGGCATCGAGCGGGTGATCATCCGCTCGGTGCTGACCTGCGAGTCGAAGCGCGGCGTGTGCGTGAAGTGCTACGGCCGCGACCTCGCCCGGGGCGAGATGGTGAACCTGGGCGAGGCCGTGGGCGTGATCGCCGCGCAGTCGATCGGCGAGCCCGGCACGCAGCTCACGATGCGGACCTTCCACATCGGCGGCACCGCCACCCGACGCGCGGAGCAGTCGAGCGCGGAGGCGCAGAGCGAGGGCGAGGTGCGCTACCTCGGCCACCTGCGCACGGTGGAGGATCGCCGCGGTCGGCGCATCGCGATGACCCGGAACGGCGAGATCGGCGTCTACGACGCGAGCGGCCGCGAGAAGGAGCGGCACCCTGTGGTGTATGGCGCCCACGTGCTGGTGGCCGACGGGCAGACGGTGAGGCTGGGCGAGGCGCTCCTCGAGTGGGACCCGTTCGCCAACCCGATCCTCTCCGACGTGGCGGGCACGATCAAGTTCGGGGACATCATCGAGGGCGTCACCATGCAGGAGCAGGTGGACGAGTTCACCGGCATGTCCTCGAAGGTGATCATCGAGTCGAAGGACCCGGACCTGCGGCCGCGCATCTCGGTGAAGGGTCCCGACGGGGCCACCATCGCACGCTCGCTGCTGCCGGTCGGCGCCTACCTGGCCGTGACCGAGGGCGAGGAGATCGGCGCCGGCGACGTCGTGGCGAAGATCCCGCGCGAGACCACCAAGACCAAGGACATCACCGGCGGTCTGCCGCGGGTGGCGGAGCTCTTCGAGGCCCGCAAGCCGAAGGAGTACGCGATCGTCTCCGAGGTCGACGGCACGGTCTCGTTCGGCTCGGACAGCCGCGGCAAGCGCCGCGTGATCATCACCCCCGACGATGCGGCGACCGACGGCGGGCCGCGGGAGTACCTGATCCCGAAGGGCAAGCACGTCTCCGTGCACGAGGGCGACCACGTGCGCAAGGGCGAGGCCCTGATGGACGGCTCCTCCAACCCCCACGACATCCTGCGCATCAAGGGGGAGAAGGAGCTCGCCAAGTACCTGGTGGACGAGGTGCAGGAGGTCTACCGCCTGCAGGGCGTGAAGATCAACGACAAGCACATCGAGACGATCGTCCGTCAGATGCTGCGGCGGGTGCGCATCAAGGAGGTCGGGGACACCGACTTCCTGGTGGGCGAGCAGGTGGAGAAGATCGAGTTCGAGGGGGTGAGGCAGCGCATGGCGGCCGAGGGCAAGCAGCCGGCCACCACCGAGCCGCTGCTGCTCGGCATCACCAAGGCGTCGCTCTCCACCGAGTCGTTCATCTCCGCGGCCTCGTTCCAGGAGACCACCAAGGTGCTCACCGAGGCGGCCATCTGGGGCAAGACCGACAGCCTGAACGGCCTGAAGGAGAACGTGATCATGGGCCGCCTGATCCCCGCCGGGACGGGTCTCGCCCGCTACGAGAACATCGGGATCCAGATCGAGGCCCCCGAGGAGATGCTGGCCGGACCCGAGGAGGAGGAGGCCCCGGCTCCGGCGCCCGCGGCCCCGGCGAGCGGTGGCCCCGAGCCGGGCTACCTGGCGGCTCCGCCCGCCGATCCCACGGGGGGCTACGAGTCCTGATCGAACCGGCGCCTTCGGACTCCTGGCTGCGCCCCCAGCGGGGCGTTGACAGGGGTCCGAAGCCGGTTAGAATGCTGCGGTTTTCGGGTCCGGGGCCACGCGGGCGTGGCCCGTCCCCAACGCTCGATCAGCCCGTCTCCGCGTTCCCTGCTCGGATCCGCATCCGGTGAGAGCATGGGTTCGATGGGGCGGGTTTTCGCCTCGGAGAGCCCATGCCTACGGTGCAGCAGCTGGTGCGCCTCGGTCGCGCGCGCAGCCGGAAGAAGTCGAAGGCGCCCGACCTGCTCGAGTGTCCGCAGAAGCGGGGCGTGTGCCTGCGCGTGTTCACCACCACGCCGAAGAAGCCGAACTCGGCGCTGCGCAAGGTCGCGCGCGTGCGGCTCACCAACGGCCACGAGGTGAACGCGTACATCCCGGGCGTGGGCCACAGCCTGCAGGAGCACTCCGTGGTGCTCGTGCGCGGCGGCCGCGTGAAGGATCTGCCGGGCGTCCGCTACCACATCGTGCGCGGGACCCTGGATTCGACGGGAGTCACCGATCGGCGGCAGAGCCGATCGAAGTACGGAGCCAAGACTCCCAAGCAGGGCGAGAAGGGGAAGTAAGTCATGCCGAGGCGCGCACGAATCGTTCGTAGAGTAATCATGCCGGACCCGAAGTACGGCAGCCGCTCTTTGGCCAAGTTCATCAACCGCATCATGCTGTGCGGTAAGAAGAGCACGGCCGAGCGTATCGTTTACGGGGCGCTCGACATCGTCGAGACTAACGCCAAGCGCAACCCGATCGAGATCTTCGATCTGGCCCTGCGCAATGCGACGCCCACGCTGGAGGTCAAGCCCCGGCGTGTTGGTGGCGCCACCTATCAGGTGCCCGTCGAGATCAAGGGCGAGCGGCGCACGGCGCTGGCTATGCGTTGGCTGATCGGCTCGGCTCGCGCCCGCAGCGGCAAGAGCATGGCCGAGAAGATGGCCGCCGAGCTGATCGACGCCTACCACACCACGGGCACGACGATCAAGCGTCGTGAGGACACGCACCGCATGGCCGACGCT
>JAWOLJ010000149.1:0-16747 GCA_033853555.1 Myxococcota bacterium
GGCGACCGGCGGCGGAGCGCCCGGCGCGGCGGGTGCGGGGGGCGGCGCGGACGCCACGGGCGCAGGCGCGCTCGGGGCGTTCTGCACCACCGCGGGCGCGGCCGCGCCATCGGGCGAGGCCGTGGGAGCCGGCACCTCCTGCGTCTGGCCGGCGAGGTCGCGGAAGACCAGGCCCGGCTCCTGCCGCGCCGCCCCCACCACCACGCCGAGCCCGAAGCCGAGGATCACCAGCGCGCCCCCTCCCACCAGCGTCGCCACCAGGCCCGGACGCCCGTTCGTCGTGCGATTCCCGCGCTCGTCTTCGTCCGTCACATCTGCTCCGGGGCCGAGAGGCCCAGCAGGCCCAGCCCGTTCGACAGCACCGTGCGCACGGCGAGCGCGAGCCCGATCCGCGCCGCCGTGAGGCCCGCGTCGTCCGACAGCACGCGGTGTCGAACGCCGTCCTGCACGTAGGGGTTCCAGAGGCCCGCGAGCTCGCGCAGGTAGTAGGCCACGTGATGGGGCTCGCGTGAGCCGGCCGCCCGACGCACCACCTCGGGATACTCCGCCAGCTTCTTCAGCAGCTCGAGCTCCTCGGGCAGAGCGAGCCGGCTCACGTCGATGGCGCGGGGCTCCGGCAGCGTCAGGCCCTGCTCGCGCGCCTTGCGCTCGATCCCGTGGGTGCGCGCGTGGGCGTACTGCACGTAGTACGCGGGGTTCTTCTTCCAGTCCTGCTCCTTGGCCAGGTCCACGTCGAAGTCCAGGTGTCCGTCCGCCTTGCGCTGGATCATGAAGAAGCGGAAGACGTCGCGGCCCACCTCGGCCAGCAGCTCGTCCACGGTGACGTAGGTGGCGCGCCGCGTGGACTGCTTCACCTGCTCGCCGCCGCGCGTGAGCGTCACAAACTGGTGCATCACGAGCTCGATGCGGTCCTCGGGGCAGCCGAGCGCGCCCGCCGCCTTGCGCACGAACGGGAACTGCTCGATGTGGTCGGCGCCCTGCACGTCGATCACCCGATCGAAGCCGCGGCGGAACTTCTCGCGGTGGTACGCGATGTCCGGCGTGAGGTACGTGGGCTCGCCGGAGCGCTTCACCAGCACGCGATCGCGGTCCAGGCCGAGGGCCGTGGCGCGCAGCCAGACCGCACCGTCGCCGTCGTACACCAGGCCCTTGGCCCGGAGCGCCGCCAGCGCCTCGTCCACCTTGCCCTCACGGTAGAGCGTGGTCTCGTTGGTGTAGGCGTCGAAGGCAATGCCCAGGGCGTCCAGCGTGGCCCGGATCTCCGCGAAGATCCCCTGCTGCGCCGCCTCGCGGAAGCGGCCCTCCGCAGGCTCGTCCACCAGCGCGGCGCCGTGCTCCTCGCGCAGCTCGCCCGCGATCTCCTGGATGTAGCCGCCCTGGTAGCCGTCGCGTGGGAAGGCCACCGGAAGCCCCTGCCAGGTGGCCGGCCACTCCGCCTCCTGGCGAAACCACTCGGGCGGCGGCGGCGCAGCGAGGCCGAGCTGCTCCAGGTAGCGCGCCTTCACCGACGCCCCGAGGACGCGCATCTGGCGGCCGCCGTCGTTGAAGTAGTACTCCCGGGTGACCTTCCAGCCCGTGGCCTCGAGGAGACGCGCCAGCGTGTCGCCGAGCACCGCCTGTCGGCCGTGCCCGAGCGTCAGGGGGCCGGTCGGGTTGGCCGAGACGAACTCCACCTGCACGCTCCGGCCCTGCCCCTCGTCGCTCCGCCCCCAGGCCGTGCCGGCCTCCAGGATGCCGCGCACCAGGTCCTGCCAGCGGCTGCCGGCTAGCCAGACGTTCACGAAGCCCGGGCCCGCCACCTCCGCCCGCTCCACCCCGCCGCCCTCCCGCAGCGCGCTCGCCAGCCGCTCGGCCAGCTCCCGCGGCGGCCGCGCCAGACGCTTCGCCAGCAGCAGCGCCGCGTTGCAGGCGAAGTCGCCGTGCTCGGGATTGCGCGGGGGATCGAAGGAGAAGTCGGGCAGCGGCCCCGCGTCGCCCGCCGCGTCGAGCATCCCGCGCAGGAAGCGCCGGGTGGTCTCGAGAAGCCGCTCCTTCATGCCGCGAGAGAATCGCGTCCAGAGGGGGTGCGGTCAAGGAATCCGCGGGGTTCCAGCGTGCTCGCTCGGGATCTTCACCACCGTCTCGCCCGGCCGCGCCAGCTCGAGGTCCTCGCGGATCGCACGCTCTTCGGCGAAGCGATCGCTCTGGAGGGCCTTCACCTCGCCCCGCATGGTGTCGAGCTCGTGTTGGAGCGTCTGGATGCGCTGCTCGCGTGTCGCAAGATCGTGGCGGAGGCCGAGCCAGGCGGAGACGCCGGACTGGCGATCCACCAACGCCCAGCCCGCCACGAGCGCGACCATCGCCACCAGTCCGAGCGCAACGAGGAGCCGCCGCATCCCACCCCCCTGGGACCGAGCGGAGGGTACCGGCCGGTGATCGCCTGACAAGGCGCCGGCTGGAAGCGAGACGCGACTCAGCGCACCCGGGTGCCGGCGGTCGTCGCCGGCGGCAGGAGCGCCCGGATCTGGGCCACGTAGGAGGCGGCGTCCCACTCCCGGTTCCCGATGAAGTGGGAGACGATGCGGCCCTGGGGATCAATCAGGAAGGACTCGGGGTAGCGGAAGGTCTGGTAGGTGCTCGAGACCTTGCGCCGCGGATCGAGCAGGATCGGGAAGTCGAGGCCGAGGCGCTCGCGGAACTTCACCACCGCGCTCCGATCCTCGTCGACCGACACCGCCACCAGCTCGAAGGGCTGCCCCGCGAGCGTGCGGTGCAGACGCTCCATGGCGGGCATCTCCTCCTCACAGGGCGGGCACCAGGTGGCCCAGAAGTTCAGCAGCACCACCCGCCCACGCAGGCTCTCGAGCGAGACCTGCCCGCCATCGAGCCGCTCCAGCGCGAACGCCGGAGCCGCCTGGCCCGGGGAGATCGGGGGCGGCGTCGAATCGGAGAGGAGCAGGATCAGGACGGCGCCCGCCGCCACCACCGCCGCCACCAGCCCGACGCCGCGTAGCCCCTGCATGGCGGAGGCTCAGCCCTCCTTCTTGGTGGGCGCCTTCCTGCGCGCCGGGGGCTTCCCGGCCGCCCGCTGCGTCGCCTTCCCGCCCTTCCCCTCCGAGCGGGCGGCCTTGGCGTCCCGGGCCTTCGGCGCGGCGGCCGTCTTCTCGGCCCGCGGCCTGGCCTTGGCCGCGGGCTTGCCCGCCGCCTTCCCCCGGGCCGACTCCGGCGCCTCCACCAGCTCCACGATCGCGAGCGGCGCGGCGTCGCCCACGCGGCGGCCGAGCTTCAACACTCGCGTGTAGCCCCCCGGCCGCGCCCGGAAGCGGTCGGCCAGCGGGCCGAACACCTTCGCCGTGACCTCGCGGCTCCGGATCAGCGAGGCCGCCCGCCGGCGGGCGTGCAGGTCGCCGCGCTTGCCGAGCGTGATCATGCGCTCCGCGATGCGCCGGATCTGCCGCGCCTTGGCGTCCGTCGTCTGCACGCGCTCGTGCTCGAGCAGCGACGTCACCAGGTTGCGGAACATCGCGTCGCGATGGGCGCCGGTGCGCCCGAGCTTTCCGCCGTAGCGTTGGTGGCGCATCGCTCAGCCCTCGCGCTGCCGCGACTCGAGCTCCTTCCGCGACGGGAAGCTCTCGAGCTTCATGCCGAGGGAGAGCCCCATCGACTGGAGCACCTCCTTGATCTCGTTCAGCGACTTGCGGCCGAAGTTCTTGGTGCGCAGCATCTCCGCCTCGCTCCGCTGCACCAGCTCGCCGATGTAGCGGATGTTGGCGTTCTGCAGGCAGTTGGCCGAGCGCACCGAGAGCTCGAGCTCGTCCACCGACTTGAAGAGGTTCGGGTTGAGGGGGGTCGGCTCCTCGTGGGCCGGGAGCGCCGCCTCGGCCGGCTCCTCGAAGTTGATGAAGATCGTGAGCTGGTCCTTCAGGATCTTCGCGGCGTAGGCCACCGCGTCGGCCGGAGCCACCGCCCCGTCCGTCCAGACCTCGAGGTTCAGCCGGTCGAAGTCGGTCTCGCGACCCACGCGGGCGGGCGTCACCATGTAGTTCACGCGCCGGATCGGCGAGAAGATCGAGTCGATCGGAATGGTGCCGATCGGCGTGTCCTCGGTCTTGTTCTTCTCCGCCAGCACGTAGCCCTTCCCGCTGGCGACCGTGAGCTCCAGCTCCAGGTTCGCCTCGGGCGCCAGCGTGGCGATCTTGTGCTCGGGGTTCAGGATCTCCACCGCCGAGTCCTCCGCGGCGAGCTCGCCGGCGGTCAGGATGGCCGGACCCTTCTTCTGGCAGCGCAGCACGCGCGGGCCCTCGGCGTGGAGCCGCAGCCGCACCTCCTTCAGGTTCAGCACGATGTCGGAGACGTCCTCCATCGTGCCCGGAATGGTCGAGAACTCGTGCAGCACGCCGTTGATGCGCAGCGTGGTGATGGCCGCGCCCTGGAGCGACGAGAGCAGCACCCGCCGCAGCGAGTTGCCGAGGGTCTGGCCGAAGCCCCGCTCCAGAGGCTCGCACCAGAAGCGCCCGTAGGTGGGCGTGAGCGTCCCTTCCTCGACCTCGAGCCGGCGCGGCCGGATCAGCGCGCGCCAGTTCTTCGCGATCATCTCCTGCTGCATGTCGGATGTCCCTCCGGGCGCGGGTGCGAGCCCGCGATGCGCCGCCCCGCTCCGGGGCGGCTCGGGCCGGCTAGCGCGAGTAGAGCTCGACGATCAGCTGCTCCTGGATGGGGAGCGTGATCTCCTCGCGCACCGGCATGGCCTTCACCGTGCCCTCGAAGTTGTCCTTGTCGATCTCGAGCCAGCTCGGCACGCTGCGCCGCTCGAGGGTCTCCAGCGCGCCGGTCACGCGAGCGATCTGCCGCGACGACTCGGCCAGCGTGATCTTCATTCCCGGCTTGACCACCAGCGACGGGATCGAGGCCTTGCGGCCGTTCACCAGGAAGTGTCCATGCCGCACCAGCTGCCGGGCCTCGGCGCGCGAGGTCACGAAGCCGAGGCGGAACACCACGTTGTCGAGCCGGCGCTCGAGCAGCGAGAGCAGGTTCTCGCCGGTGCGCCCGCGCATCCGGCTGGCCTGCTCCATGGTGCGCTCGAACTGCCGCTCCAGCAGACCGTAGAGCCGCTTCACCTTCTGCTTCTCGCGCAGCTGCATGCCGTAGTCCGAGAAGCGCGGGCGGGCCTGGCCGTGCTGCCCCGGCGGATAGGCGCGGCGCTCGATCGCGCACTTCTCGGTGAAGCAGCGGTCGCCCTTCAGGAAGAGCTTCGAGCCCTCCCGGCGGCAGAGCCGGCAGACGGATCCGGTGTAGCGAGCCATGGTTCTCCGTTCCTAGACGCGGCGCCGCTTGGGCGGGCGGCAGCCGTTGTGCGGGATGGGCGTCACGTCGCGAATCAGGTTGATGCGCAGCCCGGCGGCCGAGAGCGCGCGCAGCGCCGACTCGCGGCCCGCGCCCGGTCCCTTCACGTACACGCCGACGTTGCGGACGCCGTGCTCCATCGCCCGCTTGGCGCACTCCTCCGCCGCCACCTGGGCCGCGAAGGGCGTGGACTTGCGCGAGCCCTTGAAGCCCTGCCCGCCCGCGCTGGCCCAGGACAGGGTGTTCCCGCCGACGTCGGTGATCGTGATGATCGTGTTGTTGAACGTCGACTGGATGTGGGCCACCCCCGTCTGGACGTTCTTCTTGACCTTCTTCTTGCCAGGCTTCTTCTGCATCTCGCTACTTCTTGGTCGGGGCCTTCTTCTTGCCCGCGACGGTCTTGCGCGGCCCCTTGCGGGTCCGCGCGTTGGTGTGGGTGCGCTGGCCGCGCACCGGGAGTCCTCGCCGGTGGCGCAGTCCTCGATAGCAGCCGATGTCCATCAGCAGCTTGATGTTCTGGGCCACCTCGCGCCGCAGGTCGCCCTCCACCTTCTGCTCGCGCTCGATGGTCTCGCGCAGGCGGATCACGTCGCCCTCGCTGAGCTGGTCCACCCGCGCGTTGCGATCGACGTTGGCCCGCTCGCAGAGCCGCAGGGCCGCGGTGCGCCCGATCCCGTAGATGTAGGTGAGCGCCACCTCGATGCGCTTCTGCCGCGGAAGATCGATGCCGGCGATGCGTGCCATGGCTCCTCCTAGCCCTGCCGCTGCTTGTGCTTGGGGTTCTCGCAGATCACGCGCACCACCCCCTTGCGGCGGACGATCCGGCACTTGTCACAGATCTTGCGAACCGACGATCGAACCTTCATCGCCCTCGTCTCCGCGGGATCCGGCTCAGTGCGAGCCGGGCACCCGCGTCAGGATCTCCGGACCGTGGTCCGTCACAACGGCCGTATGCTCGAAGTGGGCGGAGAGCGAGCCATCCGCGGTCACCGCCGTCCACTCGTCGTCCAGCATCCGCACGTCGGGCCCGCCGGCGTTCACCATGGGCTCGATCGCGAACACCATCCCCGGCTGCAGCCGCGGCCCGCGCCCCGGCTCGCCGAAGTTCGGGATCTGCGGCGGCTCGTGGAGCGCGCGGCCGATGCCGTGACCCACGAACTGCCGCACCACCGAGTAGCCCGCGGACTCGGCGCGGACCTGCACCGCGTGGCCGATGTCCGAGAGCCGCCGCCCGGGGGCCATCTGCTCGATCCCCGCATAGAGCGCCTCGCGGGTGGTCTCGAGCAGCGCCTGGGCCTTGCCGTCCACCCGTCCGATCGGGACGGTCACGGCCGAGTCGCCGTGGAAGCCCTCGTACTCGACCCCGAAGTCGAGGCCCAGGATGTCCCCTTCCTGGAGCACCCGGGGGCCGGGGATCCCGTGCACGATCTCGTCGTTCACCGAGAGGCAGATGACCGCCGGGTACTTGGGGAGCCCGTGGGGACCATAGCCTTTGAACGACGACTTCACCCCTCGCTCGGCGATGCAGCGGGCGGCCCGGGCGTCGATCTCGGCCGTGGTGACGCCGGGGACCGCGAGCTCGCGGAGCTCGAGCAGGATCTCCCCCACGTGGCGGGCCGCGACGCGCATCTTGTCGAGGTCGCGCCGCGTCTTGAGCGGGATGCCGGGGCCGGAGGCCATCATGCGGCGAGCGCCTCGTCGATGCGTCGGGCGACCTCGTCCACCGAGCCCACGCCGTCGACCTCCGCCAGCACGCCCTTGCGGCGGTAGAAGTCGAGGAGCGGAGCCGTCTGCTCGCGGTAGACGCGCATGCGGGTGCGAATGGTGTCCTCGCTGTCGTCGCTGCGTCCCTCGATCCGGGCGCGGCCAATCAGGCGCTGCACCAGGCGCTCCTCGTCCACCCGGAGCGCCAGGCAGCGCTCGAGCCGGTGCCCGAGGCGCTGGAGCATGCGCTCCAGGGCCTCGGCCTGCTCCACCGTGCGCGGGAACCCGTCCAGGATGAAGCCCTTCTCGGTGTCGGGCTGGCGCAGGCGCTCCTCCGCCACCGCGATCACCACGGAATCGGGAACGAGCTCGCCCCGGTCCATGTAGGCCTTCGCCTGCAGCCCGACGGGCGTCCGGGCCTTCACCGCCGCCCGCAGCATGTCGCCGGTCGAGATCTGCGGGATCCCGAGCCGCTCGATCAGGCGCTGGGCCTGGGTGCCCTTGCCGGCGCCGGGCGGCCCCAGGAGCAGCAGGCGACAGGCCGTCATCGGCCGAGCCTCCCGCGCAAGCGCGTCCCCTTCACGAAGCCCTCGTACTGCCTGGAGACCAGGTGGGCCTCGATCTGGCCGATGGTGTCGAGGGCCACGCCCACCACGATCAGGAGCGCCGTGCCGCCGAAGCGGAACGGCACGCCGAGGCGGCTCGAGAGCAGCGTCGGCAGCACGCAGAGCGCCGCCACGTAGAGCGCCCCCACCAGCGTGATGCGCGCCAGCACCCGGTCGATGTGCTCGGCGGTCTTCTTGCCCGGCCGGATGCCCGGGATGTAGCCGCCGAACTTCTTGATGTTGTCTGCCACGTCCAGCGGGTTGATCACGACGGCCGTGTAGAAGTAGGTGAAGAAGATGATCAGGCCGACGTAGACGAGCTCGTAGCTGGCGCCGCCGAACGCCAGGTAGTCCTGGAAGAACTGCTGCACCGTCGGGTTGTTGGACATCTGGCCGATGGTGTACGGCACCATCAGCAGCGACGAGGCAAAGATCGGCGCCATCACGCCCGCGGTGTTCACCCGCAGCGGGAAGTAGCTCATGCCACCCTGGGTGACGCGGCGACCCACCACGCGGCGAGCGTGCTGGATCGGGATCCGGCGTTGGCCGCGCTCCATGAAGACCGTGAAGCCCGTGGCCAGCACGATCAGCGCCAGCACGATGATGGCGCCAAAGACCGTGAACTGCTCGGTGCGGATCAGCTCCATCAGCTGGCCGAGCGCCGAGGGAATGCGCACGATGATCCCGGCGAAGATCACCAGCGAGATTCCGTTTCCGATCCCGCGCTCGGTGATCTGCTCGCCGAGCCACATGATGAAGGCGGTCCCGGTCGTGAGCGTGACCATGCACATCAGCCGGAAGCCCCAGCCGGGGTCCATCACCGCACCCTGGCCGAACTGGCCCTTCTCGAGCGCCATCGCGATCAGGAAGCTCTGGAACATCGCGAGCGCCACGGTCGCGTAGCGCGTCCACTGCGTGATGGTGCGCCGGCCCTGCTCCCCTTCCTTCTGCATCGCCTCGAGCTGGGGCACCACGACGGCCAGGAGCTGGAAGATGATCGACGCGCTGATGTAGGGCATGATGCCGAGCGCGAAGACCGAGAGATGCTCCAGCGCGCCGCCGGAGAAGAGGTTGAACAGGCCGAACACCGAGCCCTGGAGCTGGCTGAAGAACTCCTTCACCACCTCGGGGTTGATCCCCGGGGTCACGATGTGGGAGCCCACGCGGTAGACCGCGAGCATGGCGATCGTGAAGAGGATCCGGTTCCGGAGCTCCTCCACGCGCCCGATGTTCTGGATCGCTCCGGTCAACCGAGGATCTCCACCTTCCCGCCGGCCTGCTCCACCTTGCGGCGAGCGCCTTCGCTGGCGCCGTGCACCCGCACCACCAGGTTGCGCGGCGCGTCCCCGTCGCCGAGGAGCTTCACCGGCGCGCCGCGGCCTCGCACCAGGCCCCGGGCGGCCAGCGCCTCCACGTCCACCTGGGCACCGTCGCCGAAGACCGCGAGCGCGCCCGTGTTCACGATCTCCCACTCCTCGCGCGAGAGGGAGTGGAAGCCGCGCTTCGGCAGCCGGCGGGTGAGCGGCATCTGGCCGCCCTCGAACCAGGCCGGCGTCTCGCGTCCGCGCGAGCGCTTGCCCTGTCCCTTGATGCCGCGGCCGGAGGTCTTGCGATGGCCCGAGCCGGGCCCGCGGCCCACGCGCTTGGTGCGGTGACGCGCCCCGGGGCGAGGCTGCAGCTGGTCGAGCATCCTAGTCCTCCACCCGCACCAGATGGCGCACCTTGAAGATCATGCCGCGCACCGAGGGCTGGTCCGGGAGCTCCACGGTCTGGCGGATCCGCCGCAGCCCGAGCCCGCGCAGCGTCGCGCGCTGCGAGCGGTCGTACCCGATCTCGCTCCGCACCAGCGTCACCTTGAGGCGTCGCTCCTGCCCGGTCTTCATTGCCGTCCGAGCTCCCGCAGGCGCTCCTCCGGCTCCACCAGCATGGAGAGCGCGGCCATGGTCGCCCGCACCACGTTGTGGGGGTTGCTGGTGCCGAGCGTCTTGGTGAGCACGTCACGCACGCCCGCCGACTCCACCACCGCCCGCACGCCGCCTCCCGCGATCACGCCGGTTCCCGCGGCGGCGGGCTTGAGCAGCACCTGCCCCGCGCCGAAGCGCCCCAGCACGGGATGCGGCAGCGTGCCCTGCACCAGCGGGACCCGGCGCAGGTTCTTGCGCGCACGGTCGACGCCCTTGCGGATCGCCTCGGGCACCTCGCCCGCCTTGCCGAGCCCCACGCCCACCACGCCGTTGCCGTCGCCCACCACCACCAGCGCGCTGAAGCTGAAGCGTCGGCCGCCCTTCACCACCTTCGCCACGCGGTTGATGTGGACCACGCGGTCCGTGAGCTCGTAATCGTTCGGATTCAGACGCTCGATTGCCATTCCGTCCTCGGTTCCTTCCTCAGAACTGGAGGCCCGCCTCGCGGGCCGCCTCCGCCAGCGCCTTCACGCGACCGTGGTAGAGGAAGCCGTTGCGGTTGAACACCACCTGCTCGATCTGCTTCTCGCGGGCCAGCGCCGCCACCGCCTGGCCCACCCGGCGGGCGGCCTCCAGGTTCCCGGTCGCGGGGAGGTCGCCCACCACCTGCTTCGAGCGCGACGACACGGTGCCGAGCGTGCGCCCCGTCGCCGGATCCACGAGCTGGGCGTAGATGTGGCGGGCGCTGCGAAACACCGTGAGGCGTACCCGGCCCTGCCGCTCCAGCCGGTGGAGCACGCGGGTGCGTCGCGCGGCGTGGTTCCTCTGCTTCGAGTTGCGGATCTTGCGCTCCATCGCGTCCCTCAGGCCGCCCCGGCCTTGCCGACCTTGCGCCGCACGCGCTCACCGGCGTAGCGGATGCCCTTGCCCTTGTAGGGCTCGGGCGGCCGCACCGCGCGGACGTTGGCGGCGAACTGGCCCACCAGCGCCCGGTCGATGCCGTCGATCCGGATCGCCGTGTTCTTCTCCACCGTCACCTTCAGGCCCTCGGGGATCGGCATCGTGACCGGGTGCGAGAAGCCGAGCGAGAGCTTCAGGTTCCGGCCCTCCACCTCGGCGCGATAGCCCACGCCCTCGATCTCGAGCGCGCGTGAGAAGCCCTGCGTCACGCCCTTCACCATGTTCGCCACCAGCGCGCGCGAGAGGCCGTGCAGCGCCTTGGTGGGCTTGCGGTCGTCGGAGCGGGTGAAGCGCACCGCGCCGCCCTCCACCGCCGCCTGGATGCCGCGCGGCACCGAGCCCATCAGGCTCCCCTTCGGGCCCTTCACCCGCACCCCGCCGTCGGCCACCTCCACGCTGACACCGCTCGGGATCGCCACCGGTCGCCTGCCGATTCGCGACATGGCTACCAGACCTCGCAGAGGAGCTCGCCGCCCACGGCGGCTTCCCGCGCCGCGGAGTCGGAGAGCACCCCGCGCGAGGTGGAGAGCACCGCCACGCCGAGGCCGTGGCGCACCTGGGGCACCCCGTCGCGCGCCACGTACACGCGGCGGCCGGGCCGGCTCACCCGGCGCAGACCGTCGATCAGCGCCCGCCCGTCCTGGCCGTAGCGCACCTGCATCACCAGGCTGCGCCGGCCTTCCTTCTCCTCGAGCCGCACCTCGCCCAGGAAGCCGGCGTCGCGCAGCACCTCGGCCACCGCCAGCTTGAGCCGCGACGGGGCGCAGCGCGCTTCGGCGTGGCGCGCGCGTCCGGCATTCCGGATGCGAGTCAGCATGTCTCCCAGCGGATCGGTCATCATTGCGTTCGCCTTCCCTCGTCGCGCCCGCTCAGCTCCGGAACGGCATGCCGAGGTGCGCCAGCAGCGCACGGCCCTCGGCGTCCGTCCGGGCGCTCGTGCAGACCGTCACGTTCATCCCGGTGATGCGCTCGACCTTGTCGTAGTCCACCTCCGGGAAGATGATCTGCTCCCGCAGGCCGAGCGTGTAGTTGCCGCGCCCGTCGAAGCCCTTGGGCGAGACGCCCTTGAAGTCGCGCACCCGCGGCAGGGCCACGTTCATCAGCCGGTCCAGGAACTCCCACATCCGTTCGCGCCGCAGCGTGACCATGCAGCCGACGGCCTGGCCCTCGCGCAGCTTGAAGTTCGCGATCGACTTGCGCGCGCGCCGGATCAGCGGCTTCTGGCCGCTGATCGCCGCCAGCTCCTCGGCCGCGCGCTCCAGGAGCTTCGTGTTCTGGGTCGCGGCGCCCAGACCGACGTTCACCACCACCTTGGTCACCTTCGGGACCTGGTTCACGTTCTTGTAGCCGAACTCCTGCGAGAGCTTCGGCGCGATCTCGCTGCGATAGCGCTCGAGCAGGCGAGGCGGCATCTACAGCACCTCCGGCGCGAGCGAGATGATCTTCATGAACTTGCGCGCGCGCAGCTCGCGCGCCACCGGCCCGAAGATGCGCGTCCCGATCGGCTCGCGCTGGTTGTCGATCAGCACCGCGGCGTTGTCGTCGAAGCGGATGTAGGAGCCGTCGGGGCGCGCCACGCTCTTCTTGGTCCGGACCACCACCGCCTTCCTCACGTCGCCCTTCTTCACCCGGGCGTTCGGGATCGCGTCCTTCACCGAGACCACGATCACGTCGCCGATCGAGGCGTACTTGCGGTGCGACCCGCCGAGCACGCGGATGCACGCCACGCGGCGCGCACCGGAGTTGTCGGCGACCTCGAGGGTGGACTCGGGCTGGATCATGGCTCCCTCCGACTACTCCCCGGCCAACGGAGCCGGGAGCGTCGCGGCCGAGAGCTTCGCCTGGACCTTCCAGCGCTTGCACCTCGAGAGCGGGCGGTGCTCCACGATCTGCACGCGGTCGCCCACGTGGCAGTCGTTGGTCTCGTCGTGCGCCATGAACTTCGAGTAGCGCCGCACGTACTTCTCGTACGTCGACTCCTTCACGAAGCGCTCCACGCGCACCACCACGGTCTTGTCCATCTTGTCGCTCACCACGGTCCCGATCAGGGAGCGCGGCGTTCCTCTCTCGCTCACGGCTTCGCTCCGTGCTTCTCGCGCAGCACGGTCTCCAGGCGGGCGACGTCGCGCCGCACGGTCCGCAGCTTCGCAGTGTTCTCCAGCTGGCCCGTCGAGTGCTTCACGCGGGCGTTGAACAGCTCGGCCCGGAGCTCGCGCTCCTTGGCCTGGAGCTCCTCCAAGGACAGGTCCCTGAGCTCCCTTGCCTTCACGCGTGCTCCTCCCGCTGGACGAAGCGCGTCAGCACCGGGAGCTTGTGGGCCGCCAGGCGCAGCGCCTCGGCCGCCACTTTCGGGGTGACGCCCTCCATCTCGTACAGCATCCGTCCGGCCCGCACGGCGGCCACCCACTCCTCGGGGTTGCCCTTGCCCTTGCCCATGCGGGTCTCGGCCGGCTTCTTGGTGATGGGCTTGTCGGGGAAGATCCGGATCCAGACCTTTCCGCCGCGCTTCACGTAGCGAGTCATGGCGATCCGGGCCGCCTCGATCTGCCGCGCCGTGACGTAGCCGTGTTGCAGCGACTGCAGGCCGAAGTCGCCGAACGCCAGCGTGTTGCCCGTCTGGGCCTTGCCGCGCACGCGACCCTTCTGCTGCTTGCGGAACTTCACCTTCTTCGGGGCCAGCATGCTACCTCGCGGGCTCCTCGTGCAGGCGCTGCGACAGCGCGCCCTTCCGGATCTCCTTGTCCGCCACGTCGCCCTTGAAGATCCAGACCTTGACGCCGATCACGCCGTAGGTGGTCTTCGCCTCGGCCAGGCCGTAGTCGATGTCCGCGCGTAGCGTGTGGAGCGGCACCCGACCCTCGCGGTACCACTCGCGCCGGCCCATCTCGGCCCCGCCCAGCCGCCCGGCGCAGGCGATGCGCACGCCCTGGGCGCCGAACTTCATGGTGGAGGTCACCGCCTTCTTCATGGCGCGGCGGAAGGCGACGCGTCGCTCGAGCTGGAGCGCCACGTTCTCCGCCACGAGCTGGGCGTCGAGCTCCGCCTTCCGGATCTCCTTGATGTTGATGAAGATCTCCTTGGTGGAGAGGTGCGCCAGCTCCTTGCGCAGCACCTCCACCTCGGCACCGCGCTTGCCGATCAGGATGCCCGGCCGCGCGGTGTGGATGTTCACCACCAGCTTGTCGCCCGTGCGGTCGATCACGACCTTGGAGATCCCGGCGTGGTAGAGCTTCTTCTTGATGAAGCCGCGGATCTTCACGTCCTCGTGGAGCTGCTCCGCGTACCGCCGCTCGGCGAACCAGTTCGACTGCCACCCGTAGAGGGTGCCGAGCCGGAAGCCATAGGGATGAACCTTCTGTCCCACGATTTCGCCCTTCTACTTCTCGCTCAGCACCACGGTGACGTGGCTCGAGCGCCGCTGGATCCAGTTCGCCCGGCCCTGTGCGCGCGGCATCACGCGCCACAGGCTCGGGCCCTCCCCCACCTGGATCGACGTGACCACCAGGTTGTCCACGTCGATGCCCGCCTTCTCGCGGTTGTTCTTCTCCTGCGCGTTCGCCACCGCCGAGCGCACCAGCTTGGCGAGCGGCCCGGCGAAGCGCTTGGGCGAGAGCGAGAGCAGCGCGAGGGCGTCCTCGACCTTCTTGCCGCGGATCTGGTCCACCACCAGCCGCGCCTTCTGCGCGCTCACCCGGTAGTTGCTGAGCTTCGCTCGGACTTCCATGACCGCCGCCTACCGGCCCGGGCTCGGCGCCGGGGCCGCCGCCGTCTTGACCTTCCGGTCCGAGGCGTGCCCGGTGAACTTCCGCGTCGGCGCGAACTCGCCCAGGCGATGGCCCACCATGTTCTCCGTCACGAACACGGGCATGAAGAGCTTGCCGTTGTGCACCTGGAACGTGAGGCCCACGAACTCCGGCAGGATCATCGAACGCCGCGACCAGGTCCGGATCGCCTGCTTGGATCCCGTGCGCTGCATGGCGTCGACCTTGCGCTGGAGGCCGGGGTCCACGAAGGGGCCCTTGCGGAGCGAGCGCGCCATTACTTCTTCCCTCGCCGCTTCACGATGAGCTTGTCCGTGCGCCGGTTGTGGCGGGTCTTGTGACCCTTGGTCGGGACCCCCCACGGCGTGCAGGGATGTCTCCCGCCCGAGCTCTTGCCCTCGCCGCCGCCCATCGGGTGGTCGACCGGGTTCATCGACACGCCGCGGTTGTGGGGGCGCTTGCCGAGCCAGCGGGAGCGGCCCGCCTTGCCGATGCTGCGGTTCTCGTGGTCCAGGTTGCCCACCTGCCCCACGGTGGCCATGCAGGTGACCTGCACGTAGCGCTGCTCGCCGCTCGGCATGCGCAGAGTCGCGAGGCCACCCTCGCGCGCCATGAGCTGCGCCGAGGTACCGGCGGAGCGCACGATCTGGCCGCCGCGGCCCGGCTTGAGCTCCACGTTGTGGACGATGGTGCCGAGCGGCATGTTGGCGAGCGGCAGCGCGTTGCCGGGCCGGATGTCCGCGTCGGGCCCGGCCATCAGCTCGTCTCCCGGTCGCAGCTCGGCCGGCGCGAGGATGTAGCGCTTCTCGCCGTCCTTGTAGTGGAGGAGCGCGATCCGCGCAGAGCGATTGGGGTCGTACTCGATGGCTGCCACGCGCGCGGGAATCCCGATCTTGTCGCGCCGGAAGTCGATGGTCCGGTAGCGCCGCTTGTGGCCGCCGCCCTGGAAGCGGGTCGTCACGTGCCCGTAGGAGTTGCGGCCGCCCTCCTGCCGCGTACGGCCGGCCACCAGCGACTTCTCGGGCTGGCGCCGCGTCACCTCGGCGAAGTCCGCCACGCTCATCTGACGCCGGCCCGGCGAGGTCGGCTTGTAGATCTTGACGGGCATCGGCTCCTACACTCCCTCGAAGAACTCGATGGTCTGGCCCTCGGCGAGCCGCACCACCGCCTTCTTCCACTCCGGCTTGCGGCCCTCGAAGCGCCCCACCCGCCGCGTCTTGCGCGGCATCCGCATGGTGTGCACGTCGAGCACCTGCACGTCGAAGAGCGCCTCGACGGCGCGCTTCACGTCGTGCTTGGTGGCCCGCGGGTCGACCGCCAGCGTGACCAGGTTCTGCGTCTCCCGGCCGATGTTGCTCTTCTCCGTCACCAGCGGACGGCGGATCACGTCGTGCTCCGTCACGCCGCTCCCTCCTCGCCGGCCAGCCGGCCCGAGACTGCCGCCAGCGCCGCACGCGTGAGCAGGAGCCGGGGGTGGCGCAGCACGTCGTAGACGTTCAGCCCCTCGGCCCGCAGCACGCTCACGCCCGGCAGGTTGCGCGCCGAGCGCTCCACGTTCGGGTTCGGCGCCTCGATCACGATCAGCACCGGCTGCCCGCCGAGCCCGAGCCCCGCCAGCAGCCGGGCCATGCGGGCCGTCTTGATCTCGTCGAGCTCGAGCGCATCCACCACCCGGATCGCGCCCTCGCGGGCCCGCTGGCTGAGCGCGCCGCGTAGCGCGGCGCGGCGCACCTTCTTCGGCAGCGCGTGCTCGTACGAGCGCGGCACCGGGCCGAAGACCACTCCGCCCCCCGCCCACTGGGGCGAGCGGATCGACCCCTGGCGCGCGCGGCCGGTGCCCTTCTGGCGCCACGGCTTGCTGCCGCCGCCCGACACCGCGTGACGGTTCTTGGTGGAGTGGGTTCCGGCGCGCCGGCTCGCCAGCTGGCGTCGCACCTCGGCGTGGAAGAGGTGGGGGCGCACCGGGGCGTCGAACACCGCCGCAGGCAGCTCCACGGTCCCCGCCTTCGCGTTTCCCAGCGTCACCACGTCGATCGTGGGGCTCACAGCTTGATCTCCACGTCCACGCCCGCCGCGAGCTCGAGCTTCATCAGCGCGTCGACCGTCTGCGGCGTCGGATCCAGGATGTCGATCAGTCGCTTGTGCGTCCGCATCTCGAACTGCTCGCGGGCCTTCTTGTCGATGTGGGGCCCGCGCAGCACGGTGTACTTGTTGATGCTGGTCGGCAGCGGAATCGGCCCCGCCACCCGCGCACCGGTGCGCACGGCCGTATCGACGATCTCCCCGGCGCTCTGGTCGAGGAGCTTGAAGTCGTACGCCTTCATCCGGATCCGGATCTTCTGGGAGGTGAGGTCGGCCATGTTCCTACTCGATGATCTCGGCGACGACGCCGGCGCCGACGGTGCGGCCGCCCTCGCGGATGGCGAAGCGCAGCTCCTTGTCCATCGCCACCGGCGTGATCAGCTGCACCACCATCTCCACGTTGTCCCCG
>JAWOLJ010000150.1:0-6224 GCA_033853555.1 Myxococcota bacterium
CCGGTGTCGCCCATGGCCCAGAAGTTGTCCTTGGCGCCGCAACGGAAGATGCGGTCTTCGGGAACGCCGATCTCCTTGCGCCACAGTGCGGCCGCGTCGTCGTCCTCCTCGAACACGGTGACGATCAGCTTGTCGGGGGAGAGGCCGTAGCCGACGGTGAGCAGCTCCCAGCCGAAGCGGATGGCCTCGCGCTTGAAGTAGTCGCCGAAGGAGAAGTTGCCGAGCATCTCGAAGAAGGTGTGGTGGCGGGGCGTGCGGCCCACGTTCTCCAGATCGTTGTGCTTGCCCGAGACCCGCATGCACTTCTGGGAGCTGGTGGCGCGCACGTAGCCCCGGCTCTCCTCGCCCAGGAAGGCCCGCTTGAAGGGCACCATCCCGGCGTTGGTGAAGAGGAGGGTCGGGTCGCCCTCGGGGACCAGGGAGGCGCTCGGGACGATCCGGTGGCCCCGCCGTTCGAAGAAGCGGAGGAAGGCCTCGCGGATCTCCCGGGCGCTGGTGGGCGTGGGCGGCATGCGGCTCTCCTGAGGACGCAACGCCGCGATGATAGGAGAGATCCGCGGGGGGGACGATCCGGGTGCGGGCCCGGCGGCCGGCGCCCTAGAAGCGCTCGATCAGGTCGTCGGCCTCGCTCTTGCCGGCCTTGCCGGAGGGCGCGGCGTCGGTGCCGGAGCCGGCGGCCTCGGGCTTCTTCTCCTCCTCGTCGCCCTCGAAGTCGTCCCAGGTGCCGTCGGAGGTGGAGGCGATGCCGCGGAAGCGGAGGGCGAAGTCGTCGGGGTTGGAGACGTGCTTCAGCGCCTCGTCGTAGGTCACGAGGTTGCTCTTCACCAGGTGCATGAGCGACTGGTCGAAGGTCTGCATGCCGTAGGTCGTGAAGCCCTTGGCGATGGCGTCGTGGATCTCCTTGGTGCGGTCCTTGTCGGCGATGCACTCCCGCACGCGCGCCGTCGTGACCAGCACCTCGAGCGCCGGCACGCGCCCCTTGCTGTCGGCGCGGGGCACCAGGCGCTGGGAGATCACGGCCTTCAGGATCGAGCCCAGCTGCAGCCGCACCTGCTTCTGCTGGTAGGGCGGGAAGACCGAGATGATGCGGTTGATCGTCTC
This sequence comes from Myxococcota bacterium, assembly GCA_033853555.1. Taxonomy (GTDB): domain Bacteria; phylum Myxococcota_A; class UBA9160; order UBA9160; family UBA9160; genus JAWOLJ01. Next base: position 1,102 of record JAWOLJ010000150.1, read on the forward strand.
GGTGGCGTCCAGCGTGTGGAGGGTGCTCATCACCAGGTGCCCGGTCTCGGCGGCGGTGATCGCGGTCTCGATGGTCTCGAAGTCGCGCATCTCGCCGACCAGGATCACGTCGGGGTCCTGACGCAGGGAGGCGCGGAGGGCGTTGGCGAAGTTGTCGGTGTCGACGCCGATCTCGCGCTGGTTCACGATCGAGCGGCGATCCCGGATCAGGAACTCGATCGGGTCCTCGATCGTCACGATGTGACAGGTCCGGTTCGAGTTGATGTGGTCGATCATCGCGGCGAGCGTGGTGGACTTGCCGGACCCGGTGGTGCCGGTCACGAGGATCAGGCCGCGCTGCTCCATCGCGATCGACTCGACGACCTTCGGCAGGTGCAGCTGCTCGATGGTCTTCACGCCGAACGGGATCACGCGAAACACGCAGCCGACGGTGCCGCGCTGCTGGAACACGTTCACGCGGAAGCGGCCGAGGCCCGGGATGCCGTAGGCCAGGTCCGACTCGTGATGCGTGTCGAAGCGCTCCTTCTGCACGGGATTCATGATCGCGATGGCCATCTTCGCGATCTCGTCGGGCATGAGCCGCTCGGCGTTCTTGAGCGGCACCAGCGCGCCATCCACCCGGAACATCGGGGGAAGGCCGGACTTCAGGTGGATGTCCGAGGCGCCGCCCTTGATGGCGATCTTCAGGATCTCATTGAGCTCGAGCGGCATCTTGGCTGGCCCTCACCCCGGCAACGGGGACGAATCCCGTTGCTCTTTCGACCTCCTCCCGGGGCGCCTTGAGCGGGCGGCGCGCGCCCTTCAGGCGGCCTTGTGTTCCCCCGCGGGGATATCAACCCCGGGGCCAGCGGGCGTCGACCCGCCGTCGTGGCCTACCAGGGCGCGCGGGCGAAGCGGTCGGACAGGAAGTCCACGAACGCCCTCACCTTCGGCGAGAGGTGCCGGCCGTGGGGGTAGACCGCATGGACGCCGCCGGGCGGGAGCTCGTAGTCCTCCAGCACGAGCTCGAGGCGCCCGGCCGCGAGATCGCGGCCGACGATGAAGGTGGGCATGAGAGCGAGGCCGAGGCCCTCGAGCAGCGCCGCCCGCAGCACCTCGCCGTTGTTGGCCTGGAAGTTTCCCCGCACGCGCTGCGGCCGCTCCCCGCGCGGGCCGCGGAAGCGCCACTCGCTCTGGGTACCGAGGAAGCTGTAGCCGAGGCAGTTGTGGGTCTCGAGCTCCGCCGGCGTGCGCGGCCGGCCGTGCCGCTCGAGATAGCCCGGCGTCGCGCAGACCACGCGGCGATCCGGCGCCAGGCGTCGCGCCACCAGCGTCGAGTCCGGAAGCGGCCCGAGCCGGATGGCCAGGTCGAAGCCCTCCTCCACCAGGTCCACCACCCGATCCGAGAGCAGCATGTCGATTCGCAGCTCGGGGTGGCGCGCCAGGAGCTCCGGAACGGCGGGTGCGATCTGGAGCTGGCCGAAGGTCACCGGGGCGTTCAGCTTGAGCGTGCCGCGAGGCTCCGAGGAGAGCCGCGTCACCGCGAGCTCCGCCTCCTCGAGCTCGGAGACGATGCGCGCGCAGCGTTCGTAGAACGCCGCGCCGACCTCGGTGAGCGAGAGCCGCCGTGTGGTGCGATTCAGGAGCCGCGCGCCCAGCCGGTCCTCCAGGCGGGCCACCCGCTTGCTGACCGCCGACTTCGACATCCCGAGGCTCCGCGCGGCCGCCGAGAAGCTCCGCGCCTCCACCACCTGGGCGAACACCGCGAGCCCCGCGAAGTCTTCCATGCGCCCTCGCTGTTTCCCTAGAGGAAACGATCTTATTCTCCGGCTCCGGCTTCGGAAAGCGCGGAGACGCCCTAAAAAGGAGGCGACACGGAGGACCCATGACGAGCCACCCCGACAGCTTCCGCAGCCGCCGCAGCCTGACGGTCGGCGCGCGCCGCTACACCTACTGGAGCCTCGCCGCCGCCGCCGAGGCCGGGCTCACGGGCATCGAGCGCCTGCCGTTCTCGCTGAAGGTCCTGCTCGAGAACCTGCTGCGACACGAGGACGGCCGGAGCGTCGCCGCGGACGACGTTCGCGCGCTCGCGGCCTGGCTCGGCCAGCGGCGAAGCGAGCGCGAGATCGCGTTCCGGCCGGCGCGGGTGCTGATGCAGGACTTCACCGGCGTCCCGGCGATCGTCGACCTGGCCGCCATGCGGGACGCCATGGTCGCGCTCGGCGGAGACGCGAGGCGGATCAACCCGCTCGTCCCCGTCGACCTGGTGATCGACCACAGCGTGCAGGTCGACGTCTCCGGCAGCGCGAACGCGTTCGCACGAAACGTCGAGCTCGAGTACTCCCGCAATGGCGAACGCTACGCGTTCCTGCGTTGGGGACAGTCTGCCCTCGACGACTTCCGCGTGGTGCCGCCGGGAACCGGGATCTGCCACCAGGTGAACCTCGAGTACCTCTCCCAGGTGGTCTGGAGCACCGACGCCGCCGAGGGCGCGGTCGCCTACCCCGACACGCTCGTCGGCACCGACAGCCACACCACCATGGTGAACGGCCTCGGCGTCCTCGGCTGGGGCGTCGGCGGGATCGAGGCCGAGGCCTGCATGCTCGGCCAGCCGCTCTCGATGGTCCTGCCCGAGGTGGTGGGCTTCAAGCTCACGGGCCGCCTCCGCGAGGGCGTCACCGCTACCGACCTCGTTCTTACCGTCACCCAGGCCCTGCGCAAGAAGGGCGTGGTGGGGAAGTTCGTGGAGTTCTTCGGCCCCGGCCTCGACGCCCTGGCGCTGCCCGACCGCGCGACGATCGGGAACATGTCGCCGGAGTACGGCTCCACCTGCTGCTTCTTCCCCGTGGATGCCGAGACGGTCGCGTATCTCGCGGCGACGGCACGGAGCCCCGAGCGGGTGGCGCTGGTGAAGGCCTATGCCAAGGCGCAGGGCCTCTGGCGGGACGCGAGCACGCCGGATCCCGTCTTCAGCGACGTGATGGCGCTCGACCTGGCGTCGGTGGAGCCGAGCCTCGCGGGTCCGAAGCGGCCGCAGGATCGGGTGTCCCTCGCGGGTGCCGGAGCGGCGTTCGACGAGGCGCTGCCCTCGCTCCTCAAGCCAGGGGCCCATCCCCACGCGCGCGTCCGGGTGGCGGGGGAAGAGTTCGACCTCGGTCATGGCGACGTGGTGATCGCCGCGATCACGAGCTGCACCAACACCTCGAACCCCGGCGTGATGCTGGCGGCCGGGCTGCTGGCCCGGAAGGCTCGCGAGCGCGGCCTCGAGCGCAAGCCGTGGGTCAAGACGTCGCTGGCGCCCGGCTCCAAGGTCGTGGCCGACTACCTGAGCGCCTCCGGTCTGCAGGAGGATCTCGACGCCCTGGGCTTCCAGCTGGTGGGCTTCGGCTGCACGACCTGCATCGGGAACTCGGGGCCGCTCGCGGAGCCGATCGACGCCGCGGTGCGCGAGGGGAACCTGGTGGTGGCCGCGGTGCTCTCGGGCAACCGGAACTTCGAGGGCCGTGTCCATCCGCTGGTGCGCGCCAACTACCTGGCGTCGCCGCCCCTGGTGGTGGCCTACGCCCTGGCCGGGAGCCTGCGCAAGGACCTCTCGCGTGAGCCCCTCGGCACGGGACGCGACGGCCGGCCGGTGTACCTGCGCGACGTCTGGCCGAGCAATCAGGAGGTGGTCGAGACGGTCCGGCGCGTGGTGGCACCCGAGATGTTCCGGCAGCGCTACGCCGACGTGTTTCACGGCGACGAGCGCTGGGCCGCGATCGGCGGCGCCGGCGGCCTGACCTACGCCTGGGACGACGCCAGCAGCTACGTGAAGAACCCGCCCTACTTCGCCGGCATCACCCGGGAGCCGCCGCAGCTCCGGGATCTGCGTGGCGCGCGCGTCCTGGCGCTCCTCGGCGACAGCATCACCACCGACCACATCTCGCCCGCGGGCAGCTTCGGCCGCGACACGCCGGCCGGGCGCTACCTGATGGAGCTCGGCATCGCTCCCGCCGATTTCAACTCCTACGGCGCCCGACGCGGGAACCACGAGGTGATGATGCGCGGCACGTTCGCGAACGTGCGGCTGCGCAACGAGCTCGCGGGCGAGAAGGAGGGCGGCTTCACCCGGCTCCTGCCCGAGGGTGCGCTCACCACGATCTACGAGGCGGCCATGGAGTACCGGCGCCGCGGCGTCCCGCTGGTGGTGATCGCGGGCAAGGAGTACGGCTCGGGCTCCTCGCGGGACTGGGCGGCCAAGGGCCCCCAGCTCCTCGGCGTGCGGGCGGTGATCGCCGAGAGCTTCGAGCGCATCCACCGCTCGAACCTGGTGGGGATGGGCGTGCTGCCGCTGGTCTTCCCCGACGGCGTGAGCCGCAAGACCCTCGGCCTGGACGGCACCGAGACCGTGGACGTGCTCGGCCTGGAGGCCGGGCTGCGTCCGCGCATGCGGCTCACGGCGCGCTTCCAGCGCGCCGGGGGCAAGGTGGAGGAGGTCCCGCTCCTCTGCCGCATCGATACCGCCGAGGAGGTCGCCTACACCCGCCACGGCGGCATCCTGCACTTCGTGCTGCGACAGCTCCTGGCCTAGCGGAACGGCGGACGAGCCCGCGGCGGTCCGGCGAGCGGAAGCTCGCGTGCATCTCGCACGCGCGTTGCCTCGTTCGCCAAGGCGGAACGCTCCAGAAGAAGCCCCTGGAGGAACCACGGGGAGGTCGCGCTCAAGGCTGCGGACCGTCGCGCCGAAATGTGAGCCAGATCACGTTGGCGCATCTCCGGAGGGGCGTCACGGGTCGGGAAGGAGACCCCCCCGATGTCCCTCCGCTTCCCCATCCACACGCTCGCGGTGGCGCTCGGCGGCACCTGGCTCGCGCTCGCCGCGGCGAGGCCCGCGTCGGCGCTCTCGCTCACCAACCTCACCGTGTCGCTCGGCGGCGCCAACAGCGCCCAGATCTTCAACGATGCGCAGCAGACCAGCGACATCGGGTTGAGCCAGACCTCGGTGGTCTCCAGCACCGCCCTCACCTTCGACGCTCGCTATGCGATGGACGTGGGCGTGGACATCGGCAACGCGGCGACGCGGACCGTGAACTACACCTCGCAGTTCGTGATCAGCTTCGACGTGACGGCCAACGCGGGTCAGGCCTGGGCGCTCACGATCGACA
>JAWOLJ010000151.1:0-3759 GCA_033853555.1 Myxococcota bacterium
GTGTGCGAACGCGTGAGCGTGTGGAAGTCGGCGTAGCGCAGCTTGAGGGCCACCGTGCGCGCCTTGACGTGGCGCTTGCGCGCCCGCCAGCAGACCCGCTCGCACAGGCCGCACAGGACCGCCTCGATCGAGGCTGGGTCGGTCACATCCTCGCGGAACGTCCGCTCGTTGGAGATGCTGCCGACGGTCTCGCCCTCGGGATCGTGCTCGGCGAACGCCGGGCGCTCACGGCCGAGGTCGCCCGAGCCCAGCCCCTGCACGCCGCGCGAGATCGACGCCGCCCACGCGCCGAAGATCTCCTGCAGATCCGCGACCGGGGCCTCGGCGACCGCGCCCAACGTCCGGTAGCCGGCAGCGTGCAGCTTGGCCTCGGCGACGGGGCCGATGCCGGGGAATGACCGCACCGGCAGCGGCGCGAGCACGGCGCGCTCGACGCCCGCGGGCACGAGCATCACGCCGCGCGGCTTGGCCAGCACGGACGCCACCTTGGCCACGACCTTGCTGGTCGCGACCCCGGCGCTCGACGGCAAGCCGATCTCGTCGAAGATCGCCCTGGACAGCTGCAGCACCGCGCCCTCGATGGCGACGTCGCCGGCGCGGTCTTCGCCGCCGTTCCCGTTCGCGGCGCCGCCGGATCCGTAGAGCCGCTCGCAGCCGGAGAAATCGAGAAACATCTCGTCTATGCTGGCGACAAGGACCGTGGGCGCGAAGCGGCGCGCGATCTCGCGTACCCGTTCGGCGTAGGTGCTGTAGATCTCGTGCCGCGTGGGCAGGTAGATCGCGTTCGGCGCACGCCGGCTGGCCTCGGTCAACGACATGCCCGACTTCACGCCCAGGCGGCGCACCTCGTAGCTGGCTGCGGTGACCACGCCGCGGCTTCCCGGCCTCCCCCCGACCACCACCGGTCTGCCTTCCAGCGTCGGATCGAGCAGCCGCTCGACCGACACGAAGAAGGTATCCAGATCCAGGCAGCAGATGCGCGGCGCGGACAGCGGCTGCGCGCGCGCGAGCTCCGACGCCAGACCCATGAGCCGAACGCTACCTGATCGTCCGTTCAGGTGCAAGACTCACGGCCTGGGTATCGCGCGCTCGCCGGGGCCCGGGCGCAGCGGATCGGCTTGGCCCTCAGCTCGCCACGCTGCCAGGCCGCCCGCGGTTCGGGTCGCGCCCCAGCTGCTCCAGCGCGATCCTGACCTCGTCGTGAATCGCGCGGCGGACCGCTGGATCGAGCTCGCCCGCACCGCGCTCCGCTGCTCCGAGCAGGCGCGCACTCTCGGACACCCGGCGCATCGTCTCCCTCTGCTCACGAACTTCCTCTCGCATCTGCCGCGACGCCTCGGATTCGGCGCGCACCCTCTCGATGCGGGACCTCTGGGATTCGGAGCGACGGCGCTGCTCCTCCGCGGCTTCGCGAAGACTCTCGCCGGCTGCACGGAGCTCCTCGGCAAGGGCCCGCTCCCTCTCCACCGCGCGCTCGAGCTCCTCGGCCCTTTGGGCGATCTTGTCGTGCAGACGGCGACCCGCTTCGGCCGCCCGGCGCGCCCTCTCGGCGCTCTGGATTGCGCGAGCTGCGAGGATGCGTAGGTCCTCGGCGGCGACGCGCTTCGCCTCGGCGGCGGTACGCCGGCCCTCGGCTCGGCGGCGCGTCGTCTCGGCCGCCTCGCGCCGCGTCCCGCCGTGCGCGCTGCCGGTCCCCGAGCGGCGGCGACGGGCCGACTTCATCCTGGACGTTCGTTCGGAAGCCATCGAGATACGCCCTCCCGTGTCCGGTGCGGCCGTCAGCCTCGCCGCACGAAGCATGACGATGCCGTAGCGAGGCGTCAAGGATGCCCGACGAGGCCGCGCCGGGCCGGGGCAGGGATGGCCGGTTGCCAGGCGGCCTCGACATGGAACACGACAGTGCCGCCCTTCATGGACAGGAACTCGGCTGACTTGGCCTCGTACTGAGCGTCATCGTGCGACACGGGCGCCCGGCCTTCGGCGCCAGCGCCGAGGATTGCTCCATGCGGCTCGCGGATCCCGGGGCACTCCGCTCGCCTTCGCTAGCGCAGCCCCGGCACGTACCCCAGGTAGAGGGACAGGGCGACGTGGGCGAGAACGGCCACCACCAGCAGCACGGCGAGCGAGACGTGCAGGGCACGCCACGCGCGCATGAGCCGGTGGATGGCGCCGAACAGGCTGATCTGCCGCCTGAGCCGCATGAGCTCCAGCAGTCGCTCGCGCAGCGCCTCCCGCCCGTCGAGGGGGTCCAGGACGTGCCGCCGCACGGCGAGCAACCGGGCCCGGAAGACTGCCGTCTCGACCGCCGACCGGACCAGCTGGATGACGAACGGAGAGCGCGCCGGCGGCGTGCTCGCCTGCCGGTAGAGCCGGCGGAGGGTGGCAGGGGTGGCCGGACGCGCCAGCATCGGCTCGAGCTGCACCTTGATCCGCTCCACCTGGCCCAGCAGATCCGGCAGGCCCTTGGACCCGGGAATGAGGCCGTACAGGTAGCGGCCCACGAGACCGGTGGCGACCACCACTCCCAGCGAGAGGTAGGTCGTCGAGGCCACCAGGTTGTTGGACTGGAAGGCGGCGTGGAAGGCGATGACCAGCGGGCTCAGGATCCCGACGGCGACGTGGACGTCGAGCCAGGTGCGCAGGTTCCCGAGGCCCGCGAGCCGGCGCCAGCGCTTGCGCAGCACGTAGAGGAAGTTGGTGAACATGACCGCGCTGGCGGCCATGCCGATGCCGAGTCCGAGAGAGCCGGCCGGCTTCAGCCACGGGTGGAGCGGCGACTGCAGCCGCGGGCTTCCTCGCAGGGCGTAGTAGCTGTGTCCCACCAGGCCCAGAGCGGCCAGGCAGAGGAGCACCGCGGCGGAGACGATCGCCATCCTCCACCGCCACCGGCGTCGCTCGGCCTCCTCGGTCGTCAGGGTCCACGACTCCCGCTTGCCCGCCGATGCGCCGCCGCCCTCCTCGCCGAAGTGACGCTTGACCCGCACGCCCATCTTCTGCAGGAACTCCAGGGGCAGCTCGCCGCCGATGCAGACGATGACGTAGTCGTTGGGGATGGCGAGCAGCTGCGACCCTCGCTGGAGCGTGACGTTCCTCCGCGCGATCTCCAGCACCTCCGTGGAGAACAGGAGCTCGAGCCTGCCCTCCCGCGCGAGCTCGGCCGCGCGCAATGCGTTGGCGGGGCGGCAACGGGTGAGCTCCCTGCCACGATAGGACAGCGCGACGCCGGTGCAGCCCACCTCGGCGAGCGAGCAGGCCGCCTCGACCGCCACGTCCCCGCCGCCGACCACGAGGACCCTGACGTGGGCGTACTGCTCCGGCTCCACCAGCGAGTAGGTGACCTTGGGGAGGTCCTCCCCGAACACGCCGAGCTTGCGGGGAACGCCGCGTCGGCCGGTGGCCAGGACCACCTTGCGCGTGGCGATGGTCCCGGTGGTGGTCTCGAGGGTGAAGGCGCCGTCCTGACCGCCGAGGCCGGTCACGACCACCCCCTCCTCGACGTGCTGGCCCGCCGCGGCCAGGGACCTCTCGATGTACGCCATCAGATCCTGCTTGCTCACCCGCTGCTGCCGGAGCCTGCCTGCGCCCGGGAGATGGAGGGCTCCGTTCATCACCAGGCCGTGGCGGGGGTAGTGGGCCAGCGCCCCGCCGAGCTTGCCCCGATCCACCAGCCGAACCCGGAGCCCCCGCGCTCGCAGGCCGAGCGCGCACCCCACGCCGGCAGGACCCGACCCGATCACCACCGCGTCGGCGACCTCGCCG
>JAWOLJ010000152.1:0-9955 GCA_033853555.1 Myxococcota bacterium
CGGCGTTCTTCTTCCGGACGAGCCCGCAGGTGAGGAGCGCGAAGCCCGCCTGCATGAAGAGCACCAGGTAGCCGGTGTTGAGGGTCCAGCCGAAGTTCGTCGCGACACGGACGTGACCCACCGAGTCGGCGAGCTTCATCGCCAGCGGCTCCTTGGCCGCCTGCTCGGTGTAGTCCTGGTAGGACTTCAGCTTGTCCGCGTAGTCCGGCGCCGTCTTGTCGGTCGGCTCGGTCACGACGAAGGCGTTCCCGCCGGCGTCGTAGACGCTGGTCTTGTCGCCCGTGGCAATGCCCGCGGGATCCGGCTTGGGCTCGTCGTCGGCGCGCGCCGGCGCGCCGAGCGCCAGCAGGCATCCCGCGAGCTGCAGGGCCATCACCGCCTTCATGAGCGGTCGCCAGCGATCTCGATTGAAGAGGGGCGTCATCGTGTCGTCTCCTTCATGCCGGAGTGCTGCGCCCAGCCGCGGCGCACTCCGGCGGCCGGGGGGAGCAAGAAGGGTGCCCGGCGACCCGAGGCGAGCGGCGCACACACGGCTCGTATCGAGACCGGCACGGGTGGGCGGGATTCGGCTCGGCGCCGCGCGATCCGCGCGTCGTCGGGACGGAGGTGTTAGTCTATCTAGCTGATAGTCGTAGTTGATCTGCCCAATTGGTGTGCATGACCTGATACATCGGTGGGCATCTCCGGAGGGCCGGCGGTGAAGAAGATCGAGGCGCTGCTCGGACCCCATCAGCTCGAGGCGGTGAAGGAAGCGCTCGCCGAGAGGGGTCTCCTGACCGGCATGACCTGCACGGAGCTCCACGGCTACACGCGCGGAGTCTCGAAGCGGATGACCTATCACGGGGCCGAGCGGCGGGTCGACCTCTTCCCCCGGATCAAGCTCGAGATCGTGGCCCACGACGACCTGGTCGCGCGCGTGCTGCAGGCGATCGTGCGCTGCGCGCAGTCGGGCGGCGGGGACGAGGGCGAGATCCTGGTGAGCGAGGTCGCCGAGAGCGTGCGCATCCGGACCGGCGAGATCGACGAGGCCGCCATCGCCTAGCCGGCCGCGCGAGACCCCTGCTCCGCCAAGACGGGAAGCTCGAGCTGGAAGGTGGCGCCGCGACCCGGCGCGCTCGCCGCCGAGAGTCGGCCGCCGTGCGCCTCGACGATCGAGCGGCTGATCGAGAGCCCCATCCCGAGGCCGTCGGCCTTCGTGGTGAAGAAGGCATCGAAGACGCGGCCGAGATCCGCCGGGGCGATCCCGACACCCGCGTCCTCGACGACGACCCGGACCCGATCGGGCGCGCAGCGCTGGGTGGCGATCGTGAGCACCCGCCGGGACGGCTCGGTCTCGCGCATCGCTTCGATTCCGTTCAGCATGAGATTGAGGATCACCTGCTCGAGCTGCACGCGGTCGCCGGTGATCGGCGGCAGCTCGGCGGCGGGCTCGAAGCGCAGCGCGACGCCCTGGCTCTGCGCTTCGCTCTGCAGGAGCTCGACCGCATCCCGGATCACGGCGTGAAGGTCGAGCAGCGCCATCTGCGGATCCGCCTGCTTCAGCAGGCCGCGGAGCCGCGCGATCACGCCTCCCGCACGGTTCCCGTCGCGCACGATCCGCCGCAGCGCGCCTCGCGCCTCGTCGAGGTCCGGGGGATCGCCGTCGAGCCAGTGGAGGCAGGCCTCCGCGTTGGTGACGACACCGGTGAGTGGCTGGTTGATCTCGTGGGCGATCGAGGCCACCAGCTCGCCCATCGTCATCACTCGCGTGACGTGCGCGAGCTGGGCCTGCGCGGCGCGGAGCACGTCCTGGGCACGCCTTCGGTCGGCCATCTCGGCGCGGAGCGCCTCGTTGGTCCGCTGCAGCTCCGCGGTGCGCTCCGCCACACGCGCTTCGAGCTCGTCGCGGGCGAGGCGCAACGAGGCCTCGGCGCTGCGTCGCGCCGAGCTCAGCCAGCCCGCGAGCAACGTCGAGATCACGAATGCCGAGAAGTACGGGAGCTCGTCCGCGTGGATCGCAAAGTCGCCCGTCGGCTGCATGAAGAAGTAGTCGACCAGGACCGTCGACAGCAGCACCGCGAAGAGCCCGGGGCCGAGCCCGCCGAACCAGCTCGCCGCCATCACCGCCGCCAGGAACGGCAACGCGAAGAGGTCCCTCAAGAACGGCTTGATCAGCGCCACCAGCGCGAGCGCCGCGCCGACCAGGAGAGCGGCCCGGGCGTAGGGCAGCGCCCGGGCCCACCCGGAAGGCTGCGCGCCGGGCGGGCTCTTCTGCATCAGGGCCGGGAGCCCGCGCTCGCGAGCCGCTCGGCGATCCGCACCAGCTCGGCGAGCGACCCCGCCCGCATCTTCTGCATCACCTGGCCTCGATGCAGCTTGATGGTGGCCTCGCTCGTCCCGAGCTCGGCTGCGATCGTCTTGTTCGAGTGTCCGGCGATCACCTCGAGCATCACCTGCCGCTCGCGGGGCGTGAGCGACTCGAAGCAACGGCGCAGCTCGCTCAGCTCCGCCTGCTGGCGGCGCTCCAGGCGGCTTCGCTCGAGCGCCTGGTGGATGGCGTCGAGCAGGTCCTGATCGCGGAACGGCTTGGTCAGGAACTCGATCGCGCCCTCCTTCATCGCCCGCACGCTCATCGGCACATCGCCGTAGCCCGTCAGGAAGATGATCGGGAGCCGGACTCCCTGCGTGCGCAGCTCGCGTTGCAGCTCGAGCCCGCTCGATCCCGGGAGCCGCACGTCGAGCACGAGGCAGGCGGGTCGATCCAGCGGCTCCGCCTCCAGGAACTCCCGGGCCGATCCGTAGGTCCGCACCTCGAGGCGGACGGAGCGCACGAGGCTCTCGATCGCCTCGCGAACCGACACGTCGTCGTCGACCACGAACACGATCGGCGGCGGCGCCTGGCTATCGGATCCTGAAGCGGCCGCCATACGCCTCGCCCCCGACGGGCTCCTTCCGGATCGCGTCCTCGAGCTTGCTCAGGAGATCGTGGCAAGCGAGCATCACCTGGCGCTTCTCGTTCAGCGAGAGGGACAGCGACCGCACGTTGGTGTTCTCGTGGGAGAGCGCGAGGATCTGGCTCTGGAGCTCGCGGAAGCGGGCGTAGCTCGATTCGGCCAACGCGAGGTCGGCGCGACCCTCGAGCTTCGGCAGCGCTCCCAGGCCCTGGAGGTCGCTCCGGACCTGCTCGTCCTGCTTGGCCATCCTGCCCTCCAGCTCGGCCATCCGCGCGTCCTGCGCCTCCGCGATGTGCGGCGGGAGCAGGGTCTGGATGCGCAGGGCGGCGACCTCCGCGCCGAGCCCGAGGGACGTCACCTGCCTGGCATCCCGCGAGCTGGCGTTCGCGGCGACGAGGCGTGACAGCGCCGCGCCCATCTGGTCGAGCGCCTCCGACGCCGGCCCGAACGTGAGGGCGTAGGCCTTCAAGTTGGTGTTCTTCACCGCGAGGCCCAGCAGCTCGTCGTCGATCCGCTGGAACTCGGTGAACTTCTGCGAGAACTCGGCGAGCAGGTCCTTCTCTTCCTGCGTCCCGCCCGGGCCGAGGAGCGCCGCCAGCTCCCGGCGCTCCCGCTCCACCTCGGCGGTGCTCGCGCGGGCCTGGTCGGCAAAGGTCTGGGACTCCGGATCGGTGATGGCGAGGACGGCGCTCTTCTCCGCCTCCGAGGCCGACACCAGGGCGATCTGCATCCGCGCCACCAGGTCGGCACGCTGCGCCTGGAGCGCGAGCCGGGCGTCCGGGCTCGGCGGCCGGCCGAAGACCAGCACCAGCAGCCCGAACAGCAGCAGGAGCGACGCCCCCAGCGCCATCCAGAGCGCGTCGCGGACGCTGAACGGGATCCTCATGCACCGGCCTCCAGCGCTCGCTCGGGGGCCCGCCGCGCGCTAGCGCACGCGCACCGGGAGGATCACCATGGCATGGCCCTGCCACTGCAAGCGCTTCTGGATGGTGTAGGCGGTCTGGTTGTGGAGCAAGCGCTGGTACCAGGCCTCACGGCGGAAGATCAGCTGGCCCGAGAAGAAGGTCGTGTGGCGGAACTCCTGGGCCACCGTGCGCGCCAGGCCTTCGGCCTCGTCCACGACCTCCGTGCCGAGCGCGAATCGCGACGTGGCGGGGAAGCCCAGGCGGTTCGCGAAGGCGACGTAGCGCTCCAGGGCCTGCTCCGTGCGTTCACGCAGCGCGGGGATCGCCTCCTCGCCCTTCAGCTCTCCGGAGTCGATCACCCCCACCGACAGGAACACCAGGTTCCGGAAGTGGCCGGGGAAGGTTCGCAGGATCCCGAGCACGGTGTGCACCCCGAGGCCGCTGTAGCCGCCCACGAGCACGGCGGCGGTGGGCTGCCTCGGGTCGGGGGACCCCGGCGGAACGACGCCCGGCTCGGCGGGGAGATCGCCGAGCGTGGTGTCGAGCTCGGCCAGCTTGGTCGCCACCGTGCGGTAGTGGCGGCGGATCGCGAAGCAGAGCGCGACGAAGGCGCCGGTGGCGAGCGCCGTGAGCCAGCCGCCCTGCAGGAACTTCTCCGAGAGCGTGATCCCCAGGATCGTGGCGCAGAGCAGGAGGCCCGTCGCGAAGAGCGCCGCGCGGCTGCGCCACTCCGCTCGCTCGCCGCGCGCTCGCAGCCACATCCGCAGCATGCCGAGCATGGAGAGCGAGAAGGTCACGAAGACGTTGATGCTGTACATCACGACCAGGGCCCGCACGTCGCCGTGGGTGTAGAGCAGCGCGGCGAGGGACGCGACCGCCATGAGGAGCACACCGTTCTGTGACGTCAGCCGGTCCGAGAGCGCGGCGAAGCGATGGGGAATCCAGGAGTCGACCGCCATGTTGGCGAGCACGCGCGGCCCGTCGATGAAGCCCGCCTGGGCGGCGACCACCAGCAGCGCGCCTTCGGAGAGGAGCGTCAAGAGGACGAAGAGGGCGCCCCCGGGCACCCCCTGCGACAGCTTGCTCGAGAGGACGGCGTTCAGGGTCCGACCCGGCTCGGGCCCGATCCCGAGGAGCAGGTAGCAGAGCACGAGGCCAGCCGCGGTGAAGGTGAGCGAGCCCGCCATGTAGAGCATGGTGCGCTTCGCCGTGGCAACGCGGGGCTCGCGCATCAGCGGCACTCCGTTCGAGACCGCCTCGATGCCGGTGTAGGTCCCGCCGCCGAGCGAGTAGGCGTAGACCAGCAGCAGGGCGACGCCGCCGAGGCCGAGCTCCTGCGCCGACGCCTGGATGCCGTGGCGCACGTGGGCCGCGACCTGGGGCACGGCGGTGACGTGGATCAAGAGCCCGGCCCCGATCAAGAGCACGTGCGTCAGCAGGAAGAGCACGAAGATCGGCGCGAGCGCGAGCGCCGACTCCTTCGCGCCGCGCAGGTTCAGCGTGGTCAGCCCGACGATCAGGAAGAGCTCCAGCGGGAGCTTCAGGAAGTGGAGCTCGAGCGGCACCAGGCTGAAGAGCGCGTCGCCGGCCGCGGCGAGCGAGACCGTGATGGTGAGGACGTAGTCCACCACCAGCGCTCCGCCCGAGATCACGCCGAGCGAAGGGCCGAGCAGCTTGGTGGCGACCACGTAGCCGCCTCCACCGTGAGGGAACTCCTCGATGATCCGGGAGTAAGCGGCGGAGATCACGAGCACGGTGACGGCCACCGCCAGCGCGAGGAACACCGCGAGCTCGGTGTGCTGCCCGAGCGTGCGGAAGGCCTCCTCGGGGCCGTAGGAGGACGAGGAGAGCCCGTCGGCGCCGAGGCCCACCCAGGCGAGAAAGGGCATCAGCGCGATGCGGTGGAAGATCGAGCGGTCGGCGAGATCGCGCGGCCTCCCGACGAGCACGCGGCGCACCCGCTGCCAGCGGCTGGGCGTCTCCGCGGGCGGGGGCGGCGGCTCGGGGAGCGGGCGTACCTCTGGATGCATGGGCGCAGTTGCTACCCGTTCGCCCCGACCGCGGCAAGGGTGCGGTCGGCGGCACAAGCCGGGCCTGCACGCGCGGTCAGCGCTCCGGCGCGGCGGACGCGGCCGCCTTCGCCACGAACGAGACGCGGCGGTTCAGCGCCTGCTCGGCGGCGGAGCGTCCCCTGGCCAGCGGCCGCTCCGCGCCGTAGCCGACCGTCTCGAGCTGGCGCGCATCCACGCCACGCTCGACGAGCAGGCGCTTGATCTCCCGAGCCCGCGCCGTGGAGAGCCGCTGGTTGTAGGCCGGGTCGCCCCAGACGTCGCTGTGGGCCTCGATCACGATGGTCTTGCCGGCGCAATCCCGCGTGATCTTCTGCGCCACGAGATCGAGCACGGCGAGCACCCCCGGCTCGACCTTCACGCTGTTCTCGGCGAACACCGGGCCGCGTAGCCGCGCCTTGCCGTGGCAGGGATCGATGCCGGCCGAGGGCGCGTCCTCGGCGGCCTGCGCCTGGCCGAGCAGCGGGCCGAGCAGCGCGCCGAGCAGCAGGAACACGATGAGACGAGAGCGGTCCCTGGACATCCGGGCCTCCTTTCGTGCGCGCCCTTCGGACCTTCTATCGGAGCTTCTATCACGATCCCGTGGGTCGCCGTCAGCCCGCCGAGCCGACCTGGCGTATCCTCCCTTCGTCCATGGTCGAGGCCTCCACACGCGCCTTCTTCGAGGCCGAGGCCCGCGACGTCGAGGCGGGCAGCGCGCGGCTCCCCTGTCGCGCGTTCGGCAGCGGCCCGGCCCTGCTCCTGGTGCACGGCTTCCCGCTCTCGGGCTTCACCTGGCGCAAGGTCCTGCCGGAGCTCTCCCGGCGCTACACCTGCTACGTGCCGGACCTGCCCGGCATGGGCGAGTCGCGCTGGACCGACGCCACAGACTTCAGCTTCCCGGGGCAGGGACGAACCTTGAAGGCGCTGGTGGATCGCCTCGGGCTCGAGCGCTACGCCGTGCTGGCGCAGAACACCGGCGGCACCTTCGCACGCTACCTCGCCCTCGCGGACTCCGCGCGCGTCGCGAAGCTCGCGCTGATCAACACCGAGATCCCCCGCCACCGCCCGCCGTGGATTCCCTTCTACCAGCTCCTGGTGCGCGCTCCCGGGGCGGCCACGCTGCTCGGCCTCTTGCTGCGATCCCGCACGTTCCTCCGCTCGCCCATGGGCTTCGGCGGATGCTTCGTCGATCGGGGACTGATCGACGGCGACTTCCGCGAGCACGTGGTGGAGCCGCTGGTGCGGTCGTCCGAGCGCAGGGAGGGCATGCGCCGCTATCTGATCGGTGCGCGGTGGGACGCGGTCGATGCCCTGGAGCGCGAGCACGCGCGCCTCGCGATGCCCGTGCGCCTGATCTGGGGCGCGGACGATCCCACCTTCCCCGTGGCTCTCGCGCGAGGGATGCTGAAGCAGCTCCCCGATGCGCGCCTCGTCGAGATCCCCGGCGCACGCCTGCTCGTCCACGAGGAGAAGCCCGCCGAGGTCGCACGCGCGGTGCAGGAGTTCCTGGGGTGAGCCGCGCGGCGGCTGGCGTGGGCCCTCCAGGATTCGAACGCGGCCCACGGCGCCGGAGAACCCCTGGTGGGACGGGATCTTAGCGAGTTACGGGCCGTGACAGCCTGGCCAATCGCGGCAAATCGGCCCCAAGTCCCCCCACACTCCCCCCAGTTGGAGGTGCCCGGAGGGTCGCGCCGCTGGATCGCGCCGGGTCGGGAACTCGGGGAGGGTCTGCCGAAGGGGGCGCTACGTGCGAGAGGAGCCGGTCCTCCCGGACGAGTACGCACCGGTTCCGTGGGCTGCATGATCGACACGAAGTCCCAATGGGAGCATGCGCCTGCGAACGAAAGCTCGTGAGTCTTTTCAAGAAGTACGAGTCGTGGCGACAGACAGGACGCGAGCGCGCGAGGATGATTCCCTTATGAGCGAGACTGAGATCCGGACGCAGATCGACATTGCCGCCCCGCCCGCGGTGATCTGGGCGGTGCTCACGAATTTTCGCGGATATCCGGGATGGAATCCTATGGTCACTGCCGCCGAGGGATCGACGGCCGAAGGCAAGGTCGCGACGCTGCACTACCGATCGAGCATCGGCCTGCCCCTTCGGTTTCGCGTGCGGATCACTCGATTCGAAGCGGACTGTGAGCTGCGGTGGACCGGCCGCCGGCTTGGCATCAGCGGCGAGCACTACTTTCAGCTGATTGCCGACGGCTCCGGTACGCGCCTCGTTCACGGCGAGGTGTTTCGAGGTCCGCTCGCAGGAACGCTGGGTTTTGTGTTCCAGGGTCAGGTGCCGGTGTTCGAGGCCTTCAACCGAGCGCTCAAGGAGGTGGCGGAGCATCGCGTCCGCACAGCGGCTGTCGCGCCTACGGATGATAGAGGGCCAGCGCCACGGTGATCCCGGCTCCGGCTGTCACGAACAAGACGTTACGCGCTTCGGCAAAGTGCCCGCTCCGCATCGCGCTTTCGAGGGCGGCGACTGGGCCGGCCGTATGCACGCGCTCGAAGCTCTCGTCCACACGGGCTACTCGATCAGCTGGCACGCCCAGCGCTTGACTCACGTCGGAGGGGAAGCTCGCCGGCGTGGGGCTCGGAACGAGCAGGTCGATGTCCGAGGCACTGAGTCCCGCGCCCTGCCAGAACATTCGGGTGAAGGTCACCGCGCACTCCGCGCATCGAGCCCCGTAGCCCTCGCCCTCGTGGATCCGCAGTACGTTGCGGCCCGACCGCAACCCGGGGATGTGCGCGGCCAAGGCGCGGCGAACCCGCCCCTTCTCTTCCCACGTCACCTCGCTCTCGAGCAGGTGCGTGAACTCGGAAAACGTCGCAAAGGCGAACCGCGAGAAGCCCTTGTCTTGCTGCTCGCTCCGCGACAGCAACACCGCGCCTCCCGCCGCCGCGAAGGGGAATCTCGCGTGGCTCCTGCTCCGCGGTACGACCCCCGTGCTCCCGACCAGCCCGAACGGGAAATCCCAGTTCCTCCCGCGCTCGGGATCCGCATCCGCGGCAACCACGATGCCGAGGTCGATCGCACCGGACATCAGAAAGCCGTCGAGGATGTGAATGCCCGTGAGCACGCCGCACGCGCCATTGGCCACGTCGAACGAGAACGTTCCATGGCCGCCTCGCAGGGGCGGATCGGGGTTGGCGCCGATGTCCTCCTGGATGAGGGATGCCACGGCGGGCTCGGCAATGTTGCTGTCTCGGTAGACGCCTACGTTGATCAGGAAGTCGAGGTCGGCAGCCGTTCGACCGGCTCGCTCCAGACATGAATGTGCGGCTTCATCGGCGAGCTTGATCGCACCCATCCCTCCGAATCGGAGGCGGGGCCGTGACGTGCTGACTGCTTCAATCATCGTTCCCATAGCGGCCCAGAATCTCGTTGACGGGGAAGATGATTACGCCGACCTCGAGCCCGGAAGCGAAGGAGATGAGCATGATGATGTCGCCCTTCTTGAAGCGCTGCTCTCGGAGGAATTTGCGCAATGCGACGAAATGGGTGGTCGAGGCGGTGTTGCCGAATTCGTCCACAGTCACGACCACGTGCTTGGGTTTCACACCCAGGCGTTCGCTGATCTCCTTGGTACCCTTCTCGATCGCTCGCACTGAGGTCTGGTGGGGAATCACGTAATCGATCTGGCCAAAGTTGAGCCCCGCGGCGTCCAGAGCTTCCTGGAGCAGTGGGGGAGACTCGGAGATGGCGACCTGGTGGATGGCGCGCGCCTTGGTGAACATCGATGCGCCGGGACCCACTATGCTTGGCGCGCCGAGGCACAGCCGACTGTGTTCGGACAGGGTGACAAAGCCAGCGACGGCGATCTGATCGGCGTCGCTCTCCGCCCGCTCCACGATCGCGGCCGTCCCGGCATCGCCCAGCGTGAGCGAGGCGAGTTGCTTGCTGAGAACCCAGCGAACCTGCTTCGCAGCGTTCTGGCTCAGGCTCGAGATGAATTCGCCGCTGACCGCCATGCCCCGGCGGATGACGCCGCGCCGGATGAAGTCGTGCAGCACGAACACGCCGCTCATCATCCCTGCACATGCATTCGACAGGTCGAAGCTGATGGCCCCG
>JAWOLJ010000153.1:0-7604 GCA_033853555.1 Myxococcota bacterium
TTGTCGGGTGGCCTGGCCGACCTGACCGGTGTGAGGTTCCCGCTCCTGGCCATCTGCCTCATCGTCATCGGAGCGAGCATGATCCTCAAGCCGCTGCTCGGTCGAAGTACCTGACCTCTCGGGTCGAGCGTCCAGCGGTCTCCTCGACGCAGGGGGGAAGGGTGGGGCTCTCGCCTGCTCGACCGCTCTGATATATTCGCACCACCGAATATGAGCCCGGCCCGGCTGTTTCGTACGTTCGCCGACCCCACGCGCTTGCGCATCGTGAGCCTGCTCCTCGACGAGAAGGAGCTCTGCGTCTGCGATCTGTGCGCGGCGCTGAAGGTGAGCCAGCCAAAGGTTTCGCGTCATCTGGCGATGTTGCGCCGCGCTGGCGTGATGGAGGTCCGGAGAGAGGCGAAGTGGAAGTTCTACTCCCTCGCCCGCGCCGGCTCGCCCCTCCACAGAACCCTGCTGCGCGCGGTCCGTTCAGGCCTCGAGGAGATGGATGAGCTGTCGGCCGATCGCGCGCGGCTGCGCGGGTTGGCGTTGCGGGTCCGCTGCACCTAGCCGCAGGGGGGAGCAGTGACGACCGAGCAGTGCAACGTCCTGTTTCTCTGCACCGGGAACTCCGCCCGGAGCATCATGGCGGAGTGCCTCGCCAACCGTCTGGGAAGAGGACGGATCCGCGCCTGGAGTGCGGGCAGCCACCCGAAGAGCGAGGTGCATGCCCTCACCCTGCAGATTCTGACCCAGCACGGGCACGATGCGTCGGGCGTTCGCAGCAAGGCCTGGAACGAGTTCACCGCCGCCGGTGCGCCGCGCTTCGACCTCATCGTCACGGTGTGCGACCAGGCCGCTGGCGAGGCCTGCCCGATCTGGCCCGGCCACCCGGTGCAGGCGCACTGGAGCATCGAGGACCCGGCCGCCGCGACGGGATCCTTCGATGAGCGTCGCGCGGCCTTCGAGCGGGCCTACGACGAGCTCGAGAGGCGCATCGACCGCCTCGCGCGGCTCCCGCTCGAGACCCTTGATCGCGCCGCGCTGAAGTCGCGCGTAGAAGGCCTGGGAGACGCCCAAGCGTCCACCGGGCGCCAAGCCTGATGGAGGCCGTCGCCGTCTCGACCCCGCCGCAGTCGCGGCCCAAGCGCCTCACCGTCTTCGAGCGCTGGCTCTCGCTCTGGGTGGCGCTGTGCATGGTGGCGGGAGTGGCCCTGGGGAGGCTCGCGCCGGAGCTGATCGACGGGCTTCGGCGACTGGAGTTCGGCAAGGGGAGCCAGATCAACCTCCCGATCGCGGTGCTGCTCTGGCTCATGATCTACCCGATGATGCTTCGCGTCGACCTTGAGAGCGTGCTCGGTGTCGGCCGCCGACCGCGCGGCATCCTCGTGACCCTCGCCGTCAACTGGCTCGTGAAGCCGTTTTCGATGGCCTTCCTCGGCTGGGTCTTCTTCGAGCACCTCTTCCAGCCGTGGATCGGAGAAGCGCTCGCAGCGCAGTACCTGGCCGGTGTGATCATCCTTGCCGCCGCCCCGTGTACGGCGATGGTGTTCGTCTGGTCCTACCTCACAGACGGCGACCCCGCCTATACGCTGGTCCAGGTCTCGTTGAACGATCTCGTCATGCTCGTCCTCTTCGCGCCGATCGTGACCCTTCTCGTCACCGGAGCCAGCGGCCTCAGCGTGCCCTTCGACGTGCTCCTCGACTCCGTGGTGATCTTCATCGTGGTGCCTCTGGCCCTCGGGAGCCTGAGCCGCTTCGTGCTGCTCCGCCGCCGCGGCGCGGAGTGGTTCGAACGACGCTTCCTCCCGAACTTCCAGCCGGTCACGACCGTGGCGTTGCTGGCGACGCTGATCTTGATCTTCGCCTTCCAGTCCGAGAACCTCACGAGCCGCTTCCTGCACGTGGTGCTGATCGCCATCCCGATCCTGATCCAGGTCTACTTCAACTCGAGCCTCGCCTATGGCCTGATGAAGCTGCTCCGGGTGCCCCACGACGTGGCGGCACCGGGCGCGCTGATCGGCGCCAGCAATTTCTTCGAGCTCGCGGTGGCGACGGCGATAGCGCTCTATGGCCCGGGCTCCGGGGCCGCGCTGGCCGCGGTGGTCGGCGTCCTGGTGGAGGTGCCAGTGATGCTCTCGGTTTGCGCGGTCTGCAACCGCACCCGGCACTGGTTCGGGGACGTCGGCAGCGCCTAGCCCTGGGCACGGCGCCGGCGCCGTGTGTGAATGCGGTGTCGGCAACCCATCCGGACCCGAGCCCGCGTCCGCTGGGATTACCGGGCCAGCGGGTCGCAGTCGGAAGGAGGGTCACGCACGATCGGCGAAATCCGGGAAGCGCGACAGGGCGATGGCTCCCGTCTTGCACCGACTACCTTTCCTCTTGCCTGATGACACTGCGCCGCCATAGGCTGGGCCGGGATGCTGGCCCGCGCGGGCCGCATCGGCTGTCTGGGGGGCGAGAGAGGACCTGGGAAGGGAATCTCGATGCGTCCGATTGGCGCCCTGCTCGTCGCCGCGCTGGGTGTCTCCGCGGCGGCCGCGCCCGCTTCGGCGACGCCCACGCCGTTCAGCGGGACGCTCTCCATTACGTTCTCGCTCCCGTTCACGACCGGCGGTCCGTACGTGCCGTTGCCGGCCGTCACGGTGACCGCGAGCGGAGTCGCGGACGTCACGCGCTCCGGCGGAAGCATTACTTCGTTCAGCCTGGCGGGCGGCACCTTCGCCACCGCGATCACGGTCCCGGTCACGGATCCGGCGTCGCCCATCTCTCAGGAAGTCGTCAATCTGGCCAACGGATCCGCGAGCCTGGGCACGATTCCCGGCGGAGACATCAACAACGATTTCATCACCAATCTGACGGGCACGGGAAGCGGCACGATGGCGCTCCAGGGCGTCGCGAAGCTGGGCTTCTTTGCCGGCCCGCTGGCGAACCTGAGCGTCCCCTTCACCGCCGGCGGCGTGAACGGCGTAGGCCTCGGCGGCAACGTTGTGATCGCCTTCTCGGGTATTCCGGGCGGCGGGAACCTCACGGTGCGAGGCGCACCGTGGACCACGGGCACGGCGTCGATCGGTACGGCGGCGGCAACGGGATTCGTGGCGGGGAACACGATCCAGCTGGTCACGCCCGCCTACATCTCCACCGCGATCGGGAGCGTCGGCGCAATCCCCATGCTCGCGGTGCTCACGCTCAGCTTCGTGCCCGAGCCCGGCACCCTGCTGCTGCTGGCCTCGGGTGTCGGGGGCCTCGCGCTGCTCGGCCGGCGCGCCGCTCGCGGCCGAGGCCCGACGGGCGGGATCGCATCGGGAGCGTGACGGACGCGGACGGCGTCGAGCTCCGCTGCGAGGGCCTCGAGGGAGCGGCGTAGTCCGACTCCCTCAGCAGCAGCCCTCGCCGGCGCACGGCTGGCGCGTCTCCCGGTACTCGAGGCCCTTGGTCTCGCCCGGGCTGCGCGGTGTCGTGCGGCTGCAATCGAAGCCCTTCCGCTCGGGCTCCTGAATCGGAGTTCGCGGCTCGATGCCGATCGTCTCGGCGGCGTAGGGCGCAGAGGTCAGGATGCGGAAGGTCTTGGCGCAGACGGCCGTCCGCACGCCGCGCTCGAGCACGTGGCCGTCGTCGTCCTCGACCCGCCTCCAGGGACCCGCGTAGATCACCGCCTGGTTGGCCTCGTAGCAGGGACCCTGCTTGCCCTTGTGCGCGGTGATCGTGACCGAGCGGAACTCGATTCCCTCCACCACCGCGAAGGGCGTGGGCTCCCACTTCTCGATCGCAATGCCGTGGAAGCCGGCCGCCTCGAGCTCGCGCAGGAGCCCGAGCTCGTGGAAGGCGCCCGAGATGCAGCCGCTCCACAGCTCCGGGTCGTCCTTCAGGCGCTGCGGCACGACCTCGTCGCTGACGATGTCCGCGATCGCGATGCGCCCGCCGACCTTGAGGACGCGGAAGATCTCGTCCAGGAGCCGCCGCTTGTCCGGGTCGCGGACCAGGTTCAGCACGCAGTTCGAGACCACGAGATCCACGCTTGCGTCGGCCAGCAGCGGCTCGTCGCGTCGCATCCGCGCCTGCTCGGCCTCCAGAGCCGCGACGTCGGCGGCGGACCGGACCGGATGTCGCGCGAGCCAGGCATCGAGCCGGTCGAGGTCGAGCGAGAGGTCCTGGATGCGCCCGCGCCGGAACTCGACGTTGGCGAAGCCGAGCCGCTCGGCCACCACGGGCGCCGCGCGGCGGGCGAGCGCCAGCATGTCGTCGTTCACGTCGATCCCGATGACCTGACCCTTGGGACCCGCAAGCTGGGCGGCAATGAAGCAGGTCTTGCCGCCGCCACTGCCGAGATCGAGGACCACATCTCCCTCGCGTACGTGGCGCGAGGGATCGCCGCAGCCGTAGTCGCGCTCGAGCACCTCGGCGGGGATCGCCTTCAGGTACTGAGGGTCGTAGGCGACCGGGCAGCAGAGGGCGGGCTCGGGTGCGCGCGCAGCGGCCGCGTATCGCTCGCGGACGGCCGCTTCCGGATCGGTGTGACGCTCGGTGCGGCGCTCGTGCGTCTCCATGCAGGTCTCCTCCTGGCGCTCCGGTCTCGTTCGAGGAATAGATAGCGCAGCCCACCGGCCGGATCGCCGAGGCCCGGAGCTTCGCCCACACCGAGAGCACCCTGGCGCGATCGCGTGTGGCACGCCCCATGGACCGGCTCGGCGAGCGTGGCATATTCGGGAACGGGACCCCGGGATGAACCGATTTCTGCGTTGCGTTGCCCTGATCTGCTGCGGAGGGGCGGGCTGCCTGGCGGCCCCCGGCTGCATGACCGTCGCCGCGGTCGAGCGCTTCTCCCATCCCGTGCCTCTCAGCGAGGTTCAGGTCTCGGTCCGTCGCGGCGAGGGCGACGCGCTGCAGGTGACGTGGCGCGCCGAGCGATGGCGCAGCGCGGTCCCTGACTTCACGAGCGCGAGCGAGGGTGCGACGGAGTGGATTCCCGCGGAGAAGTGCGCGGGCTGGCAGCTCGAGACCCAGCCGGTGATCGGCCAGCCGGCGCTCGCCGTCGGCTCGGCGGGCTACACCCGGCTCGCCTCGACCGGGCCCGAGGAAGAAACCCGCCTTCCGCCGCCCCCGCCCTGCAGCGCACGGCTCTCCCTGCGAAGAGACCCCGGCTCCACGGGGGGCGCCATCGAGGCCCGTCTCCCGGACGGCTCCTCGGCGATCGTCGCCGAGATTCCGCCCGACCGACCGGCTCACGACGCGAGGCTCTGGGCCGAGGTCCCGTTGGCGGTGGTGGCGGACCCGATCGTGACCCCGCTCGTCGCGGCCAACCTGGCCCTGGTCTTCACGATCCTCGAGCTGCGGTAGCTCGACCCGAGGCGCCTCGCAGAGGAGCAGGGCGGACGGGACGCTTTTCGTGCTGACGATCGACGGATCGATCGGCGAGGGCGGCGGACAGATCCTGCGCACCTCGCTCGCGCTCTCGCTGGTGACGGGGACGCCCTTTCGCCTGTGCAACCTCCGCGCCCGGCGGCCGAGGCCCGGGCTCCTCCACCAGCACCTGGCGGCGGTGAGGGCCGCGGCGGCGCTCGGTGCCGAGGTGGAGGGCGCAGAGCTCGGCTCGCGCGAGCTCGTGGTGCGGCCGACATCCGTGCGTGGCGGGGAGCACACCTTCTCCGTGGGCTCGGCCGGGAGTGCCCCGCTGGTGCTCCAGACCGTGCTGCCTCCGCTCCTCGCCTCGGGCCGGCCGGCGCGTCTGCGCCTCGAAGGCGGAACCCACAACCCCCTGGCGCCGCCCTACGACTTCGTGGAGCGGGTGTTCCTCGACGTGTTGCGACGGATGGGAGCGCGCGTGCACCTGCGCCTCGAGCGCTGGGGCTTCTATCCCGCCGGAGGAGGCGTCATCCGCGCCGAGCTGGAGGCCGGGGGCCGGCTGCGAGGGCTCGAGCTGCTCGAGCGGGGCGAGATCCGGTCGCGTCGGGCGCGAGCGGTGGTGGCCCGCTTGAGTGGCGAGATCGCGAAGCGAGAGCTCGCGGTGGTGCGCGAGGATCTCGGCTGGAGCGGGAGCGAGCTCGAGCGCGTGCAGGTCCACGACTCGGACGGCCCGGGCAACGTCCTCCTGCTGGAGGTCGAGGCGGAGGGCGCGCGGGAGCTCTGCACGGGGTTCGGCGAGCGAGGCGTGAGCGCGGAGACCGTGGCCCGGCGGGCGATCGGCGAGCTGCGCGCGTACCTCGCGTCGACGGCGCCGGTGGGCCGGCACCTGGCGGACCAGCTCATGATCCCCTTCGCGCTGGCAGGGGAGGGCGTCTTCCGGACGTCGGCGCTCTCCGCGCATTCCTCGACGAATCTGTCGGTGATCCGGCAGTTCCTGCCGACACGGGTGGAGGTTCGCGAGCAGGGGAACGACGTGCGCGTGGAGTTCGGGCCCGCGCGGTAGGGGAGGCAGCCGCAGGCTCGAGGCGGCGATTGCTGGCTCGCGCGGGGCGATACACTGCGAGCGCGAGCAGAAGCGGCGGCGGCGAGGAGCGCGGCATCGCACCGCAGCCACGAGCGGAGGGGCAGGGGCGGACATGAACGTCGTCGTCTCCGCGCTCGAGGGAAGCCCGGTCGAGGCGCGTCCCGTCGAGGTGGTGGAGCGCAAGGGGCTCGGTCACCCCGACACGCTCTGCGACGCGCTGGCCGAGGAGGCGAGCCTCGCGCTCTCGCGCCACTACGTCGCGCGCTTCGGCTTCGTGCTGCACCACAACGTCGACAAGGTGCTGCTCCGGGCCGGCGCGTCGCGGACGGCCTTCGGCGGCGGAGAGGTGCTGGAGCCGATCGAGATCTACGTGGCCGGGCGGGCGACCTGCGAGCATCGCGGCGTGCAGGTGCCGGTCGAGGAGCTGATCCGCGACGCCTGCATGAGCTGGCTGCGCCGGCGCCTGCATGCCCTCGACCCCGAGCGACACGTTCGGCTGCACTGCCTGGTCCGACCGGGCTCGAGCGATCTGGTGGACCTCTTCGAGCGGGGCGGAGGCGAGCGGCTCGCGAACGACAGCTCGATCGGCCTGGGCTACGCCCCGGCGAGTCGCCTGGAGAACGCGGTGCTCGCCGCGGAGCAGGCGCTGAACGCGAGCGAGCGCAAGGCCTCGTGTCCCGAGCTCGGCGAGGACGTGAAGGTGCTGGGTGTGCGAGCAGGCGGCCGTCTCGAGCTCACCGTCGCCTGCGCGTTCGTCGACCGGAGCGTGCGCGATCTCGGCGACTATCTCGCGAAGCGCGAGCGAGCCGCCGAGCTCGTGCGCTCGGCGATCGACGGCGAGGCGGCGGTCGCGCTGAACGCCGCCGACGACCCCGCGGCGGGAAGCGTCTACCTCACGGTGACGGGGACCTCGGCGGAGGCCGGCGACGACGGTGAGGCCGGTCGCGGCAATCGCGCGAACGGCCTCATCACGCCGGGTCGACCCATGACCGTCGAGTCGTTCGCCGGGAAGAACCCGATCAGCCACGTCGGCAAGCTCTACAACGTCGCGGCGATGCGCATCGCTGGCACGCTGGTGCGCGAGCTGGAGGAAGTGAGCGAGGCGCAGGTGCTGCTGGTGAGCCGTATCGGCCGCCCGATCACGGAGCCGCAGCTCGTGCAGCTCGCGCTGCGCGGTGGCGACACCGGGGCGGCGCAG
>JAWOLJ010000154.1:0-3517 GCA_033853555.1 Myxococcota bacterium
GGCGGCCGGGCGGGCAGACGCTCCTCGAAGCCCGTTCGCGGATTGACCGCGCACTGCGGGTGGCCACCACGCACGAGCTCGTTCAGGCAGCCTTCGTGATCGCCGATGCAGGGCGTGATCTCCCGCACCCGGCCGGCAAAGGCCTTCCGCGGCCAATCGGGATCGGCGAGGAGCGGCCGCGCCAGCATGATCATGTCGCAGTGCCCGTCGCGCAGCGCGCCCTCGGCGAGGTCCGGGTAGCCGAGCTTGCCCACCGCCACAACGGGAACCGGCATGCCGGCATTGGATTGGATCCCGTTCTTCTCGAGAAAGTCCTTCACCAGCCTCGAGACCCGGAGGTACGCGCCGGGCGGCATCGGGCTCGGGGGATGGGGCAGCCACCAGTTCTCGTAGCAGCCGAGATCCACGTCCACGACGTCGACCCCCGCCGCGACGAGGCTGCGGATGTAATCGAGCGACATCGCCACGCTGCGCTCGCGGCGGAAGCGCCTGAGCTTCGGCACCTGACCCATGCGCTCGCCGTAAGTCTCGCGGAGCGCGAGCGAGAGGTCGATCCGGTACATGATCGGGTAGTCCGGGCCGCAGCGACGGCGGATCTCGCTCACCAGATCCAGGCCGAAGGCCTGCCAGCTCGCGTAGCGTCCGAGCCGGCGGCGGTTGAAGGCGAGGTTTGCGAACTGCTCGAGCAGGTAGCCCTCGTGCCCGTGCAGATACACGCCGTCGATCCCGCACTCCCGGGCGTCGATCGCCGCCTGCCCGGCGGCCCGCACGATCTTCCGGCAGGCGCGATCGCTCAGCGGGCGGCACGGGATCTGCGGGATGTAGAAGTTCGGGTTCCAGGAGGCGGAGACCGGCAGGCGCCAGCGCTTGGTGACGCACTCCGGTGACCCCACCCGCCCGAGCCCCGCCGTGAGCTGGATGAAGAAGCGCGCGCCGTGGGCGTGGACGCTCTCGGAGAGGTCCCGCCAGCCCGCGAACACGCTGCGCGAGCCGTCGATGCGCGGCAGCAAGGCGAGGCCGCCGGATTGCAGGATGCTCGGATCGGATTCCGACGAGACCGGGACCAGCCCGGAGGTGATGAGCCCGACACCGCCGCGTGCTCGCTCCTCGAAGAACGCGATCATCTTCGCGCTCGGGCGGCCGGTCTCGTCCGCCATGGACACGTTGCCCATGGGCCCCATCACCAGGCGGTTGCGGATCTCGAGGCGATTGAGGGTGATCGGCGAGAACAGCCGATCGTAGGGGTGGAGCCGCCCGGTCATCTTTCCGGGCTCGAGCGAGCCGGCCTCCTGGAACCACGTGCCCAGCCAATGGATCAGCTCGGCGAGGGCGGACTGCTCTCCGGAGTCCACGGACGCCTCCGAGCGCGTTTCCCCTGGACGATGCCCCGATCTCCGCTCGCAGGATGTCGCGGGGCCGCCAGTCCCAGGCGAGGTTCGTGGCGCCTCTCTCCTTGCCGAGGACGTCGGCTCCGTCGTCTCGCCGACACGCAGGCGGCCGCGATGTCTGGAGGGGCGGCAGGATTCAGCCTACGTTCTTGGTCGACGCGCAGCTCGTCGGGGTACCCGATGTGACGGAGCCGAAGAAGATCGATCGCGCCGCGGTCACCGAGCTGGTCCGTGCCTCGGTGCTCGGCCGGGAGCTCTCGAAGGAGCAGTGCGGCGCGCTGGCCGAGGTGGTGAAGATCCGCCGTGTCCGGCCGGGAGAGCATTTGATCGAGGAGGGCGCGAGCGACGACTCGCTGCACGTGGTCCTCGAGGGCGCGCTCGAGGTCGTGAAGAACGCCGGGCCGGGTCAGCCGGCCTCGCTGGCCGTGCTGCGGCCGCGAGATCTGGCCGGCGAGATGAGCTTCATCGACGGCACGCAGCATCAGACCGGGCTCCGCGCCATCGCCGAGAGCGAGGTGCTGAGCCTTCAGCGCAGCGACTTCGAGCGGCTGATCGCGAAGGACTCGGAGCTCGTGTACAAGGTCATGCGCGCCGTCATCCGCGCGGCTCACGAGCTGATGCATCGGATGAACATCCAGTACATCGAGCTCTCGAACTACATCTTCAAGCAGCACGGCCGCTACTAGCGTCGGACGTTTCGCTCCGGGCTCGCGCTCAGCGGATCGGCTGTCCGCGCTCGGGTGAGCGATCGTCCTTGTTCGCCACGCGCAGGCCGTATCCGGTCGGGCCCTCGACGTCGATCCACACGCGTTCGTCTCGGGATGCGCGATCGAGCGCCTCGGTGAGATGCAGGTCCGCCGCGATCTCGGAGAGCCGTGCCTTGCGGGCGCGCAGCATCGCCGGCCCCGAGACCCCCACGAAGAGCCAGCCCTTCTCGCCCCGGTCGATCCCGATGAAGACGGCGTCCGTGTCCACGGATTCGAACGCCTCGTCGAGGCTCGAGCCCGGGAAGGACGAGGCGAGGTAGGCGAAGAGATCCTGCGTGCGCTGCCGCGTGACCGGGCTGAGAGATTTGATCGTCACGGTCGGCCCTCCTGGCTGGTGAGACGGCGGGGCGTGGAGCTCTGCGAGCCCGTATCCCGGCAGATGCTAGGCGATGCGCAGGCGCTGCCGAATGCCGGCCGGATCTTGCCGAGCGCCGTGACCGGATCCGTCACACGCCCGGGCGAGAGTGGCGGGGCTTGCTCCCACGGTCCCGGCGGAGCCCGACATGGCGACGGCAGCCGTCGCGGAGCCTCGCTGCGACCCGCGCGCGGAGAGCGTGGCGGCGCTCGAGGCGCGGCTGGTGGCGCAGGTGCGGAGCGGCGCGCCGCTGCGGCGGGCGCTGGCGCGGATCGCGGGGCGCTTGCTCGAGACCCGTGCCTGGGCGGCGCTCGGCTTCGCGCGGCCGGCGGACTACGCCCGCGAGCGCCCGGGCTTCTCGGCCCGCGAGCTGCAAGAGCTCGCGCAGGTGGACCAGGCGCTGGCGAAGCTCCCGGCGATCGATGCGGCGCTGACCGCGGGCCAGCTCGGCTGGACGAAGGCGCGGCTGCTCTGTCGCGTGGCGACCTCGGAGGACGAAGCGCGCTGGCTCGCGGCGGCGGGAAGGCTCTCGGCGGCGGCGCTCGCGCGCGAGGTGCGGGCCTGCGACGGGGGGGCGGTCGAGGCGAGCGGCCTGGATCCCCCGGATGACGACGAGGAGGGCGAGCGCGAGGTGCTGCGCGTGCCCGTGCCGCGGCGGGCCCTTGCCGCGTGGGGCGACGTGCGGCGGGCGCTGCGGCGTGTGGCGGGGGAGTGGCTCCCCAACGAGACCTGCGTGGAGCTCGTCGCCGCCGAGGTGCTCTCGGCGAGCCGGCTCGACGCGGACCCCGAGGCGATGCCGCCGCTGGCGCGGACGTGCCGCGGTGGAACGAGCGAGCCCGAAGAGCCCGTGGCGCCGCCGGCGGCGCCGGTGCCACTCTCGCCCTTCGTGGCCGCGCTCACGGCGGACCTGGACGGCGCTGACCCGCGCGAGCTCGATGCGCGCCTGTGCCGCGCGGCGGCCCTGGAGCGGACCGGGCTCGCACGGATCGGCTCCTTGCTGCTCGCCT
>JAWOLJ010000155.1:0-14322 GCA_033853555.1 Myxococcota bacterium
CGCCCAGTCCCACCGGACTCCCACCACAAACGAAACGGCCGCCGGAAGCGATTCGCTAACCGACGGCCGTCACGAGGAAATCTGGCGCGCCCAGCATGACTCGAACATGCGACCTTCAGGTCCGCAACCTGACGCTCTATCCAACTGAGCTATGGGCGCGTGAAAGCGACTGGATTTTCAAGGACCCGGGCCTCGCGGGAGACCCCCTGCCCGGCCGCGTCCTCGCCCGCGGTCTCAGGCGGGTCGAGGGCTCGATCGGCAGGAGCGGGGAGGCTACCGCAACTGGGGGCCGGCCTCTAGCGGCGGGGCGGACCCGGGGGGTGGATCGACCGCGCGCATTGGCGGCTCTCGCTGCGGGGCCGAGCCCTCCGCTCGCCTTCGGCTCGCCGCGTGCTCCGCTTGCATCAGCCGCCCCGCTGCCCGGGCGCTGCGCTCGCGCTACGCGCCCTTCACGTAGCCCATGCCCTCGACGATGAGCCCGTCCCGCACCCGCATCAGGTTGACGCCGCGAACGGACTGGCTCGGCTCGTCGCCCCACCACCAGCGCCAGCGGATCACGGCCCGCTCGTCGGCCACGAATACGTCCTCGAGATCGAAGCGCGTGCTCCGATCGCCGGCGATCGACTCCCAGCGCTCGAGGCAGGCGGCGCGGCCCACCAGGCGTGCGCCCTCGGGCGCCGGCGCCGTGTTCTCGAGCACGCAGTCCTCGGCGATGAGCTCCTTCAGCTCCGTCGGGTCGTGACGCTGAAAAGCGTCGTTGAACTTCGCGATCACCTCGGCGGTGGTGCGGCTGGCCATCGGTCTCTCCCTTCTCCTCCGCGGGACGCCGCGGAGGCCTCGCAGCTCGCGCCGAAGCTAGCCGGGGCGCCACCGCGGGAGCGATTCCCTCCGAGGGAAGCGTGGGAATTGGGCGGTCAGCCGCCGGGGCGTGGGAGCGAAGAGGAGGAGGGTGGCGGAGAGAGTGGGATTCGAACCCACGGTACCCTTTCGGGTACACGCGCTCTCCAGGCGCGTGCCTTCAGCCGCTCGGCCATCTCTCCGGACGACTCTCCGGGTGGATCCTGGCGGAGAGGGGGGGATTCGAACCCCCGATACGGCTTTTGGCCGTATAACGGTTTAGCAAACCGCCGCCTTCAGCCACTCGGCCACCTCTCCGGGAGGCCGGAAACCTACTCCCCCGGGCGGCCCTGCGCGAGCCCTCCCGGGAGGAGGTCGGAGGGAGGGAGGCCGGCGGTCTCGCGCCGCCGGTCCGGCCGCGGGCGCCGCGCCCGCGGCGGCGCGTCGTCCGCGCCGAGGCCGATCCGCTGCAGCAGATCCTGGAAGCGCGGGGCCTCGCGCAGGGGATCGAGCCTCGGATCGACCTTCAGCCAGGCCAGCCAGACGTCGTGGGCGCCGTAGGCCTTCTCCAGCCACTCGAGCGCCGCGGCGCCCTCGCCGAGGCCGCAGGACACGAGGGCCAGCCAGTACGGCGAGACATAGCCCCGCGAGGCCCGATCGCGCAGGCGCTCCAGCGCCCTGAGGGCGTCGTCGCGGCGTCCGGTCGTCCCGTGCAGGTGTCCGAGCGCGGCCAGCGCCGAGGGATTGTGTCCGGAGCGATGCGCCACGTCGTCGAGGTACGCGGCGGCCTCCGCGCTGCGTCCGGCTCCCGCCGCCGCGAGCCCGAGCACATACACCGCCGCCGGGAAGCGGGGCTCCATCTCGAGGGTCTTGCGCGCCTGCTCCGCGGCCTCCTCGTAGCGCCGGCCGACGAAGAGGAGCCAGCCGAGCTCGGTGCTGACCACCAGCGAGAGTGGATCGAGCGATTGTGCCAGGCCCATTTCCGCCAACGCCTCGTCGCTCCGACCGAGCGCGCCCAGGTAGCTCGCGTAGAGCCGGCGTGCGATGGCGCAGTTGGGCTTGATCTCGAGGGCGCGGCGGAAGCGGGTGCCGGCCCGCTCCCAGTCCCAGTCGTAGACCTGGTGGAGGGTGGCGAGCGCGGCGTGGGCCTCGGGGAGCTCCGGATCGAGGCCGAGCGCGCGCTCCGCCGCCTGCTTCGCCTGAGGCACCACCGCGCGCGGCGGGAGCAGATCGAAGAACGAGAGGAGACCGTAGGCTTCGGCCAGCCCGACGTGCGCCAGCGCGTAGCGCGGATCGCGCTCCACGGCGCTCTCGAAGCACTCGATGGCGCGGCGCAACGCCTCCTCGCCGAGGCGGTTCAGGTGGTAGCGGCCCTTCAGGTAGCTGCGGTGCGCCTCTGGATCCTCGGTGTGGCGTCGCGCCAGCCGCTCGCGCTCCGCCGCGCCGAGCTCCAGGCGAAGCTGCTCGGAGATCTGGCTCGCGATCTCGTCCTCCACCTCCAGCAGCTCCTCGAGCGCGCGCCGCAGGCGCCGGCCCCAGAGCCGCCAGCCGTGCTCCACCTCGACGAGCTCGCACGCCACCACGAGGCCCTCGCCCTGGAGCTCGAGCCGCCCGGTGAGCACCGCCCGCACCCCGAGCTCGCGCCCGGCGGCACGGGGATCCACCGTGGCGCCCGAGAATCGCGACACGCTGCTGTGTGAGACGACACGCAATCCTGCGAGGCGTGCGAGGTGCTCGATCAGGCTCTCGGTCAGCCCGCTGCTCAGGTACTGGAGGTCCGGAGCTTCGCTCGCGTTGCGGAACGGCAGGACCGCGATCGAGTCGACCACTCGCGGCCGCGGGGCGGCGGGGCGCTCCGTCGCGAGCGCCTCGACGGGAGCGATGAAGCGATAGCCCCGCCGCGGCAGCGTCTCCACGAAGCGCGGGCTCGCGGCGGAGTCCCGGAGCGCACGCCGCACCTTCTTCACGGCGGTGTTGATTCCTTGATCGAACGCCACGAAGGTGTCGCCGGGCCAGAGGCGCTGGCGGAGCTCCTCGCGCGTCACGAGCTCGCCGGGGCGCTCCAGGAGCGCGAGGAGGAGCCCGAGGGGCTGCGTCTGGAGCTCGAGCCGCAGGCCGCGGCGGCGGAGCTCGCCGCGCCGGGGATCGAGCTCGAAGACGCCGAAGCGGAGACAGCGGTCGCTGCGCCCGAGGAAGCTCATCGGAGACCTCGCTCCGGTCCCCCAGGAAAACCGGCCCAATTACTACAACGCCGCTCGCAGGGATTCCGATTCATCGGCCCGAAATGGCGCGCTCATGCTGCCTTCAGGGCCCGCCGGGGGCCGGGCAGCCGCGCTCTCGGGGGGGACGCATGGCGGAGAGGGAGGGATTCGAACCCTCGAGGCGCTTGCGCGCCTAGCGATTTTCAAGACCGCCGCCTTCGACCGCTCGGCCACCTCTCCGTGAGGAAAATCAACGGGGCACGATCTCGTCTGGGCGGGTGTCCAGGCAAACCGCCCATTGACACAAGCAGGATCCCCGCCGAGGCCGGCGCCCCCGGATCGAGAGCACGCGCCCATGGCGAAGGCACGGTAGCGCGCGGTCCGAGCGCGAGACAGGAAAGGCACCGACGTCCGGGGTGTGGCGGCCTTCGGGCCGCAGCCGCGCCAGCGCTGGCGTCAGGTCGCCTGGAAGACCGCCGGCCGGAACGAGCACGGCGCGAAGTCTCTGGAGGCCCTCGCTCGAGGGCGAGGAGCGCGACTCAGGTCGGGAAGCCGAGCCCGATCCTCACGATTGGGACCATCCTCGGGTCGAACTCCCGGAGTCGGAGGAGGAAGCCGACGACCCGGGGCGGTCTCACGCATGAGAGCGTACGGCTCAGCGCTCTCACCCTGGCAGCAGAAAGCGCCGAGCGATCGGAGGCTTTCTCCCATTCGAAGCGGTCGGGACGCCGGCGACCGGATGCAGTATCTTGCGCGCCATGCTCACGCTCCCCGTCTACGCCGCGCCGCGTAGCCCTGCGCCCCGCATGCTCTCGGCGATGTTCGGCCAGGCGCGGCGGACGCCCCGCTGCCCGGACGCCCCGCCCCTCGACGGACGCCTGGCCGTGGTGACGGGCGCCACGGGCGGCATCGGCCTCGAGATCGCGCGCGGCCTTGCGCGGCGCGGCGCGGATCTGATCCTGCCCTGTCGCAATCCGACGAAGGGCGCCGCCGTGCGCGACCGGCTCCGCGGAGAGTCCGGCGGTGGAGCAGCGGTGCATCTCGTCGCGATGGACCTCGAGGATCTGGAGAGCGTGCGCACGGGCGCCGGCTCCATCGCCGCGTCGGCGGAAGGCCGACCGGTGGACCTGCTGGTCGAGAACGCCGGTCTCTGGCCCATGCGCTACGCGCAGACGAAGCAGGGTCACGAGATCGCGTTCGGCGTGAACGTGCTCGCGCACTTCGTGCTGCGGCAGCAGCTCGAGCGCGCGGGCCTGCTGGCGCAGGCGCGGGTCGTGATGCTCACGGGCGACATCTACGTCCTCGAGTCGGCCTGCACGCCGGACTACGTCTGGAGGGGACGCAGCGGCGGAATGCGCGCCTACTGTCGTTCGAAGCTCGGTAATCTCTGGATCGGGGGCGAGCTGCTGCGAAGATTCCCCCGGCTCTCGGTCTACGTGGTGCATCCCGGCGCCGTCGCCACGAATCTCGGCGGCGACGCGGGGGCGCTCGGGAGCTTCGTGAAGCGCCTCGTCATGATCCCTCCCGAGCTCGGCGCGCAGATGCCTCTCATCTGCTGCACCCAGCCGAACCTCGTGAACGGCGCCTACTACCACAACGTGCATGGCCAGATGTCACTCGTCGAGAACGATCCGGCGAGCGATTCCCGGGCGGCGGCTCAGCTCTGGGACTGCTGCGAGCGGCTCGCGCGCGGGTAGTCGGCACCCTGCGCGCCCCTGGATTCCACATGGCGTTCCCGAGCGAGATCTTCGATCCGCGGCGCTCCGGTACGACGGGATCCGCGGGGAGCTGAATCCGGCGGGCGCGCCGACCGGCCTGGAGGCCACTCGGTCGAGCGGTAAGAGACGACGCCGCACAACCCGCAGTTGGGAGCGCGAAGCCTGCGCAGCCTTGCGTAGCCTGGCTGACGGAGAGGGGGCTCGTCGAGGCACGCGGCGAGGTAGGCTGTGGCGAGGAACATGAGCGTCGATCGCGTCCTCGACCTCGCTGCGCTACTCGCCCTCGGCTCCATCGCGGCGACGGCGGGCGCGCGCATCGCCGCGCTCGCGCGCAGCGGCGTGCGAGTGCTGCCGATCGACCGGGAGCGCAGCGCTCGCGAGGTGCTGATCGACCTGGTCGCCATGATGGGGATGCTGCTCTGGGTGGCCGTGTCGGTCGCTGCGGCCCTGACGGCCGACGGGCACCCGCGCCTCTCGTGGCTCCCGCTCCGCGGGCTCGGTCTCGCTTCCGCCGCGGCGGGCGTGGCGCTCTACGCCCTGGCGCTGCGCGACCTCGGCCTGTCCTGGCGCTTCACGATCGATCGCGAGCGCCCGGGTGAGCTGGTCACGACGGGTGTCTTCGCGCGCAGCCGCAATCCAATCTATCTGTCCCTCGTGCTGGTGGCGCTCGGCGTGTCGCTGGCGCTCGGCCGCGCACTCTTGCTCGGGCTCGCGTGCGGCGCGCCGCTGTACTTCCACTTCCTGATCCGGCGCGAGGAGCGCTTCCTCGCCGTGCGCTATGGCGAGGCCTACGCACGCTACCGTGCGCGCGTCCCCCGCTGGTGGCGCTGGGCGCGCTGCTGACACCCTTCGGCCGGGCGGAGGCGCATCGACCGCGCTCGGAGCCTCGCGCACGGCGGGTGCGAACGCGCGCGACTCGGTCGGCCATTTCCTTTCGGGGCGCCACCCGCCGCTCAGGATCGACCCGTCTCCACCACCTTCGACAGGTGCTCGACCTGCCCGTCCTCGCGCCCATGCAGCACCTCGTTGTAGTGGCGGCCGCGGTGGGCGCGCGCGCCCGGGCGCGCGAAGCCGGTCACCGCGCTGATGCGGTAGGTCTCGAGATCGTCGCGTGCAGGTGGCGGAGCCGCGTGCATGGTGTCGCTGTAGTGGAGCGAGACGTCGCCGGGCGCCGCTGCGAACGAGACGCCCCGGGGCGCGCGCGAATCGCGCGCGTCCACGGGGCCGCAGCCACGCTGCCAGGAGCCCGGCAGCATGCGCAGGTCCCCCGTCTCCGGTGCGGCCGGGGTGAGGAAGACCGAGGCGACCAGGATCGGGCACATCAGCGCGTGGCCGCCCATGCCGCAGTCGCGATGCCAGGGCAGATCGCCGAGGCCTTCGCTCATGCGGGGTCGCTTCCAGATCACGGAGACGCCCTCCTCGGCCGAGGGCGGCGCGCGGTGCTCGAGCTCCTCATCGGCGAGATCCTTGAGCGCCGCGAGCCGCGGGTCGTGCGGGAGCGCGCGAAGCCCCGGCTTCGCGGCGGCGCGCGTCACACGGGTCAGCACCTCCTCGCCTCCCGCGTTCCTTCCCCACCAGGAGAGCTTGTCGCCCCTCCGCGCCTCGGCGGCGAGCTCCTCGGCCTCGCGGCGGAAGGACGCGATCTCGTCCGGCTCGAAGACGCCGCGCACGAAGAGGTAGCCCGCGGTGCGCAGGAAGTGCGCCAGGTCCTCGCGGTCGGACGCGAGGGTGAAGGTCGCCGAGGGATCGAGCGGCGCGCCACGGCGGTCGAGCAGGTGAACGTCGTTCGGGTCGTAGACGGGGCGCCCGCTCCACATCGCGCGCAGCGCCGGCTCCCAGGCGACCCAGCGCAGCGCATTGCCGCGCAGGCATCTCGCCCGCCGCCCGTAGAGCAGCCCTGCGGCGGCGTCGAGCTCGCGCACCAGGTTCTGCCAGAGCTCGGGCGCGAGCTCGATCACGGTGTCGGCGGCGGCGTCACCCGCCACGACCTCGATGCCGCCGGCGCTCGGCACGTAGGTGTAGGCGTCGCCCTCGGGAAGGCGGAAGGCGAGGCTCCCGAGCGGGCGAGCCCCGCGCGCGGCGAGCGCGCCACGCCCGGCCCGCAGCAGGGCGGGCAGCTCGTCGCGGTGGTAGCGATGGAAGTCGAGCGGGGCTTCGGCGGGCGGGATCATGCCGGTCCTCCGGTGCGCGAGATGCTGCCGCCGAGAAGCGACCTTCGCCAACCGCCGGGCGGCCTCGCACCGTCGCAGCGTCGGTCGCGCTCGAGCCACCCGGCGCGACCGCCAGGGCCCGCGCTCACAGCCAGCGCGGGACCTCGGCCTTGTAGCGCCGGTACCGGTCGCCGAAGCGATGCTCGAGGAAGGCCTCCTCGCGGAGCACCACGCCATGGTGGGTGATCGCGAGCACCGCAGGAAGCAGCACGAGTGCCCAGGGCTCGATCAGCATCAGCGCGAGCCCGGCGTAGGCGATCGATCCGAACAGATACATGGGATTCCGGGTCCAGCGGAACGGCCCGCCTTCGACCAGCGTGGTCGGGGTGGCCGAGTTGTGGATCGGCGTGCCGGCCTTCCGCATCGTGCGCACCATCCAGGCGAAGCCGGCCGCGCCGAGCAGGAAGAGAGCCGCCCCCAGAGCGCGAACGCCCGGCTGGAGCGAAGCCGGGATCCAGCCGTCGGCGGGCTGGAGCCGTCCCAGGATGACCCCGAGGAGAAAGCCCGCCAGGGGAATCACCGGCGGAAAGACGATCACGCGGGAGTGTTGCTGCGCGGGCGGGTTGGAGGACTCGGGCATCGTGCGGTTCGTGCCTGCTCGCCGGCGCGAGCGAAGATCGTACACCCAGGATATCACGGGAGGCGGGAAGCCCGGCTGGGTGAAGACCCGGTCCAATGGCCTTCAGCCCCCCCGCTCTCCCGGCCGATAAGGGCCAGGGGAGCCACGGATGCATCTGGCCCTGATCCTGCCTCTCACGGCCCTCGTGGTCTCGGTGGCGAGCCTGGCCTGGGTGCTGGCCCAGGATGCCCAGGCCCGCACCAATCGCGCGAGCTCGCGCCTCCTCGTCTGCGTGGTCTGGATTGCCTACACGCAGGTGTTACGGGAGGCCACGAGCGATCTCGCGACGGCGCTCTTCTGGACCCACGCCGCGACGCCGGCCTGGCTCGCGCTCGGGCCTCTGGTGGTCGGACTCGCGCTGAACGTGCGCACGAGCGAGATCTCGCCCCGCGCCCGACGGGTGCTGGCGTTCTCCTGGTGCCTCCTGCCCGTCGCGGTCGCGCTCACCTGGGCGACGACACGCTTCGATCCGAGGATCGAGCTCGGACCGTTCGGCTGGAAGGTGCTGCCGACGCCGTACCTCTGGCTCCTTTCCGTGTACCTCGACACCCACGTGATCCCGGCGACGGTGATCGGCACCCGCGCGATCCACAGCATGCCGACCTTCTCGCGGCGCGATCCGGCCGTCTGGCTGACGGCGACCGCGCTGATCTCCCTGGCCTTCCTCTCCAGCACCGAGGCGCTCTTCCCGATGCTCGGCATCCCTGCGCCGAAGCTCGGAACGCTCGGCCTGGCCCTCTTTTACGCCTGCGTCGCCTGGGCCTCGCGTCACTTCGGCTACCTGCCGCTGCGTCAGGGCAGCACGGCGCGCCGTATCCTCGACTGTCATCCCGACGGCATGGCGCTGGTGCTGATGGATGGGACGCTCGGCACGGCGAACGAGGGCCTGGGTCGGCTGGCAGGCGTGCCGGCGCAGAGCCTCTCCGGGAGGCCCGTCCGCGAGCTCCTCGAGCCCGACGTGACGGCGCCGCTGCTCCACGACAGCGAGGTGGAGGGCGAGCTGCACGCCGCTGGCGGCCGGGTGATCCCCGTGGCCATCTCCACGCGGCTGTTCCAGCCGGGTGTCGGGAGCCGCCGCGCGCTCGTGGTGGCGGTCCGCGACCTGCGCGAGGTGATCGCGCTGCGCAGCCGTCTCGTCACCTCCGGGCGCCTCGCCGCCATCGGGCAGCTCGCCGCCGGGATCGCCCACGAGATCAACAACCCCATGACCTTCGTGCGCGCCAACCTGGCGCTGCTGCGCGAGCACTGGAGCACGCTGGCCAAGGACGGGGTCGACTCGGCCACTCGCGCGGCATTGGCCGACGAGGGCGACGAGCTGCTCCACGAGTCGCTGGAAGGGATCGAGCGCACCTGCGCCATCGTGCGCGACATCAAGGGCTTCGCCCACGCGGGTCACGCCGCTCGCGGTGCGGTGGAGCTGCCCCGACTGCTGGAGAGCGTGTTGCGCGTGGCCTCCCCGCAGCTCCACGACGCGATCCGGGTGGAGCTCGACTTCCAGCCGACGCCACCCGCCCTGGGCTCCGAGCAGGAGCTGAAGCAGGTCTTCTTGAACCTGGTGGTGAACGCCGTGCAGGCCATGGGTGCGCGTGGCACGCTGCGCGTGCGCACCTCCGCCGAGGCCGATCGGGTGCGCGTGGACGTCGAGGACGACGGATGCGGGATCTCGCCCGAGCTGATGGAGCGGATCTTCGATCCCTTCTTCACCACGAAGGACGTGGGCGAGGGCACGGGCCTCGGCCTCTTCATCTCGTACCGGGTGGTGCGCAGCCACGGCGGGCGCATCGACGTCGAGTCGACACCCGGGCGCGGCACCCGCGTGAGCGTGCTCCTGCCCTCCGAGCTCGGGGGCGAGTAGGAGCCCCTGCCACCTCCCGGTGCCTGCTCCGGCCCCCGGGGCACGGGTGTCGATCGTCGCCGGGCTCGAACGTCTTCAGGGTGGAGCGCGACAGGATGGGCGGACTGCTGGCATGATCTCCGCTGGGGTGACGCCCGCGGGGACGCTCGCGACGCTCGGGGAGGACCACGGGATGGGCGGAGTCCGAGTGCTGGTGGGAACACGCAAGGGCGCCTTCGTCCTGACGGCGGACGGGAAGCGCGAGCGCTGGGAGGTGAGTGGCCCCCACTTCGCGGGCTGGGAGATCTACCACCTGAAGGGCTCCCCCGTGGATCCCGATCGCCTCTACGCCTCCCAGTCGTCGAGCTGGTTCGGCCAGCTCGTCCAGCGCTCGAACGACGGCGGACGGACCTGGGAGCCGATGGGCAACGAGTTCGTCTACGACGGAGTCACCGGCACGCACCAGTGGTACGACGGCACGCCCCACCCCTGGGAGTTCGCGCGGGTGTGGCACCTGGAGCCCTCCCTCACCGATCCGGACGTGGTGTATGCCGGCGTCGAGGATGCCGCCCTCTTCCGCTCCGCCGACGGCGCCAGGACCTGGCGCGAGCTCCCCGGCCTGCGCGGACACGGATCGGGACCCTCCTGGCAGCCCGGCGCCGGCGGCATGTGCCTGCACACCATCCTGCTCGATCGCGTGCATCCCGAGCGGATCTTCATCGCGATCTCGTCGGCGGGCGCCTTCCGGAGCGACGACGCCGGGGCGAGCTGGCGCCCGATCAATCGTGGCCTGCGCTCGGAGCAGATCCCGAACCCGACGGCGGAGGTCGGCCACTGCGTCCATCGCATCGCCATGCACGCCTCGCGGCCCGACGTGCTCTTCATGCAGAAGCACTGGGACGTGATGCGGAGCGACGATGGCGGCGAGTCCTGGCGCGAGGTGAGCGGCGATCTGCCGAGCGACTTCGGCTTCCCGATCGACGTCCACGCCCACGAGCCGGAGACCGTCTACGTGGTCCCGATCAAGAGCGACTCCGAGCACTTTCCGCCCGATGGACGGCTCTGCGTCTACCGCACCCGCACCGGCGGCCACGAGTGGGAGCCGCTCACCCGGGGCCTGCCCCAGAGCCACTGCTACGTGAACGTGCTACGCGACGCCATGGCGGTCGACTCGCTCGATCCGTGTGGCGTGTACTTCGGGACGACCGGTGGCCAGGTCTACGCCTCCGCGGACGCCGGCGACTCCTGGGCCCCCATCGTCCGCGATCTCCCGGCGGTGCTCTCGGTGGAGGTGCAGACGCTGCCATGATCCGGGTGGTGCTCCCGCCGCATCTGCGAACGCTCGCGAAGGTGGGCAAGGAGGTCCGGCTGGCTCTCGACGGCGAGGCGACCCAGCGGGCGGTGATCGACGCCCTCGAGGCCGCCTATCCCATGCTGCGCGGGACGATCCGTGATCACACCACACGGCGTCGGCGACCGTTCGTACGCTTCTACGCCTGTGCGCAGGATCTCTCCCACGAGCCCCCGGACGCGCCGCTCCCGGAGGCCGTGGCGACGGGGGCCGAGCCGCTGGTGATCCTCGGCGCCCTGGCGGGCGGCTAGAGGAAGGAGACCCGCATGAAGTTCATGTTGCTGATCTACGAGGACGACGCGGATCGCGTGAGCATGATGGACGAGCGCATGCCGCGCTGCGCGGCCTATGCCGACGCGATGAAGAAGGCCGGGATCTACGTGGTGGGCGAACGCCTGCGTGGGGTCGCCACCACCACCACGGTGCGCGTGACCGACGGGAAGACGCACGTGATCGACGGTCCCTACGCCGAGGCCAAGGAGCAGCTCGGCGGCTTCCACGTGATCGACGTGCCCGATCTCGACACCGCCCTGCGCTGGGCGGCGCGCTGCCCGGGCGCGAGCCGAGGCGCGGTCGAGGTGCGTCCGATCTGGCCGACGTAGCTCCTCGCGCACCTCGCATCGGACCCCACGGGAGGGAGTCGGGATGGACACGAGCCGACTGGCGCCGATCGCGTACCTGATTTTGCGCGTGATCGCAGGCCTGCTGTTCTGCCAGGCGGGAAGCTTGATCCTGTTCGGCTGGTTCGGCGGCATGCCCGGCCAGCCGGAGGGGCCGCCCGTTCTGTCGCAGATCTGGGTGGGTGGCGTCCTCGAGTTCGTGGGAGGTCTCGCGTTGGCGCTCGGTCTCTTCACGCGCCCCGTCGCCTTCGTCCTCTCCGGCGAGATGGCGGTGGCCTACTGGCAGTTCCACGCGCCGAACGGCGCCTGGCCGATCCAGAACCAGGGCATGCCGGCCGTGCTCTTCTGCTTCATCTTCCTCTACATGGCCGCACAGGGCGGCGGGGAATGGAGCCTCGACGCGCTGCTTCGACGCACCGGCGAGACCGGGCCGGCCCGGAGCCTGCGGGCGGAATGATCCCGAGGAGAGACGCGTGATGCGCAAAGGAGGCTTCTCCAGGCCCAGGCT
The DNA here is from genome assembly GCA_033853555.1 of Myxococcota bacterium. GTDB lineage: Bacteria > Myxococcota_A > UBA9160 > UBA9160 > UBA9160 > JAWOLJ01. Next base: position 11,899 of record JAWOLJ010000155.1, read on the forward strand.
CGCGCGCGTGCACGAGGTGATGGGCGGATACGTCGAGCGCGGCGAGGTGCCCGGCCTGGTCGCGCTGGTGAGCCGGCACGACGAGCTGCACGTCGCCGCGATCGGGACGCAGGCGCTCGGCGGGAGCGAGCCGATCCGGCGTGACACCCTCTTCCGCATCGCCTCGCTCACCAAGCCCGTGACGGCGGTGGCCACCATGATCCTGGTGGAGGAGTGCCGGATCCGTCTCGACGATCCGGTGGATCGCTGGCTCCCCGAGCTTGCCGATCGGCGCGTGCTGAAGCGGATCGACGGCCCGCTCGACGACACCGTTCCCGCGCGGCGCCCGATCACCGTCCGCGATCTCCTCACCTTCACCCTGGGCTTCGGGCTCGTGATGGCGCCGCCCGGCACGCATCCGATCCAGAGGGCCGTGGACGAGCTCGCCCTCGGCCTGGGAGCTCCTCAGCCGTCGATTCCTCCGGCACCGGACGAATGGATGCGACGTCTCGGCCGGCTGCCGCTCCTCCATCAGCCGGGCGAGAGGTGGATGTACCACACGGGCGCCGACGTCCTCGGCGTGCTGATCGCGCGGGCCGCGGGCCAGCCCTTCGAGGCCTTCCTGCGCGAGCGACTCTTCGAGCCGCTCGGCATGCACGACACCGGCTTCCACGTGCCCGGTCCGAAGCTCGGCCGGCTCGCCACCAGCTACGCGCCCCATCCGGAGACGGGCGCGCTCGAGCTCTACGACCCGGCGGAGGGCGGCCAGTGGAGCCGCCCGCCCGCCTTCCCTTCCGGGGGTGCGGGGCTCGTCTCCACCGCCGACGACTACCTGTCCTTCGCCCGGATGCTGCTGAGACAGGGGCAGCACGGCGGCCGGCGCATCCTCTCGCGACCCTCGGTGGAGACCATGACGAGCGACCAGCTCACCCCGGAGCAGAAGGCGGTGTCGGGTCTCCTGCCGGGCTACTTCGAGAGCCGCGGCTGGGGCTTCGGTCTCTCGGTCGTCACCCGGCGCACGGAGGTGGCGGGCTCGGTCGGTCGCTTCGGCTGGGACGGGGGCCTCGGCACCTCCGGCTACGTGGATCCCCGGGAGGACCTGGTGGGGATCCTGATGACCCAGTGCAACTGGACGTCCCCGGCGCCGCCGCCCGTCTGCCGCGACTTCTGGACCTCCACCTACCAGGCGATCGACGACTGACCGGCTCCCCGCCGTCGATTTCCTGGCGCCCCGTTCGTCTTTGAGTCGAGGCCGCGCGTCCGTCGCGGGCCGAAACCAGGAGGAGAAGCCATGCAGCTCACCCCGTACGTGTTCTTCGATGGCCGCTGCGAGGAGGCCCTCGCGTTCTATCGCAAGACCCTCGGCGCCGAGGTGGAGATGCTCCTGCGCGTGAAGGAGATCCCCGAGCCGCCGCCGCCGGGCATGCTCCCGCCGGGCTCCGGGGACAAGGTGACGCACGGACGTGTGCGAATCGGCGAGAGCACGCTGCTGGTCTCCGACGGCCGCTGCCAGGGGCGACCGAGCTTCCAGGGCTTCGCGCTCACGCTCACGTTCCCGGCGCCCGCCGAGGCCGAGCGCGTCTTCGCGGCGCTCTCGGACGGCGGCAAGGTGGACATGCCGCTCGGCAGGACCTTCTTCTCGCCGTGCTTCGGAACCCTCACCGATCGCTTCGGCGTGTCGTGGATGGTCTACGTCGCTGCTTGACGCAAGCGAGCGGTACAGCACCGGGTAGTGTCGCCGAAGAGGTCGCGCGGCGGAGCTACGGCAAGCTCGTAGCCTTGCTCGCGGCGCGCACCCGGGACGTGGCCGGCGCCGAGGACGCCCTCGCCGACGCCTTCGCAGCGGCGCTCGACGCCTGGCCGGCGAGCGGCGTGCCGGAGAACCCGGAGGCGTGGCTGCTGAGCGTAGCGCGGCGCAAGTGGATCGACGCCCACCGCCGGCGCCGCACCGCGCAGGAGGCCACGAGCCATCTCCTGCTGCTGGCCGAGGAGCTCGAAGCCTCGGCCGAGGGAGCGCGCGATCTCCCCGACGAGCGCCTCGCGCTGATGTTCGCCTGCGCCCATCCGGCGCTCGAGCCCGCGATCCGTGCGCCGCTGATCCTCCAGACCATCCTCGGCTTCGATGCGGCAAGCATCGGCTCGGCGTTCCTGGTCTCGCCCGCCGCGATGGCCCAGCGTCTGGTGCGCGCCAAGAAGAAGATCCGGGAGGCCGGGATCCCGTTCCGGGTGCCGGAGCGCGAAGAGGTCGCCGCGCGACTCGACGCCGTGCTCGAAGCGATCTACGCGGCCTTCGCCGAGGGCTGGTCGGATCCCGCGGGCACCGAGGTCCGCCGCCGCAACCTGGCCGACGAGGGGATCTGGCTCGGCCGCCTGGCCGCCTCGCTCCTGCCCGACGAGCCGGAGGCGCTCGGCCTCCTGGCCCTCATGCTGTACGCACAGGCGCGG
>JAWOLJ010000156.1:0-3367 GCA_033853555.1 Myxococcota bacterium
CGCAGGGCGCGCTTCGAGTACGAGATCCTCGACACCTACGAGGCGGGCCTCTCGCTGCTCGGCCCCGAGGTGAAGTCGCTCCGGGCGGGGAAGGCGAGCCTCTCCGATGCCTACGCCGTGGTGCGTCGCGGCGAGGTCTTCCTGGTGAACGCCCACATCAGCCCCTACGCCGAGGCCGGGCGCGAGAACCCGGATCCGAAGCGGGAGCGCAAGCTCCTGCTGCACCGGGCGGAGATCGCGCGCCTGGCGGGAGACGTTTCGGAACGCGGCTTTACGCTGGTCCCGCTCTCGCTCTACTTCAAGGACGGCCGGGCCAAGGTCGAGCTCGCGCTGGCCCGCGGAAAGAAGCGGGCCGACAAGCGGGAGACGATCCGGCGGCGCGAGGAGGAGCGCGAGGTGCAGCGCACGCTGCGCGCGCGGGGGCGCGGGCGCAGGTGAGGGCGGGCGGTCGGCGGCTCCGCCTCGCCGCGGCCGGGGCCGCCGTCCTGATCGCCGCCGACGCCCTGGCCGCCGGACCCTCCGCCGCACCGCTTCTCGAGGCCGACCGTCGCGACTACGACGCCTTCCGCGCGGCGCATCCGGAGTGGGCCGATGCGCTGGCCGAGCCCAACTATCTCCCGTTCCTGGCCCACCCCCTCCCCGGGGAGGGCGGCGTCACCGACCTCGTGCTGTGTCGGTGGGCGGCGCGCGAGATGCCGCTCGCGGTGACGATCGACGCCCCGCGCATTCCCGACGAGCTTCAGGACGAGTTCGCTCCCCGCTCGCCGGCGGAGTACGTGGCGGCGGTGGAGCGGGCCCTCGACACCTGGGAGCGCGCGTTGGAGGGCCTGGCGCGCTTCCGGCGCGTCTCCGCCCCCGAGGCGGCGCGGCTGCGGCTGCGCCTGCTCGCGGAGCGGGCGCCCGCCCCCGGACCCGAGCTCGTGGTGCGCGGCGAGACGCCGCTCGCCGCCGCCTGCCGGCCCCGCGGCGCGCCGGCCGGGCCCGGCCGGCGGGCCGTGCGCTTCGCCGCGCCAGAGGTGCGCATCTTCCTGGCGGATCGGGCCGGCCTCCTGACACCCGGCCAGGTGGAGCGCATCGCGCTCCACGAGCTCGGCCACGCCCTCGGCATGCGGGGACACAGCCCGGTGTCGAGCGACGCGATGTCGGCGGGGTTCCGCGACGCGCCCCGGGCGCGGCTCGAGGCGGAGGACGTGAACTCGTTCCGGGCGCTCTATCGGCTGCCGCAGGGGACGCTCTACGCCCGGATCGGGCCGGAGCCGAGGGCTCCTCGCCCGCCCCGAGGCCCGCCCGCCGGGCCGCCGCGACTGGCCCCGGAGCGGCTGGAGCCCGGCCTCGGCGTGGCGCTCCGGCCGCCCGCCGGCTGGATCCGCGTGGTGACACCGCACGGCCTGCGCTGGCTCGACGGGCCCACCTGGGATCACGACGCCGGCCTCTCCGTCGAGCGCGCGAGCGCATCCAGCGTGGAGGAGGCCCTGGCGCGCCTCGGGGCCCCACCAGCCGGGGGCGCTTCCAGCGACCGCCTGGAGGAGCGCGAGCAGCGCTTCGCCGGTCGGATCGCAAGGCGCCTGGTGCTCCGGGTGGGGGAGGGCGCCGGGGTCGAGCTCCTGCTCGTGGCCGAGCTCGATCACGAGCGCGTGCTGATCGGCCGCGCCGGCTCTCCCGCGGCGCAGTGGCCGGCCTGGGAGCCGTGGCTCGACGCCGCCCTCGCGAGCGTCCGTCCGCTCGCGCCGGGCGAGGGAGCTTCCGCCAGCCTTAAGGCGGAGCAAGGATCCGCGGCCGGGACTCCTTGACGCGGCGCCCCGGGAGGGGCAAAAGAGGCGCAACCTTCGGGAGGTCCAGCGGATGCGCTCGCTCTTGCCCCTTCTCGTCCTGGCCCTCGTGGGCTTCGCCGGGCTCGTCTACGTAGCCGGCGAGTACGGCGGGGAGGTCGTCACGGTGCGCACCGAGGACGCCGCCGGACGCGTCTACGAGACCCACGTCTGGATCGCGGACGATGGCAACACGCAGTGGCTGCGAGCCGGCTCGCCGACCAGCCAGTGGTACAAGCGCCTGGTGGACAACCCGGAGGTCGAGGTCGAGCGCGACGGGGTCACGCATCGCTACGAGGCGCTCCCGATGGCGAACGCCACGCCCCACGTGAACGACTTGATGGCGCTCCGCTACGGCTGGGCGGACTGGCTGATCTCCTGGATCCGCGATCCCCAGAACTGCGTCGCGATCCGCCTGGACCCCCTCCCCGACGAGGGCTAGTGCAAGCGAAGCGCGCAGCGCGCCGAAGGCGCGCGGAGGGCGCGGCCCGGCAACGCAGCCGCCGGTGCGCCCGGGCCTTGCCGCGGCCGCTTTGCGCCGGAGCTTCGCCAGTCCTATGTTCTGGCCGTTTGGGGGCGATCGGCTTCGACGGGTGGTCGAAGGCGAGCGCTGCGTGCCGACGTCGTCACATCCGTCGTTAAACAGGTGGCGAGTTGGTAGTAACAACTGCCGACGCTGACTACGCTCTCGCTGCCTAGCTCAAACTAGAGCCAGCGACGCCCGTCCGTGACGCCTTCTAGCGGGGCGCGGGCGTCATCAGGAGGCTGGTTCCCGGGGCGCCGCCCGTCGTACCCGGGGACGAGAACCATACGGAGCTGGGCCCGGCGCCTCCCGACGCCGCGACACGCCGGGCCGAGATCGAGCGGCGCCTACGCACGTAGACGCGCGAGCTGGACGCCATGCGGACGCGGGTTCGATTCCCGCCGCCTCCACCATCACCAACCCCCCGAGATGGCTTCGGCGTCTTCGGGCGTTTCGCGCCTCGCGCCCCGTCCGCCGTGGTCTGGACGGCGCGCTCGGAGCCGCCTCCGCGGCACGGATTCCGACGCTGCAGGTTCGCGTCGCTCCGCTCCCGCCGGGCCGTCGACGGTGACCTGCGCTGGTCTGCGACGTGGATCGTCTTCCGACACTCCGGAAGGTCACATGCCCCGCGTCCGGCCCGAGCTGGGGATGTCCCGGAGGCTGCCCCTTCTCGAGCCTACAGCGCCAGCGGCTGGATCTGCGCCACGCGCTGAGGCTCGCGGCGCCAGGCATCGGAGGCGTCGACATAGAGCTCGACGCCGTTGCCGTCCGGATCCTTGAAGTAGAGCGACTTCGTGACCTCGTGATCGATGGGAACGGATTCGATGCCCGCGGCTGCGAGCTTCGCCTGCGCCTCGCGCAGCTCGTCGAGGCTGCGCCCGATGTTGAAGGCGACGTGGTCGAGACCCACGGCATTCTCGGCCGGGCCGCGGGCCGCGCCGCTCACCTGCATCACGGCGAAATCGTGATGGTTGCCGAGCGTGAAGAACGCCATCTTCACGCCGTCCTGGTCGTAGCGCGCGCAGATCGGCAGCCC
>JAWOLJ010000157.1:0-10102 GCA_033853555.1 Myxococcota bacterium
CGTCGGTGATCGACAAGATCAACACCGAGGAGCGGCTCCACATCATGACGATCGAGGATCCGATCGAGTATCTGCACCCCCACAAGCGCTGCATCGTCAACCAGCGGGAGGTGGGCGCCGACACCAAGAGCTTCGCGGCCGCGCTCAAGTACGCCTTGCGCGAGGACCCCGACTTCGTGCTCATCGGCGAGATGCGCGACCTGGAGACGATGGAAGCGGCGCTTGTCGTCTCCGAGACCGGTCACTTGGCCTTTGCCACGCTGCACACCAACAGCTGCGTGCAGTCGATCAACCGCATCATCGACGTGTTCCCGCCCTACCAGCAGACCCAGGTGCGGACCCAGCTCTCGTTCGTCCTCGAGGGCGTGATCTCGCAGGCGCTCGTGCCGCGCATGTCCGGCTCCGGCCGCGTCCTCGCCTGCGAGGTGATGGTCCCGAACCCGGCGATCCGGAACCTGATCCGCGAGGACAAGATCCACCAGATCTACTCGCAGATGCAGATCGGTCAGGAGAAGTTCGGGATGCAGACCTTCAACCAGTCGCTCGCGGCGCTGTATCACCGCCGCCTGATCTCGATGGACGAGGCGGTGGGACGGAGCCACGACCCGGAGGAGCTGCGGAACGTGATCGCGACGGGAGCGGCGGCGCCGGGAGCGCGTCGCGCGAGCTAGGAGGGGCGGCGGCGGTCGCGGCGCGGGTGTCGGACGTCACGGTCCGCCCGCGCGCGTCCCGCCGATCGCAGCAGGGCCGGGCAGCCGGCGAGGGGGTGAGGGGCCATGCCCGTCTACGTCTGGGAAGGTCGAACGCGCCAGGGAACGGTCAAGAAGGGCACGCTGGAGGCCACCAACGAGGCCGCGGTGATGGCGCAGCTGCGCTCCCAGATGATCGCGCCCGTCACGGTCAAGGTGAAGCCCAAGGACGTGATGGAATACCTCCCCTTCCTCCAGAGGGGACCCAAGATCCGCGATCTCGTGATCTTCACCCGCCAGTTCGCCACCATGATCGACGCCGGCCTCCCCCTGGTGCAGTGCCTCGACATCCTGGGGAACCAGCAGCAGAACCCGGTGTTCCGCAACGTGCTGAAGACCGTGAAGAGCGACGTCGAGCAGGGCTCCACCTTCGCCGACGCCCTGCGCAAGCATTCCAGAGTGTACGACGAGCTCTACGTGAACCTGGTCCAGGCCGGCGAGATCGGCGGTATCCTCGACACCATCCTGAACCGGCTCGCGATCTACCTGGAGAAGGCCGACGCGCTGCGACGCAAGGTCAAGGGCGCGATGGTGTATCCCGTCACCGTGCTGGTGGTGGCGATCGGCGTCCTGATCCTGCTGCTGGTGAAGGTGATCCCGGTCTTCGAGAAGATGTTCAAGGACTTCGGTAGCCAGCTCCCCGGTCCCACCCAGGTCGTGGTGAACCTGAGCCACTTCATGCAGGCGTACATCCTCTACTTCCTCGGCGCGCTGGCGGGGGTGGTGGTCGCGTTCCTCCAGGCGCGCAAGCGCTCGCCGACCTTCCGCTACCGCAGCGACGCGCTCTTCCTGAAGCTCCCGGTGTTCGGTCCGCTGCTGAAGAAGGTGGCCGTGGCGCGCTTCAGCCGCACCCTCAGCACCATGATCTCGAGCGGTGTCCCGATCCTGGACGCGCTCGAGATCGTGGCCAAGACCGCCGGGAACAAGGTGATCGAGGCCGCCCTGATGAGGACGCGGAGCTCGATCTCCGAGGGCAAGACCATCGCCGAGCCGCTCGGCGAGTCCGGGATCTTCCCCGGCATGGTCGTGCAGATGGTGGCGGTGGGCGAGCAGACCGGCGCCATGGACGCGATGCTCTCGAAGGTCGCGGACTTCTACGACGACGAGGTGGACAACGCGGTGGAGGCGCTGACGGCCCTGATGGAGCCCATGATGATGGTGTTCCTCGGCGGCTCGATCGGCTCGATCCTGATCGCGATGTACCTCCCGATCTTCAAGATCGCCGAGGCGGTCAAGTAGCCGGCCCGCGAGGCGGCGAGATGGGGCGCCCGCTCGGCGAGGGCCGCGCCGTGAGCGCGACCCTCGAGCGCGTGGCGCGGCTGATGGCCGCGCGGCTCGCGCTGGTCGTGGCGTTGCTCGGCGCCGTCGTGGCCCTGTCCTGGGCCGGCCGTGATCTCTCCGACCGGGCCTGGAATGGCATCTCCGCCACCCTGGCCCTGGCCTTCCTCGCCACCGTGCTCTGCGGGGCGGCGTTCCGCCGGGTCCGCCACGTCGGCCGCTTCGGCGCGCTCCAGATCGCCACCGACGTCGTCCTGGTGACGAGCCTGGTCCACTTCAGCGGCGGGAGCGAGTCGGTCTTCAGCTCGCTCTACGTCCTGGTGGTGGTCTACGGCGCGCTGCTCTTCGATCGCAAGGGCGCCTATGGCGCGGCGGCGCTGGCGATGGCGGGCTTCGGCCTGGCCCTCGTGCTGCAGCGCACGGGCTGGCTCGGGGCGGCGGCGAGCGACGTCCGGCCGCCGGTCCGGATGCTGATCGGGCTCTGGTCGGTGCACGGGGGCGCCCTCGTCCTGGTGGCGCTCCTGGCGAGCATGCTCTCGCGCGAGCTGCACCGCGCCGGGGCGGCGCTCGACCAGAGCCGGAGCGACCTGCGCCACCTGCAGAGCCTCCACGCGCGGACGGTGGAGAGCCTGCTTTCGGGCCTCCTCACCACCGATCGCGAGGGGCGCATCACCTCGTTCAATCCCGAGGCGGAGCGGATCACGGCGCGCCCGGCGGCGGAGGCGCTGGGAGCGCACATCGACCAGGTCCTTCCCGGTGCGCGGGAGCTGGTGATGGAGCCCCTCGGCGCCCGTGAGTCGTCGCGGACGCGTGCGCGGATGCCCTATCGAAACCAGCGCGCCGAGCTGCTCCACCTCGGCCTCTCGGGCTCGATCCTGCGGGAGGCCGACGGCAGCGCCACCGGCCATGTGGTGATCTTCCAGGACGTGACGCAGGTGGTGGCGATGGAGAAGGAGCTGCGACGCTCGGAGCGCCTCGCGGCGGCGGGCCAGCTCTCGGCGGACCTCGCCCACGAGATCCGCAACCCGCTCGCGGCGATCTCGGGCTCGGTCCAGATGCTGCGCGCCGGGCTCGGGGAGGGCGCGGCGGACGCGGAAGGCCGCCGGCTGCTCGAGATCGTGCTGCGCGAGACCGACCGCCTGAATCAGCTGATCAGCGACTTCCTGTACTACGCGCGACCTGCGGCGCCCAAGCCTGTGGCGGTCCCCGTGGCCGAGACCATCGAGGAGGTGCTCCGGATGTTCGAGACCACGCGCCCCGCGAACGTGGAGGTGGCAACCGACGTGCCGCCGGAGCTCGCGGTGAGGGCGGACGCCGCGCACGTGCGGCAGCTGCTCTGGAACCTGGTGCTGAACGCCGCACAGGCCATGCCGGAGGGAGGCACGCTCACCCTGCGCGCACGCGCCGTCGCGGGCCGCGGGGCTCAAGAGCCGGGCTCGGAGGGACGAAACGGGGCCTCGGAGGGGCGCGGCTCGGTGGAGATCGCCGTGGTCGACACGGGCGTCGGCATTCCCTCGGAGGTGATGGATCGGATCTTCGATCCCTTCTTCACCACCAAGCGCGAGGGGACGGGCCTCGGCCTCGCGACCGTGCATCGCATCGTGGAAGGCAACGGGGGGACGCTGCGCGTGGAGAGCGCCGTCGGCTCGGGCACGGCGTTCCAGATCCGCCTGCCGCGTGCGGAGGGAGGGGCTTGAGCAGCAAGGGGCGCATCCTCGTCGTGGACGACGAGCGCAGCATGCAGGAGTTCCTGGAGATCCTGTTCCGCCGCGAGGGCTACGACGTGACCACGGCGGGGGACGTCGATGGTGCCCTGCTCGCGCTCGGCTCCGACGACTTCGACGTCGTGATCTCCGACATCCAGATGCCGGGACGCTCGGGCATCGAGCTGCTGCAGGCGATGCGCGAGGTCGCGCCGGAGACGCTGGTGGTGATGATCACCGCGTTCGCCACCACCGAGACGGCGATCGCCGCCATGAAGGAGGGCGCGTACGACTACGTCACCAAGCCCTTCAAGCTGGACGAGATCCGCCTGGTGGTGGAGAAGGCGCTGGAGAAGAAGAGCCTCGCCAGCGAGAACCGCCGTCTGCGCAGCGAGCTCCGACACCGCTCGCGCAGCCGCTCCCTGGTCGGGAACAGCGCCGCGATCCAGCGGGTGTACGACCTCGTGGCGCAGGTCGCGGAGACCAAGACCAACGTGCTGATCTGCGGCGAGAGCGGCACCGGGAAGGAGCTGGTGGCGCGGGCGATCCACGAGGCCAGCGAGCGGGCGGAGCGTTCCTTCGTGGCGGTGAACTGCGCGGCGATCCCGGAGACCCTGCTCGAGAGCGAGCTATTCGGGCACGTGAAGGGCGCCTTCACCGGCGCCGTGCACGCCAAGGAGGGCCTGTTCGAGGTGGCCGACGGCGGCACGCTCTTCCTGGACGAGGTGGGCGACATTCCTCCCGCGCTCCAGGCGAAGCTGCTGCGGGTGATCCAGGACAAGACGATCCGGCGGGTCGGAGGCACCAACGACCGGCGCGTGGACGTGCGGATCCTCTCCGCGACCAACCGGCACCTCGAGGACGAGGTGGCGGCCGGACGCTTCCGCGAGGATCTCTACTACCGGCTGAACGTGATCACGATCGCGCTGCCGGCGCTCCGGGAGCGCCTCGAGGACGTTCCGCTCCTGGTGCACCATTTCCTGGAGAAGTACTCGCACGAGCTCGGCAAGCCCATCGAGGGCGCGAGCCCGGAGGCGATGGAGCGGCTGCTGGCGTATCCGTACCCGGGAAACGTGCGTGAGCTCGAGAACGTGATCGAGCGCGCCGTTGCGCTGTCGCGCGGCGGGACGATCGAGCGCGATGCGCTGCCGCCCACGCTGCTGCGCGCGCCCGAGGCGGCCGGCCCGGCCCGCCTGCCGAGCTCGGGCGCCAACCTGGACGAGCTGGTGAACGAGTACGAGCGCGGCCTGCTGCTGGAGGCGCTCCAGCGGGCGGGCGGGGTGAAGAAGCGCGCGGCCCAGCTCCTGGGCGTCTCCTTCCGCTCCTTCCGCTACCGGCTCGAAAAGCTCGGTCTCGACGCCCCCGGCCCCGAAGAAGCGGACTAGCGCCGCCGTGGAGCGGCGGACCGGCCTCCAGGCGGAGCTGCTGTCGAGCCTCGCGCTCGTGATGGCGCTCGGCATGAGCCTGCTGGCCGGGGTCCTGCTGCTGCACGGCGAGGCGAGGCTGCGGGATCTGCTCGGCCGTGCCCTGCTGGCGGAGGCGCGGTCGCCGACGCCGTTCTTCGAGCCGCTGATCCCTGACACGAAGTGGTGGCGTGTGGACGACTCGGGCGGGGCGCGTGCGCTGGACGGAGGCGGCGAGGCGATCGACATGGAGTCGGCCAGGCTCGCCGCCGAGGCGAAGCAGCGGGGCGCGGCGCTGCTCGGGCTCGGCGCGCCGTGGCACCCGGTGCGCTTCGCGGCGCCCACGGGTCGCGGCGAGGTGCTGGTGGCGCGGCTTCCCCGCGAGGCTTCGCTTCGGCTGCGGACCGCCCCCTGGGTGGTGGCCTTCGGCGTGCTGGTGGTCGATGCGCTGATCTTCTCGGCCTTCGGCGCGCGGCTCCTGCGCGGCCGCGTGGTGCTCCCGCTGGCGCGGCTCGCGGCCGCGGCGCGCGCCATCGCGGATGGCGCGGCGGACGCGCGGGCCCCGGTCGAAGGAACGCGCGAGACGGCCACGGTCGCTCGCGCCTTCAACGAGATGACGGACGCGCTGGCCCGGCGCGGCGAGGCGCTCGAGAAGGCGGTCCGCGAGCTGCGCGAGGCCAACCAGAGCCTGCGCACGGCCGAGGCCGGGCTGGTGCGGGCGGAGCGCCTGGCGGCGGTCGGCCGGCTCGCGGCCGGCGTGGCCCACGAGGTGGGGAACCCGCTCGGCGCGATGCTCGCGTTCCTGGACCTGGCGCGGCGCGACCCGGCGCTCTCGGAGCCGGGGAGGGCGCACCTCGAAAAGGCCGGGCGCGAGGGCGAGCGCGTCCGGCGCATCCTGCGCCAGCTCCTGGACTTCTCGCGCCCACCGGCGCTCGAGCCTGCACCGCTCGACCTGGCACGGCTCGCGGCCGAGACCGCGAGCCTCGTCACCGCGCAGCGTCGCTACACCGGAGTGTCGATCCGGCTGGAGTGTCAGGGGAGTGTCCCGCGCGCACACGCCGACGCCGGCGCCGTGGGGCAGATCCTGCTCAACCTGCTGTTGAACGCCGCCGACGCGACGCTCGACGCTCCGTGCCCCTGGGTGCAGCTCACGCTGCGGCCGGCCGCGTTGCGCCTGCGGCCGGGAGAGCCGCCCGAGGCGGCGGCCGGCCGGCAGCGCGCCGACGGCGTGGCCTGCGAGGTGCGGGACGGCGGCCCGGGCGTCCCCGAAGAGGACCGGGAGCGCATCTTCGACCCGTTCTTCACCACGAAGCCGCCGGGGGAGGGGACGGGCCTCGGGCTCGCCAACGCGCTGCGGCTGGCCGAGGACCTCGGCGGCAGCCTCGAGCTCGCGCCCTCTGCGCCGGGCGAAGGCGCGTGCTTCGTGCTGCGCCTGCCGGCCGCGGACCCCGCAACCGGCTTCGGGGTGCGAAGCGAGCTGCGGGGCGAAGGCCTGCGCACCGAGGACGGTCCCCCCAGCGGATCCTCAAGCAATCCAAAGGCTTAACCGACAAGTGGAACACGGCATGGGGATTGCTCTCCGCCGTGGGAGGCGCGGCGAAGCGCGCGCCGGGAGGCCGTCGGTGGGCCGAGAACGAAGACGAGGCTTCACGCTGCTCGAGCTCCTGATCGCGGTGGCGATCATCGGGATCCTCGCGGCGATGGCGGTGCCGGAGGCCCGCCAGTGGCTCGCGGACCAGCGCGTGAAGGCGGCCGCGCGCGACGTGAGCGACGCCTTTGCGATCGCGCGGATGGAGGCGATCCGCAGCGGCCAGTTCCAGGTGGTCCTGTTCCAGACCGACACCTCGGGAGCGACGCTCGTGGATGCGAACGGCATTCCCGTCCCGATCCAGATCGTGGAGGACGAGCGGCCCGGCTCGGCGCTCCACAACTGCAAGGCCGACCCGGGGGAGGCGGTGCGCTCGTTCCAGGCCGAGACCGGCGTGAGCTGGGGCGTCACCTTCGCCACCGCGCGCGCGCCCGACGACCCGGCTCTCGGGCCCTACACCACGGGCTCGAGCTTCAAGGATCCGAACGGGAACGACGTCACCTGGGTGATGTTCGGTCCGGATGGAAACCCCGTCGCAGTGACCGCCACGTGCGTGGCCGGGAGCGTCGGCTCGGGAGGCGGCGCGATCTACGTCACCAACGGTCACCGCGACTATGCGGTCGTGCTCTCGCCGCTCGGCGGAGTGCGCGTCACGGCCTGGGAACAGTCGCTCGGCCAGTGGAGGAACTGATGCCGGCCCTTGGCGTACTCCGACGTCCGCGTAGCGAGGGATTCACCCTGCTCGAGATCGTGATCACCCTCGGCATCCTCGCCATCGGTCTGCTCGGCCTCGCGGTGATGCAGCTCGAGGCGATGCGTGGGGGCTACACCGGACGCCACACCACCGAAGGCGACGCCATCGCGCGCACGCAGGTGGAGCAGGCCGAGCGGCAGCCCTGGGCCACGCTCTCGCCGACCGGGGGCTGGGTGGCTCCGCCCTGGCTGCCGGCGGGCACGGTCACGCACCAGGTGAAGGACAGCGCGACCACCTTCGACGAGATGGTCTACACCGTGCGCTGGCGCACGACCGATCTGCTCGCCGGCTCCACACGCGCCGTCGACGTCCAGGTGACCTGGAACGAGCCGCGGCGGCCCAACCGGACCATCGTGATCTCCACGGTGCGTCCGAACCTCGGCTGGTGACGCCATGCGACGCTCTCACGGCTTCTCCCTCGTCGAGCTGATGATCGCGACCGCGCTGACGGCGGTGGTGGTGATGTTCCTGATGCAGACCTTCACCACCCAGCAGCGGTCGTACGTGGTCCTCGATCAGACCATCGAGGTGCAGCAGAACTCGAGGGCCATCTCCGACCTGCTCGAGCACGACGCGCGGCAGGCCGGGATGCTCGGGCCGCGCGGCGCCGCGGCCTGCGGCACCGACAGCACGACGGCCCCCGATTCGCTCTTCCTGGCCGATGCGGACGTCATCGACGTCAACAGCATGAGCTCGAGGCTCCCGCGCTACTACACCAAGGTCCTGGGCTACGGCGGCGGAGCTCAGCAGTACACGCTCGCGGTGGCGGCGGGCTCGAGCCTCTCGCCGGACGGCAAGCCGAGCGTCGACGACAACGGCGACGGGGTGCCGGACACCGACTACCGGGTGAACGGCGGGGTGATCCTGATGGACGTCCATGATCCGACCCTCGGGGTCGATTGTGGGACGGTGGTGTCGATCACGCCGCCCAACCAGATCACCGTGAAGTTCACCACCGGCCTGACGATCCCTCCCAGCGACGCCTCCTACGTCGCCATCCTGCCGGCCCACGCCTACGTCGTGAACAACCAGAACCAGCTCACGCGCGACGGGATCGTGCTGGCGAACGACGTCGAGGACCTCCAGGTCGCGTACTTCTACGACGTGAACGAGAACCACACCATGGACAGCACGACCGCCGAGTATCCGGGAAGCGGCGGAGGCGGCGTGCCGGTGTATCTGTCGAACGCCTGGGGCCGGGACCACCTGCGCGAGATCCGCATGGACGTCGTGGTCCGCACCCGGGCCCAGGTGCCGGGAAGCACCAGCGGGCTGTTCCAGAACACGGAGAACCGTCAGCCGGTGGCGGCGGCGGACGGATACCGGCGTCGGGTCTTCACCTCGACGGTGAAGCTCCGGAACTCGTCCTACGAGACCGCCACCTACCCGGAATGAGGACCACCATGCGGGCTCTCGACCGACGCGAGGAAGGATCGGCGCTGCTGGTCGCGATGATGCTGCTGGTGCTGATGGGATTGATCGGCATGGCGGCGCTGCAGACGGTGAGCCAGGACCGGCAGGTGGCGGGCTACCAGAACCGCGCGCGCCTCGCGCTCTACGCGAGCGACGCCACGGTGTCGGGCGCGATGATGCAGCTCGCGAGCGGGCCCCAGAACTGTCCGGGGACGCTGGTCCTCGCGACCGGGACCCTCGGTGACAGCACCGCCTATCCCTACGGACAGCCGAGCTACGGGCCGGATCCGGAGGTCGCCACCCCGCTGAAGTGCGTAGGCGTGGGGCCGCCCGATCCCAACCTCGGCATCCGGCTGAACGTGGGCGGCAGCGCGAAGTTCGTGAGCCAGTTCTGGGAGCTCCACGGCCTCGGGAAGACGGCGGACGGCTCGGCCGCCCGGGTGGAAGCACGTCTGACGACCCCCGGAGGAGCCCAGTAGCACGCGTTCGTGGGCGACCCGGCTTCCCCTGGAAGAGGCGTCGACGGTGCGTGCGAGGAGACAGCGATGAAGGCGTATCGAGCGATCCTTCGAGCATTCTTCGCCGGCGCCCTGGTGGCAGGGACGCTCTTCGCGGGCGCCCGCGCAGGGGCCGACGACACCTCGCTCTTCTCCTCCAGCGTGGCGCCGAACGTCCTGATCCTGCAGGACGACTCGGGATCGATGAACGAGGTGGTGTGGCACCCCGCCTTCATCTCGGGCGGCACCTATCCCACCAACTACACCTATCCCCTCTGCACCGACCCGAACCTGATCACCTACGCTGGATCCAGCCAGACCGTCTTCTTGACGTCGGCGGTCAGCAAGACCTTCTGCGGCCGGACCCGGACGCTCTACATCGACCCTGCGCTGGCGCTGCTGCCGAGCCCGAACCAGACGCGCTGGATCCTGCCCTACATGGAGTGGTACTTCAGCCAGAACGCCAACCCCTACGTCACGGACATCCTGTCCAGCACCAACGGCACCTACTCCGCGTGCCTCGGGGGCGGCACCTACTCCCTGTACATGCGCTCGAAGCTGACGGCCGCGAAGCAGGTGCTGCGCGACGTGATCTGCCAGGTGGAGGCCCAGACCCCGGTGCGCTTCGGCATCGCCACCTTCCGCACCAGCAACAACGACGGCGGCTTCGTGACCGTGCCGGTGAACGACTACAACTCCACCCAGGCGACGGCGCTG
>JAWOLJ010000158.1:0-6117 GCA_033853555.1 Myxococcota bacterium
CTGCGGGGTGGCAGGGCGGGCTTGCGCCCCTTGCCCGCGGCCACCCTGGCCAACCTGCCCCGAGCCAGGCCGTTCCCCGCTGGGGCGGGTCTCGGGTCGCTGGCCCAACCCACCATGCCCGGGCTGCCCCAAACCAGCCCGATCCCCAGCCGGGCGGGTAGACGGCTGTCGATTCAAGCCTCCCTGCCCCAGCTGCTCCCGCCCCTGCTCGGCGCGGCCGCGGTACGCCTCGCGTGTGCTTGCACCGGGCTGCTGGCCCCTGCCATACTGCTGCCGCGTGGACGCATCCCGGTAGGGAACCCCTCCTCGGTGATTCACGTTGTGCTGCCAGTTTGTATTCGAGATGTTGGTCCGGTTGAACGAGTTGTAGTTGTTCACGTTAATGTTGACGCTGCTCCCATGCCAGTTGCAGCCCCCCCAGAGGGCCGCACCTACTGCCATGCCCACACCAAAGGAGAACAGACCGACACCGGCGACGTACCCCGGCGGATAGTAATAGTAGGGGGGATAGGCCGGGTACGGCCACACTCCATAGACCACGGTGGGGTTATAGGTGGGCACGTACACGACCTGCGGATTCGCCGGCTCGATCTTGATGATGGTCTGCTGGGGAGCGGCCTGCTCGACGATGATCTTCTGTTCCGGGGTACTCTTGAGATTCCCGGCCGCCTGGGCGCTCGCGCGCAGCTTCTGGACGGAATCCATCACGTCCTTTTCCTGGGCCAGGAAGGCGTCGCCGAGCTTCTGGGTCCAGTCGAGCTTCTCGCTCATCATGGTCAGTACCTGGGGGAGGAGCACCAGCGACTTCACGCTCGGGTCCCAGGGCTGGCCCTGGAGCGCGTCCTCCAGGGCCTTCCCTTGGAGGTCGGGGTTGGCCTTGGTCCAGCGCTCCGCCATCACGATCTCGACCGGATAGGTGGATGCCATCAGGATCTGTGCCACGAGCGGGTCGGGATAGAGCGCGATCGGCGCGACGATCTGATCGATCTCCTCCGGCTTGAACAGGGGCTGCTGCGCGGCCTCCGGGGCGGCTTCCGGGGCGGCTTCCTGTGCATGCGCCAGGGAGACGGTCGCGAGCTGGAGCAGCGCACACAGGAGCGGGACGACGCGCCCGCGCGAGAGGCCCCGCATGCCCGCCCTCCTCGTTCGCCGCACGCTCTTGGACTTCGAGCATCCAGGCTAGCACTCGCAGATCGGCGCCCTGTCGTCCCGCCGACGCATTCGCGCGGCCGACAGCCGCCGGCGTTCAGGGCGGGCCGGTGAACGGTGGCTCCCCGGGGAGCGGTGCTCCATCATCGTCGACGTGCGATCCGCGTTCGCGCTCCGCCTCGGCGTCTCGCTCGGGCTCGCCCTCGCGCTCCTGACGGGCTGTGCGTCGCCTCTCGGCGTGAAGCCGATGGACCCTCGCGAGGTGCAGCGCGAGCTCACGGTGAACGCGCTCTCCGCGGACGAGCCGAGCCTGCAGACCGTCTGGGAGCTGAACCGCCTGGGCCTCGCGGAGGCTTTCCAGCAGGACCCGGTCGGAACGCTGGCCCGCCTGCACGAGAGCCTGGGCGATCCGCCGGATCGCGACCGGCTCTTCGCGCTCTCCGAGCTCTCGTTCCTGCATGCGGAGGAGACCGGCGATCGCTCCTACTACCTCGCATCGGCGGTGTATGCCTACGCCTTTGCGTGGCGGCGCGGCCTGGAGGGCCAGGCCATCGCGGTGGATCCACGGATCCGGATCGCGGGCGATCTCTACAACCGGGGGCTGACGGAGGGTCTCAAGGCTCCTCGCGGAGACTTCGTGCTGCTGCCGGACGGAACGCTCCCGCTTCCGTTCGGGACGCTCGAGGTCGCGCTCGACCGCGCGAGCCTGCGCTGGGGGGACTACCGCCTCGTCCGCTTCGAGGCGGCCGCCGACCTCGGCGTGTGGGGTCTCCGCAACCGCTACCGCACCTCGGGCGTGGGCGCGCCGCTCGTGGCCTCCGTGGAGCCGGTGGACGAGAAGGTCGGCGCCCAGTCACGCCGCGTGCTCCCGCACGTGAAGGTGCCGGTCACGGCGTTCCTGCGGATCGATTCGCCCCATGCCGACCTCCTGCAACGCGTGGTGCACGCGCGGCTCGAGCTCTACCCCGCCGACGTGACCCAGACCGTCCACCTGCCCGCGGGAGACATCCCGCTCGAGATCGAGTGGACGACCGCGCTCGCCTACACCCTCTCCGCGTCCCGCTTCTCGGACATCGAGCTCCTGGGCTTCCGCGGCGGGGACGTGCGGCGTGCCCTCGGGCTCGCGCGTCTGCCGGACGGGCTCTCGATGCTGCAGCCCCACCGGCGAGGCCGCATCCCGGTCGTGCTGGTCCACGGCACGGCCTCGAGCCCCACCCGCTGGGCCGAGATGGTGAACGAGCTGATGAGCGTGCGGCGCATCCGCGAGGCCTACGAGTTCTGGTTCTTCCTCTACAACACGGGAAACCCGATCGCGTACTCCGGCGCGCTCCTCCGCGAGTCCCTGGAGAGTGCGGTGAGCGAGCTCGATCCCGATGGCACCGATGCTGCGATGCGGAAGATGGTGGTGATCGGCCACAGCCAGGGCGGCCTCCTGACGAAGTACACGGTGGCGAGCTCCGGTGACCGGTTCTGGAAGCTCATCACCGACACTCCATTCGAAGAAGCGACGCTCACACCCGGGGTCCGGGACATCCTGCAGCGCAGCCTCTTCGTGGAGCCGCTGCCCTTCGTACACCGCGTCGTCTTCGTCGCCACTCCCCACCACGGCAGCTTCCTTGCGGCGCGACGGATCAGCGCGATCGGTCGCTGGCTCGTGCATCTGCCCGGTCAGGTCGCTTCCCTGGGTCCGGAGCTCCTGTCGCTCCCGACCTCGGAGAGCCGGGCCGCGCGTCGCATGCGTCGCATCCCGAGCAGCGTGGACAACATGACGCCGGGGAATCCCTTCCTCGAGACGCTGGCGTCCCTCCCGATCGCACCGGGTGTCACCGCCCACTCGATCATCGCCGTGGCGACCGACGGGCCGGTGGCCGAGGGCAACGACGGCGTGGTGGAGTACAAGAGCGCGCACATCGAGGGCGTGGAGTCCGAGAAGGTCGTCCACTCGGGCCACTCCTGCCAAGGCCAGCCGGAAGCCATCCTCGAGGTCCGGCGGATCCTGCTGGAGAATCTCGCGGCGGGGAGCTGAGCCCGGATGCCAGGCCGAGGCGCGTTGCGAGCCTCGGGCCGAAGGCCGCGATCCGGTGTCGGCCATCCGACCCGCCGCGCATCTCGTTGGCCTCGCGCCGCGATTCGTGCCGCGCGACCATGCGCTCCGACCCCGTCGAGTGGCTCCTCCGCTCCCGGGGCCGGGAAGGAATCGCGATGAAGCGCGCGGCCAGGACCAAGGCCAGGAAGGGGGCACCGGCGGAGGGCAAGCTCCCTCGCAAGGAGTACGAGCGCGAGCTCGAGAAGCTCCACGTCGAGCTGGTGAAACTCCAGGAATGGATCAAGGCGAAGGGCCTGAAGGTGTGCGTGCTCTTCGAGGGTCGCGACGGTGCCGGCAAGGGCGGCACCATCAAGGCCATCACCGAGCGCGTGAGCCCGCGGGTGTTCCGGGTGATCGCCCTGCCGGCGCCCACCGAGCGCGAGAAGTCCCAGATGTACGCCCAGCGCTACCTGCCCCACCTGCCCGCCGCGGGCGAGATCGTGATCTTCGACCGGAGCTGGTACAACCGCGCGGGCGTCGAGCGCGTGATGGGCTTCTGCACGGAAGAGCAGGCGCAGGGGTTCCTGCGGGTCGTTCCGCTGTTCGAGAAGCTGATGGTCGAGTCCGGCATCATCCTGCTCAAGTACTGGCTCGAGGTGAGCCCGGAGGAGCAGACGCGCCGGCTCGAGTCCCGCATCGACGACGGCCGGAAGATCTGGAAGCTCTCGCCGATGGATCTGGCATCCTACGGTCGCTGGGACGACTACACCCGGGCGCGTGACGAGATGTTCGCAGCGACGGATACCGCATGGGCGCCCTGGTACGTCGCACGCTCCGAGGACAAGAAGCGCGTGCGGCTGAACGTGATCAGCCACCTGCTCCAGCACATCCCGTACAAGGCCCCGAAGGCCGAGAAGGTCAAGCTGCCCAAACGGAAGATCGGCCGTTACACGCCGGTCGACTACCCGTTCAAGTACGTCGAGGAGAGGTTCTGAGCCCGCGCGAGCCATGACCACGGAGCGCCCCGGCCACGAGCTCCCGCCTCCTACGAACGGCGAGCTTCGTTTCGATCTGCTGGCCGGCCTGACCGCCGCTGCGGTCGTGCTGCCCAAGGCCATGGCCTACGCCACCGTCGCCGGCCTGCCCGTGGCCGTCGGCCTCTACACCGCCTTCGTCCCGATGGGGGTCTACGCGTTCCTCGGGTCGTCGCGCCTGCTGAGCGTCAGCACCACCACGACGCTGGCCATCCTGGTCGGCACGCAGCTCGGGATCGTCGTGCCGGACGGCGATGCCGGGCGACTCGTCACGGCGACCGCCACGCTGAGCGCGCTGGTGGGCGTGCTGCTCCTGCTGGCGCGGCTGATGCGCCTCGGCTTCGTAGCGAACTTCATCTCCACGCCGGTGCTGGCGGGCTTCAAGGCCGGGATCGGGCTCGTGATCGTGCTGGACCAGGTGCCGAAGCTCCTGGGGATCCACTTCCAGAAGCAGGGCTTCTTCCGCGACGTGCTGAGCCTGGCGCAGCACCTTCCCGAGACCTCGTGGATCACGCTCGCCGTCGCCGCCGGGACCTTCGCCGTGCTGATCGGCATGGAGCGGCTGCGGCCGCACTCGCCCGCACCGCTGGTCGCCGTCGCCGGCGGGATCGCCGGGGCCTGGTTCCTGGGGCTGAAGGCGCTCGGCGTCTCGTTGGTGGGGCTCATACCGCAGGGGCTGCCGGCGATCACACTGCCGGACCCGGCGCTGATCGCGGCGCTCGTGCCCGGCGCCCTCGGCATCGCGCTAATGAGCTTCACCGAGTCGATCGCCGCCGCGCGCGCGTTCGCGCGGCCCGCCGACCCTCCGATCGATGCCAACCGGGAGCTGGTCGCCACCGGCTTCGCGAACCTCGGCGGCGCGCTGCTGGGCGCCATGCCGGCCGGCGGCGGCACCTCGCAGACCGCCGTCGTGCGCTCCGCGGGCGGGCGCTCGCAGACGGCGTCGCTCGTCACGGGTGCCAGCGCGCTGGCGACCATGCTGCTCCTCGCGCCGCTCCTCGGCCTCCTGCCCCATGCCACGCTCGCCGCGATCGTCATCGTCTACTCGGCGGGTCTGATCCAGCCGGCGGAGCTCCGCGCCATCCGCAGCGTACGCACCATGGAGTTCCGCTGGGCGCTGATCGCGTGCGTGGGTGTGCTGGTGTTCGGCACGCTGAAGGGCATCGTCGTGGGCATCATCGTGTCGATGATCGGCCTCGCCAGTCAGACCGCCCACCCGCGCGTCTCGGTGATCGGTCGAAAGCGCGGGGCCGACGTGCTGCGTCCCCTCTCCCCGGAGCACCCGGACGACGAGACCTTCGAGGGGCTGCTGATCCTGCGGCCGGAGGGTCGTCTCTTCTTCCTGAACGTGCAGGACGTGGCGGATCAGATCGCCGCGTCGACCGCCCGCTACCGGCCGCGGGTGGTGGCGCTCGACCTGAGCCGGGTGTCCGATCTCGAGTACTCGGCGCTCCAGGCGCTGATCGAGGGCGAGCGACGCGTCACCGAGCACGGCGTCGTGGTCTGGCTCGTCGGCTTGAACCCCGGCGTGCTCGAGATGGTGCGGCGCTCCGGCCTGGCGGATCGACTCGGGCGCGAGCGGCTGCTCTTCAACGCGCGCGCCGCGATCGAGCGCTACCAGACCCTGCCGAGCGCGGCCGGAGCCGAGGCCCCCGCCGGACCGACCTGATCGGGTGTCAGCCGGCCTCGAGCCGCCCCACCCCTGACCGCGCGCCCCCGCCCGAGTGGTTCCTTTGCGCTCGAAGCTCGTGAGGGGGCGGCGATCGGTCGCACAGTTCTCAATCCCATTGGAGGCGGCGCCCGGATTCGAACCGGGGATCAGGGATTTGCAGTCCCATGCCTTACCACTTGGCTACGCCGCCCGAGGGGATGCGGTGGGGAACCGCCGGGGCGGGGAGTGGGTACCGG
>JAWOLJ010000159.1:0-23619 GCA_033853555.1 Myxococcota bacterium
CGATGCCGGCATCGCGCAGCTCCACGGCTTCGGCCAGCGTCATCACCGCGAAGGACGAGCAGCCGGCCGCCACCAGCGCGCGCGCCACCGCCGGCGCGCCGTGTCCGTAGGCGTCGGTCTTCACCACGGCGATCACGCGTCGCCCGCCGGCCCGCGCCAGGGCGAGGGCGTGATTCGCCCGCAGCGCGGCGAGATCGATCCGCGCCTCCGTCGGACGCGCTCCCGGCATGACAACCCCCCTCTTGGACCGGCCCGGAGCGTATCGAACGGCGGGTGCGGGGCCTCGCCGGCGTTTGACCCTGCACCGGGGGTCGAGTAGCTTGCCGAGGTTCCACCTCGCCGCCGAGCATCGCCTGTCGAGGACCTGCCCGTCGAGGAGCTGCCCGTCGAGGAGATCCGGGCCACCGTGGACGTCCTGGTGAATGGCCATCCCCACAGCGTCCCGCCGGACTGCACCGTGTCGGGGCTGCTGGCCCTGCTCGGCATGGGCGAGCGCCGTCTCGCGGTGGCGCGCAACCGCAGCGTGGTGCCCCGCTCGCGCTACGCCAGCGAGCGCCTGGGGCCCGGCGACCGGCTGGAGATCCTGGAAGCGGTAGGAGGAGGCTAGGCATGTCGTTCGCCTACCGGCTGGGCCGCCACGAGCTCCGCTCGCGCCTGATCGTGGGCTCGGGGAAGTACGCGTCCCTGGAGCAGACGCTCGCCTGCACCCGCGAGAGCGGCGCCGAGCTCATCACGGTGGCGCTGCGGCGCGTAAAGCTCGACGCGCCGAAGGGCGAGAACCTGCTCGACGCGCTCCTCGAGGCGGGTCTCCGCATCCTCCCCAACACCGCGGGCTGCTACACCGTCGAGGATGCGCTCACCACGGCGCGGCTCGGGCGCGAGCTCCTCGACACGGATCTGGTGAAGCTCGAGGTGATCGGCGACGAGCGCACGCTCTTTCCCGACACCGCGGCGACGCTGGAGGCGGCGCGCATCCTGGTGGCCGAGGGCTTCACCGTGCTCCCCTACGTCGCGGACGATCCCGTGGCCTGCCAGCGGCTCGCCGGCCTCGGCTGCGCGGCGGTGATGCCGCTCGCTGCGCCCATCGGCTCGGGCCTCGGCATCCGCAATCCCGCGAACCTCCGCATCATCCTGGAGACCGTGCAGGTGCCGGTGATCGTCGATGCGGGCGTCGGCACCGCGAGCGACGCGGCCATCGCGATGGAGCTCGGCTGCACGGCGGTGCTCATGAACACCGGGATCGCGGGCGCGAAGGATCCGCTCGCCATGGCGCGGGCGATGCGGCTCGCGGTCGAGGCCGGGCGGCTCGCCTACGAGGCCGGGCGAATTCCGCGGCGGCTCTACGCCTCGGCCTCGAGCCCGCTCGACGGGCTCGCGAGCTTCTGAAGCCCATCCTCTGCCTGGTGACGGACCGCGGCGCGAGCCTTCTGCCGCGGGGGGAGGCGGTGGAGGCCGCGGTGGCCGCCGGCGTCGACTGGGTGCAGGTGCGGGAGCGCGAGCTCCAGGGACGGGAGCTCCTCGCCCACGTGGAGGCGATCGCCGTCGCCGCGCGCCGCGGCGCCGCGGCGCGAGGAGGCGAGCTGGTGCTGCTGGTGAACCGCCGGGCGGATCTCGTGCTGGCCCTCGGCCTGGATGGCGTGCACCTGGGCTTCGACGGGATGGATCCGGCCACGGCGCGCCGCCTGCTCGGCCCGGCGGCCCGGATCGGGGTCTCCGCCCATTCGCCGGAGGAGGCGGCAGCCGCCGGGGCGGCGGGCGCAAGCTACGTCCACCTCGCTCCGATCTACTCCCCACGCTCGAAGGCCGCAACGCGCCCGGCCCTCGGCCCGGCCGCCTTGCGGGCGGCGCGGGTCGCCGGCGCGCAGGCGGTCCTCGCGCAGGGGGGCGTCGGGCCGGAGAACGCCGCTGCACTGTGGCAGGCCGGAGCGGCCGGCCTCGCCGTCACCGGCGCGGTGCTCGGCGCGAAGGATCCCGGGCGCGCCGCCGCCGCGCTGCGCCGGGCGCTGGACGACGCCGCAGAGGAGGCCCACGCTGCATCCTGAAGGAGATCGCATGCCCCGCCGCTCGCTGCTCGCGCTCGCGCTTCTGCTCCTCGCCCTGTCGCCGGCCGCAGCGGCGGGCGCCGCCGGCAATGGCGGCGAGCAGGCCCTGGACGAGCTCCAGCGGCGCATCATCCAGGTGGCCGAGCAGGTGAAGCCCTGCGTGGTGCACGTGGAGGCGATCGTGAAGATCGACGACCGCCGCACGCCCGTCACCGGAAGCGGCTTCATCGTCTCGCCCGACGGCACGATCCTGACCAACCACCACGTCGTGGACCGGGCGGAGAAGGTCACGGTGAGCGTGCCCGGCCGGAAGCCCCGCTATCCCGCGCGCATCGTCGGGATGGACAAGCAGACCGACCTCGCCGTGCTCAAGATCGAGCCCGAGGCGCCGCTTCCCGCCGCGAAGCTCGGCCATGCCGACACGCTCCAGGTCGGCCAGTGGGTGCTCGCGGTCGGCAACCCCTACGGCCTCGACGGCACCGTCTCCTTCGGGATCGTCTCGGCGAAGGGGCGCAACCTCGAGGTGGACGACCTGCTGAACGATTTCCTCCAGACCGACGCCATGATCGACGTGGGCTCGTCGGGTGGACCGCTGGTGGATCTCGACGGCGAGGTGGTGGGCATCAACTCGCGCGGACAGGGGCGCGGCATCGGCTTCACCATCCCGATCGACACCGCCGTCGAGGTGATGCGCCAGATCGCCGACGGGGGCGTGGAGCGCGGGTGGCTCGGCATCACCATGCAGGCCCTCGATCGGGACCTCGCGCGCTACTTCGGAGTTCCGGATGCGAGCGGCGTGGTGGTGAACTCGGTGGTGGCGCACTCGCCGGCCGCGCGGGCGGGCCTCGAGCCCGGCGACATCGTGACGGCCTTCGACGGGCAGCCCGTGGACGCGGAGAAGGAAGAAGACCTCGGCTCGCTCCAGCGCCGGGTGGCGCGCGAGACGCCGGGTCATCGCGTGCGCATCGACGTCCTGCGCGACGGGAAGCCCCGGCACGTGGAGGTGGCGATCGAGGAGCAGCCCAAGGTCGAGCCGGCGGAGGCGGAGAGCCCGGCCGGGTTCCACGTGCAGGAGATCACCGAGAGCATGGCCCGGGAGCAACGGCTCAGCTCGCGGCGCGGAGCGTTCGTCTCGTTCGTGGCGCGCGGCTCGCCGGCGAACGAGGCGGGCCTGCTGCCGGGCGACGTGATCGAGCGCATCGAGAAGACGGAGGTCTCGGATCTCGACACGTTCCGGCGGAGCATGGCCACCGTGGAGAAGAAGCCGGTCTTCCTCATCACGGCGCGGCGCGGGCCCGAGACGAAGTTCCTGCTGGTGAAGCAGGGCGCTGCGGAGCGCCCGGCCGCGCCGCGTGGCGGCGAGCCGCCGCGCGCGTCCCAGGCGGAGCCGCTCCCCACCGAGGCACCGGCGCACCAGCCCTGAGCCGCAATCCGCCAGAATTACGGCGCCCGCGGGCGCCGTCCCCGCGTTTGCGAAGGTCTACGAGGGGTACCCGTTGGCCGATCTGCAGCGCGCGTCGACCGATAGGGCCGCCGCCGCGCGGCGCTTCCCGCGGCTGCGTAGCCGAGGATGAGGCGCAGAGCGGCCCTCTCTCGAACGCCATTTGACGCTCGCGCCTGAGCTCTGGTCATCTTTTGCCTCCCCACTTCCGGTCGGGGGCCGGGCTATGACCGGCTACGCAAGATCCGTCTTCTGGCTGGAGCCTGGCTGAGGTCTCTCGATGCGAAACCAGGTCACGTAGAGCGCGGGAAGGAAGACAAGGGTCAGCAGTGTCGCAACCGCCAGGCCACCCATGATTGCGTAGGCCATCGGGCCCCAGAAGACGGTCGGTGCGATCGGGATCATGCCGAGGATCGCGGCGGAAGCGGTGAGCAGGATCGGACGGAAGCGGTGGGCGGTCGCCTCGATCACCGCATCCCAGGGGTCGCGGCCGCGCGCCTTTTCCGTCTCGATCTGGTCGATGAGGATCACCGAGTTGCGGGCGATCATCCCTGTGAGGGCGAGCACGCCAAGTAGCGCCACGAAGCCCATGGGCTTGTCCGCAAGGAACAGAGCCCCGACGACCCCTATGAGACCCAGGGGAGCCACGCTGAGCACCAGAAACAGTTGGCTGAAGCTTTGAAGTTGGATCATCAGTACCGTGAGCATCAGGATCAGCATCAGCGGCGCGACGGCTATGACCGAGCTCTCCCCCTTGTTGCTCTCCTCCACCGTGCCGCCAACGTCGATGTGGTAGCCGCTCGGCAGGCTGGCGCTCAGCGCGGCCATCTTCGGCGCCAGGCTTTGCACGACTGTGGCGGCCTGCGTACCGGCCGCGAGGTCGGCTTGCACCGTCACCGTGGGCCGTCGGTCTCGCCGCCACACGATGGGGTACTCCTGGCCGTACTGGACGGACGCGATCTGGCTCAGCGGAACGGTCCGCCCGTTCGGCAGCGGTACCTGAAGCGTACGGATCGTCGACAGCGACATCCGCTGATCGGCGGAGGCCCGAACCAGTACGTCGACCAGATAGATCCCGCTGCGCATCTGGGTGGCGGTGACGCCGGATACAACCGCGTTCAGGGAAAGGGCCAGCTGCTGCGAGCTCAGGCCCAGGAGACGGGCCTGGTCCTGGTCCACCCTGATCCTGATCGTGCGCGCCGGCTCCATCCAGTTGTAGTTGACGTTCTCCGCCCGGGGGCTTGATCCTATTTCCTCAGCGACCTCGAACGCGATCGCGCGGACCTTGTCCGGCTCCGGCCCGCTCACTCGGTATTGGAGCGGCCATCCGACGGGCGGGCCGAGCTCCAGCGGATAGACGCGCCCGACGACGCTCGGGAACTCGGTCGCCAGCGCCTGCTCAAGCTTCGCCTTCAGCCGTTCACGCTGCTGCACACCTTTGGTGACGACCACGGCCTGCGCGAAGAAGTCGTTTGGGAGTTGAACATTGAGAGGCAGGTAGAAGCGCACGGCGCCCTGTCCGACGTATGTGCTCCAGTGGTCCACATCCGGATCGCTCTTCAGGAGCTTGTCCAGCCGGGTCGCGACGTTCCTCGTTGCGTAGATCGAAGCGTTCTCGCGTAGCTGCAGATCCACGAGCAGCTCGGGCCGGTCCGACGAGGGGAAGAATTGTTGCGGAACGAAGCGGATGCCGGACAGCGCAGCCCCGAACAGGCCTAGCGTAACGAGGACCGTGGTCCAGCGTCTGCTCATCGCCAGATCAAGGAAGCAGCGGAAGGTGCGCATGATCGCACCGGGCCCCTCGGAGTGGGCCGCCCCGGCCTTCTTCAGGACCCAAACCCCGAGCAAAGGAGCAAAAAGGACCGCGACGACCCAGGATATGAGCAGTGCGATGGCGACGACGGCGAAGATCGAGAAGGTGTACTCGCCTGCGGCGCTGCGCGCGAACCCGATCGGTACGAAGCCCGCGACGGTGACCAGTGTGCCGGTAAGCATCGGAAAGGCGGTCGAGGTGTAGGCGAAGGTGGCGGCCTGTTCCTTGTCGTCGCCGTGCTCCAGGCGCGTGACCATCGACTCGACCGTTATCATGGCGTCGTCGACGAGCAAACCGAGGGCGATGATGAGGGCGCCCAGCGAGATTCGCTGAAGGTCGATCCCGAAGAACGCCATCGCCACGAACACGGCGGCGAGTACCAGCGGGATCGCGAGGGCCACCACGGCGCCCGCGCGCAAACCCAGGCTGAGCAGACTCACCGCAAGCACGATGGCGACGGCCTCCCACAGCGCCTCCATGAACTCGTCCACGGCATGCTCGACGGTCACCGGCTGGTCGGCGATGAGCGTCGGCTCGATCCCGATCGGCAGGTTCGCCGTGATCTCCGTCATGGCACCTGCAACGTGGCGCCCAAGCGCGAGGACGTCGCCCCCTTTGCGCATCGCAATGGCAAGCCCGATGGCGTGATGCCCATTCACGCGGAACATCGGCTGGGCGGGATCGGCAGGCCCGCGTGTGACGTGCGCGATGTCGCTCAGGCGAATCATCCGACCGTTCTTTGCGACGAAGTTGACCGCAAGAACGTCCTGCTCGGACTGGAACGCACCCGAGACGCGGACAAGGATCTTCTCGTCCCCGGTCTGGACGACGCCGGCGGGGGTGACGGCGTTCTGGGCCTGCAGCGCGGCGATCAGTTCGGAGCGGTCGATCCCGAGGCCCGCCAACTGCGCGGTTGAGAATTCAACGTAGACGCGCTCGTCCTGGGCCCCAAGAATGTCGATCTTGGAGACATCCGGCAGCTGGAGGAGCTGCTTGCGGACGTCGACGACGTAGTCCCTCAGCTCTCGGTCTGTGAATCCGTCCGCCGTGAAGCCGTACACGATGCCGTAGGTATCGCCGAACTCATCGTTGAAACCCGGGCCAACGCTGTCTTGTGGCAGCGTCCCGCGGATGTCGCGTACCTTCTTGCGCACCTGGTACCAGATGTCCGGCACCTCCACCGGGGGCGTCGAGTCCTTCAGATTGACGAAGATCGTGGCCTTGCCCGCGCTCGTGTAGCTCTTCAGGTAGTCCAGGTTCGGCGTTTCCTGCAGCTTGCTTTCGATGCGGTCGGTAATCTGTTCGAGCGTGTCGCCGACCGTGGCGCCTGGCCATTCGGCTTGCACCACCATGGTCTTGACCGTGAAGTCCGGGTCTTCGCTCCGCCCGAGCCGGACGTAGCATCCGATGCCTGCGACGACGATGACGACCATGAAGTAGGTCACAAGGGAAGGGTGTCGAAGGGCCCATTCGGAGAGGTTGAAGCGCTTCATGGGGCGGCTTCCAGGAGCCGGACCTTCTGGCCTGGGCGCAGGACTTGGACCCCGGCGGTGACCACGACGTCTCCGGATTCCAGTCCCTGAGATATCACGACGGCCCCCGGGTCGTATCGGAGGACATCCACGGTGCGCAGCGTCACAGTCTGGCTGCGCGGATCGACCACCCACACGGCGGGGCGTCCGTTTGCCTCGGTAAGCGCGCTCGCAGGGATCTCCACGCCGGGGGGAGCGGACAGTTTGATGCGGCCGGTGACAGTGGATCCCAACTCCATGCCCTGGGGCGGATCAATGATGCCGACCTTGACCTGAAACGTTCGGGTAGTGGGATCCGCCTGGGGCGCCACCTCTCGCACGCGACCGGTGGCCCGCACCGTCGGGTCGTTGGTGAGAGCGATCTGCACCAGCGGATCGCGCGGGCCCGTCCGAATGAGCTGCTCGGGCACGTCGAAGACGGCGTCGCGTCCGCCCTGACGCGCGAGCTGCACAACCATCTGCCCGGCCCGGACGACCTCGCCCGGTTCGGCGCCGACCGCGGTAATCGCACCGGGGGCATCGGCGGACAAAACCGTGTAGCTCAGCTGTTCCTCCGCGATTCGCACCTGCGCCCGAGCGGCGTCGACCTGAGCCTGGATCGTGTCCATTTTCTGCCGGGCTTCGTCGAACCTGGCCCGGGGCGTCGCGTCTTCCTTCACGAGCGCCTGCTGCCTGCCGAAGGCGAGGCGCGCGTCGATCAATTGGGCCTCGAGCGACGAGAGGTTGCCTTGCGCCGAGCGCAGCGCATTCTGCTGGATCTTGGGGTCGAGCTTGGCGACGACCTGGCCTGCCGTGAGCACATCGCCCACATTGACGGGCCGCTCGATCATGCTGCCGTCGATGCGAAAGGCGAGGCTGACCTGGTCTTTGGCGCGGACGTGACCCGTGAGCGAAACCGTCTCGCC
Organism: Myxococcota bacterium; assembly: GCA_033853555.1. Lineage (GTDB taxonomy): Bacteria > Myxococcota_A > UBA9160 > UBA9160 > UBA9160 > JAWOLJ01. Next base: position 7,734 of record JAWOLJ010000159.1, read on the forward strand.
TTCCGCGACGCGCCCGACGGTGACCGTCCGGACCGGCCGTGCCTGGGGGATGGGTGGCGCCTGTCTGTTGCACCCCAGGACGGTCGCGGCGATCAAAGCGGCCCAGAAGACCCGAGGTTCGGACATGGAGGCTGCCTTTCGAAAGAAGTGAAGGCCCGCAACCGTGAGCAGCCTGGCCCGGGGTTGCGCTTCATTTCACAGTGCAATATAACTTGTTGCATCCTTCAGTGCAAGAGGGCTTTGCATGAGAGCTCGCGAGGCCTCGAACGAGGCCATTTCCAGGGCGGCGCTGCGGAATGGGTCGCGGGAGGCGATCGTCGAGGCGGCAGAGCGCCTGTTTCTGGAACGGGGCTTCGGCTCCGTCAGCATGGATCAGCTGGCCGAGGCCGCCGGCGTGGCTCGGCGGACGCTCTACAACCAGTTCGCTAGCAAGGAGGAGATCTTCCGGGAGATGCTTCTCAGGGTTTCGGGGCAGATCGGGGATGCCTTTCCGCCTGGCGTCGAAACCCAAGGCGACGTTGAGAACGTGCTGCGCCAGGTTGCGCGCATGATTTTGAAGCTCCACAAGCACCAGGGATTCCTCGGATTCCTCCGCATGGTGGTGGCCGACTCGCGCCAGTTTCCGTGGATCGCCGACGAGTTCGCCGCCGTCATGGAGCCTCAAACCGAGCGGCTCGTGCGCTATCTCGCCCATCTGACCGAGATGGGAATCCTGGAGTGCCGCAATCCGATGCTTGCAGCTCACCAGTTCATGGGGATGCTCAACGAGCTATCTTTGTGGCCCTGGATGACGGGCCGCGAACCCGTAGCCGTTCCGGAAAAGAACATAGTCGAAGAGACGATCCGGATGTTCCTCCAGCACTATCGGCACCGGCGGTCGAAAAGGCACGGGGCGAAGCCCTAGGGTTGATCGAAGAAGGGAGAGGGATGCAAGCTCACGTGTGAGCAATACGACCCGGACCGGCAACCCGCCGCGTTTGGAGGGGAGCCTCCACCTTGTCGACGAGAGCACCGGCGGCGAAGCGTACGAGTCAAAGGCTTTGCGAGCTGCGCAGCGGCCCGGGCGACGAGGAGGTCGGCTCCCAGATGATTCGGCTCGGGATCCTGCCGAGCATCCGGGTTGACCTCGGAGCAAAGCCGCCAGCCGGCTCGGAGGGCGAGCGCGGAACCCACGGGCTCGATGGGCTCGGCGAACGCCTCGCTGAGTATCGGGAGACAGGCGCCCGGTTCTCGGAGTGGCGGGCGGTGGCCGCCATGACGGACATCCGTCGCAGCGTCTTTTGCATCGCTGCAAATGCGCCTGAACTGGATCGCCACGGAGCGCTCTGCGAGAAGCAGGGGCTCCTCCCCAGCGTCGAGCCCGAAGTCCTGATGGACGGAGCGCGCTCCCCCGAGCCTTGCAAGGAAGTGACGGTCGGCGTCCTCCACGCGATGTTCGACGCGTCGTCCGAGCCGCCCGTGCAGCTCGAGGCCAGATTGCTCGAGCAAAACACGGTCGTGGAGGGCAAGGACTGCCCGCAGCAGGCCTCGGTGGAGCAGACCGCCGACGCCACCCTGCTCTGCCTCCGCCGACACGTCGTGCCCGCGATCCCGGGCGCCGTCTTCCTGTCGGCCGGTCCGAACGACGTCGTGGCCACGCGACACGTCCACGCCATCAACGCAGCGCAGCGGCCGAAGCCCTGGAGGCTCGGCTTCTCGAACGGACGCGCCTCGCAAGACGCCGCCCGCGCGGCGCGGGCCGGCGAGCCGGTGAACGTCGCTGTGGCCCAGCAGGCCTTCTACCACCGCTCGAGGGACAACGGCTCGGTGGGTCCGGGGGGAGTACACCGAACAGGAGGAGGCGCAGGTCGGCCGTCAAACGCTGACCAGCCCCGCAGAGGAATGGGACGATGACCGAGAACGATTCCGAAGGAGGTTCCACAGTGGCGAAGCGCAACGAAGACCCGGGCGAGGCAGCCTCGGCCCGCACATCCGAAACCATGGCGAAGCTGATCGCCCAGTACGGCTGCGGCCCGATCCAGTTCAGCGGGGGCGACGACGCACTCTACGAGCGCCATCTCACGTTCGACGATGTCGTGGACATCGCCGAGGCTGGTCCTCGCGAGCGCTTCGAAGCGATCGCGCGCTCGCTCCGCGACGTGCTTTCGCAGCGCTGGATCCAGACCGAGAAGACCTACGAGCGGAAGAACCCCAAGCGCATCTACTACCTCTCGCTGGAGTTCCTGATGGGGCGCTCGCTCGCCAACAATCTGACGAACCTCCTGCTCGACGGACATGTCACCCGCTTTGCCCAAGAGAAGGGGCTCGACTGGGTCGGCCTGCTCGAACAGGAGCCCGACGCCGGCCTCGGGAACGGCGGGCTGGGACGGCTCGCCGCCTGCTTTCTCGACTCGATGGCGACGCTCGAGCTCCCGGCGACGGGCTACGGACTCCGCTACGAGTACGGGATCTTCCGCCAATCGATCTCCGACGGCTGGCAGCACGAGCAGCCCGACAACTGGCTGCGCCGGCAGGATCCGTGGGAGGTGGCTCGGCCGGATGAGCCGGTGGAGGTGAAGCTCGGCTGCTCGTTCGCGATGCGCGGCGGGCGGCTCGAGCCCGTGCCCGGGCTCCCGTCCAGTCTGATCGGCATCCCCTTCGACCGACCGGTCGTCGGCTACGGAGGGAAGACAGTGAACACCCTTCGCCTCTGGGCCGCCGCCGCGCCGGACTACTTCGACTTCCAGCGCTTCAGCCGCGGCGAGTTCGTCGAGGCGCTGACGGAGACACTCGCCGCTGAGTCTCTCACGCGCGTCCTGTATCCGGACGACTCCACGGTCAGCGGTCAGGCGTTGCGCTTCTTCCAGGAGTATTTCCTGGTCGCTTGCTCCCTCGCCGACCTGGTGCGACGCTTCCGCAAGGCGAACACCGACTGGAGCGCGCTGCCCGAGAAGGTCGCGATCCAGCTCAACGACACCCACCCGGCCCTCGCGGTCCCGGAGCTCTTGCGGATCCTGCTCGACGAGGCGCAGCTCGGGTGGGACCAGGCCTGGGACCTCACGCGCCGGACGCTGGCGTACACGAATCACACGCTGCTGCCGGAGGCGCTCGAGAAGTGGCCGCTCGTCGCGTTCGAGGTGCTTCTGCCCCGCCACCTCGAGCTCGTCTTCGAGATCAATCGGCGGCTCCTCGACGAGGTGCGCACGCGCTTCCCGGGAGACGAAGGTCGCGTCGCACGCGTGAGCGTGGTCGAGGAAGGCGCGGAGAAGCACATCCGCATGGCCAACCTCGCGATCGTGGGGTCGCACAGCACGAACGGCGTGTCCGCGATCCACTCGGAGCTGCTGCGCACCACGACGGTCCGGGACCTCGCGGAGCTCTTCCCCGAGCGCTTCAACAACAAGACGAACGGCGTCACTCCCCGGAGGTGGCTCTTGCTGGCCAACCCGCCGCTCTCCCGCATCATCACCGAGGCGATCGGCGACGCCTGGATCACCGATCTCGGTCAGCTGGAGAAGCTCGCGCCCATGGCGGGCGACAAGGCCCTCCGCGATGCATTCCAGACGGCAAAGCGCGAGGCGAAGGCCAAGTTCGCGGGCTGGCTCAGGGAGACCTGCGGCCTGCCGCTCGATCCCGACGGGATCGTGGATTGTCAAGTGAAACGCATCCACGAATACAAGCGCCAGCTGCTGAACGCGCTGCGCATCGTGGTGCTGTACAATCGCTTGCGCGATAACCCGCGGCTCGACGTGATACCCCGCACCTTCGTGTTCGCCGGCAAGGCCGCCCCGGCCTACAAGCTGGCCAAGCTGATCATCAAGCTGCTGAACAACATCGCGGGGACCATCGCCGGCGACCCCTCGGTGCGCGGCCGCCTCGCAGTCGTCTTCGTTCCGGATTACTGCGTCTCGCTGGCGGAGCGACTGATTCCCGCGGCCGACGTCTCCAATCAGATCTCGACGGCAGGCTATGAGGCGAGCGGCACCAGCAACATGAAATTCATGATGAACGGCGCGCTCACCCTCGGGACGCGGGATGGTGCGACGATCGAGATGGCCCAGGAGGCGGGCGAGGAGAACTTTTTCCTCTTCGGGCTGACTGCGCGGCAGGTCGCGGAGAGCCGGGGCTGGTACGATCCACACTGGCACTACCACAACGAGCCGGAGACCCGCGCGGCGCTCGACCTGATCTTCGGGGATCACTTCAGCCGCAACGAGCCAGACGTGTTCTCCCCCCTGCGCGACGCCCTGCTAACCCACGGGGACTACTACATGCACCTCGCGGACCTCCGGTCCTACCTCGAAGCAGACCTGCGCCTGGCCGAGCTGTACGGCGATCGTCAGGCCTGGTCGGGCAAGGCGATCCTCAACGTGGCGGCGTCCGGACGGTTCTCGAGTGATCGGACGATTGCGGAGTACGCCGCGCAGGTCTGGGATGCCCGGCGGTGTCCGATCCGATAGAGCCCATGGCGATCGCGCCGCTGGCGAGCAATCCCACCTCGAGGGCCGCTTGCGGTCCCCTGGTCGCCGATCTGCAGGAACGAACCGGGGGTTCCGGCTGACCTCTTCCGTGCGACTGGCGTTACTCGAAGGGAGCGACCACGCAACGTCTCGCTGGGCGCGGTCGACACCTTGATCAGCAGAGACGCGGTCCCCCTTGGGGCTGCAGGGAGCTCCAGAAGCTGGTCCGGACCCCTCCCTTCATCGACGAGCCTCGCCCGCGGATCGGCGAGGCCGTCCTCTCCGCTCTCAAGATTGGAGATCTGGGAATCGGGTCTCAACCAGCCGTTGGATCAGTGCAAAGATCATCGCTGTCGAGACGCCGAACATGAGCAGGCCGTTGGTCGCCTCGAACGGCCCCAGCATTCTCCACGGCGGCGACATGACGATGTCGCCATAGCCCAGGCTCGTGTAGTTCATCGCCGATTGATAGTACGCGACTCCCCACTCCTGGAATTCCCCGACCAGAACGAGCAACACCGCCCATACGCCCATCTCGATCAGATGTGCGATCAGGGCGAGCGCCATTGCTGTCGCGACGATCCTCAAGTCGACCCAGAATCCTGCCCCCGCGTGTCCAAGGGTTCTTTCGTGGCGAACGAGGCGAAGAGTTGCCGCCAACGCGGCTCCGTGGATGGTGATCGTACATGCGATGGCGGTGCTCCCGACGATCAGGGGAATCAAGAGCGCGACCCGATACATCTTCGTTTCTCCGTTGCCCTCACGACCTGGCTCTTCAGGCGCGAGGCTCTTGGACTTCTCAGACCGAAGCCAAACCCGCCAAGCCGCCATCCACCTCCGGCGTAGACGTGGGGGTGATGCCGGGCAACTGGTCTCGACATCGTGCCCAAAGGAGAGGAACAATATTATGCATCCTGGAGCGTGGGGGCTTACTGGCTACTTACAGCGGAGGCGACGTGAGTGAAGGCTCCCGGGCAGGATCGACAAGGGCTGAGCTTTCCCTTTGTCGCGGCGAGGATGCGGCTCTCGTCGTCCGCCTCGAAGGCGCCTGGCTTCTCGGTAAGCCGCGCCCGTCCGCGCTCGAGGTCGACCGCGAGTTCGCACGCGGCGGCATCGTGCGGGTCGCGTTCGACACCCGCCGACTCGGACCCTGGGATAGCGGTCTTCTTGCCTTCTTGACGCAGATCCTCGGTCAGTGCCGCGCACGAACGGTCGCGACCGACCTTTCCGGTCTCCCGCCAGGAATCCAGCGGCTGCTTGCCCTCGCGGAAGCGGTACCCGAGCGCGCGGGCGCTCGCGCAGTCGAGGTGCGGCCCGGGTTGCTCGCGCGTGTCGGAAGCGCGGTGCTCCGCCTTTCCGAAGGGCTAGTCGAGTGGTTTCGCTTCATCGGGGAGCTCACATTGGCCATCGGCCGAATGGCAAGGCTACGGGCGAGCTTCCCGCGCGCGGATTTCGCGTATCTCGTTCAGCAGGCCGGTGCCGAAGCGCTCGGCATCGTGACGCTCGTGAGCTTTCTGGTGGGACTGATCCTGGCGTTCATGGGTGCACTCCAGCTCTTGCGGTTCGGCGCATCGATCTACGTCGCCGACCTCGTCGGCATTGGCATGTCCCGGGAGATGGGCGCGGTCATGACGGCCGTCGTGATGGCTGGCCGCACGGGCGCGGCCTATGCCGCCCAGCTTGGAACGATGAAGGTGACGCAAGAGATCGACGCGCTCACGACATTTGGCTTCAACCCCATCGAATATCTCGTGTTGCCACGCATCTTGGCGCTCTGCCTCATGATGCCGCTGCTTTGCCTCTACTCCGACCTGATGGGGCTCTTCGGGGGCATCGTCGTCGGCACGGGTATGCTCGATCTCTCGATCGCCCAATACTGGAAGGAGACAGTCGCGGCAGTCCACCTCACGGACTTCGGGCTCGGCCTCTTCAAGGCTCTGCTCTTTGGCGTACTGATCGCGCTCGCCGGGTGCCTGCGCGGCACGCAGTCGGGGAGAAGCGCTTCCGCAGTCGGAGACGCAGCGACCGAGGCGGTCGTTACCAGCATCGTGTTGATCATCGTGACCGATGGAAGTCTCGCGGTGATCTGCAATGTCCTCGGTATCTGAAGATGCCGACCTACGCAGCCCCTTCCCCTCAGCGCGAACCGCACATCGTCGTGCGCAATCTTACGATGGCATTCGGCAACTTCGTGGTAATGAGAGACCTCAGCTTCACGATCGGGCGTGGCGATATCTTCATCATCATGGGCGGAAGCGGCTGCGGAAAGAGCACACTGCTCCGCCATCTCATCGGGCTTGAAGAGCCGGCTCGAGGCGAGGTCTTCTACGACGGCGAGAGCTTTACGAAGGCCGATGCGGGGACGCGAAGAGACGTCTTGAGACACATCGGCGTACTCTTTCAGTCCGGAGCGCTCTGGAGTTCGATGACGCTGTCCGAGAACGTCGCCATGCCTCTGGCAGCTTATACTGACCTCTCACCCCCCGAGGTTCGCGAGCTAGCCTGCCTCAAGCTTGCCCTCGTCGGGCTCAAGGGCTTCGAGGACTACTATCCCAGCCAGATCAGCGGGGGCATGCAAAAGCGTGCGGGCCTCGCGCGGGCCATGGCGCTCGACCCGGACATCCTCCTCTTCGACGAGCCTTCTGCCGGGCTCGATCCCATCAGCTCGCGCCTGCTCGACGACCTCATCCTCGACCTGCGCGACAGTCTCGGGTCGACGATCGCCGTGGTGACTCACGAGCTCTCCAGCATCTTCACGATCGGTGACAACAGTGTGTTCCTGGATGTGGAGAGCCGCACGATGATCGCCTCTGGCAACCCGAAGGATCTGCTCGCGCATTGCGACCTGCCGAACGTGCACCGGTTCCTTACGCGGGGAGGCGACGAGGGGTCGCCGGAGAGGAAGCCATGAGTCAGCGTTCTAGCGCGACAGCGATCGGCGCCTTCGTGGTCGGCGCGCTAGTGCTTCTGGTATGCGCCTTGGTAGCCCTTGGTTCCGGGCGCTTCTTCGTGAAGTCCCACACTTTTGTCTGCTATTTCAACGATGTGAACGGACTCTCGGTCGGCTCACCCGTGAAGTTCAAGGGCGTGGAGATCGGAGAGGTGTCCCGGATCCTGCTGCGACTCGACCAGCCGGCCAACGATTTTCGCATCCCCGTTTTGATCAAGCTCGACGCCGAGAGATTGCGCAACGCGGGCGCTGAGGTCAGCTTTGAGCCAGACCAGGTCACGCAGAGGATCGAGCAGGGCTTGCGGGCCCAGCTCGCCGTGCAAAGCCTCGTCACCGGGCTCTTGTTCGTGCAGCTCGACTACTTCCCCGGTACGGTTGCCCACTTCGTCGGTGGTGGTGAGCACTTTCAGGAGATCCCCACGCTTCCGACCCCGCTCGAGGAAGCTCAAGCGACAATCAAGCAATTCGTTGTGCGACTGAACCAGCTGAACCTGTCGGAGCTCGTCGATCGTGCCGCGGGGGCTTTCGACGCGGTGCAGCGCCTCGCCTCCGCGCCCGAGACCAGGGCCGCGATCGCATCGCTCAACCAGGCCCTCTTGAGCTTTGACAAGTTGACAGTGGCGGTGAGCCGGAAGGTCGACCCCCTGTCGAAAAGCATCGAGGGTGCGACGGATCGAACGCAGACCGCAGCTGCTGGTGTCGAGGAGGCCACCAAGACGCTTCGTGCGCTGATCGAGCCAGGCTCCCCGGTCGAGGTGAAACTCAACAAGACGCTCGATGATGTGTCGGCAGCGGCCCGCTCTGTCCGTGTTCTCGCCGATGCCCTCGAACGCGATCCCAGTGCGATCGTGCGTGGCAAAAGCTATGAGCAGGGGAAGCCGTGAGGGGAGCAGCCTTCGGGCGTCGCATTGCGCCGTTGATCGGCGCTCTCGCGCTCTTGGAGGGCTGCTCGGTATTGCCCCCGCGCCCGGATCCTTCCCGGTTTTTCGTGCTGGAGGCGGTCGCCGCGGGAGGCGCCATGCCCCGTCAAAGCGCACGGAGCGGATCGATCGGCTTGGGCCCGATCCGTCTCCCCGACTACCTCCTCGATCGCCGCGAGATGCTTACCCGAAGGAACCCGACCGAGGTTGCGGCGTCGCCGATTGCTCGCTGGGCGGAGCCCCTCGACAGCGCCATCCCGCGCGTCCTTGGACTCGACCTCTCGTCTCAGCTAGGCCAGCGCCCCGTGCTCTTCTACCCCTGGTACGAGACGCAAGAACCCGATTTTCAAGTCGCGGTCGATTTCGACCGCTTCGAGATCGACGCCGACGGGAACGCGACGCTGGTCGCTCGCTTTGAGGTGCGTGGACTCCACGGTGATCGACGCAGTCTGTTCCGCGAGACCCACGCATCGCGGCCGCCGGCGACCGGCGACCCCGCTGCGCTGGCCGCGGCGCTCAGTCAGGCGCTCGCCGAATTGAGCTCGGAGATTGCTGTCGCCATCCGAGAGCTCGAGGCAACCTCGTGAGGACAGAGCCATCTCCGGACGCACGGGACAGGCGACTTCCGTTCCCCTTTGTGACGCGCCGCCGCTCGTCACGAAGCGAACTCCCCTCTCGCTTGAGGCAGCAACGATCGAACGTGCTGCCACACGATCTCCGGAACGACTTGGTCGAGAGCGTGTAGCGAGTTCGCGACCACCGTGTTCGCCTGCTCGATGGAGTGGACGCCTCCCGCCACGGCGGCCTGGAGCGCGGCGAGCTCCTTCCCGATCGCGGCTTCGGTGCGGCTCAGGAGGAGGTCCCGGTCCCGATCCACGAGCTCGACGAAGTCCTTCAGGAGCTGGCCGCGGATTCCCGCTGCCACGCCCTCCAGGACGGACTCCTCCCACAGGGGCGAGCCCCGATCGGGATAGTCGGCGCCCCAGGCCCGGACGATTCCCACCATTCGTTCGGCCGTCCTCTTGAAGTCCTGGGCGAGAAAGGACTCCGTCATCTCGGCCATACGCCGTCGGCGAGAGCTCTCGACCTCCTCCGGCTTGGCGTGCGGCTCATAGTGGATCGGATCGGGCCACTCGAGCTTGGCGCGTTTGAGGAGCGCAAGGAGCCGCGCGACGGCCAGCGCTCCCGACTCCTGCCGGAGCCTCGTCGCGACCGAGTAGCGCAGCCGCGGCATCAACGCGTGGGAGTCCCTTCCCTCGATCGCATCGGCATCCAGGCGCCGCAGCAGGACGTCGATTGAGTCCAGATCCGTAGGCGACAGCCCCGTCCCCAGCCGGGCGTGCATCGTCTCAATGTCCTCGCGGATCGCCCGATGACAGGCATCGATTCGGTGCTCCCTCTCGACGGCGACTGCCGCAGCGGTCTTCCGATACGCGGCCGCACCCGGCCCGGCTGTAGCTGCCTGCTCCGCGACTTTATCCCTCAAGCCACGCAGAGCCGCCTCGAAGTCGGCCTCGAGCTTGGCGAACCCGCTCACCCGCGACTCGGGCTGCGGCGGCGCCGCCGTCTCCTCCTTTGCACGAAACAGCCGGACGAAGGGATCGAGAAACCCGAGCCGGCCGGCGTCCTCCTTCTCGGTCATGTGGATCCTCTCCTTCGTGGGGCATGCGGCGGAGCGTTGCCCCCGGGGCTCCGGCCCGCGATCGGCATGGCTCCCTCCGTGCCGTCACAGGTGCAGAAGACGTGCCAACCGCCGCTTCCGCGACTCTCGGTCACACGGCCCCCGCAGCGGGCGGGGCGCTCAGCCAAGGCCCAGCGGGCCGGCGCCGTCGCTGGCCTCGGCCACCAGGATGGGCGGCTCGCGCCCGAAGCGGGCCGCGAAGCCCTGGGCGATCGAGCGGGCCACCTCCTCGGCCGCCTCGGCGGCCACCAGGTGGACGGTGCAGCCACCGAAGCCCGCGCCGGTGAGGCGCGATCCATACACGCCAGGCTGTCGGTCCGCGAGCTCGCAGAGCGCGTCCAGCTCCGGCATGCTCACCTCGAAGTCGAGGCGAAGGCTCCGCATCCCCTCGCGCAGGCCCCGTCCGGCCGCCGCCGGGTCGCCCCGCTCCAGCGCGGCGGCGACCTCGCCCACGCGCCGGTTCTCCGTCACCACGTGCCGCACGCGGCGAAAGAGGCTCGCCGGGAGCACCGCCTCGAGGCGCGGCAGGTCGTCGAGCGTCGCGTCGCGCAGGGCCCGCGCCTCCGGCGCGAGCGCGCCCACGGCCCGGGCCCGGGCGAGCGCCTCCTCGCACTCCGCCCGACGCCGGTTGTAGTCACCGTCGACGAGGCGCCGTCGTACGCCGGAGTCCGCCACCAGGAGCCGAAGCCCGGGCGGAAGCGCCACCGGGCGGATCTCGACCTTCCGGCAGTCGATCCAGAGCGCATGGCCGCGCCGGCCGAGGGCCGAGGCCAGGGGGTCCATGAGCCCGCAAGCCACGCCGACGAAGCCGTTCTCCGCGCGATGCGCCAGGAGGGCCCGGTCGAGCGCGCCCAGCCCGAAGCCACCTGCCCGGTCGAGCAGCGTGGTCAAGGCGACGGTGAGCGCCGCCGAGCTCGAGAGTCCCGAGCCCCGCGGCACGTCGCTCGCGACGCCGAGGTCGAGGCCCGGGGGCTCGAGGCCCCGCTCGGCCAGCGCCCAGAGCACCCCCTGGAGGTAGTCGATCCAGCCCCTTCCTGCCGCGAGCGCCCCGGGATCGATCTCCCCGGCCTCGCTCTCGTCCAGCGAGAAGCAACGCAGCCGGCGGTCCGCACGCCGGGCGCCTACCGCCAGGGTGAAGCGGTCGAGGGCGCAGGGCAGCACCCAGCCGTCGTTGTAGTCCGTGTGCTCGCCGATCAGGTTCACGCGCCCGGGAGCGCGAACGGCGAGCTCCGGCGCGTGGCCGAAGCGGCGCTCGAAGGCGGATACGAGACGCAGCAGCATGTCCGGGTCCGGCGCAGCCTACCGGGCGGGGGCCGGCGGGGGCAAGGCGCTCGCCCGCGGGTGAATCCGGGAGCCGGGCGCTGCGTCAGGAAGGGGCGTTCATGAAGCGTTCGGCTCCCGGCCTGGCGGCTCTCGGCCTCGGGCTGGCGCTCGCAGCGCGCGACAGTCGCATCCGTGTGTCGCTCGCCGATGGGCGCGAGCTCGACGCCCGACGGGTGGGGGCGGACCCGAACGACGACCTCGCCGTGCTGCGGGTGGAGAGCCAGAAGAAGCGGCCCTGGGCTCCTCCCGGCCACTCCGGCGGACCCCTCTCGAACGCCGAAGCCCGGCTGGTCCGGATCAACACCGCGCTCGACGGCGGCGCCCTGGTCTCGCAGGTGCGCGACGGTGGAACGGGGGCCGAGGCCCTCCAGCGCGCGGTGCTCGGCCCGCGCGGGCTGCCCCGCGCCCTGCTCGTGGTTCAGCGTGGCAACGGCCGTTACCATGTGCCGATTCCGCTCTCCTGAGGCAAGGCAGAGGGCGGGCCAGGGGGGAGAAGGTTCGATGAACGCTCGGCGGCTCGCGGTGGTCCTGCTGCTCGGCGCGCTGGCCATGGTCGCATTGGTCGCGTCGGGTGCGCTCGAGGTGCGCTGGAGGGGCAACGCGGCCCAGGCGATCGACCTCTTCGGAAGCGGCGACAAGGGGAAGACGGCCGGTGGCGAGGCGACGGCGCCCTTCTGGAAGGAGAAGAGCGAGGCCAGCACGCCGCCGCCCACGATCCCGGGAAGCTTCGCGGACCTCGCGGAGCGCGCCTCGCCCGCGGTGGTCAACATCCAGACCTCGAAGACCGTGAAGGGCGGCGTGCCGCAGGGGCTGCCGCAGCCCTTCGAGGACTTCTTCGGTGGCCAGCTCGACGATCTCTTCAAGCAGCGCGAGTTCAAGGTGCCGAGCCTCGGCACCGGATTCGTGATCTCCCCCGACGGCTACATCGTCACCAACAACCACGTGGTCGAGGACGTGGACAGCATCAAGGTGGCGTTCCTGGACGGCTCCGAGCGCGAGGCCACGATCGTCGGACGCGATCCCAAGACCGACATCGCGTTGATCCGCGTGAAGGCCGACAAGGAGCTGGCCGCGCTCCCCCTCGGCGATTCGGACAAGATCCGTCCCGGCGATTGGGTGGTGGCGATCGGCAACCCGTTCGGGCTCGGTCACACCGTGACCGCCGGCATCGTGAGCGCCAAGGCCCGCCGCATCGGCCAGGGTCCCTACGACGACTTCATCCAGACCGACGCCGCGATCAACCCCGGGAACTCCGGCGGCCCGCTCATCAACCTGAACGGCGAGGTGATCGGCATCAACACCGCGATCCGCCCCCAGGCCAACACCATCGGCTTCAGCGTGGCCATCAACGTGGCGAAGGAGATCCTGCCGCAGCTCAAGGCCACGGGACACGTGACGCGTGGCTGGCTCGGCGTGGTGATCCAGCACATCACGCCGGAGCTGGCGGAGTCGTTCCACCTGAAGGACCGCTCGGGCGCCCTGGTCTCCAAGGTGGACCCGAAGGGGCCGGCGGCCGAGGCGGGGATCCAGCGCGGCGACGTGATCACGACCTTCGACGGCAAGACCGTGAAGGAGATGGAGGACCTGCCGCGCCTGGTGGCCGCAACGCCGGTCGGCCGCGAGGTCAAGGTGACGCTCCTGCGTGACGGGAAGCAGAAGACCGTCACCGTGAAGATCGCCCAGCTCAAGGAGGAGGTGGCGGAGACCCCGGCCGAGGAGAAGAGCGCCGAGACCTGGGGTCTCCGGGTGCAGAACCTGACGCCGGATCTGGCCGAGCAGCTCGGGATCGACGAGGACCACGGCGTGGTCGTGGTGGCGGTCGAGTCCGGGAGCCCGGCCGACGAGGCGGGGCTGCGCCGCGGCGACGTGATCCTCGAGGTCGACCGCGAGGCGGTGAAGGACACGGCGGAGCTGAAGGCCCGGCTGTCGAAGGCCCAGAAGGGTGCGCTGCTCCTGATCCGCAGGGGCGACAGCACGGTCTTCGTGGCGATCAAGAAGAAGCCGTAGCCGCTACGGGCGGGATCCCTCCGCGGGGTCGGATGCGAGGTGGGCGACCGCCCCCCCGCCCCGGGACCCGTGGGTCCACGCGGAGGCGGCTCGGCCTGCGGCCGCACCCCGACCTGCCGCTTGCCGACCCGTTGCCCGCCCTCGGGGCGTGCTTAGGGTTGGCCCCATGCGACAGGACAAGCTCACGATCAAGAGCCAGGAAGCCCTGGCCGAGTCCCAGAACCAGGCGGCGCAGCGGAACCATGGGGGGGTCGAGCCGACCCACCTGCTGGCCGCCCTGCTGGCCCAGGGCGAGGGCGCGACCATCCCTGTGCTGCAGAAGCTCGGGGTGGCGGTGGATGCCCTGCGTGGCCAGGTGGATGGGGCCCTCGGCCGCCTGCCCCGGGTGAGCGGGGCTGCCGCGCCTCGCCTCAGCGATGCCACGGGGCGGGTCCTCGAGGCCGCGTTCCGCGAGGCCGATGCCCTCAAGGACGAGTACGTCGCCACCGAGCACCTGCTCCTCGCCCTCACCGCCGAGCCCGGCGAGGCGGGTCGCCTGCTGCGGGAGGCCGGCGTCGCTCGCGACGCGCTGCTGAAGGCGCTGGCGCAGGTGCGCGGCGGACAGCGCGTCACCGATCCCGACGCCGAGTCGCGCTACCAGGCCCTCGAGAAGTTCGGGCGCGATCTCACCGAGCTCGCGCGCCGCGGCAAGCTCGACCCGGTGGTGGGCCGCGACGAGGAGATTCGGCGCGTGATCCAGGTGCTCTCGCGCCGCACCAAGAACAACCCCGTGCTGATCGGCGAGCCGGGCGTCGGCAAGACCGCCATCGTCGAGGGCCTGGCCCAGCGCATCGTCGCGGGCGACGTGCCGGAGTCGCTGAAGGACCGCCGCGTCATCACGCTCGACGTCGGCGCGCTGATCGCGGGCTCCAAGTACCGCGGCGAGTTCGAGGATCGCCTCAAGGCCGTGCTGAAGGAGGTGGCCGAGGCCGAGGGGAAGATCATCCTCTTCATCGACGAGCTGCACACCATCGTGGGCGCGGGCGCCGCCGAGGGCGCGGCCGACGCCGCCAACATGCTGAAGCCTGCGCTGGCCCGGGGCGAGCTGCGCTGCGTCGGCGCCACCACGCTCGACGAGTACCGCAAGCACGTGGAGAAGGACGCCGCGCTCGAGCGGCGCTTCCAGCCGGTCTTCGTCGGCGAGCCGAGCGTCCAGGACACGATCTCGATCCTGCGTGGTCTCAAGGAGCGCTACGAGGTGCACCACGGCGTTCGCATCCAGGATGCCGCGCTGGTGGCCGCCGCCACGCTCTCCAACCGCTACATCACCGACCGCTTCCTGCCCGACAAGGCGATCGACCTGGTGGACGAGGCGGCGAGCCGCGTGCGGGTGCAGATCGACTCGATGCCGGAGGAGCTCGACCAGATCGAGCGCAAGAAGACGCAGCTCGAGATCGAGCGCGAGGCGCTCAAGAAGGAGCCCGACGCCGCGAGCGCGGAGCGCCTGCGCCGCGTCGAGCAGGAGATCGCGGAGCTGCGCGAGAAGGCCGATGGCATGAAGGCGCGCTGGGAGAACGAGAAGCGCGCCATTGCTCGGGTGCGCGAGCTGAAGGAGCGCCGCGAGGAGCTGAACGCGGAGCTCGAGCGCGCCTCGCGCCGCGGCGATCTCGAGCGTGCGGCCGAGATCCGCTACGGCGAGCTGGTCCAGCTCGAGAAGGAGCTCGCCAGCGGGAGCGAGAAAATGGAGGCCGTGCGCCAGCAGGGCTCGCTGCTCTCGGAGGAGGTGACGGCCGAGGAGATCGCCGAGGTGGTCTCCAAGTGGACCGGGATCCCGGTGACCCGGATGCTGGAGGGCGAGCAGGAGAAGCTGCTCCACATGGAGGAGAAGCTGCGCCGCCGCGTGGTGGGCCAGGACGATGCGCTGCGGGCCGTCTCCAATGCGGTGCGGCGCGCCCGCGCCGGGCTCCAGGACCCGAACCGCCCCATCGGCTCGTTCATCTTCCTCGGGCCCACCGGCGTCGGGAAGACCGAGACCGCGCGTGCCCTCGCGGAGTTCCTGTTCGACGACGAGCACGCCATGGTGCGCATCGACATGAGCGAGTACATGGAGAAGCACACCGTGTCGCGGCTGATCGGCGCGCCGCCGGGCTACGTCGGCTACGAGGAGGGCGGCGCCCTCACCGAGGCGGTGCGGCGCCGGCCCTACAGCGTGGTCCTCTTCGACGAGATCGAGAAGGCGCACCCCGACGTCTTCAACGTGCTGCTCCAGATCCTCGACGACGGTCGCCTCACCGACGGGCCCGGCCGGACGGTTGGCTTCAAGAACGTCGTGATCATCATGACGAGCAACGTGGGCTCGACATTCATCGCCGAGCTCGCGGAGCAGCCGGACCTCATGCGCAAGCGCGTCATGGACGCGCTCCGCGGTCAGTTCCGGCCCGAGTTCCTGAATCGCGTCGACGAGATCGTGCTCTTCCACAATCTCGTCACCGAGCAGCTCATGGAGATCGTGGACAAGGAGACGCAGCTGCTCGCGAAGCGTCTCGAAGAGCGCAAGCTCTCGCTCGAGCTCACGCCGAACGCGAAG
>JAWOLJ010000160.1:0-8505 GCA_033853555.1 Myxococcota bacterium
AAGGTGGTGGCGATCAAGAGCACGGTGCCGATCGGCACCGCGGACCGCGTCCGGCGCGTGCTGCGCGAGCACAGCAGGCACAAGATCGACGTCGTCTCGAACCCCGAGTTCATGAAGGAGGGCGCCGCGATCGACGACTTCATGAAGCCCGACCGGGTCGTGATCGGCGGCGCGCAGCAGCGCGCGATCGACATCATGAAGGAGCTCTACGCGCCCTTCGTCCGCACCGAGAACCCGATCCTGGTGATGGACAACCGCTCGGCCGAGATGACCAAGTACGCCGCCAACTCGCTGCTCGCGGTCAAGATCTCCTTCATCAACGAGATCGCGAACCTGTGCGAGAAGATCGGCGCCGACGTCCACGCCATCGCCCGGGGCATCGGGCTCGACAAGCGCATCGGCGCGAAGTTCCTGCACCCCGGGCCGGGCTTCGGCGGCTCCTGCTTCCCGAAGGACACCCGCTCCGCCGCCCACTTCGCGCGCGAGCTCGGCGAGGAGCTCGAGATCGTGGAGGCGGTGATCCGCGTGAACGAGCACCAGAAGGCGCGCATGGTGGACAAGATCACGGGGGCGCTCGGCGGTGCCGTGGAGGGGAAGACGATCGGCGTGCTCGGGCTCTCGTTCAAGCCGGAGACCGACGACATGCGAGACGCACCCGCCGTCGACATCCTGCGCAGCCTCCTCGGGCGCGGCGCGCGAGTGCGGGCCTACGACCCGGCCGCGATGCAGAACGCGGCCCGTCTCCTCCCCGAGGTGACGATGTGCCAGAACGAGTACGACGCCTGCGAGGGCGCCGACGCGCTGGTGATCGTGACCGAGTGGAACCAGTTCCGGATGCTCGACCTGGATCGCGTGAAGTCGCTGCTGCGCCAGCCGCTGGTGGTGGACCTGCGGAACGTCTACGAGCCCGAGCCGATGCGCGGGGCGGGCTTCAAGTACGTCTGCGTCGGACGATGAGCCGCTCGCCCGCGCGGCGCGGGGCCCGACCGGCGCGTCCGATGGCGCGGCGGCAGGGCCGCCCCGTGGCGCCGGGGCGCTCCGCGAGCCGGCGCCTCCACGTGGTGGTGCTGGCCGGAGGCGCCGGCGAGCGCTTCTGGCCACGCTCGCGGCGCCAGCGACCGAAGCCCTTCCTGCGGGTGCTCGGCGGCGAGAGCCTGCTCGAGGCCACGCTCCAGCGGGCACGGCAGCTCGCGCCCTCCGATCAGGTCTGGGTCGTAAGCGGGCGCGAGCACGCCCGGGTGGTCCGCAGCGAGGCCGGGATCGACGCGCGCCATCATCTGGTGGAGCCGCTCTCCCGCAACACCGCCATGGCGGTGGCCCTGGCGGCGCGGCGCATCTCGCTCCTCGATCCAGACGCGGTTCTCGTGGTGCTGCCGGCGGATCACCGCATCCCCGACGCCGAGGCCTTCGCAACGGCCATCCGGCGCGCCGCGGCCGCAGCGAGCGGGGCGCAGGTGCTGGTAACCCTCGGCATCCAGCCGACCCGGCCCGAGACCGGCTACGGCTACATCGAGGTCGGGCCCGCCGTCGGTCCGGCCCATCCGGGCCTTCATCGGGTGGCCCGTTTCGTCGAGAAGCCGGAGGCGTCCCGGGCGGAGCGCTTCGTGCGCGAGGGGGGGCACCTCTGGAACGCCGGCATCTTCGTCTGGACCGCGCGGACCCTCCTGGAGGAGATCGAGGCCTGCGCCCCGGAGCTCGCGCGCGCCGCCGCCCGGCTGCGCGTCGGGCGCAGCGGCGGGTTCACGGCGGCCTCGCTCGCCGCCGCCTACGCCGCGGCGCCGTCGCTCCCGGTGGACGTGGCGGTGCTGGAGCGCAGCCGGCGGGTGTGGACGCTGCCGGTGGATTTCCACTGGAGCGACGTCGGGACCTGGGCCTCGCTGGCCCAGGAGCTCGGCGTGGCGCCGGGGCAGAACCGGCTCGTGGGGGGACAGGCGATCCTCCACGGGGCCGACGGCAACCTGGTCTGGGGAGACGGTCGCCTGGTGGTGCTGCTCGGCGTGCAGGGGCTCGCGGTGATCGACTCCGGGGACGCGCTGCTGGTGGCGCGCCTCGACGGCAGCGCGGAGGTGCGGCGCGTGGTGGAGCGGCTGCGCGCCGAGGGTCGCGAGCATCTGACCTGACCGGCAGCGCCGGGGACGACGGAGGGGGGACACATGAGCACGTCGACGCGCCGCGAGGCGCTCGAATCGCTGCGAGCGATCCCGCTCTTCTCGGAGGTCGGCGACGCCGATCTCGAGCAGATCGCGAGCCACCTGATCGAGCGTCGCTATCCACGGAACACGACGATCGTCGAGGAAGGCCTTCCCGGCGACTACATGTACGTGATCCGCGAGGGGCGGGTGAAGGTGACGAAGCTCTCGGAGGAGGGCCGGGAGAAGATCCTGGGCTTCCTGGACGAGGGCGGCTTCTTCGGGGAGATGGCGCTCCTCGACCGGGGACCGCGCTCGGCGTCGGTGAAGACGCTGAAGGACGTGCGGCTCCTCGCGCTCTCGCGCGCGGATTTCTTGACCGTGCTGCGCAAGAGCCCGGACCTCGCGATGGCCGTGATCCAGGAGCTCACGCGACGAGTGCGCGAGGTGGACGAGCAGGCGAGCTCGCTCTCGTTCCAGCGGGTGAAGGAGCGCACGAAGGGCCTGCTGCGTCGGCTCGCCTCGGAGGACACGGACGACGGTCAGCGCCGCATCACCCCGGCCCTCACCCACCAGCAGATCGCCGACATGATCGGCACCTCGCGCGAGACCGTGACCCGCGTGGTGAAGGAGCTCAAGAAGGACGACTGGCTGGAGCAGGAGGGCAAGCGCTACAAGGTGCCGGGCAGCGAGCCCGCGGCCGAGTAGCCCGCTCTCCCGCACCCCCTCAGGCACCGGCAGCCAGGCGCCGATACGTGCGCCGTGGACCTGCGAGATCCCGAGTTCGCCCGCTGGCTCCTGGGCTCGATGCGCTCCGGCCTCGTGGCGGTGGACACCGCGAAGCGACTGGCGGCGCTGAACGAAGGCGCGCAGCAGATCCTGGGCTGCCCTGAGGGCGACCCGGCCGCCGCCCTCGGCCTGGACGCCCGGGAGGCGCTGCGTCGCCAGCCCACCGTCGCGGGCCTGCTGCTGGAGGGCCTGGACGGCCGCGATCGCCCCAGCCGGGCCGAGCTCACGCTGGAGGCGGTGGGCGATCGCCCCGCGCGCACCATCGGCTTCACCCTGACCGCCGTCCGTGACTCCCTCGGCGCCGTGCGCGGCGCCGCCATCTTCTTCCGCGACCTGACACCGTACGAGCGCATGGACGAGCAGGAGCGCCTGCGCGAGCGATTGGCCGCGCTCGGCCAGATGGCCGCCGGCCTGGCCCACGAGATCCGCAATCCGCTGGCCAGCATGGAGGTGCTGGCGGGCCTGCTGCGGCGACGCCTGGAGGATCGGCCGGAGGATCGCGAGCTCGTCGACGAGCTGGTCGGCGAGCTGCGCGCGCTCGCGTCCACCGTGACGGCGAGCCTCGAGTTCGTGCGTCCGCTGGCGCCGGCGCGTACGACGGTCGACGCGGTGGAGCTGGTCGAGGAGGCGCTGGCGCAGGCGCGCTCGCGCATCGCCTTCGACGGCGTGATCGAGCGCAGCTACGCCCGCGAGCTTCCGTCCGTGCTGGTGGACGCCGAGCAGCTCCGCGCCGTCGTGACCAATCTCGTGGTGAACGCGCTCGAGGCCATGCGCGGCGAGGACGGGCGCGAGGCGCCGCCGGGTGGACACCGCCTGCGGATCGCGGTCGGCGCGGAGAGCGAGGAGCGCGCCACCTGGGCCGTCGGTCCGACCGGCGAGGGCACCGACGCGCCGGTGGCGCGTCCCGCGCGCGAGCTCGTGATCGCCGTCTCCGACAGCGGCCCCGGCGTTCCGGCCGAGCTTCGCGACCGGATCTTCTACCCGTTCTTCACCACCAAGCAGCGCGGCTCCGGCATCGGGCTCGCCCACGCGCAGAAGGTGGTGGCGAGCCACGGCGGGGCGATCGATCTCGAGAGCCGCGAGGGCGAGGGAGCGACCTTCCGGCTGCGGCTTCCCCTCGGCCTCGAGGCGCTGCCCCAGGCGCCGGCCTGGCGCAGCGAGCGGAGGGCGTCGTGAGCGGACCCCGCCCCGGGCGAATCCTGGTGGTGGAGGACAACGACGCGCTGCGCGGCGGGATCGTGCGCGCGCTGCGCGAGGCCTGGAGCGAGGTCGACGAGGAGACGAGCGGCGATCGCGCGCGCGAGCGGCTGCGCGACCGTGCGGCGCTCCCCTACGACGTCGTCGTGACCGACCTTCGTCTTCCGGGCTGCGACGGCGTGGAGGTGCTGCGGGGGGCGCGCGAGCGCGACGTGCGCACGAGCGTGCTCCTGATGACGGCCTTCGGGAGCATCGAGACGGCCGTCGAGGCCATGAAGCTCGGCGCCTTCGATTTCGTGCAGAAGCCCTTCGGCCTCGACCAGCTCGAGGTGCGGGTGGCGAAGGCGGTGGAGCACGCCCGGCTGCAGCGCGAGGTGAGCGCCCTGCGCGCCGAGCGCTTCTCGGCCGACGAGATCGTCGGCGTGAGCCCGTCCTTCGGCGCGGCGCTGGAGCTCGCGCGCCGCGTGGCGCCGTCACGATCCACCGTGCTCGTCACGGGCGAGACCGGGACCGGGAAGGAGCTCGTCGCCGGCATCATCCACTCGCTCTCGCCGCGCGCCTCCCGGGCCTTCGTCAAGGTGAACTGCGCCGCGCTGCCCGAGACCCTGCTCGAGTCCGAGCTCTTCGGGCACGAGCGGGGGGCCTTCACCGGCGCGGACCGCCAGCGCATCGGCCGCTTCGAGCAGGCCGACGGCGGGACCCTCTTCCTGGACGAGATCGGCGACATGTCGCCGGTGACCCAGGCCAAGCTGCTGCGGGTGCTCCAGGACCAGGAGTTCTTCCGGCTGGGAGGCACGCGCGCGATCCGCACCGACGTACGCATCGTGGCGGCGACCAACCAGGACCTGGAGCGCGCGATTCGCGGCGGTCGTTTCCGCGAGGACCTCTACTACCGCCTGAACGTGGTGGCGATCTGGCTGCCGCCGCTGCGCGAGCGGCCGGAGGACGTGGAGGCGCTGGCTCTGCACTTCCTGGCGCGATTCGCGGCGGATCTCGGCCGCCCGCGCACGGGCTTCAGTCCGGCGGCGCTGACGCGCATCCGGGAGCATCCGTGGCCGGGCAACGTGCGCGAGCTGCGAAACGCCGTGGAGCGGGCGGTGCTGATGGCGGACGGCGAGCGGGTCGACGCCACCGACATCGGGCTCGACGACCCCGGACTGATCCAGCGCCGTGTGCCCATGCCGGAATCCGAGGCGCCCGCGCGGCTCTCGCTCCGCGAGGCCGAGCGCTCGCTCGTGGTCCAGGCGCTGGCGCGGGCAGGCTGGGTGCAGAAGGACGCCGCCGAGATCCTTGGCATCAGCCGCCGCAAGCTCAACTACATGATCCAGCGGATGGGGATCACGCACCCCTCCTGGCGCCGCAACCGCGGTGAATCCGGCGAGCCGTCCCAGGAGCCCGCCGCCGACGGCGGCCTGGTGGCGGGTCCGCTCGCCGGCGTCCCGGCCTTTCCCGGTCGTTCCTGAGGCCCCGCGCGGCCGGCGGCTTGAACGGCTGCGTCCCATCGGATACCTACGCGGGCTCCACCCGGAGGATCCGCCATGAGCTCCTGGCGCCTTCGCCTCGCCCTCGTCCTCCTCGCCGTCGTCGCGCTGGCGTGTCAGAGCCGCCAGGCCCGGATGGAGCAGCACCTCAAGCAGGGCGACGCGTACCTCGCGGCGAAGAAGACCCCCGAGGCGATCATCGAGTTCAAGAACGTGCTCCAGCTCGACCCCAACCAGGCCGCCGCGCACTACGGGCTAGCCAAGGCCTACCTCGCCTCCGACAAGCTGCGCGACGGCTACTGGGAGCTGCACGAGACCGTCCGCCTGGATCCGAAGAACCTGGAGGCGCGGCTCCAGTACGGGCAGCTCGCCCAGCTCGCCGGCGAGCTCGACGAGGCGGAGAAGCAGGCGGACGCGGTGATCGCGGCGGATCCCAAGCGCCCGGCCGGGTACGTGCTCCGCGCCCAGGTGCTGGAGCGGCGCAAGAAGCCCGAGGACGCGCGGGAGGCCTACCAGAAGGCGGTCGAGGTGGCGGGCGACGACGCGGTGCCGCTGGTCCTCTTCGCGGACTTCCTGGTGCGTCAGGGCGACAACGCCGCCGCCGAGCCGCTCTTCCGCAAGGTCGTGAAGCTCAAGCCCGGCTTCGCCTCCTCCGCCGCGCTGGCGAGCTTCCTGGCCCGCGACCGCTCGCGAGACGCCGAGACCGAGGCCGTGTACAAGCAGGCGCTCGAGCACGCCAAGCCCGAGGAGCTCTCGCTCGCCACGCGCACCTACGCCGGCTTCCTCTACTCGCGCGAGCGCTACGACGAGGCGGAGAAGCTGCTGACGGATGCGAGCGCCAAGGATCCGAGCGATCTCCAGATCATCTACACACTGGCGCGTTTCTACATCGCGCGCGGCGACACGGCCCGGGCGGACGCCATGATGGAGCAGTCGGCCAAGGCGCGGCCGAACGAGGTGGAGCCCTTCCTCGTGCTCTCCGCCTACCGCTCGCGCAAGGGGGACCCGGCGGGCGCGCTGGAGGCGGCGGAGTCGGCGCTCAAGGTGGATCCCGAGAGCCAGCCGGCGCGCCTGCGCAAGGCGGAGCTCCTGCTCGAGCTCGGCATGCGCAAGGACGACAAGGCCCAGGTGGCGGAGGCCCGCAGCATCGTGGATGCGGTGCTGGCGAAGGATCCGTCGAGCACCGATGGCCTCTTCGTGAAGGCCAAGCTCGACATGGCGGAGCAGCACCTGGACGACGCCGTGAAGGGCCTGCGCCGCGCGCTCGAGCTGCGCGAGGACTGGCCGCAGGCGCACTACCTCCTCGCCTCGGCGCTGCTGCTGCAAAACGATCGCAACGGCGCCAAGGCCGCGGTGACCCGCGCGCTCGAGCTCGATCCGACACTGCTGGACGCGCGCCGCCTCCTGCTCCGGATCGATGGCCTGCTCGGCGACAACGACCTCGCGGTGGAGGAAGGCCGAGGCGTGCTCAAGGCGGATCCCAACGACGCCGGCACCCGCGTGCTGGTGGCGCAGAGCCAGATCCGGCTCGGCAAGCCGGACGATGCGCTGGCCACACTGAACGAGATCCCCGAGAAGGCCCGGACGGGCGAGGTCTACTACGCGATCGGACGCATCTACCTGCTGAAGGGCCAGCCGGCCCAGGCGCGCGAGGCCCTGGAGAAGGCGGACGCCGCGACGCCGAGCCAGCCGGACATCCTCGAGGCGCTGCTCGATCTCGATCGCGCGGAGAACCGGCTCGCGGAGTCGAGCCAGCGCATCGAGAAGGCGCTGGCGGCGTCACCGAACGATCCGCGGATCGTTCATCTGAACGGGATCCGCCTGGCGCTCCTCGGCCAGAACGATGCGGCGGAGAAGGAGCTGCGCCGCGCCATCGAGCTCGCTCCGAACGATCTCGCGCTCTACGACACGTTGGCCCAGCTGCTCGCCCGCTCGGGACGGCCCCAGGAGATCGTGAAGACCTACGAGGAGGCGTCGAAGGCGAACCCCAAGAACGCCACGCTCCAGCTCCTCCTCGGATTGCTGTACGAGCAGCAGGGCCACACCGACCTCGCTCGCGAACGTTACGAGAAGGCGCTCTCGCTGGATCCCAATCTCGCGGGGGCGAAGAACAACCTGGCCTATCTGCTGGCCGAGGAGGGCAAGGATCTCGACCGCGCGCTCGACCTCGCCCAGGAGGCGAAGGCGGCGCTGCCCGACAATCCGAACGCCGCCGATACCCTCGGCTGGGTGCTCTACAAGAAGGGCGTGCCCTCGGCGGCCGTGGGCTACCTGAAGGAGGCCGAAGGCTCGATGCAGCCGAACGATCCCGGACTCGGGATCGTGCGCCAGCACCTGGCGATGGCCGAGGAGGCGAGCGGCCAGCGGGAGAACGCGCGGGCCACCCTCGAGCGGGCGCTCGCAACCCTCGACGAGCAGCGCAAGCACGCCGCCGCCCAGCACCCTGGCGCGCCGCCTCCGCCGGAGCCGGATTGGGCCAAGGAGGTCCGGGCCCAGCTCCAGCGCCTGCAAGGCGCAGGGGCCGGCTGACCCTCCATCCGGGCGCCCATGGGGGTCCGCCCGCTTCAAGCCGATCCCGCGCTCCGCCGATAGAGCCCCGGTGGAGGGCACCCCGCGGCTCCGCCGTGGGCCCCGCCTCGGCTTGCGCCGTCACCGAAGCCCGGCTCCGGGGACGGGAGGAGGGATCGCATGAGGTTCTCGAGGCTCGCCCCTGGCCACGGCTTCGGCGCCGGCCGGCTGACCATGGCGGCGCTGGCGTGGCTCGTGTTGACGGGCGCCACGTCCGCTCCCCCGCCGCCGCCTGCGGCGTCTCCCGACGCGACGGCGGCCCCGGAGGCTGCGGCGCCGTCTGCGGCGCCCGCGCCCGCCGGTCAGGACATTCTCCCCACTCCCATTCCACAGCCCGCTCC
>JAWOLJ010000161.1:0-4287 GCA_033853555.1 Myxococcota bacterium
CGGCGGGCGCCCTCAGCGAACCGTCACCTCCACGCGGCGGTTCTTGCGCCGGCCCTCGGCCGTCGTCTCGCGCGCGGCGGGTGAGCCGGTGCCGAAGCCCTGGACCGTGAGCCGCGACGCGTCGATCCCCTGCGCGATCAAGGCGTCACCCACGGCGCGGGCACGCGCCTCGGAGAGCGTCTGGTTCTCCATCGCGTCGCCGGTGCTGTCGGCGAAGCCCTGCACCAGGAAGAGCGCCTCGGGGTACGGCCGCATCTGGTCGACGAACCAGCGAAGCTGCCGTTGGCCGTCGGCGTCGACCACGGTGCTCCCCACCTTGAAGTACACCACGGCGGCGTAGCGGCTGGCCTCGCCGTGCCGGGCGGCCTCCTGCGCCTGCTCCTCCTGGTGCTGCTGCTCGAGACGCTGCGTCTCGCGTTCGTAGGTGCGCTGGTACGCGGATTGGCAGCCGCTCGCGAGCAGGAGACCGGCGCAGGCGATCAGCAGTCTCGGCGCGCTCATTGCGGACGCTTGGCGGCGTAGGTCGCCGTCACCTCCTGGAGGGACAGCACGCCGTCGTGGTTGGTGTCGGCGAGATCGTAGCTGTGGAAGCGAACCCGCAGGAACGTGCGGAGCGAGACGCGACCTTGCGCGTCCTTGTCGCTGGCCTTGAAGTCCTGCGGAAAGGCGAGCGACTTGAGCTCCTCGGCGTCCAGGAAGCCGTCCTTGTTCCGGTCGGCGTTGTAGAAGACCTCGATCATCCGTTCCTGGAACTCCTCGTGGTCCACGACGCCGTCGTGATTGGTGTCGGCCTCCTGGAAGGCTGCCTTCGGGTCGTACTTGTCGACGGGCTCGCCCCCCCGGGCCAGGCCGGCCGCCGCGACGAGCCCCGACACGAGGAGCGGCACGCTCCACGAGCGCGCTCGGGTCCTCATGACTGCACCTGCCACGAGCCGTCGGCCTGCCGGCAGGCCGTGCCGTAGGCCTGGTGGCGCTCGCCGCCGACGTTGACGGTCTGCTGGTACTCCCGGCAGTACTGGCCGTTCGCGAGCTGGTACGTGCGCGTCGGCGTGATCGAGCCGGAGTTCCCGGAGTCCGGGTTGCTCCAGACCGTGGCCTGGCCCGAGCGGTTCTGCTCGAAGGCTCGCGCCGCGGCCTCGGTGGCGAGACGCTTGTCGCGGGCGTCGAGGCGGTTGCCGATCACGCCTCCGAGGAGCCCGCCCATCAGGGCCCCGCCCACGATCCAGCCGGCGCCGCCGCCCGCCGCGGCCGCGATCCCGGCGCCCGCGGCCGTGCCGAGCACGGTGCCGAGCACCGCCTTCGGGTTCTCCTGATAGGTCTCTTGCATCGTCGCGCAGGAGGCGAGCGGCAGCGTCACCGCCATCGCGAGCGCGAGGCCCGATCTCGTTCCAGGACGCATCGATCCTCCAAGGCGGCGCTCCGAAGGAGCCGAGCGCCTCGCCCGTCACGCTAGCCCGCGCGAAGGGGCCGCCTTGTCATTTCGCGCCAGACGCTGCCGGGCGGAGCCGCTAGGGCAGGGAGACGAAGCGATGCGAGGGGCCGATCTCGATGCGTCGCTGAAGCACTCGCCCGTCGGGGAAGCGCGCCTCGAAGTCGTGGAGTCCGGGCGCGAGCTGGAGGTGGCTGAGCGGTGTCGGCCCGACGTCGATTCCGTCGACGCGTACCTGCGCCCAGGGCCGCGCGTTCACCTGCACCCGGACGGGCGGCAGGGCGACCGCGGGCGGGGGTCGCGACGAGACGCTGGCCGGCCGAGCTGCGCGGCCCGCGGCGGCGAGCTCCACGCGGCTCGCGTCTCCCAGCGGGACCAGGGCGAGCAGGAGGAGCGCGGCCGTTGCCGCGAGCGGCGGGCGCGGCAGCCTCGCCGTCTGCCGGCGGCATGCGCGCACGAGAGCGCGAGCGAGCTTCTCGCCCGCGGTGGCGGAGCGTTCGAGCTCGCGAGACACGATCGCGCCCGCAACGCGCGCGGCCCGTCGCACGCGCGGCAGGGCGGCGCGCCCGAGCGGGAGCGCGCGCACCGTCTCGTCGTCGGCGGGCGTGGCGGGCGCCGCGAGAGACGAAGGCGCGGCGAGCCCGCGCAGGGGATCGCTCCGCGCCGCCGGCCGTCTGCGGGGCCACGGAGCGAGGCCCGGGCGGGGCTCGTGCTTCGGTCGGACGTCCTCATCCGGCGCGGATGGCCAGGCCGGCCACGGGGCGCCGCTCTCCCGCGGAGCCTCCGCCGCGCGCGGGATCTCGGCCCCGGGCGCGAGCGCCGTCCGCCGGGCTTCGACGGAGGCGCCGAGCGCGCGACGCACCAGCGCGTTCTTCAGCAGGACCGGGTTGCCCTGCGCGGCGCGCAGCAAGGCCTGTCGCTCGCGAAGCGAGAGGGTGCGGAGCTCGAGCTCGAGCGCGGGGTGTCGCAGGATTGCGTTACACAGGGCGTCGAGCTCCTCGGGCCGCAGCGCCTCGGGCAGCTCGAGCGTCGCCTTGGGCGCCAGCACCGGGAGGAGCGCCTCCAGGCGCGAGCCCGGCGCTCCGGCGGCCACCAGCGAGAGCCCCGTGCCGCCGGCCTGGAGCAGCTCGATCAAGCGGCGCACGGAGGCCGCCGGCGCGCTCTGGATCTCGTCGACGATCACGACCATCGGGGCCGCCGGGTAGAGGTTCAACGCGGCAAGGAGCGCGGCGTCCGGCCCGGCCGCGGCGGGAGCCGGACGCCCGAGAAGGTACAGCAGCCAGGGCGCGACGTCGTCGGGCGGCAGGTGGAGGAAGGGCGAGAACACGGCGAGGTGTCCCGCACGCCGCTCGCGCTGCGCGAGCACGCGGAGCAGCAAGGTCTTGCCGACGCCGCCCGCTCCGACCAGAAGGATCGGCGAGGCTCGCTCGCGCAGCCCGGCTGTGAGGGCCTCGAGCGCGTGCTCGTGGCGGTCGAGCGGGACGTAGCGGCGAGGATCGGCCGAGTCGCCCAGGGGATCGCCTGGTAGCTCGTAGAGCATGTCGTTTGCTCCGACGCAGCGCGGGCGGCACCTTCTTGCTCCGGCAGAGCCGGCAGGAGCCGGATCCGACATGAGCCGCTCGACTCCGACGATCCTGCAAGAACCGCGCCTCGCGCGCCGTGCCGCGATCGCGCTCCTCCTCGCGGCCTGCGCGACCTCGCACCACACCCGCGAGCGCGTGCCCCCGGGCCCGCCGGCGGTCCCGCCGCCGCCCGCGGCTGCGCCGGCGGAGCCGGCTCGCGGCCCCATCACCGAGGGCTGGGTTCGCTACGTCGTGCAGCCGGGCGACACCCTCGGCCGGATCGCCGGCTGTCGGGGCGTCGCGCTCGAGACCCTGGCCGAGGCCAACGGGATCCGTGATCCCCGCCGGATCGTGGCGGGCTCGCCGCTGCGAGTTCCTCCGCACGATCGCTGCTCCCGAACGCAAGTTGCGAGAGCGAAGCCGCCCGCGGCGACGTCCGAGGCCCGCGCCGAGGCGCTGGCGCGGGGTCGCCAGCGCCTCGACGCGGCGCGGGCGCGCTACGACGCCGCGGACTTCGACGCCGCGCTGAAGGGAGCGGAGGACGCCGCACGCGCGCTCCAATCCGAGAAGGGATCGCCCGCCGCCGATCCTCTCCTCGCCCGCTGCCATGCGCTCGCCGCCCTGGCGGCGGCGGGGCTCGAGGAGCGCGACCGCGCGATCTCGGAGTTCCGTCTCGCCTTCGCCCTGGATCCCGGGCTCAAGCTCTCCCCGGAGGACGCGTCGCCGCGCATCCAGGAGCTCGTCGCCGCCGCGCGCCGGCCCCCGAGCCAGGCCGCGCACTAGGAACGGGACGGCGGACCACAGGCCGGGCCCGCGCGCGTGCAGCCGCGCCTCAGCCCGAGCTCAGCGCCTGGCGTTCGTCTCGATCCAGGCGGCGAAGGCCGTCATGAAGCCCTTCAGGAACTCGCGCGTGCGATCGTCCTTGAGCTCGCCGGCGCCGTCGAAGAGCTTGGCGGCGCCCCCGATGTAGGCCTCCGGCTGCTGCATCGCCGGGACGTTCAGGAAGACCAGCGACTGGCGCAGGCAGTGGTTCGCGCCGAAGGCGCCGAGGGCGCCCGGCGTGACGCTCACGATCGCACCGGGCTTGCGCTCCCAGGCGCTCTTGCCGTAGGGGCGCGAGCCCACGTCGATCGCGTTCTTGAGCACGCCCGGGATCGAGCGGTTGTACTCCGGTGTCACGAAGAGGAGCGCGTCCGCTCGCGCGATCCGCTGCCGGAACGCGACCCACGCCGGCGGCGGATTGGCCTCGGCATCCTCGTCGTAGAGGGGCAGGTCGCGGATCTCGACGATCTCGAG
>JAWOLJ010000162.1:0-2957 GCA_033853555.1 Myxococcota bacterium
GCACGAGGTGGCGTACCACCAGGAGGTGCTGGGGGCGCTCGACGAGAAGCTGATCCCCTCGGCGCAGAATCCCGAGCTGAAGTCGCTGCTGCAGAGCGTTCGCGCGGTCGTCAAGCAGCACCTCGACCATGCAGCGTCGCTGGTCGACTCGCTGCCGAAGTGAGACTGGATCGAACCTGACCTGGCGGCGCACGCTGCACCCGGAGATGGGCGACGCGGGTGAAGTGGTCGCGTGCCGCCGCGCGCTCAGGAAGCGCCGGCGATCAGGCGCAGCGCCTCGCGAAGCTGGTCCTCGAGCGAGGCGGCCGCCCCGAGGTTGCGGCGGACCGTCTCGGCGGTCCGCTCCGCCGCCGCGGCCCGGTACCCGAGGTTGACGAGCGCCGAGAGCAACGCTTCGTCCGCTTCCGCGGCCGGCGGAGGCTGCGAGGGCCGCGCTGCGGCGAGGCCGCTCTCGCGGATGCGATCCTTCAGCTCGACGACGAGCCGCTCCGCGGTCTTCTTGCCGACCCCCGGGATGCGCGTGAGGCGCGCGTGCTCGCCGTGGAGGATCGCTCCGGCCAGCTCCGTCGCGGGCATCCCGGAGAGGATGTTGATCCCGAGCTTCGGTCCGACGCCCGAGACGGAGATCAGGAGGTGGAAGAGCTCCTCCTCCTCCGGGGTGGCGAAGCCGAAGAGCTGCAGGGCGTCCTCGCGGACATGGGTGTGGCAACGCAGCTGCACGCGCCCGCCTTCCGGCGGCAGCCTGCCCATCGACTGCTGCGAGAGATGGACGAGGTATCCGACCCCTTCGACGTCGATGACCGCCGCCTCCGCCCGCTTCTCCAGCACCGTCCCGGAGAGCCGCGCGATCACTTCGCGAACCTCCGCGCCAGCGCCGCCCGCCAGTCGCCGCGCGGCCGTGCGGCGGAAAGCTCCGGGTCGTGCGCGCGCAGCACGCCGCAGATCGCGGCGGCGAGCGCGTCGCTCGCGTCCAGCCTGCCCTGCATCGCGATCCCCAACACCACCTCCACCATGCGCCCGACCTGCTCCTTCTCCGCCCGGCCCGTGCCGGTGACGGCCTGCTTGATCACGCTCGGGGCGAAGCTGCGGACGCGGACCCCCGCCTGCGCCGCTGCCAGCAGGGCGACGCCGCGCGCCTGGCCCAGCACCAGCGCGGAGCGGGCATTGCGCGCGTGGAAGACGTCCTCGATCGCGACGATCTCCGGACGGTGGCGCGAGATCTCGAGCGAGAGCCCGTCGTGCAGCGCGCGGAGGCGCTCCTCGACCGGCCCGCCCTCGCCGACCGAGAGGACTCCGTGAGCGAGGTGCCGCACGCGCGTCCCGCCCGCGTCTTCGACGACTCCGAAGCCGCAGTACCGCGAACCCGGATCGATCCCGAGGACCCGCACCGCTTCCTTCATATCCCAAGCGGGAGGGCATCGTCGCGGGCCGCGCGACGCCGGCTGGACGGCGCGCGGGAAGGCTCTCGTCCCGCTTCCGCGGACGCGCAGCCGAGCGCCGGCCACGTGAACGCGCGGAAGCGCCAGTGCGCCTGCGGCCGGGAAAGCGCGGTGCTACGCGCGGGACTCCAGCGCGGCGAGCTCGGCGTCCGGGATCTCGAAGTTCGCGTAGACGTGCTGCACGTCGTCGTTCTCTTCCAGGTTCTCGACCAGCCGCAGGACTTTCTCCGCCGTCTCGCCGGAGACCTGCACGGTGCTGCGGGGGATGAACGACATCTTCGGCGCCCCGACCGGCAGCTTGCCCTCGAGCGCCTTGTGCACCTGCACCAGCGAGGCGCTGTCGGTGCGGATCTCGAATGCGCCGTCCTCGTCGGGGATCACGTCCTCGGCGCCCGCGTCCAGCGCGAGCTCCATCACCTGCTCCTCGGTCGCCCCCTTCTTCACCGGGATCACGCCCTTGCGGTCGAACTGGAACGCGACCGCTCCGGACGCGGCCATGCTGCCGCCGCCCTTGGTGAAGATCGCGCGCACGTCGCCGGCGGTGCGGTTCTTGTTGTCGGTCAGGATCTCGAGCACGAACGCCACGCCGCCCGGCCCGTAGCCTTCGTACGTCAGCTCCTCGTAGTTGACCCCTTCCAGCTCGCCGGTGCCCTTCTTGATCGCCCGCGTGATGTTGTCGGCGGGCATGTTCGCCTCGCGGGCCGCGAGCACGGCGGAGCGCAGGCGGGCGTTGTGGTCGGGATCGCCTCCGCCGGTCCGCGCCGCCACCGTCACCTCGCGGATCAGCTTGGTGAAGAGCGCGCCCTTGCTCGCGCCCATCGCCTCCTTCTTGCGCTTGATCTTGGTCCACCTGTTGTGGCCGGACATCTCGGTGCTCCTCTGCAGAAGCGGCCGTTCGCTCTAACACGGCCCACCGCGGCTTTCTAGCCAGGTGGCCAGGCCGACGGTCAGGGCGGCCGCCCCGGCGTGCCGCCTGGCGGTCCGCACACCCAAGGCGCGGCGAGGTCCGCGGGTAGCGCCTCGTCGCGCTGCAGGCTGGCGCCGGCGGGACAATGCAGCGGGGGAGCGGGAAATTCCGCCAGCTCGACCGGCGCCTGTGCGCGCGTGACGAGGGAGAAGGGAGCGGGCCCGTCGTCCGCCAGCCCCCGCCCGAGCAGGCGCTGGGTCGATGCCCGCAGGACCGGGGTGCCTGCAGGGAGGGAGGGATAGAGGCTGGCGTCGAACGAGGCCCCCGCTGCGAGCGCCCTCGCTCCGGGAGCGAGCGCGAGCGGCAGCGGGGAAGCTCCGCCGAGGAGCGGCCGGACGATCCCATCCGCTCCCCGCAGCGCGAGCGATTCCAGGTCGGCGGCGCCGGGGCCGAGGTTGAGGATCTCCGCATATTCGCCGTCGATGCCGGCGGCCATCACCTCCGAGAGCATGACGCGCGGCAACGCCGCGAGCGTGCTGAAGGCCTGCGGAGCTCCGTGCAGCGCGAACCCGAAGTCGTCCGTCGCGGAAACGCGCAGCGTGTAGTCGGAG
>JAWOLJ010000163.1:0-32937 GCA_033853555.1 Myxococcota bacterium
CCAGCCAGCTCGCCATGATCCTGCAGTACCGAGATTCATATACCCATCCGCGGAGCAGGTTCGTTGAGGACGAGAACGAGCCGGAACCTCGGCGACCGCTTACGGCGACCATCATCCGCTAGCCAAAAGAGCTCCGCGCCTGCCAACAACCTGCGGTCCCCGCTGGAACCGCTAGGCTGTGCCTTCTTTCTAGGCATGTCCGTGTGGTTTGTCAAGTATACAATCGCCCAAGATTTGGGCACCTTAGCCGTGGCGTCCGAGGCCGTCGAGCCGGACCCCTGCGAGCGCCGCGCGCCGTTGGCTCGCCGAGCGTTGCGCTTGCACTAGATTCGGCCCCCGGGGAGGACGGCCATGAAGACCGGGATCTCGGTGGCCGAGGCGCGGGATCTGGTGCTCACCGCGACCCCCCGTCTCGGGCTCGAGACGCTTGCCACCGGCGAGGCCCTGGGACGGGTCCTCGGCGAGGACGTGGTCTCCGGCCGGACCCTGCCGCCCCACGACGTCTCGGCGATGGACGGCTACGCCGTGCGCGCCGCGGAGCTCGCCGCCGCCTCGTCCGGGCGCCCCGTCGCGCTGCGGGTGGGCTTCGAGGTGGCCGCCGGCGGCGCGGCGCTGCGCGGCCTGGCTCCGGGCGAGGCGGCGCGCATCTTCACCGGCGCCCCCGTGCCGCCCGACGCCGACACCGTCGTGCGACAGGAGGACACGCGCCGCGAGGGCGAGCGCGTGTGGGTCGAGGTCGCCCCGCGGCCGGGCGAGAACGTGCGGTCGGCGGGCGAGGACCTGCGGGCCGGGGAGTGCGTGCTGGCCGCGGGTCGGGTGCTCGGACCGGCCGAGCTCGGGCTGCTGGCGTCCATCGGACGCACGATCGTGTCGGTTCGCCAGCGTCCGCGGGCCGCGCTGCTCTCGGGCGGCGACGAGCTGGTGGAGCCGGACGGCGACGTCGCCGGCGGGCGCATCGTCTCCAGCAACTCCTACAGCCTGGCGGCGCTCTGCCTGCGCGCGGGGACCGAGCCGCGCTACCTCGGGATCGCGCGCGACACGCCGGAGTCGCTCGAGGAGAAGCTGCGCGCCGGGCTTCGCGACGACGTCCTGATCTCGTCCGGCGGCGTCTCGGTGGGCGACCGTGACTACGTGCGGCCGGTCCTGGAGCGCCTCGGCGCGGAGCTCGTGTTCTGGGGCGTCGAGATGCGCCCGGGCCACCCGCTGGTCTTCGCGCGCTTCCCGGGCGGCGGGCCCCTCGTGTTCGGCCTGCCCGGAAACCCCGTGTCGGCCATGGTGACCTTCGAGCTCTTCGTGCGTCCCGCGCTGCGCAAGCTCGCCGGCCATCACGCCCTCTTCCGACCCACGCTCCGCGCGCGCCTCGGCGAGACCCTGCGCAAGGCGCCGGGGCGCGCGCACTTCGTGCGCGTGCGACTGGAGCGCTGCGACGGCGTCACCATCGCGCGCAGCACCGGGAGCCAGAGCTCCGGCGTGCTGCGCTCGATGTCCCTGGCCCAGGGTCTCCTGGTCTTCCCCGCCGAGGCCCGCGAGCTCCGCGAGGGCGAGACGGCCGTGGTGCAGGTGCTGGACGACGAGTTCTTCCTCTCCGCGGAGCCGGGATTCTGAGCCCCCTCGCAGCGGAGGGGCGATTCGCCGACGTCGCGGGCGCCGTGCTGCTCGGCGGCGCCTCGCGGCGCATGGGCCGCGACAAGGCGCACCTGACGCTCGATGGTGTTGCCTTCGCCACGCGCGTCGCGCGCACCCTGTTCGCGCTCTGCGAGGAGGTCTGGCTGGTGGGGGGCGAGCCGCCGCCGGACGCGCCGGGACGTGCGGTGCCGGACGTGCCGGGCCCGAGCTGCGCGCTGCGCGGCCTTGCCACCGCGCTGGGAGCGGCGCGGGCGCCGCGTGTGCTGGTGCTGGCGACCGACCTGCCGCTGGTGAGCCCGCCGCTCCTGCTGGCGCTGCTGGCCCGGGATCCGGCGGACGTGGTGCTGCCGCGCTCGCCCCGCGGCCTGGAGCCCCTGTGCGCGCTGTATCGCCGCGAGCCGGCGCTCGCCGCGGCACGGCGCCGGCTCGCCGAGGGAAGGCTCTCCCTCCACGGCATCCTCGACGTGCTTCCGTGTCGGACGATCGAGCCGGACGAGGTGGCCCGGCTGGACCCCGACGGCCTCGCGCTCCGCAACCTGAATTCGCCGGAGGAGCTGGCCGCCGCCGAGGCGGCGCTGGCGGTCAGGCGGCGCGGCCTCAGCCGATCGTGAGCCAGCCCGCGAGCGCGAGCCCGCCCAGGCCGAGCGTCAGGGCGATGCGGTACCAGCCGAAGGCCGCGAGCCCGTGGCGGTTCAGGAACTCCACCAGCCAGCGCACCGCCAGCACGGCCGAGAGCGTCGCCACCCCGATCCCGAGGATCACCGGAAGCAGGCCGAGCTCCTGGAAGAGGTTCGCGCCACCGCTCGCGTGGGCCTCGCGCAGGTTCTTCGCCAGCTCGTAGACACAGGCTCCGCCCAGGGTCGGGAGGCCGAGCAGGAAGGAGAACTCCGCCGCCTCCCGGGGCCGTAGCCCGAGCAGCGTGCCCCCGGCGATCGTCATCATCGAGCGCGAGGTGCCCGGCCACATGGCCACGCACTGGAAGAGGCCGATCCCGAGCGCCCGGCGCCAGTCCAGCTCGTCGATCCCGAGGCGGGGGGCATGCCCCGCTCGCGCCTGCGATCGATCGAGCGCGATCATCCAGATCCCACCCAGCAGCAACGCCGCCAGCACCGGGCCCACGCGGAAGAGATGCGCTTCGATCGCGTGGTGGAGCAGCGGTCCGGTGAGAGCGGCGGGCAGGAACGCCACCACCAGATTCACGAGCAGCCGACGCCCATTGGTGTCGGATCCCACGAGCCCGCGCAGCATCTGGGCCACGCGGGCGCTGTAGAGCCCGAGCACCGCCAGGATGGCGCCGCCCTGGATCACGATCTCGAAGGCCTTCCGCGCCGATTCGTGGGCGGGGTCGTGCAGGCCGAGGAGCCACGCCGCCAGGATCAGGTGCCCGGTGGAGCTCACCGGCAGATACTCGGTCACGCCCTCCACCAGACCGAGGACGATCGCCTGCCACCAGGTCATCGCGGCTGCCCCATGCGATCGTGGCTCAGGCGTCGGGGCTGGCGGAGGCGGGCTTGCTCCCCCTCGCCGCCTCGCCTTCCGAGGGCTGGAGGAAGAGCGTCAGCACCAGGAAGGCGGTGCCCACGACGATGAAGCTGTCCGCGAGGTTGAAGGTCGGCCAGACGTAGCCCCCGATCAGACGGAAGTCGAGGAAGTCGACCACCTCCTTGAAGCGCACGCGATCGATCAGGTTCCCCACCGCGCCCGCCAGGATCAGGCCGAGCGCCGCCGCCGAGAGGCGATCCCCCGGCTCCAGCCGGCGCAGGAACGACAGGATCGCCCCCATCGCCACCACGGTGAGTCCGATGAAGCCGCCGACCCGCCACGCTTCGGGCGCCCCGGCGAAGAGGCTGAAGGCGGCCCCAGGATTGCGCACGTAGGTCAGGTAGAAGAAGCCCTCGATCACCGGGCGCGGGACGCCGTAGGGCGCGTGGGAGGCGATCCACAGCTTGGAGAGCTGATCGAGCGGCAGCGCCAGGACCAGGGCGGCCAGGAAGACGCGGAGCTTCGCCGTCACGCGCCGGAGGCTAGCGCACGACGCGACGCGGGGTTGGCGCAGGGCCCCGCCCGGCGCATCATCCGCAGCCGCGCCATCGGGTCGCGGGTCGGTCGGCGCCGGCCGATGCGGGGGCGCCCGGCTGCCCGAAGGAATGCAGCGCCGCCGACCTCCCCCGGCCGGCGCGAGGAAGCGCGACGCGATGGAACTGGGCCACGAGCTGGCGTTCTGGACGATCCTTCCCTTCGTCGGGCTGCTCGGCTGCATCGCGATCCTCCCGCTCGCGGTCCCCCACTGGTGGGAGCACAACCGCAGCAAGGGCTTGATCGCGGCGCTCCTCGCGCTGCCCCTCGCCCTCTACCTGCTCGGCGCCTTCGGCCACCGCGGGGCCCACGTGCTGGTCGAGCAGGGGCGCGACTACCTCTCGTTCATCCTGCTCCTGGGCTCGCTCTTCGTGGTGACCGGTGGGATCCGGCTCGAGGGCTCCCTTTCGGGGACCCCGCTCCTGAACACGGTCTTCCTCGGCATCGGGGCGGTGCTGGCGAACGTGATCGGCACGACGGGCGCCTCGATGCTGCTGGTGCGACCGCTGCTGCGCGCGAATCAGTCGCGCCACCGCAAGGCCCACGTCTTCGTGTTCTTCATCTTCGTGGTCTCGAACTGCGGCGGCGTGCTGACGCCGCTGGGGGATCCGCCGCTCTTCCTGGGCTTCCTGCGCGGCGTCCCCTTCGAGTGGACGTTCGGGCTGTGGAAGCAGTGGCTGCTGGTGAACGGGATCCTGCTCGGGATCTTCAACGTGTGGGATCAGCTGGTCCTCCACCGCGAGGAGCTGGAGCGACCGGGCTCGCAGCTCGAGGAGGTGCTCCGGCACGAGCCGCTGCGCATCTCCGGCCGGCACAACTTCGCGTACCTCCTGGCTCTGGTGGCGGTGATCTTCGCCGCGGGTCGGGGCATCGGGAGCGGGGGCGCCGCCTGGCCCTGGGGGGTGCAGGAGGCGGCGATGCTGCTGCTGGCGGTGCTGGCGTACGTCACCACGCCGGCGGAGGTGCGCACGGGCAACGGGTTCGGCTTCGGGCCCATCATCGAGGTGGCGATCCTCTTCGCCGGGATCTTCGTCACGATGGCGCCCGCGCTCCTGATCCTGAACGCGCGCGGGGCGGAGCTCGGGCTGCACCACCCCTGGCACTTCTTCTGGGCCTCGGGACTGCTCTCGAGCTTCCTCGACAACGCCCCCACCTACCTGACCTTCGCCTCGGCGGCGGCCGGGCTGGCCGGGGTCCCGATCGAGGGGCGCTACCTGGCGGCCTTCCTGGCGCACGGAGGCGCCGACCCGGCGCTCCTCGCCGCCGTCTCCTGCGGCTCGGTCTTCATGGGGGCCAACAGCTACATCGGGAACGGCCCGAACTTCATGGTGAAGGCGATCGCCGAGGAGTCGGGAGTCCGCATGCCGAGCTTCTTCGGCTACATGCTCTATTCGGGCGGGATCCTGGTCCCGATCTTCGGAGTCGTAACGGCGGTGTTTTTCGTCTGACCCATGAGGCGGATCCACTTCGAACGGCTGGCGCCGCTCCTCGGGCTCCCGCTCTTCGCGGTGGCCCTCTGGATCTTGCATCGCCAGCTCGGGCCGCAGCGCCTGCCCGATGTGCTGCGCGGCGTCGCGGGCATCCCGCACTCGCGCGTGGGCCTGGCGGCGCTGCTGACCGCGGCGAGCTATGCCGCGCTCGCGGGCTACGACGCGCTGGCGTTCCGCTACCTGCGCCGCCCGCTCCACTTTCGCCGCATCGCCCTCGGCTCCTTCGTGGGCTACGCGTTCAGCAACAACGTCGGGCCGTCGCTCCTCGGCATCCTGGGCGGCGGCGCCGTGCGCTACCGCATCTACTCGAGCCTCGGCCTCTCGACCGTCGACATCGCGAAGGTCGTCTCCTTCTCCGCGCTGACCTTCTGGCTGGGCTTCCTCGCGCTGGGGGGGCTCGCCTTCCTGACCGAGCCCCTGGCGATCCCCGCCTCGCTGCACCTGCCCCCGGTCTCCGTGCGTTCGGTGGGGATCCTGTTCCTCGGGCTGGTGGCGGCGTACCTCCTGGCGAGCCTGCGGGGTCGGACGCCGCTGCGGCTCGGCGACTGGGAGCTCGCGCTGCCCTCGCTCCCGCTCGCCCTCGGTCAGCTCGCAGTGGCCTCGCTCGACTGGCTGCTGGCCGGAAGCGTGCTCTACGTGCTGCTGCCGCCGACACCGGGCCTCGGCCTCCCGCTCTTCCTCGGCATCTTCCTGCTGGCGCAGGTGGCGGGCCTCGCGAGCCAGGTGCCCGGCGGGCTCGGCGTCTTCGAGACCGGGATGCTGCTGCTCCTTCCGGCCTCGGTGCCCTCGGCCTCCGTGCTGGGCGTGCTCCTGGCCTATCGCTGCCTCTACTACATGCTCCCCCTCGGTGTCGCGGGCCTCCTGCTGGCGACCCACGAGCTCGCCGAGCGCCGGCAGGCGGTGGGCGTGGTGGCGCGGGCGATGGCGCGGCTCGCGCCCGACCTGGTGGCGCCGGTGCTCGCCGCCACCACCTTCCTCGGTGGCGCGGTGCTCCTGCTCTCGGGCGCAACGCCGGCCAGGCCCGCGCGGATCGCCTTCCTGGCCCACCTGCTGCCGCTCCCGGTGCTCGAGGTCTCCCACTTCCTGGGGAGCCTGGTGGGCGTGGGCCTCCTGCTCCTGGCGCGGGGCCTGCAGCGCCGGCTCGACGCCGCGTGGCTGCTCTCGGCGCTCCTCCTCGGGGCCGGGGTACTGACCTCGCTCTTGAAGGGCATCAACTACGAGGAGGCCGCATTCCTGGCATTGATGCTGGCGGTGCTGCTTCCTTGTCGTCGCCACTTCCACCGCAAGGCGTCGCTCCTCGGCGGCTCCTACGGCCCGGGCTGGGTCTTCGCCATCCTGCTGGTGTTGCAGGGCGCGCTCTGGCTGGTCTTCTTCTCCTACCGCCACCTCGAGTACTCGAACGAGCTCTGGTGGCGCTTCGCCCTGCACGGCGACGCGCCGCGCTCGCTGCGCGCCACCGTGGGCGCGGTGGTGGCGGCGGCGGGCTTCGCCCTCGCCTGGCTGCTGCGGCCGCTTCGCCCCGAGCCCTCGCTCCCCGGCTCCGCGGAGCTCGAGCGGGCGCAGCGCGTGCTGGCTCGGGGGTCCGACACCGCCGGCTGGCTCGCGCTGGCCGCCGACAAGGACCTGCTCTTCAGCGACTCCGGCGACGCCTTCCTGATGTACTCGACGTCGGGTCGGTCCTGGGTCGCGCTCGGCGATCCGGTGGGGCCGGCCGAGGAGCGGAGCGAGCTGGTGTGGCGCTTCCACGAGATGGTGGACCGGCACGACGGCTGGACCGTCTTCTACGAGGTCTCGCGAGAGAACCTGCCGCTCTACCTGGACCTCGATCTCACGCTCCTCAAGCTCGGAGAGGAGGCGCGCATCCCGCTCGACTCCTTCTCCCTCGACGGTGGCGCGCGTCGCTCGCTGCGCCAGGGGCAGCGTCGCTGCCAGCGCGAGGGCCTGGAGTTCGTGCTGCTCGAGCCGCCGCAGCAGGAGTCCACGCTCTCGCGGCTGGCGGAGGTCTCCGACGCCTGGCTCGCCGGCAAGCGCACCCGCGAGAAGCGCTTCTCGGTGGGCTTCTTCTCGCCGGAGTACCTGCGCCGCTGTCCCCTGGCGCTGGCGCAGCGCGACGGACGCGTGCTCGCCTTCGCGAACCTGTGGCGCGGCGCCGCCGGCGGCGAGCTCTCCTGCGATCTCATGCGCTATCACCCCGAGGCTCCGCCCGGCGTGATGGACTTCCTCTTCGCCGAGATCCTGCTCTGGGGCCAGGCGCGTGGCTTCGCCTGGTTCAATCTCGGGATGGCGCCGCTCTCCGGGCTCGAGGATCGCGCGCTCGCGCCGCTCTGGAACCGCGTCGGGGCGTTCCTGTTCCGGCACGGCGAACACTTCTACAACTTCCAGGGCGTCCGGGCGTACAAGGAGAAGTTCGAGCCGATCTGGCAGCCGCGCTACCTGGCGTCGCCTGGCGGGCTCGCGTTGCCGCGCATCCTGATGGACGTGGCGTCACTGATCTCGGGTGGCTGGAAGGGCGTGGTGACGCGCTGACGCGTCGGCCGCGCCGCGAGCGCGGCGCTCGCGCGCGGTCAGTGCCCGCCGTCGCCCTCGAGCACGACCAGCAGCTCCTCCTCCCGGGCCTCGTGTCGCAGGAAGATCGCCACCAGGTCCTCCAGCGCCTCGAGCAGCGCCTCGCGCTCGCCCCTCCCGACACCGCGGGCGAGCTCCTCCAGCCGCGTCCGCATGCGCTCGTGCTCCTCGCCGAAGGCGCGTAGCGAGTCGGCGAGCTTCGGCCGCAGCACCGCCAGCGCCGGGAAGTAGACCCGCTCCTCCAGCGCGAAGTGCACGTCGAAGGCGCGCGTCAGGCCGTCGATCCCCTCGCGTGCCTCCTCCAGGGTTCCCTCGCGGAGCGCGCGGCGCGCCTCGCGAAACACCGCCTCCGGGCCCAGCGCGCCGCTTCGCGCCGCGCCCTCGTGCGGTCGGCTGGAAGGCGATGTTCCCACGCCCGACAGCATGGGGGCCTTGGGGGTGGCTCCGGTATGATCCGGCGCATAGGACGCCTGGACGACGGCGGAAGGCATCACGGCGACAGGGATGACGACGACAGGGATGACGACGGAAGGGGAACCGGAGCCGGAACACGAGGTGGCGCTGGAGGAGGTGGAGTTCTTCCGCTCCCTCACGCCGGACCGGCTGCAGCTCGTGCGGCAACAGCTCCGCGAGCGCCGCTATCCCAGGCGCAAGCTGCTGTTCCGTGAGGGACAGCCCGCCGAGTTCCTGTGGGCCTTGCGCTCCGGAGAGGTTCGGATCCTGAAGACGAGCGGGGACGGACGGGTCCTCGCACTGGAGACGATCCGCCCCGGCGAGATCTTCGGCGCGGTCGCGGCGCTCGAGGGCACCGCCTATCCCGCCAGCGCCGAGACCACGATCGACAGCGCCATCTGGCGCCTCTCGCGCACCGCGCTGCTGGCGCTAGTGCGGCAGGATCCCGGGCTCTCCCGCGAGGTGCTCGCCATCATCGCGCGGCGCCTGCGGAGCGCCCACGTGCGGCTGCGCTCGGTGGCCTACGAGCCGGCGGAGGTGCGCCTCGCCCAGGCCCTGCTCCGCGCCTCCCACGCGGGCGAGGCCAGCGTGACGCGGCGCGAGCTGGCGGAGACCGCCGGCACCACGGTCGAGACCGCGATCCGCGTGATGCGCCGCTTCGAGCGCGAGGGGCTGGTGCGAGGCGAGGTGCACCACATCGTGATCCTGGACCCGCCGGCGCTGCGCCGCCTGGCGGGCGAGGAGCCCGCCGGGTGATGACCCCCGTCATACGCCGCACGTCCCGCCTCGCCTAGCCTCCCTCGGCAAGGGCGGGAGGAGGCGTGGCCGGCCTCACGCGACGCGAGTTCGTGATCGGCGGAGCGGCGGCGGGGCTGGTGCTGGGCCTCGGTCGCCTGAGCTTCGCCGCGGCGGTTCCAGCCGATTCGGCGCCGCCGCCTTCCTACACCGATTGGCGTGACATCTACCGCAAGCGCTGGCGCTGGGAGCGCGTCGTCCGCGGCACCCATACCAACGTGAACTGCGTCTCCTCCTGCGCGTGGAACCTCTACGTGCGCGAGGGCGTGGTGTGGCGCGAGGAGCAGGCCGCCGCCTACGTCGCCTCCTCGCCGGGGCTCCCGGACTTCAATCCTCGCGGCTGCAACAAGGGCGCCTGCGCCAGCGAGCTCCTGCTCGGGCCGTCGCGCCTGCTGCATCCGCTGCGCCGGGTGGGCGCCCGTGGCGGCGGCCGCTGGAAGCGGATCTCCTGGGACGAGGCGCTGGACGCGATCGCCCGCGAGCTGGTGGACGCGCTGGCAACCCGGGGAGGGGAGGGCGCGCTCTGCGAGCTCGGCCCGAACGTGGACTACGGCCCCAACACCGCCGCGGGGCTGCGCTTCTTCCGCCAGATCGGCGCCCCCATCACCGACTCCATGGCGCAGATCGGCGATCTCGCGGTGGGAGGCACCATCACCCTCGGCACGCCCCACACCGACGGCTCCTCCGACGACTGGTTCCGCTCGGACTACCTGGTGCTGTGGGCCTTCAATCCCTCCGCGACGCGCATCCCCGACGCCCACTACCTGAACGAGGCGCGCTACCGCGGCGCGCGCGTCGCGGCCATCGCGCCGGACTACAACCAGAGCAGCATGCACGCCGACCTCTGGCTGCCGATCCGGCCCGGCAGCGACGCGGCGCTCGCGCTGGCCGCGTGCCAGGTGGTGATCAGCGAGGGCCGGCACGCCGCGGACTACCTGCGCGAGCAGACGGATCTCCCGTTCCTGGTGCGCGAGGACGACGGCCGCTTCCTGCGCGAGTCGGATCTGGTGGCGGGTGGGAGCGAGACGCGCTTCGCGGTGTGGGACGAGGCGCGCGATGCCCTGGCCTGGGCGCCGGGGAGCCAGGGCGTTCGCGAGGCGACGCTGCGCTTCCCCGGCGGCGTGCGGCCCGCTCTTGAGACACGAAAGAGCGTCGACGCGCCCGATGCGCGGCGGATCCCCGTACGCACCGTCTTCTCGATCCTGCGCCAGCGCCTCGACCGCGATCACACGCCCGAGCGGGCGGCGGGGGTCTGCGGCGTCTCCGCGGCGGCGATCCGGCGCTTCGCGCGCGACTTCGCCGCCGCGCGCGCGGCGCTGATCCTCTCCCAATGGGGCGGGTGCAAGAACCACCACACGGACCTGGTGCAACGCTCGCAGATCCTGCTGGCCTCGCTCACCGGGAACCTGGGACGCGCGGGCGGTGGCTGGCGCTCCGGCGCCTTCATCGCGCTGGACGGTCTCGCGCTCCTGGCCATGCAGGACCGCCTCGACCTGGCGCACCTGGCGCTGCTGGCGGCGAAGGCGAAGCTCGATCCGGCTGCGGTGCGCGAGCGCTTCGAGGCGATGTACGTGCCGAGCACGATCTTCCACGCCGTGCACGGAGGCCTCGCGGAGGGCGAGCTCGGGCCGGGGCAGGGGGACCTCGCGGCGGCCGAGGGCGCGGCGCCCTACCTGAAGGAGGCGCTCGCCAAGGCCTGGTTCCCGCTGGCGCCGAAGCCCGGCGACGAGCCGCCCCGCGTGATCGTGTCGCTGATGGGCAACGTGCTGCGACACAGCCGGATGGGCGACCGCATCCGTGACACGCTCTTCGCCCGGGCGCGGCTCATCGTCGACGTGAACTTCCGCATGAGCGAGACGGGGCGCCAGGCGGACCTGCTGCTGCCGGCCGCGGGCTGGTACGAGAAGATCGGGATCAAGTACATCGCGGCCTTCGTGCCGTATCTCACGCTCGGGGACCGCGCCACCGCGCCGCGCGGAGAGGCGAAGCCCGAATGGGAGATCTTCGCGCGGCTGGCCGAGCGGGTCGCCGCCGAGGCGCGGCGCCGCGGAGTCACCAGCACGCAGAGCTTCCACGGCGAGCCCTGTAACCTGGCCTCCCTCGGCGATCGCTTCACGGACTACGGGCGCTTCGGACCGGACTCGCAGGAGGCCGCGCTTCGCTTCGTGCTCCAGGTCTCGGGCGCCTCCAAGGGCGTGACCCTCGAGGACCTGCGTCGCGACGGCGGCGCGGTCCGCATCCGGAGCCTCGGGCCGGAGGGCGGGACGGCGGGAATCTACTCGGACTACGCGCTCGACCAGCCGGTGGTCCCGCTACGCGACTTCGTGGAGAAGAAGCGGCCCTACCCGACGCTCACCGGGCGCCAGCAGTTCTACGTCGACCATCCCTGGTTCCTGCGCCTCGGCGAGGAGCTTCCGACCCACAAGGAGCCGCCGCGCGCCGGCGGAGACCATCCGCTGGTGCTGACCG
The DNA here is from genome assembly GCA_033853555.1 of Myxococcota bacterium. GTDB lineage: Bacteria > Myxococcota_A > UBA9160 > UBA9160 > UBA9160 > JAWOLJ01. The sequence goes on from JAWOLJ010000163.1 coordinate 11,475, forward strand.
GCGGACATGCGCGCTGGAGCGTCCACGCCATGTGGCGCGACGATCGCCTGATGCTGCGGCTGCAGCGCGGCGAGCCGCTGGTCTACCTGAGCCTGGAGGATGCGCGTCGGCGCGGCATCGCCGACCACGATCTGGTGCGGGTGCGCAACGATCTCTCGGCCTTCGTCGCCCGCGCGAAGCTGTGCGGCTCGATCCGGCCCGGCCAGGTGCACATCTTCCACGCCTGGGAGGCCTACCAGTTCCGCGGCCACGCCACCCACCAGCACCTGGCGCCGAGCCCCTTCAAGCCCACGCAGCTGGTCGGCGACTACGGACATCTGCGCTGGAGCTATGCGCACTACGAGCCCAACCAGAACGACCGCGACACGCGCGTCGAGGTGGAGCGGATCTCCGCCTGAGGCAGCGCCCGGCGGGAGCGGACGCGGCGGGGCCGCCGCGTCCGCTCGGCGCCGCCTCTACTCGTTCCAGACGATCTCGGCCGGGTCGCGCGTCAGGTGGCCCAGGGCGTCCTTCCAGCGGTAGAGGATCAGCGTGTCCATCAGCTCGGACTCGAGCCCGCGGCGCTTCTTGTCGAGCTCCGCTCGCAGGACGTCGAGGGCGCCGTGCACCGCCGGCCCGAACAGCGACTCCAGGTAGGCCGGCGGGATGCGCGGCGCCGATTCGTCGAAGCTCCCGTCCTCGCGCAGCGGCGCGGGCGAGAGCGGCGGCACGTAGTACACGTTCGGGTGGGTTCCGAACTCGGGATGGAGCGGCAGCGCCACCTTCCATCGGCCGACCAGCCGCCCCACCGCCGTGCTCTCGTCGTCGAGGAAGCCGATGAAGGCGGCACGGCCGGGGCACTGCCGCACGCAGGCCGGCGCCACCCCCTGCTCGATCCGGGGGAAGCAGCCGATGCAGTGCTGGCTCACGTTGCGCATGCGGTTGAAGTAGATCTTCTTGTAGGGGCAGGCGCGCCGGCACATCTGCGCACCGCGGCACTTGTCCTCGTCGCGCAGCACCAGCCCGTCGTCCTCGCGCTTGAAGAGCGCGCCGTTCGGGCACGCCTCCACGCACGAAGGCTGGCTGCAGTGATTGCACAGGCGCGGCAGGTAGAAGAAGTAGGCGTTCGGGAACTCGCCGCCGCCCTCGTCCTCGTCCCAGTTCATGCCCCAGCTCTTCGAGCCCGCGATCTTCTGCAGATGGTGACGGGCGCCGTCGCCGTTGCCCCGCAGCACCTGGTCGTAGTTGTAGCGCCAGCCGCCGCCCACCTCCTCGTCGCTCGGGAGCTTGCCGAGCGCCAGGCGCCCGTGGGCGTCGAAGCCGCCGCCCATCGACTCCCAGTCGCGCGGCGTGCCGCGTCCGGGCTGGGTGTTGACCGTCATCCACCACTGCTGATCGGTGCCCGGCTCCTCGCCGCTCCAGAGCACCTTGCACGCCACCGAGCAGGTCTGGCAGCCGATGCACTTGTTCAGATCGAAGACCCAGGCCAGCTGTCGCTTCGAGGCGGGGTTCGTCGTCATGTGCGTGCGCTCCTCTCGGTGGCCTTCTCCACGTCCACCCGCACGGCACGGTCCGCCGGGATCGGCTGCCAGGAGAAGATCCGGTACCTCAGGTGTCCGTAGTTTCCGACCAGGCCGAGCGGCTTCACGTGGCCGGGCTCCACGTCGGATTGGCTCCACCAGCCCTCGTGCATGTAGGGCTCGAAGCCGTTGTAGACGATCAGCTGGCCCGGCCGGCAGGCGGGCGTCAGCTTGGCCTGGATCAGCATCGACCCGACGTCGCTCGTCACCCGGATCTTGTCGCCGTTGGCGATGCCGAGCCGCGCCGCCTCGAGGTCGTTGATGAACGCGAACGGCTCGCCGCGATGCGTGTTCAAGATCACGTCGTTCGTCATGTTCATGGAGTGGATGCTCCAGCGGTTGTGCCCGCTGGTCATCTGGAAGCGCCGATTGCGCCCGCCGGCCGGCGGCGGCTCCTTGTGGCTCGGCAGCTCCTCGCCCGCCTCCAGGAACCACTCGTGATCGATGTAGAACTGCGCGCGCCGCACCAGCGTGTCGTAGGGGACCTTGTCCTCGACGTGCCAGCGGAACGGAGTGTGCACCTCGTCGGGCCGGATGGTCGAGGCCTGGGAGATGCCGTGGCCCACCATCCCCCAGTTGCTGAAGCGCGCGAAGCCCTTCTGGCGCAGGGTGTCGAGGGTGGTGCCCTTCGGGAGCACGCCGTACACCGCGTTGTCACGCACGATCTCGTCGAAGTGCTTCTCCTCGTCGCGCAGGGCGCCGTTCAGCGTGAGCTGCGCCGTGAGGCCGGTGAGGCTGCGAACGGTGCCCTTGCAGTCCTTGAACTCCGTCATGCCCCGCGCGGCGGCGCGCCGCTCGATCGCCTCCACCAGCCGCACGCCGATCTCGTAGTCGGGCAGCGCCTGGCCGGCCGGCGGCACCGCCCGATCGCAGAGCACGAAGTTCAGGTGGTGCACCGAGGGCATGCTGTTGCCGAGCTTCTCGTAGTGCTGGGCCGCGGGGAGGACGTAGTCCGAGTACAGGCCCGTGGTCGTCAGGCGGTAGTCGATCGAGACGATGGTCTTGAGCTTGGGCCACAGCTTCTCCACCAGGAGCTTGCGCCCGCCGCGCTGCCGCCGCAGCAGGTTGCCGCCGGCCTCGATCAGCACCCGCGGCTCAGTGTCGCGGTACACCTTGGAGTAGCGCGCGTCCCACCAGCCCTTCTCGACCGCCTCCTCCAGGTACTCGCCGAAGCTGCGCTTGTAGGAGGGATCGTGGTTCTCGGGATCGTCCCAGCGCTCCTTGTAGCCGAACTGGTAGTACCAGAGGAAGGCGGGAGGCATCACGGCGCCCTGCCCGCCGATCTCCGCCGCCACCTCCGCGGCGCGGTTCTGCATCATCTCCGGAGTGAGCGTGGGATCGCCCGCCGCCAGCAGGCGGCGCATGGCGATCATGCCGGCGATCAGACGCTGCGCGGCCTCCTGACCCGGCCCGTCCTTGCGCGCCACGAACGCGGATCCATCGAGGCCCATGATGGCCCACGAGCGCGTTCCGGTTCCCCTCTTGCCCCAGTTGCCCGTCAGGCCGAGGAGCAGCGCCATCGCGCGCTCCATCAGATCGCCGTGATAGTACTTGCCGGAGTTCCAGCCGATGAAGATCTTGGTCTTCCGGGTGGCGACCTTGCGCGCGAGCGTGCGGATGTTGTCCGGATGCACCTCGCAGATCGACGCCACGCGCTCCGGGTCGTAGTTCTCGAGGTGGCGCCGCAGGCGCTCGAAGGCGGGCTCCACCTCCACGCGCCGGCCGTCCTTCAGCAACACCGCGTAGCTGCCCTCCAGGGCCGGGTCGACGCCCGTCGTCGCGAGCGTGTGTCGAGGCGCCGGGGCCAGCGTCCCGGTGAGCGTGTCCCACCAGTAGAACTGGTCCTCGCGCTCGCCGTCGGAGACGTCGGTCCCGCGCAGGAAGCGGCCGCTGTCCTTGCGCACCAGCAGCGGAAGGTCGGTCTGCTCCTGCACGAACTGCTTCTGATGGAGCCCGGCGTCGACGATCACCTTGCACATGGAGAGCGCCAGAGCGGCGTCGGTGCCGATGCGCACCGGCAGGTGGTAGTCCGCGTGGATCGCCGAAGGGCTGTAGTCGGGGGCGATCGTGACCACCTCGCCGCCGTTGTACCGGGACTCGGCGACGTAGTGATACCAGTGGATGTTGGTGTAGACGGGATTGGCGTGCCAGATCAGCGTGAGCTCGGCGCCGAACCAGTCGTCCATGGTGGACACGGGGTTGAAGAGGCCCCAGGTGGCGTGGAAGCCCGGGCTGAAGTCCTGGAACTCGGCGTTGCCGTCGGTGGTGGGCGTGCCGAGGGCCTGCGCGAAGAGCCGCGCCGGGGCGGCGCCCGGCTCGGGCGTGAGCAGCGTCAGCACCGACTCCGGTCCCTGCTCGCGGATCGCGTCCAGCACGCCGTCCGCGATCTCGTCCAGCGCCTGCTCCCAGGAGACCGGCTCGAAGCGGCCCGAGCCCCGCGGACCGACGCGCTTGAGCGGCTGAGTCACACGATCCGGCGAGTAGTGGCAGTGGCTCCAGCAGGCGCCCTTCTGGCAGCCCATCGGGTTCATGTCGGGCACGCCGGTCTCGATCTGCGGCAGCGAGCCCGACTGCTCCTCGCGGACGATCTTCCCGTCGCGCACGTACACGTGCCAGGGACACCCGCCCGGATAGCAGTCCACGGAGTGGCTGCCCCACGTCACCTTGTCCCAGGTCCACTTCTTCCGGTACGCCTCGGCCCAGGTCCCGCGGGTTCGCGCCATGCTGCCTCCGGATCCGACGCGAGGGCGGCAGGGAGCTCCGGACCCTCGCCGCGCTGGTTGGATGCACCCGCAGGCTAGGAGGCGAGGCGCGACCGCAGTATGACGGCGGGCATACGGCCTCGTATGTGCACGGCGCATGCTCGGAGCAGGCGCCGGCGGCGCCCGGAGACGAGATGCACGATCTGGCCGAGCGCTTCGCCCGCTACTCGGCGCATCGGATGCCGCAGGCTCGCGAGCTGCGGGCGAGCGGTCTGCAGCGCATCCACGGCGGTGCCTCGCGCGAGACCTATCGCCTGCGCCTGCACTGGCGCGAGGGAGGCCGCGAGCGCGAGCGCGGCCTGATCCTGCGGCGCGATCCGCCGGCGAGCCTGATCGAGACCGAACGCTCCCACGAGTTCCGCGCCTATCAGGCCTTCCACGGCAGCGAGGTGCCGGTGCCCGAGCCGCTCTGGCTGGAGGAGGATGCGAGCTGGCTCGAGCGGCCCTTCTTCGTGATGGAGCAGGTGGAGGGCTGCGAGTCGGCGCTGCGCGCCCTCGGCGAGCCGCCCTATCTCGAGCACCGCGAGCGGATCGGGCGCAGCAAGTGGGAGATCCTCGGCACCATCGCGCGAAGCGACCCGCAGCGGCTCGGCCTCGCCCTCGCACCGGAGCTGCCGGAGCCCGCGTCCTGCTGGGAGCGCGAGCTCGAGCGCTGGGAGTCCGTGATCGACGCCGACGCGCTCGCTCCCGAGCCCGTGGTGCGCGCGGCGATCCGCTGGCTGCGCCGCCAGCCGCCGCCGCCGGCGCGTCGCATCGCCGTGGTGCACGGCGACTACCGCAGCGGAAACTTCCTGTTCGACGGCACGGGCCGCATCCGCGCGATCCTCGACTGGGAGATGTGGCACCTCGGCGATCCGCTGGAGGATCTCGGCTGGTCGCTGAACCCCCTCTGGTCCTGGCCCGACCGCAAGCTCGCGGGGCGTCTCCTGCCGCGCGAGGAGGCGATCGCGATCTGGGAGCAGGCGAGCGGTCTGAGCGCGCCCGCCGACGCGATCCGCTGGTGGGAGGTCTTCGCCATCGTGAAGTCGCTCGCGATCTGGATCTCGAGCGCGCGCGAATACGCCGACGGGCGAAGCGGCGATCCCACCCTGGCGCTGGTCGGCTGGGTGATCAAGGGCGCGCAGGACCGGATCGCGCTCGAGGCCCTCGGGAGGTGGGGATGAAGCCGGAGCTGCCGCGCACGCTCCAGGGTCTGGCGGGAACCCTCCTCGCGGAGCTCGCGCCGCGCCTGGCCGACGACTACACGCAGAAGAACGCAGCCGTGGTGGCGGGACTCCTGCTGGTGGCGGCGGAGGAATGGGACCGCGCCGCCGAGCGGCGGGTGGCGGAGCACGAGGCGCTGCGCCGCCTGTTCGCGGAGGCCGCGCCGTCGGTGGAGAACGCTCCCCTGCGCGAACGGCTGCAGCAGGCGGCAGGCGGGCGGGATCCCGGCCTGCGGATCTCGCTCCTGGAGCAGGAGAACGCGCGCCTGCGCGGGCTGCTGGTCGAGCTCCACGAGCACCTGGAGGGCCGCTCGGACGCCGCGGCCCGCGCGCTCGAGGACCGCGTATGGGCCGAGCTGCGCGCCGAGGTGGAGCGCCGGGCCATCGGCTTCTGGCCGCTCTAGCCATGGAGGAAGCGACGTCCACCCCGCGGCCCGTCCTGCTGGTGCTGGCGGGCTTTGCGATCTCGTTCCTGCTGATCGGCGGCGGAATCAATACGGCTGGGGTGTTCCTGAACGCGATCGGCCCGGACACCGGCTGGTCGCGCTCGGCCCTCTCGCTCGCGGTCAGCATCGGCGCGGTGGTGGCGGCGCTCTCGATGCCGCTGGTCGGGGCCGCCGTGGACCGCTTCGGCGTGCGCGCGCCGATGGGGATCGGTCTCCTCCTCCTCGCCGGGGGCTACGCGATCACCGTCAGCATGCGCGAGGCCTGGCACTTCATGGCCGCGAACGTCCTCCTCGGCGCGGGATTCGCCGCGAGCGGTCTCCTGCCGATGACCGTCGCGATCGCCTTCCACGTGCGCGAGCGTACGGCGCTGGCCCTCGGCATCGCCGCGAGCGGCTCGAGCGCGGGCGCCTTCGTGATGGCGCCCGGCGTGCAGCTCGCGATCGAGCGGCTGGGCTGGCGGGGCGCCTACGTGGCGGTGGCGCTGCTGGTGGTTGGCATCCCGTTGCTCCTCCTCGGCTGGCTGCCGCGGGGGCCGCTGGCCGGCGCCTCGCGCCTGCTCTCTCCGTCACCGAATGGCGTCGGACGGGAGGTGGCCACCCAGGGCTCGGGCCGCATCGCGCCGCTCCTCGGGCTGATGGTCCTCCCCGGGCTCGCCACCTTCGCGCTGGCGCTGCACCTGGTGCCGCTGCTGGTGGCGGCGGGGCTGCCCGAGCGGCGCGCCGCCGCCACCCTGGGCGCAGCGCTCGGGCTCTCGGCGCTGGGGAAGCTCCTCGGCGGCCTCGCCGCCGATCGCTTCGGGCCCCTGGCGGCGATCCGCGCGGCCCTCGCCTGCGGAACCCTGGCGATCGGCCTCCTCGCGCTCGCGCCCACGCTCGCGGTGCTGGCGGCCTTCGTGCTGCTCTACGGGCTCTTCGTCGGCACCGAGGTGGCGGCGCTTCCGGCCCTCGCCCTGGAGACGCTGGGCTCCGATCGCTTCGGCCGCCGCTTCGGCGCGCTCCAGCTCGCCGCGCTCCTCGCGGGAGCGGTGGGCCCGGTCGCGACGGGACTCATCTTCGACTCGACGGGTCGCTACTCGCTGGCAGCGACGCTCTGGGGTGTCGCGATCGGAGCCGCGCTGCTGCTGGCCCTGCTGATGCGGCCCGGCCTCAGGCCGGCGGCGGCAGATGCGGGCGGCGCGGGCCCGCCGGCCGGCGCCACGGACGACCCTTCGGTCCGACCGCCGCTGCGAGCGTCGTCGTAGCGGCCCACTGCAAGAAGGCCTCACCGATCGGCGCCCACGCCAGGTGGAGCGGGCAGGGCTCGGTCGCGTCGCAGGCCCCCCAGCCGAAGGCGCAGCGCTCGGGATCGGGCTCGGCCCCCACCGCCGCGAGCACGTCGAGGAAGCGCACGCTCTCCGGTGGGCGGGCCAGGACGAAGCCGCCGCCCTGGCCGCGCTGCGAGGCCAGGATCCCCGACACCACCAGGCGGCGCAGGATCTTGGCCAGGTAGTGCGCGGGGATGTCGGTCTCGCGGGAGAGGTCGCGCGCGCGCAGCGGTGCGTCCGGCGGCTGCGCCGCCAGGAGCGACACCGCTCGCAGAGCGTACTCCGCGGTGCGCGACAGGATGGTGGGACCGTCCCTCAGTCTGCACGCCTCCCCGGCGGGCTCCGGCGCCGCCCCGTGGTCGAACATAGGCGGATCGGCTCCTCTCGATATGACGCCGCGCATACGAGGCTTCCGGCAATGGAGGTAGACGTCCGTTGACCTCGATCCCGGCTGGAGGCATGCGATGGCCCTCGGCGAACGCGACGCGCTCCCGGTCTGGGCCATCACCCTGTATCGCGCCGACGAGTACGCGGCCGCCGGCTTCCCGACGCTTGCGTCGGTGCGGGGAGCGCGCTCGGCGCGGCGCTGGAGCCTGGCGTTCGCGCTGGCGCTGCTGGCCGTCACGCTCCTGCCCTGGCTCTTGGGCGCGCTGGGCCCGCTCTACGGCATCACGGCCCTGGTGGCGGGCGCCTTCTTCGTGACGCGCATCGGCCTTGCGATGCGGCGCGGGACCCCGGCGGCGGACCGCTCGGTCTTCCGCGCCTCCCTGCTCCAGCTCGCGGCGGTGCTGGCGGCCATGCTGCTGGAGCTCGCGCTGGCATGAGGGTCCTGCCGAACCTCACTCGGCGCGAGCTGCTCTTCGTGGGCGCAGCCACCGGCGGGCTGCTGGCGCTCCGGCGCCTGACGCTCGCGACCTGCGCCGAGAGCCCTGCGACACCACCCGCCGTGACGGCGGCGCCACCCGTGGCGCTGGAGTACGGCGGTGTCCGCGACGTGTACCGCGCGGCCTGGCGCTGGGACCGCGTAGTGCGCGGCACGCACCTGCGCGCCAACTGCTTCAGCGCCTGCGCCTTCGATCTCTACGTGAAGGACGGCGTGGTCTGGCGCGAGGAGCAGGCGGACGTCTACGCCCGTGAGAACCTCGGCCTCCCGGACTTCGCGCCGCGCGGCTGCCAGAAGGGCGCGTGCTACTCGGACCTGATGGTGGCTCCGGGGCGTCTGAAGCATCCGCTGGAGCGCGTCGGCCCGCGCGGCTCGGGCCGCTGGCGGCGCATCTCCTGGGAGGCCGCGCTCGTCCGCCTCGCCGACACGATCCTCGATGCCGTGCAGGAGGGCGGTCCCGAGACCGTGGTCTACGACAACGGCACGTCCCACGTGGACTCGGGCCCGAGCACGGCCGGCGAGATGCGGCTCTTCGGCATGCTCGGTGCGACGATGCTCGACGGCTTCGGCGGCACCGGCGACCTCGCGATGGGCGCGGTGCAGACCTGGGGCACCACCTTCGTGGACGGGAGCTCCGACGATTGGTGTCGCGCCGACACGATCCTGGTCTGGCACTGCAATCCCACCACCACCCGCATCCCCGACGCGCACTTCCTGAACGAGGCGCGCTACCGCGGCAGCCGCGTCGTGTGCGTGAGCCCGGACTACTCGCCGAGCGCGATCCACTCCTCGCTCTGGGTGAACCCGCGGGTCGGGAGCGACGCCGCGCTGGCCCTCGGCCTGGCGCGGGCGCTCCTCGAGCGCGATGCGATCGACGGGCCGTACGTGCGGGAGCAGACGGACCTGCCCTTCCTGGTGCGCGAGGACGACGGCCGCTTCTTGCGCCAGTCGGACCGCGTGCAGGGCGGACGGGACGACGTCTTCTACGTGGCCGACACGCGAACGGGTAACCTGGTCGAGGCCCCGGGCAGCATGGGCCAGCGCGGGGGGTCGATCGCCCTCGGCGAGCTCGAGCCGGCGCTCGCGGGCCGCTTCGAGGCGGAGACCCTGCACGGGCCGGTGAGCGCGCGGCCGGTGATGGAGCGGCTGCGCGAGCGCCTCGCGACGTACGATCCGGCCGAGGTTGAGCGCATCACCGGCGTCGGTCGCGAGACGCAGGAGCGGCTGGCCGACCTCCTGGCCCGCAGCCCGCGCTTCCTGATCTACGCCTCCTGGGGCTCCAACAAGTCCCATCACGCCGACCTGCTCCAGCGCGCGCTGATCCTCCTCTCGGCGCTGCGCGGCCAGCACGGCAAGGCGGGCTCGGGCGTGCGCTTCGCCGCCTGGCTCGAGTTCGAGGGCGGGAGCGAGCTCACCACGCCCGGCACGCCGTGGTGGCAGAAGTGGATGCTGCGCCTCTACACGCCGCCGCCGCGGGCGATGGAGAACGCCATCGCTCAGGCCTCCCGCGAGCGACTCACCTGGACGCCGTCGCACCTCTTCCTGGCGGTGCACGGCGGCCTCGGCGAGGCGCAGGACCGGGCCGCCGCGCAGGGGCCGGCCGCCGGGCGCACGCCCGGCGCGGCGATCCGGGAGGCCCTGGAGAAGGGATGGCTGCGAGCGCGGCCGCCGGCGGATCGGCCGCCCCGCGTGCTCGTGACTTCCGGCGTGAACCCCCTGCGCCGCTGGCCCGTGCCCCAGGTGATCGAGCGGACGCTCTGGCCGAAGCTTCGCATGATCGCGGCGATCGACACCCGCGTCTCCAGCACCGGCCTGAAGGCCGATCTCCTGCTTCCCGCGGCGGGCTACTACGAGAAGAACGGCATCAAGTACTCCGTCGCGATGCTGCCCTACGCGGTGGTGGGCGAGCGCGCGGTGGCGCCGCTCGGCGAGGCGAAGGGCGAGTGGGAGATCATGTCGCTGCTCGCCCGCGCGCTCCAGGAGCGCGCGCGGGAGCGCGGCCTCGGCGAGCCGCTCGCGAACTTCTACGACCGCTTCAGCGAGAACGGGCGCTATGGGCCCGCCGACGACGAGGCGCTCCTCGACCGGATCCTCCAGGGCTCGAGCATCACGCGCACGAGCTGGGCGGAAGCCAGGCGGCGCGGCGCGATCCCCTTGCAGGGTACGGGGCATTGGGGCGCCACCCAGGGCATCGGCAGCGAGCGCGAGCCCGGCGGCACGCTCGCTCCCTCGCGCGTGTTCGTGGAGGGGAAGCAGGCCTGGCCGACCCTCACCGGACGCCAGCAGTTCTACATCGACCATCCCTGGTTCTTCGAGGCGGACGAGGCGCTACCGCGCTGGAAGCCGCTTCCCGGCGGGAGCCAGCGGTATCCCATCCGCCTCACCGGAGGCCATACGCGCTGGAGCATCCACGCCCAGTGGCGCGACCACCCGGCGCTCCTGCGCTTGCAGCGTGGCGAGCCGTCGATGTGGATGGCGCCCTCCGACGCGCACGTCCGGGGCATCCGTGATCACGACCTCGTCCACGTGCACAACGAGCAGGGCGGCTTCCAGGTGCGCGCGCGCGTCGCCGACGCCGTGCAGCCCGGCGAGGCGATCCTGTACCACGCCTGGGAGCCGTTCCAGTTCCCGGGCTGGAAGAGCCCGATGGAGGTGATCGCTTCGCCCTGCAAGCCCACGCACCTGGTCGGCGACTATGGCCACCTGCGCTATCGCGTGTTCCAGGCCGGCCCCCTGCACGCGCCCCGCGGCGTCGCCGTGGAGATCGAGCGGGTGGCGTAGCCGCGGGCGTCGCCGCTAGCGGCGACGCGTTCGCCGTCCGCGGGCGAGCAGGAGGCCGTACGCGATCGCGTTGATCGCGAGCACCCCGAGGCCGAGACCGATCTGGATCCCGCGCGTGAGGTGGCCCGGATAGAGAACGGGCAGGAGGTAGTGCTCGACGAAGCCGCCGGCGTAGGACGTCCCGCCCGCGGCCTCGCGCAGCCGGTTCTCCAGAGGAGTGAGCGGACAGCTCCAGCCGAAGAGCTCGTTGGCGGCTCCCCAGACCGCGGCGGGAAGATGGAGCCAGGGAAGCCAGCTCCAGCGCAGCGCCAGGAACCCGCCCACCCCGACGAAGACCACGAAGCCGAGGTGCAGCACGACGATCCCGTTCGCGAGAGCCTCGTAGAGCATCGACGCGCAACGCTACCGCGCTCGGCGGGGGCGAGGGCCCCGCCCGGGCTCTCGCCCGGGCAGGGCCGGCGCCCCGTCTCCCCCGGAACCGCCCTACGCCGCCAGCCCGGGCACCGGATCGATGAAGCCGGTGATCGTCTCCAGGCGGTGGTCGGCGCCCAGCACGCCGAAGTCCACGCCTTTCGCCACCGGCGGGCCGCCCTCCGGCCCGAGCTCCCAGCCGAAGCGCACGCGGTCGTGGTGGACGTCGATCTCGCTGGTACGCCGGAAGCGGAGCCCGGGGAAGCGCTCCTGCACTCCCGTCACCATGGCGTCGATCGCGGCCTGTCCCACGCTCTCCATCAGCGGATCGACGTAGCTCGCGCGCTCGGACCAGATCCTACCGATCAGGATCCTGCGCTTCACCGGATCGGTCTCGTTCCACATGTCGATGTAGCGGTCGACGATCTCGACGAGATCACTCATTGCGGCCTCCTTCGCCGGATCCCCGCCGGCTCGGGCGGCGGGGCGGTGCTGGCAGGATCGCGTGGCAGAGGGCCGCGTCTCAATTACCCGGGAGGGAATGGGGCGCCGCAGGCTCCGGGGCTCCCCGGCCCCGGGACGAGGGCGGGCCGCGGCCGCGTGGCGCGGACCGGCCGCCGTACCCGGGCCGGGTGGGCGCTACGTTCTACGCACTCCGGTGTACACGATGCGGTCGGGGGAGGGACGTTCGCTGGTGAGACGTACGGGGCACTCGTTCACGCGCTCCGCCAGGTACTGGATGCAGCCCTGCGCGATGAAGCGCAGCACGTCCGGAAACTCCCGCGCGTTCTCCACCCCGACCACGAAGCGATCGGAGTCCGCCGCGCCCGGGTCGTAGCTCCAGCGCGTGAAGTTGCAGAGCAGCGGCGCGAGCCGCACCAGGGCGACGCCGGCGCTGCGCGGACCCCGCGTCTCGGCGCTGGCGAGGTAGTCGCGATAGATCTGGGAGGAGAAGAGCCGGCGTGCGGCGTCCACTCCCACTCCCACCGCCGCCTCCGGGCTTCCGTCGACGCCGCGACCCTGGTGGGTGATCTCGAGCACGCGGCCCAGGGTGGCGACCGGGTACCAGAGACCCGCCACGATCTTCTGGTCCAGGATCTCCAGGTCTTCCGGCGCGAGCCGGGCCTCCAGTTCCTCCCGCCGCACGCGGCCGAGATCCATCAGGCGCTGGAGCGTCTCGGTGGCGAGCTGGAGCAGCACGCCCTTGATGGAAGGCCGCTCGGCCATCGCCCTCCTCCTCCGTCGTCTGGCTATCGGCCGCCGCCGCTCGGCTCTTGACGGAGACCGGTGCGTGGCGTGCTGCGCTCTGCGAAGCTTCAGGGAAAGGCCCGATGGCCCCTCGTCCCTCGTTGCTGCGGGCTCCGAGCGGGCGCTCCGGGCGGCCTTCAGCGCGAGGAGGAGAGCCATGATCACCGTACGCCCGAGCGGAGAGCGCGGTCTCGCCCGCCACGGCTGGCTGGAGAGCCGACACACCTTCTCCTTCGCCGACTATCACGACCCCGCCCACATGGGGTTCCGCGCGCTCCGCGTGATCAACGAGGATCGGGTGCAGCCCGGAGAGGGCTTCGGCTCGCATCCGCATCGAGACATGGAGATCCTCACCTACGTGGTCGAGGGAGCGCTCGCGCACCGTGACAGCACCGGCTCCGCCGGAGTGATCCGCCCGGGTGACGTGCAGCGCATGAGCGCCGGGACGGGCATCGTGCACAGCGAGTTCAACGCCTCGCGCGACGAGCCCGTGCACTTCCTCCAGATCTGGATCGTGCCCGATCGGCCCGGCCTCGCGCCGGGCTACGAGCAGCGCACGTTCCCGCCGGCGGAGCGGACCGGCCGGCTGCGGCTGCTGGCCGCTCCCGACGGCCGAGACGGCTCCCTGCGGCTGCACCAGGACGCGAGCGTCTGGGGCGCGGTGCTGCCCGCCGGCACGCGCGTGACCCACGAGCCGCGAGCCGGACGGCACGCCTGGCTCCAGATGGTGAAGGGCAAGCTCTCCCTGAACGGGGTTCCGCTCGCCGCCGGAGACGGCGCCGCCGTCGCCGCGGAGGAGCGGCTCGTCCTGGAGGCGGGCGACGAGGCGGAGATCCTGCTCTTCGACCTGGCCTGAGCTCCGGCGCGGGGCCCTTCAGGCCCCAGTCGCGACCAGGACGCAGCGCGTGCCGCCGCGATAGGACTCGGGCACGCAGAGATTGCAGTGCACGCAGCGCGGCTCGTGCCGGTCGTCCTTCTGGAAGCGGGCGACCAGGTCGGGCTCCCGCAGCAGCGCGCGCCCCATGGCGACCAGCGCGAAGCCCTCACCGATCGCCGCGTCCACCGTCGCCAGGCGATTCACGCCGCCGAGGAGGACGATGGGCGTGCGCACCGCGTCCAGGAACTGGCGGGCATAGGGCAGGAAGAAGGCCTCCTCGAACGGGTGCTCGCGCAGGAACCAGGATCCCACCAGACGCGTGCCGAGGCGCTGCAAGGCGTTCGGCTGGACCGCGGCGAGCTCGCGACGCGGCGCCTCGCCTCGGAAGAGGTACATGGGCGTGCGCGAGGTGAAGCCTCCCGTGAGCTCCAGGGCATCGAGGGTGCCGTCGGCCTCGAAGAGCCGCGCCACCTCGATCGCCTCGGCGAGCGTGAGGCCGCCCGGGAATCCGTCGTGCATGTTCAGCTTGGCGTAGACGGCCACCCGGCTTCCCACCGCATCGCGCACCGCACGGACGGCCTCCCGTGGAAAGCGCGCTCGGTTCTCGATGCTTCCGCCCCAGGCGTCTCGCCTCCGATTGGTGTAGGGGCTCAGGAACTGGCTCAAGAGATAGCCGTGGCCCACGTGGACCTCGAGCGCGTCGAACCCGCACTCGAGCGCCAGGCGCGCGGCCCTCGCGTACTCGCCGGTCACGCGAGCGACGTCCTCCGCCGTCATGGCCTTCGGGAAGCACATCCCGTGCGGGCTGAACATGCGGCTCGGGCCCAGGGTGCGGGCGCCCGAGGCCTTCGGGTCCGCGAACCAGCCCGCGTGGCCGAGCTGCACCGCCGCCGCCGCTCCCTCGGCGTGCACGGCGTTGGTGACTCGCCGCAGCCCGGGCACGGCCTCGTCGCGCAGCCAGATCTGGTCGCGAAAGGTGCGTCCCTCGCTCGACACCGAGCAGTAGGCGATCGTCGACATCGCGATCCCGCCGGCGGCGACGGCGCGATGGAACTCGACGAGCCGGTCGGAGGCGAGGCCGCCCGGAGTCATTCCCTCGAAGGTCGCGGCCTTGATGATGCGGTTTCGCAGGGTGAGCGGGCCGAGCCGCCCCGCGCCGAGACCGGGATGGGTCATCGTCGATCGCTCCTTCCTCGCGCCACCGGCCCCGCGCGTCCGGCCAGATACGTAGCAGCTTGCTCGAACCGTCGAGCCGCACCCGGCGGCGCGGGCTTCGCCGCAGTTTCGCCGGACTTCGGGGCCGGCCCGACGACCGCCGACAGGCCTCGACCGCGGCCGCCCCCGATATGACGGCGGCCATATACCGCCCGGTGGCGGGCGGCTCATAAAAGCGTCAGGGGCCCCGCGCCGTCCGTCCGAGCCCGGGCCGACACCGAGGAGGGAAGGGACGTGCTGGCGAAGCAGGTCTCGATCGACGCCGCCGCGCTGGGCGACCCGGACCACGCCGTCTGGAGCGGCGCCGCGTCGGAGGAGATCCAGCTCGCGCCGACGCCGCTCGAGCTCCAGCCCTCGCTGTATCTCTCCAAGGGGCCCAGGGACCGTGCCTACGGCCGCGTCCGCCGGCTGCGCGTGCGTGCGCTCCACAACCAGAAGGAGATCGCCTTTCTCCTCGAGTGGGAGGACCCTCGCGCCGACCTCGTGCCGGCCGACGACGACGTCTTCCCCGACGGCGCCGCGCTCCTCTTCCCGCTGCGCGGCGACGCTCCGCTCATCACGATGGGCTCGCCCGACGCGCCCGTCGCGGCCTGGCACTGGCGCGCCGACCGGCCGGGGCATGGGCGCAGCAACGTGGCCCAAGGGCTCGGGACGACGCGCGTGGTGGACGAGCAGGTCATCGCCACGAACGCCGCATGGAGCACGGGCCGCTGGCGGCTGGTGCTCACGCGCCCGCTCCGCGTGACGGCGGCGGAAGCCGAATCGATCCAGATCCGTGTCGGAGAGCCCTTGAAGGTGGCGTTCGCGGTCTGGGAGGGCAGCAACGGAGAGCGGGGTGGTCTCAAGAGCTTCTCGCCGAGCTGGCACGAGGTCACGCTCGAGGGCGGCGCCGACGGCGCGGGGCAGGAGTGAACATGGCGGGCAGCCAGACGGGCAGGCTGGTGGAGGGACGGGTCGTCGAGCCGAAGCGCCAGCTCGCGATGGTCTTCGACCTGAACAAGTGCCTGGGCTGCCAGACCTGCGTCATGGCGTGCAAGACGCAGTGGACCCGGGAGGAAGGCATGGCCCACGAGTGGTGGGCGGTGGTCAACACCATGCCGGGTCGGGGCACCCCACGCGACTGGGAGCGCTCGGGCGGCGGCTTCGACGCGCAGGGCGTGCCGCGGGGCGGGCGCCTCCCGAAGCGCGAGGAGTTCGGCGACGCCTGGGAGTTCAACCACGACGAGGTGCTCCAGGGCGGGCAGGGGCAGCGCGTCCATCTGAAGCCCGCCGGCGAGCCGAGCTGGGGGCCCAACTGGGACGAGGACCAGGGCGCCGGCGAGTATCCGAACGGCTACTACTTCTATCTCCCGCGCATCTGCAACCACTGCACGCATCCCGCCTGCCTCGAGGCCTGTCCGCGCAGCGCGATCTACAAGCGCGAGGAGGACGGCATCGTCCTGATCAACGAGGAGAGCTGCAAGGGCTACCGCTTCTGCATGGAGGCCTGCCCCTACAAGCGGATCTACTTCAATCACGTGCGCGGCATCAGCCAGAAGTGCATCTTCTGCTTTCCGCGCATCGAGCAGGGAGTGGCGCCGGCCTGCGCGCGCCAGTGCCCGGGCCGGCTGCGCTTCGTGGGCTATCTCGACGACCCGAAGGGCCCGATCCACAAGCTGGTGAAGCAGTGGCGCGTGGCGCTCCCGCTGCACCCGGAGTTCGGGACCCATCCGAACATCTACTACGTGCCGCCGCTGGCGCCGCCGCGCATCGGCCCGGACGGGAAGCCCGATCACTCGAAGCCGCGGATTCCGATCGAGTACCTGCGCAGCCTCTTGGGTCCGGGCGTGGACGAGGCGCTGGCGCTGCTCGAGAGCGAGATGGGGAAGCGCCGGCGCGGCGAGCGCTCGGAGCTCCTCGAGACCCTCATCGTCTATCGCTGGCCCGAGCAGATCTTCCCGGACTTCCAGCGCGATCCGGCGACTCTATAGCGGGGAGGGGAGAGTGGATACCGGACTCTCGCGACGTCAGTTCCTGCAGGGCACGGGCGCCGTCCTCGCGCTCTCGCTGGTCCAGCTCCGCTGCCGCGAGCCCGAGAAGACCGCGCTGCCCGGCGCGGCTGCGCTGCCCGCGGCGGTGCTCCCCGACTATCGGACCTGGGAGGACGTGTACCGCCAGAAGTGGACCTGGGACAAGGTGGTGAAGGGGGCTCACCACGTCATCAACTGCGCGTCCGCCTGCCCGTTCAATCTGTTCGTGAAGGACGGGATCGTGCTGCGCGAGGAGCAGAACGCCGTGATGGCGGCGCGCAGCGCGACGCTGCCGGACTTCAACCCGCGCGGCTGCCAGAAGGGCGTCTGCTTCAGCCAGCTGATGTACGGCGTGCAGCGCCTGAAGCACCCGCTGCGGCGGGTCGGCGCGCGCGGCGAGGGCAAGTGGAAGCGCATCAGCTGGGACGAGGCCCTCGACGAGATCGCCGATAAGATCGTGGAGGTGGCGGCCACCGACGGGCCCGAGTGCGTGGTCTACGACAGCGGCACCGCCAACGCCGGCTACGGCTCCGAGGCCAGCGAGATGTACCTGATGAGCGCGCTCGGCGCGACGCAGCTCGACGGCTGGGCCTGCGTCGGCGACATGCCGCTCGGCGTGATCTTGACGCTCGGCCTCTTCAACGTGGACAGCTCGTCCGACGACTACTTCCACTCGGACCTGGTCTTCCTGTGGCTCGGGAATCCCTCCTATACCCGGATCCCGGACGCCCACTTCCTGTGGGAGGCCCGCTACAACGGCACGAAGGTCGTGAGCGTGGCGCCGGACTACAACGCCTCGACCATGCACTGCGACCAGTGGGTGAACCCGAGGGTGGGCACCGACGCCGCGCTCGCCCTCGGGATGGCCCACGTGATCGTGAAGGAAGGGCTCTTCAAGCGCGACTTCGTGGTGGAGCAGACGGATCTCCCGCTCCTGGTCCGCGAGGATACCGGGAAGTTCCTGCGGCAGTCGGACCTGCGCTCCGGTGGCCACGACGACGTGTTCTACCTCTGGGACCGCAAGCAGGGCCGGGCGGTGGAGTCTCCCGGCAGCCAGGGCCTGGGCCGCGCCACGACGCTCGCGCTCGGCGATCTCGAGCCGGAGCTGGATGGCCGCTTCGAGGTGTCGCTGGCGGACGGCGGGAAGGTGCCGGTGCGCACGGTCTTCGCGCGGCTGGCCGAGCGCCTGGAGCAGCACTCGCCGGAGCGCGCGGCTGCGATCACCGGCGTCGACGCGGAGACGATCGCCGAGCTCGCGCGCGAGACGGCCCGGGCGAAGGCGGTCTCCGTCTTTGGCTCCTGGGGGATGATGAAGCACCACCACAGCGACCTCTTCCAGCGCGGGATCCTGCTGCTGCTCGCGCTCACCGGGAACACGGGGCGCCGCGGCACGGGGCTCCGCATCGGCGCCTGGTACATGATGAGCGGCGTGGAGGACATCCTGGCCGAGGTGAAGCCGAGCTGGTGGCAGAAGGCCCTGCTGAAGGTCTACCAGCCGAGCGTCCGCGAGATGATCGGCTACTTCCGCCAGTACGAGGCGGAGCACATGTACATGAACGTGCCCGCGCTCATGTTCCTGTACCAGCACGGCGGCCTGGACCAGATCGTCGACAACCCCGCCTATCACGACCCGAATCCCGGGATCGCCATGCGCGAGGCCATGCAGCAGTGCCTGCAGAACGAGTGGGTCCCGAGCTATCCGCGACCGGGGAAGACTCCGCGCGTCTACATCCACACCCGTGTGAACCCGCTGCGTCGCTGGCCGGCGCCTCAGCTCGCCCGCGAGAAGCTGTGGCCGAAGCTCGACCTCATCGTGGGCTTCAACATCAAGATGTCCACCACCTGCGCCTGGTCGGACATCGTGCTGCCCGGGGCCGGCTATTACGAGCGGCGCGGCATCAAGTACGCCCAGAGCTACGTGCCCTATTACGTGGTGGGCGACCAGGCCGTCCCGCCGGTCGGCGAGGCCAAGAACGACTGGGAGTGGGCGGGGCTGCTCGCCAAGAGGATCCAGGAGCGCGCGCGGGCGCGAAACCTGCCGCCCGTGCTCGACGTGAAGAGCAAGCCGCGCGACCTGAAGCAGACCTACGAGAAGTGGACCCAGAATGGACGCTTCACCGAGAAGGACGACCTCCCTTACTACGAGGCCGCCACCCGCGGCTCGCCCGAGATCGGGAACATCCCCTGGGAGGAGGCGGTGTCGAAGGGCGCCATTCCGATCCAGGGCCTCGGTCCCTTCCGCACCCACACCAACATCTGCAGCGACTACGAGCCCACCGACTCGATCTACTCGTCGCAGTGGTTCGTGCAGAAGAAGATGTGCTGGCCGACCCTGACCGGCCGCATGCAGTTCCTGATCGACCACGACTGGTATCTCGCGGCCAGGGAGGATCTCCCGACCCACAAGGAGCCGCCGAAGGCGGGCGGCGACCATCCGCTGCGGCTCACCGGCGGCCACCAGCGCTGGTCGATCCACTCCACCTTCGCCGACCACCCGCAGATGCTCCGGCTCCAGCGCGGCGAGCCGCCGGTCTGGATCAGCGAGCGCGACGCCGCGATTCGCGGGATCCGCGACGGCGATCGGGTGCGCCTGCGCAACGACGTCGGGAGCTGCGAGCTGATCGCGCGGGTCACGCCATCGGTCCAGCCGGGCCAGGTGATCGTCTACCACGCCTGGGAGCCGTTCTCCTTCAAGGACTGGCGCAGCAACCAGGAGCCGGTGGCCGCGCCGTGGAAGTCCCTACATATGACGGAGTATGGTCAGCTCCACTATCGCTTCCTGTACGCAGGGCCCCACCATGCGCCACGCGGGATCGCGGTGGAGCTGGAGCGGGTGTGACCGTGCGCGAGCGGGGCCGCGGGAAGCCAGCGAGGAGACGCCGTGCTCTCGAAGATGGACGACTTCCCCCTGCACCAGATCGCCGACACCATCCGCCACGTCGGGACCAGCGACCGCAACTTCTACGATCGCTACTACTTCATGCTGCACTCGTGCAGCGACGAGCTCTTCGCCGTGATGGGTCTGGGCCAATACCCGAACCTCGCGGTGCAGGACGCGTTCATGGTGGTGCGCCGTGGCCGGCAGCACCGGGTGGTGCGGGCCTCGCGCGAGCTCGGCGACCGCTCCGACATCCGCGTGGGGCCGTTCCGGGTGGAGGTGATCGAGGGGCTGCGGCGGCTCCGCTTCGTGCTGGAGGCGAACCCGCACGGGATCGAGGCCGACCTGCGCTGGGAGGGCGCGATGCCCGCCTACCAGGAGCCGCGCCAGCACATTCGCAAGTACGGCCGCACGCTCTTCGACACCATGCGCTTCGTGCAGACCGGGCGCTGGGAGGGGACGCTGCGGGTCGGCGACGAGAGCTTCCGCGTGACCTCCGACCGCTGGTGGGGGGTGCGGGATCGCTCCTGGGGCGTGCGGCCGGTGGGCGAGCCCGAGCCGCCGGGCATCCGCCGCGGCGAGGGACAGATGGACGGCATGTGGAACTACGCGCCGATGCAGTTCGAGGACTTCTCGATCCTCTACATCTGCCACGAGCGGAACGACGGCGAGCGGGTGCTGGAGGAAGGGGTGCGCGTGTGGCACGACCCTGCGCGTCCCCCGGAGCACCTCGGCCGCCCGGAGCATGAGCACGTCTTCCGCAGCGGCACGCGCTTCGTAGAGCGATCGGTGCTCTCGTTTCCGCAGGCGCCCGGAGGACCGCTCCACATCCGCGTGACTCCCCTCGTCGAGTGCTTCGTCGGGATCGGCACGGGCTACGGCTTCGACCCCGACTGGCGCCACGGCATGTACCAGGGCGCGCTCGTCGTGCAGGGCGTGCTGCTCGACACCGAGACGGATCGGCCAAAGCTCTGGGGGCTCTGCGACAACGTGGCACGCTTCGAGCTCGGGGCGCGCACGGGCTACGGCCTGCACGAGTACCTGTTCCTCGGGCCCTTCGATCGCTACCGCCTGCCGGGGTTCCTGGATGGAGCCGCATGATCCCAGCCGCGCCGGGCTCTCGCGCCGCGAGTTCCTGCGCGGCGCGGGCAGCGCGGCGTTGGCGCTCTCGCTGGCGCGGCTGGCGCCGGCGGCGGCCCATGCCGCAGCGCCGCAGCCGGCCACGGCCGAGAGGTCGGAGGCGCCGGGCTACCGGAGCTGGCAGGATCTCTACCGCCGACAGTGGACCTGGGACCGCATCGTCAAGGGCACCCACTACGTCAACTGCTGGTACCAGCGCGGCTGCAACTGGAACGTGTACGTCAAAGACGGCATCGTCTGGCGCGAAGAGCAGGCCGCGACGTATCCGCGGACCAATGCCGAGGTTCCCGATTTCAACCCGCGGGGCTGCCAGAAAGGTGCGTGCTACAGCCAGCGCATGTACGACGCTGCGCGTGTGCGCTATCCGCTCAAGCGTGTCGGGGCTCGCGGCGCCGGTCAATGGCAGCGCATCTCCTGGGAGCAGGCCTTCGGCGAAATTGCCGATCAGATCATCGGGGTCCTGACAACGGATGGCCCCGGGGCGGTGGTGTGGGATTCCGGCGGCAGCGCCTCGAACGGCTGCTTCATGATGGGCTTGAACCGCACGAACGCGTTGCTCGACACGCTGATCGTGGACCTCAACGCCGAATTGGGTGACCACCATCCGGCGGCGGCTGTAACCTGCGGCAAGCTCTTTTTCACCAGCTCGGCTGACGACTTGTGCTACTCCGATCTGATCCTGATCTGGGGCGGCAATCCCACCTACACCCAGATTCCCGCCGCCCACTTCATCAACGAGGCCCGCTAC
>JAWOLJ010000164.1:0-7917 GCA_033853555.1 Myxococcota bacterium
CGCGTCGCGGCCGGTCGCGCCCGCCGAGCTCGGCTCCCGGCGGCCCCGTCGCGCGCCGCCCCGCTTCGCGCCGGGAGAGCCCGTGCGCACGCGGAACGGCCATCCCCACGGCCACACCCGCCTTCCCCGCTACGCCCGGGGAAGACGGGGCACGATCGCGCGGGTCCAGCCCGACGCCTGGGTGCTCCCCGACCGCCACGCCCACGGCCGGGGCGAGCGCCCCGAGCCGGTCTACGCCGTTCGCTTCTCCGCGCGCGAGCTCTGGGGGGAGGAGGCCGACCCCGCCGCCTGCGTGCACCTGGACTGCTTCGAGAGCTACCTCGAGCCGCTCGCGGTGGGCACGGCGGCCGGAGGGGGCCATGGCGCACGCTGACGCCCTGCGCACCGAGGCGCTGGAGAGCCTCCTGGTCGAGAAGGGGCTGGTCCGCTCCGAGGCCGTCGACGCGATCCTGCGTCACTACGAGCAGGACGTGGGGCCGCTGAACGGCGCGAAGGTGGTCGCCCGCGCCTGGAGCGATCCCGGCTACCGGCAGCGCCTGCTCGCGGACGCTACGGCGGCCATCGCCGAGCTCGGGTTCGGCGGGCCCCAGGGCGAGCACATCGTGGCGGTGGAGAACGCCCCCGACGTCCACAACGTCGTCGTGTGTACGCTCTGCTCCTGCTATCCCTGGCCCGTGCTCGGCCTGCCTCCCGGCTGGTACAAGGACCCGGCGTACCGATCGCGCATCGTGCGCGAGCCGCGGCAGGTGCTGGCCGAGATGGGACTCGCGCTGGCGCCCGACGTGGAGATCCGGGTCTGGGACAGCAGCGCCGAGGTTCGCTACCTGGTGCTGCCCGAGCGGCCCGCCGGGACCGAGGGCTGGAGCGAGGAGCGCCTCGCCGGGCTGGTGAGCCGCGACGCCATGATCGGCGTCGCGCGGGCGCGCGCTCCGGAAGAGCCGGGCTGTGCCTAGCGCGAGCGAGGCGCCCCTCGACCTCGCGGGCCCGGCCGCGCCCCCGCGTCGCAATGGCGAGCTCGTCTTCGAGGCGCCGTGGGAAGGAAGGCTCTTCGGGCTCACGCTGACCCTCCACGACCACGGGCGCTTCGATTGGGAGGAGTTTCGCCGGCGCCTGATCCGGGAGATCGCGCGCTGCGAACGGCAGGCCGCCGTCGGCGGGGAGCCCTTCCGCTACTACGTCGCCTGGCGCGCGGCGCTGGAGGATCTGCTGGCCTCCAAGGGCCTGTGCGGTGGGGTGGAGCTCGACACGCGAGAGCGCGAGCTCGCCGCGCGCCCGCCGGACCACGATCACGGGGGCTGAGGAGCGCGAGCCTCGCGGCGGCGCTCGCGCTCGTGGAGCTGCTCCAGGATCGCGCGGTGCTCGCGGCGGCCGAGGCCATAGCCCCGCGCGAGGGCGATCGCGAGCGCCAGGAAGAGGGCCGGGGCCACGGCCGTGAGGGTCCGGATCGCGAGCAGCGCCTGCGGGCCCTGGCGGGTCGCCGCCGGGACGAAGCCCGCGAGCTCGAGGGCCACGCCCACGAGCCCGACCGCGCTCGCGCCGGCGAGCTTGCGCAGGAAGGTGAAGACGCCGCCGTACACCCCTTCGCGTCGCTCGCCGGTGACGAGCTCGTCCTCGTCCACCACTTCACCGAGCATGGACCAGGGGACCATGTCGGCCATCGCGTAGCCGAGGCCCATCAGCGCGGCGAGCGCGAGGAGCCCGCCGCGGGGCGTCTCGGGGCCCGCCAGGAAGAAGAGCCCCTGGAGCGCCAGCCACCAGCCGGTGCCCGCCACGAAGAGCGTGCGCTTCTCGACGCGACGCCCGAGCCAGAGCCAGGCCGGGAGCGAGAGCACGCTGCTGGCGAGCAGGAGCCCGAGCGCCCAGGAGACGTCGTCGGGGCGACCGATCCACCACTTGAAGTAGAAGACCAGGATCGCTCCGGCGACGTCCATCGCCACGCGCGAGCAGAGGTAGAGCGCGACCAGCGTTCGGTAGGAGGCGTGCCGCGCCAGCGCGCGCGCGCCGGCCCGCAGCGAGAGCGCGGGCGGCCGCTGGAACTCCGGTCGCTCGCGCGTCACGCGGAAGACCACGAGCCAGGGCAGCGCGCACCAGAGCCCGAGCAGGAGGCCGGCGGCGGCGAAGCCGCGCGCCGCGTCGCCGAGGGAGGCGACCAGCGGCTGCACGCTCGCCGCCACCACGAACGTGCCGAGCACGCTCCCCGCGGCGCGGAAGGAGCCCAGACTGTTGCGCTCCTGGTAGTCGAGGGTCATCTCGGGCTGGGCGGCGACGTAGGGCACGCCGATCACGCTCGAGAGCAGGCTGTGGACGAGGTAGAGCGCGCCGAACCAGGCGAACTTCGCGGACTGCGACTCGAGGTCCGGGCTCAGCCAGAGCACGGCGAAGCTCGCGCCGAAGGGCAGGGCGCCGAGCAGGAAGTAGGGGCGCCGCCGTCCCCAGCGCGTGCGCGTGAGATCGGACACGCGGCCCATCAGCGGATCGGCGAAGGCGTCCACCACCCGCCCCACGAACAGCACGCCCGCGGCCAGCGCCGGACGCAGACCGGCGACGTCGGTCAGGAACACCAGGTAGAAGAGCGAGAGCGCGGAGAGCGCGAGGTTCAGGGAGTGATCGCCGAGGGCGAAGCCGAGCTTGGTGCGTACCGCGAGCCGCTCCGCCTCCGGGGTGATCGGGTCCGCGGCCGTCACACCCCGGCCGCCGCCGCCCGAGCCAGACAGGGCTCGAGCAGCACGCGCACGTCGACTCGCGCGCCCAGCCGAGCGCAGAGGAAGAAGGTCCCCGCGAGCTTCCGATGCAGGAACAGGGTCTCGGGCGGCGGCGGGCGCAGGAAGCCCCGCCCGAAGGCGAGCTCGAAGCCCGCGTCGCGCGCGCGGATCGCCAGGTCCGAGCGGCCGAAATCATACGTTCCACGGTGTCGGAGCGGCTCGCACACCAGTAGGATCAGATCGAGGAGCCCCTGCACACGGTGCGGCGGATCGCCGGGGTGCGCGAAGCCGAGCTCGAGCGAGGCGGCCAGGAGCTCGGCCCGGTCGCGCGCGAGGGCCGCACGGAACAGCCGTGCGTAGCGATCGGCCAGCTCCGCCGGCACCTCCTGGGCCGCTCCGAAGTCGAGCAGCACGAGGCGCCGGCTCCCCGTCTCCACCCGGTAGTTGGCGAAGTTCGGGTCGGTCTGCATGAAGTGGAACTCGAAGAGCTCGCGCAGCACCAGGCGGTGAAGGAGCGAGCCGAGCGCGTCGCGCTCGGCCTGGCTGCGCTCGCGCAAGGCATCGATGGGCTCTCCCTCCACGAAGTCGAGGGCCAGCACCCGCGTCGTGGAGAGATCTTCGTGCACCCCGGGCAGACGCACCGCCGGCTCGTCCGCCACCAGCGCCGCGTAGCGCCGCAGGTTCGCCGCCTCCGTGCGGTAGTCCGCCTCGCGGCGGAGCTGGCGCTTGGCCTCGGCGGCGAGCGCGTCGACGTCGAGGTCGAGGGGCAGCACGCGCGCGAGCCGCAGCAGGCTGGCGAGATTGTCGACGTCGTCGTCGATGCTGTGGGCCACGCCGGGATACTGGATCTTGAGCGCGAGATCGCGGCCGTCGGATGCGAGCGCGCGATGCACCTGGCCGATGGAGGCCGCCGCCACCGGCTCGAAGTCGAAGCGCTGGAAGCGCGCCTCCCAGCCCTTGCCGTACTCGCGGCCGAGGACGCGCCGCACCTGGGAGGCGGGCATCGCGTCGGCGGAGGCGCGCAGCACCGCGAGCGCGTCGGCGAACTCGGCCGGCAGGAGCTGATCGCCCTCGAGCGAGAGGAGCTGACCGAGCTTCATGGCGGCGCCACGCATGCGCGAGAGGCGCCGCGCCAGGCCCTCCGCCGCGCCGGTGGAGAGGAAGACGCTCGCGAGCTCGGGGTGGCCGCCGCCGAGGGCGCGACGCACCCGCTCGACGGCCCCGCCGAGCGCGAACTCGCCGGCCATCACGCCGATGCGTGCCAGCCGCTCGAGCCGACCCGTCGGAACCCGTGAGCCGCGGCGCGCTCGTCGCCGATCGGGCGCCAACCCGTCTCCCCCTTTCGCAGGCAGAGTAGCGTGAGGGCGCCGCACGGCGGCTTGCAGTGCGGCCCGCCTGCGGTAGAGAGGCGCCGTGCTGCGCGGTGTCCTCTTCGATCTCGACGGTGTGCTCCTCGACAGCTACGAAGCGTGGTTCGCCCTGGTGAACGCCACCGCGCGGGACCTCGGCTATCCGCCGGTCTCGCGCGAGGCCTTCCATGCGGGCTGGGGGCAGGGCCTCGCGGCGGACGTGGAGAGCTTCTTCGTGCGACACGACGTCGCGCAGATCGAGACCCACTACCGCACGCACTTCGCCGAGCATGCCCGCGAGCTGACGGTGGATCCCGACGCGGCGCCGCTCCTGGAGACCCTTCGGCGCGCCGGCCTGCGCAGCGCGGTCGTCACCAACACACCGGCCTCGATCGCTGGCGAGATCCTGCGGGCCGCGGGTCTCCGCCCCGACGTGCTGGTCGGTGGCACCGACGTGCCGCGTGCCAAGCCCGCGCCGGACATGGTCCTCCTCGCCTGCGAGCGCCTCGGCGTGGCGGCGGGCGAGGCGATCCTGGTGGGCGACACCCGCTTCGACCGCGAGGCCGCCACCGCCGCCGGTGTGCGCTTCGTGGGCCTCCGCCTGGAGGGCGACGTGAAGCTCGAGCGCCTCTCCGACGTCCGAGCCTTACTGGACCTATGAGGCTGGACCTGTGAGGCCCGGGGCGAGCTAAGCTCGGGCAGGGACACGATCGGAGGACTCTCGGGTGGCGAAGCGAATCCTTCTCTTCCTGCTGCTGAACGCGGCGGTGATCTTCACGATCTCGATCCTGCTCCGCGTGCTCGGCGTCCAGCCCTATCTGACGCAACGCGGGATCGACTATGGGTCGCTCATGGCCTTCTGCCTGGTCTGGGGCATGGGTGGCGCGTTCATCTCGCTCGCGCTCTCGCGGGTGATGGCCAAGGCCACGATGCGGATCCAGGTGATCGACCCGCAGACCCGCGAGCCGCTGGCGCAGGAGCTGCTCCAGACCGTGGAGCGGCTCGCCCGCTCGGCCGGCCTTCCGATGCCGCAGGTGGGCGTCTACCAGAGCGACGACATCAACGCCTTCGCCACGGGTCCGACCCGCAACCGCGCGCTGGTGGCGGTCTCGACCGGCCTGCTGCGCAAGCTCGGGCGCGACGAGGTCGAGGGCGTGCTCGGCCACGAGCTCACCCACGTGGCCAACGGCGACATGGTGACGATGACGCTGCTCCAGGGCGTGGTGAACGCCTTCGTGATGTTCCTGGCGCGGGCCCTCGCCTTCGCCGCCGCTCAGGGCATGCGTCGCGACGACAACGAGAACATCTCCTTCGGGGTCTACTTCGCGGTGCAGATGGCGCTCGAGATCGTGTTCATGATCCTGGGCTCGATCGTGGTGGCGTCGTTCTCGCGCTGGCGTGAGTTCCGTGCCGACGCTGGTGGCGCGCGCCTGGCCGGCCGCGACCGCATGGTGCGCGCGCTCACGGCGCTGAAGCGCGACATCGAGAGCGTGACCCCGCAGACCGCGTCGCCGGCCTTCGCGGCCTTCCGCATCTCGAACCGCGGCGGCGGCCTGCTCGGCCTCTTCGCCTCGCACCCGCCGCTCGACGAGCGGATCGCGCGGCTCGAGCAGATGACGGCCTAGCACGCCGGCACCTGGGCCGGCGGGATCCGTACGTCGCCGGAGCGGAAGCTCGCGAGGGGCGGTGCATTCGCGCGCAGGCCGAGCTCGAAGACGAGCCCATCGGGCGCGCTCCCGGTGCAGCGCATGACACGCGCGTGCACGCCATGCAGGTGGTGCGCCGCGCAGAGCGTGGTGCGGTTCGAGAGCGCGTTCGAGCCCCGGGCCGAGCGGAACACCACGTGGTGATCGTGGAGGTTCCGGTAGGACGAGCAGCCGGGCGCCGTGCAGCGCCAGCCGTCCCGCTCGAACACGGCGTGCTCGCGCCGCCAGCGGGCGTCCCGGGGGATCAGCGCGGTCCAGGCGGCGATCGCGTGATCGAGCATCGCGCCCACGGCCTCTCCCGGGCTCGGGAGCCTTCCGGTCGTGCGTTCCAGGCGCCGGCGCAGGGAGCACAAGAGCGCCCGGAACCAGCGCGCGTCGTCGCGCGGGGCCGTGAAGAAGAAGCGATGGAGCTCGCGGGCCTCGCCCGCCCCGCCTACCTGGGCTTCCGCCTCCATGGCCGGCGCACACGTTTGCCGCTCGCCCGGCTCCTCCGGCGAACGCAGCCTCCCGAGCGCGAGCGCCTGGTCCAGGTCGTCCTGGAGGCGCCGCACCGAGACGCGCTCGGCGTGGGCGATCCAGCTCTCCATCCACGCGCGTCCGGGCGCCGCCCCGTCCGCCACCAGCAGCGGGACGAGCGCGTGGGCCTGCACCCACGAGAGCCTTCCATCCCGGTAGGCCTCCCGCAGGGCCGGGCAGAGATCCCCGGCCCGCTCCAGCCGAAGCAGCGCGCGGGTCTTGCGCGGCGAGAGCCCGAAGCGCTCGCGGGCCCAGCTCTCGAAGCTCCGGAAGCCGGCCGCGCGGTGGCGCCCCTCGGCCCAGGCGCGGGCGAGCAGCGCGCTCGCCTCGCTCCAGAGGCGCTGCTCGATCGCCACCGCGCGACGCAGGCGCGCGTCGAGCTCGAAGGGATCGGCGTCCTCGAGATCCTGGACCAGCGGCTCCAGGAAGGCGGGCAGACCCGGCCGGGGTGGGACGGTCTCCGGCTCGGGCCCCCGGTGCGCGCACACGTTTGCCGGGGCGGCGGGCTGGAGGCGTGCGGGGGCCGCAGCAGGCTCGTTCATCGGGCGCGGGGCCACGATTGCACCGGCGGCGATCGCGGGCAGCGCCGAGAGCAGCTCCGCCACGGCCGCTTCCATGCACTCCCAGCGCCCGAGCCGCTCGCCCGCCACGCGCCGCGCGAGCTGCTGGGCGCGCCACCACTTCCCGTGCACGTCGCCGCCACAACGCAGATGGATCGTCTCGCGCGGCTCCGCGCTCGCGCCGTCCTCGTCGCCCGCGAGGGCCCCCGCCTCGAGCGAGCCTCGGTCCACGGCCCGCACCTCGCGCTCCAGCGCGCGCACGCTCACCCGCTCCGCGAACGCCACCCACTGCGCTTCGTCGCCGGGCTCCGCCACCCGGCAGACGAGCCGAGCCTTCGACCACGAGAGGGTCCCGGCGAGAAACGCCGCCTCCACGCCGGGCAGCCGCGCCAGCGCCGCATCGACGTGCGCGAGATCCTGGAGCTGGCGACCGGAGAGCCCGAGGCGCTCGCGCGCGAAGTCGGAGAGCCGCACGAATCCCAGCCGGTCCCAGCCGCGGATCGCGACCAGCCGCCCGGCGAGCCGCGCCAGCACGCGGCGCAGCGGCGCGTGGGCGCGCGCGAGCGCGGTGAGACAGGCCTCGGTGTCGCCCGCCCGGCCCGCCTTCGTGCGAGCGTTCGTGCGAGCGGCCCGCTCCACGCCGATCGGGCTCGCCCGGACGCCCGGGCCAGCGAATGCGGCGGCCCCCATCGCCTGCTCCTCGTTCGGGACCGGGAGCGGGGCTCGAACTCAACTCACGATAGGCGAACAAAAGACGAAAGTCAAGGCAGGCTCGTCCCCCGCGGCGGGGCGCTCCGATCGACCGACGCACATGGGCCAGAGGAGCCCCACCGATTCCGGCCGTCCCAACGCCGTGGCCGGCGAGGGCATCGACGCGCACTCGTGAGAACCCTGCGTCCGCTCCTGTCGCACACGCGAGCGAACATCCGGCCACGCCTCGCGCGTGCACGCAGCGCGCGCGGCCGGCGCGCCGCGAAGCGCGTGGCCTGCGCGTCGGACCGGGCCTGCGGCAGCACCCCGCGCGCCTCGTGTTAGGATCGCGCGCGGCTGCGCCCGGCCGCCGCCGAGCCGGGCGCGCGAGCCA
>JAWOLJ010000165.1:0-15752 GCA_033853555.1 Myxococcota bacterium
TTGCGGACCTGAAGGTCGCATGTTCGAGTCATGCTGGGCGCGCCAGATTTCCTCGTGACGGCCGTCGGTTAGCGAATCGCTTCCGGCGGCCGTTTCGTTTGTGGTGGGAGTCCGGTGGGACTGGGCGAGGCGGGAGAGCAGGTCCGGCGGGACCTCGCCCCACTCGAGCGACAGGGGCTCCCGATACGTATCGCCGCCCGCCCAGCGGGCGTAGTGGCGGGCCGTCACCGCGACATCGGCGTGGCCCAGAGCCGGCGAGACGTAGCCGAGCTGGACCCCGCGGTGAGGAGGTGAGAGGCGAAGCTGTCCGGCAGGTCCTTGAGCGCCCACTGGCCGATGCCGGCGCGATCCAGAATCCGTCGCCAGCGCCTGCAGGTGACGCAGGCCAGCCCGGCGTGCACCCGCGAAGATCCCGCTGCCGGCTGCTTGCGCACGCGTGAGTCTGCAGCTCGCCGGCCGAGGCCCCCGCGCCCGCAGACGGCCAGGATCTGCCGTGAAGGCGGCCCTACACGCGCCGCGCAGCGCGGCCGATCCGTTCCCTTGATGCGGAAGATCGACTCGCTCTGGAGACGGCTCGCCCCAGCCCTCCTTGGGCTCTGCCTCGGCTGGAACTTCGATGGGGCGGGAAAAATCGCAGTTGCCTCCGGCCCCAACGCGCCTGGTGCAGAAGCGCCACCCTCGAGCGACAGTCAGACCGGCCACAGGGATGCGGAGCGAGCAGACGGGCGGGGGCTGCCAAGCCTCGGGAGCTCCCCGGCTGCGGGCGCAATCAGCGCAGGAGCATCGACCGACACCGCGTCGTCCGCCAGAGCGGTGGCCAGAGACTTCCTTGCCTTCGAGCGCGAGCAGAGGCGAGCCATGGCTCGGAACGTGGCGCTCTGGGTCCAGCGCGAATCCCGCTCGCACTACATTCCGGATGGCCCCGTCGATCACTGGGCCACGCTCAAGGGGATGCTGGCCCGCAACGGCGACGATTGCGATGGGCTCGAGTTGCTCGCCTACTACTTCCTGCTCGACCAGGGCTTCCGCCACGATGAAGTCTTTCGCGCGATCGTCACGAGGCCGAGTGACGGCGAGTATCACATGGTGACACTCTGGTTCGAGGATCCGGACGATCCGTGGGTGATCGACCCGACCGGCGCCATGACGACCGGGATGCCGCACCTCTCAGAGATCCAGGGCTGGAAGCCAGTGGAGGTCTTCACCGAGACCAAGCAGTACACGGTGCGGGCCGCGACTCCAAGCACCGACGCCAAGTAATAGGCTGCGCAGGGCGCGACGTAGCCGAACGAGTGCCCCTTCTGATACAGAGCTAGAGCATTTGAAAGCTTCGGCGAGGACGTCGAGCCAAACGTGATAGCGCATGCGCCCTTAGCGGGGCCCCAGTGAACCGGAAGCCGCTCGACGAGAAGATGCCCGCGCCCTCGGAGGGCGCCTCTCGGGGATGTGGGTCCCGGGAGGGCATGAGACCCGCAGCGTCCATCCCAGCTTAGATCCACCGGCGGTGGAGGAGCCAGAGCTTCACTCCCTGCGTCAGCACGACGTATGAGAAGAGGGTGAGTGCGAGCAGGGGCCAGTAGAGACCGGGGAGGGCGGTCATGCCGAGCGCGGGCCCGAGGAACGACGATGGCAACCACATGCCCGTGGCGATGATCCCAATCGTCGTGGCGATGAGCGCGGGACTGGCGCGACTCTGGAGGAAGGGAATGCGGTTCGTCCGGATCACGTGGATGATCAAGGTCTGCGTGAGCAGAGACTCCACGAACCAACCGGTTTGGAAGAGCGACGCTTGGCTGGGATCCCAACAATTGAACACGAAGAGCATCATCAGATAGGTCGTGTAGTCGAAGATCGAGCTGCATGGCCCGATAAACAGGATGAAGCGGGTGATCTCGTGCATCGACCACGGGCGCGGCACCGCGACGAGTTCGGCGTCGACGTGGTCGGTTGGAATCGGAACTTGGGAGAAGTCGTAGAGCAGGTTGTTGGTGAGGATCTGCAGCGGGGCCATCGGTAGAAACGGGAGGAACAGGCTCACACCGAGTACGCTGAACATGTTTCCAAAGTTCGAGCTGGCTCCCATCCGCACATACTTCAAGATGTTGCAGAAGACCTTACGCCCCTCGATCACACCGTCCGACACTACCATCAGGCTTTTCTCGAGCAGGATGATGTCGGCGGCTTCCTTGGCGATGTCGACGCCCGTATCGACCGAGATCCCGACGTCAGCCGCCCGAAGGGCCGGCGAATCGTTGATGCCGTCCCCGAGGAAGCCGACCGCATGGCGCCGATCCTTGAGCGCATGGATCACCCGCTGCTTGTGCGCCGGGGTCATGCGGGCGAAGAGCGTCGCTCGCTCCGCCGCCTCGCCCAGCTCGGCGTCCGAGAGCCGCTCGACGTCCTTGCCCAAGAGCACCGTCTCCGTTCGAAGCCCCACGTCGTGGCAGATCTTGCGGCTCAGGACCTCGTTGTCTCCGGTGAGGATCTTCACCGCGACCCCGTGCGCGCCAAGCGCGGCCAGCGCCTGGGCGGCCGTCTCCTTCGGCGGATCGAGGAATGCCATGTATCCGCGGAGGATCAGCTGCGATTCGTCCTCGCGGGAGAACGTCTCGCGGCTGCCGAAGTTGCGATATGCGAGCGCGAGGACGCGAAACCCCTCCCGCGCGAGCGATTCGTGCTCCTCCCGCAGATCCTCGAGCAGCAACGCCTCAAGCGGCATGACCTCGCCGTCGAGTTCGAAGTGCGTACAGCGATCGATGACCGCCTCAGGCGCTCCCTTGGCGATGAGCCGATGAATGCCCTCGGGGGTTCGCACGACCACCGACATCATCCGGCGGGCGAAGTCGAACGGGATCTCGTCCACCTTGCTCCACTTCGGGATCTCGACGTCCTGGTGAAGCTCGCGGTGTTCGAGCACGGCCCGGTCCAGCAGGCTCTTGAGGCCCGTCTGGAAGTGGCTGTTCAGATAGGCGAGCGCGAGGACGCCGTCGTCCTCGTTGCACGCCACGTCGCAGTGTCGCTCCAGAACGACGTGGTCTCGCGTGAGCGTCCCGGTCTTGTCTGTGCAGAGGATGTCCATGGCTCCGAGGTTCTGAATCGAGTCGAGACGCTTCACGATCACCCTCTTGGCCGACATCAGCATGGCGCCACGAGACAGGCATACCGAGACGATCATCGGCAGCATCTCAGGGGTGAGCCCAACGGCAATGGCGAGGGCGAAGAAGAAGGCCTCCTTCCAGTCGTGTTTGGTGAAACCGTTGATCACGAACACGAGCGGCACCATAACGGCGATGAACCGGATCATTAGCCAGGTGAAGCGTGCGATGCCGCGATCGAAGCTCGTGGGTTCTGGCTCCGCGGCGAGGGACGTGGCGATCGAGCCGAGATAGGTCGAGCGCCCGGTCGCGACGACCAACCCGGTAGCGCTTCCGCTGTCGACGGAGGTTCCGAGGAAGCAGAGGTTACGGAAGTCGAGCGGCTGGCTCTCGTTCCCCGCGAGGTCCACGGACTTCTCGACGGGGAGCGATTCACCAGTCAAGGTCGCCTGGCTAACGAAGAGATCTCGACAGGTGAGGATGCGCAGATCGGCCGGGATCATGTCTCCCGCGGAGAGCAGGACGACGTCTCCTGGAACGATCGAGGCCAGAGGCTCCTCGCGCGGCTCTCCGTCCCGCAGAACGGTGGCCGTCAGCTGGATCATGGCGCGCAGCTTCTCCGCTGCAGCGTCTGCCCGGGCCTCCTGGTAGAAGCGGAGCGAGACGCCGAGGATGATCATTGCGATGATCACGACGCCGGAGCGGATGTCTCCCGTGGCGAACGAGATCGACGCGAGCGCGACGAGAAGGATTACCAGGGGATTCACCAAGGCGCGCACGAAGAGGCGAAGGCGAGCGTGGCGGGGGCCTTCTGCGACCGAATTGGGGCCATACCGGAGGAGCCGTCCGCTCGCCTCCGCCGAAGAGAGCCCGTTCGAAGAGCTACCAAGCTGCGCGAGCGCCGTCGCGTAATCCAGCCCGGCGGTCTTCTCGAGCACCGGATTCGTCGCGATCGTGTGCCGGATCTGCCGGTGCGGGATGTGCAGATTGCGCGGGAGCTTCATGTGGGACGGAAGATGGCGGACGGACGCGCATCCGGCGACGCCACGCATGAGCTGGCGCCCGGCGGACAGGAGCATGGTGCAGCCCGTGAAGAGGGAGGCGATCGCTCCGGCGGCCGCCAGCGCGCCGCCGCCGAGCGCGAGGATCACCCCCAGCGCCGCGCATCCGGACAGCCCGGCGTAGGGGGATGCCCGGAGCCAGAGCGTCCGGAGCAAAGAGGCAGAACGAGGCGGCGGTTCGGGCCCACGCCGAGCCGCCTCGCCGAGGCGGCGGCTGGGTCTGTCCTACCTCTTGGGATTTGCGACAGCATCCAGCGCGACTCTGTCCGCCACCCAGCGTGGTTCCGAGAGCGGAGCCGGATGGAGCTGGGAGCCGCCACAGGTGCAGGCTAGTGCTACGCAGATCGCTGTCCTCTGTGTGCCAATCGTGTGGCGCCTAGGCGTTGGCGCCTTCGCAGTGAGCAGGAGAGGCAGAGGCCCATCGATGGAGCATGCTGCGACGCGCTCGAAAGGTACGTCAGCGACCCATCAAGCCCCACGGACGGGCACGCAGCGCCCCGAGTGGACGGTGGGCGGAATGCTCGGGTCCGCGGCGGGCGCGAGGTACTGAAGCTCGAAGCGTGCGTTGTCCGTCCGGAGGCCGACGGGGCCCTCGATCTCACGCGCGGCCGGAACCAGGGCGCCCTGCCAGACGATCCGGCCGTCGGCTGCGACGGTCAGCTCGTCGCCACGCAGGTCCGCTCGCAGCGCGTGCGATTCGCCCAGTCGGATCGGAGGGATCTCGACATGGGAGCGCGGCCGGATCGTGACGTAGCCATGAGCGTGACACTCCGCGTGCGAATGCGATCCGGGATTGCGCTTCACCAACACCGCGATCTTCGCGTCGGGCTCGATGTGCCACATGATGTAGACCAGGTTGCAGCTGTCCTCCGCCCGGAGCTTGAGGCCGATCTGCCTCCGGAGCTCCCCCGAAGCGAGGGGCTTCGATTCCGCGCTCGGGCCGACGTAGCGAAATCGGATCTCCGCGCTCGGCGCGGTCGCGAAGCGAAGGACCGCGCGGGAACTCGGCGAATCGATGACCAGGCTTCCGTCGGCGCGTGAGGCGATGACGCCGTTCGTGACACATAGGTCACTGGCGGCGACCCGGTGGAGCGCGCTGCTGGCCCCCGCCGGATCCGTCGCAGGGTCCCGCGTATCGGACACGGAGGCCATGCACGTGGTGGAAAGCGCCGCGACTGCGAGGATCGTGATCCCATGAGAGGTGCGTGCACGCATCGACTTCGCTCCCTTCGCGTGGCGCGCGCTCGAGTGCTGTGCGGTCAGAAGGCGGGTCGCGCAAGTGCGGTTGCGACGCTCTCACGCGCGGAGGCGGCGATAGTGTAACGGCCGCTCATGGCGGAGGCCGCCGCGCTGCGGACCTGGGGGGACCGTCGGCGGGACTTCGGCCCGATTTGCCTCGATTGGCCAGGCCGCCAATCCCCGTAACTGGCCAAGATCCCATGCTGCCGGGGGTTCTACGACGCCGTGGGCCGCGTTCGAGGAGTGCGGTGTTTACCGCCGGCGGTGTCGCATCAGAATCCCGCATCGCCGAACGCGAAGGTGGCGCCGCCCGCGCCGACGAGCCAGTAGCCGCGGCCGTCGGGGGTCGCGACCATCCCCACGATTCGGCGGGCCAAGGTGACGCCCCCGGTCGAGCCGTAGAACTGCGCATCCCCGAAGGCGAAGATGTCGCCGCCCGCGTCGACCAGCCAGTCGCCGCCCCCGTCGGGGGTCGCGGCCATGCCAACGGTCCGGTGGGACGAGGCTGTCGCGGCCGCCGAATCGACCGAAATCGTCAACAGCACGAGAGCCATCAGGGCCGGCAACAGGAACTGCAAGTGCTTGCGGTCCCGCACAAATCCTTCCTCCAGGAAGTCCAATCGCGGCGCTCCTGCAGCCCGAAACGGCGAGCCTAACCACTGCCGCCTCGATGAGTCAAGGAATCCTGATGCCTCCGCCGGTTGACGGCTCCCGGCGAACCGCAGCTACATCCCGTATTCGTCCGGCAGATGGAGTCAACAAGTCGTGAAAGGCGGTGCACGCGTCATTCCAGTGGGTCTGCGCCACGGCGGTGACGGCGCTCTCAAGGGCCGATCTTCAAGTGGCGTTCGGTGCAGCTAGAAACGAAACGTTGTCCTCGCCTCCTCATCACCAATCAGCGTCGATCGCGTCGAAGACTGCGCGATGAGCCAGGGAGGGCCTGCAGATGCTGCGCGCCATGGTAGAGCAGGCCGGGGGGCGATCTCGTGGGCGAGCAGCAGACGTTTGCTTCGGAGGCTTGGAGCCGGAAGGGCGAGCGGACGCGGCGCTTCGCGCGGGTGGCGCTTGGGGACAATGGGATTCCGGACGAGAGCACGATCCTGTGTTTCCGGCACCGGCTCGATCCTGAAAAGGGGGCTCGGGACCAGCATCGCTCGGCCAGCGCACCGCGAGGCCCGATTCCCGCGACTGCCGAAGGGGTCCTTGTAGTCAAAGAATCGGACTTGACCCCTCTTCGCCGACCGGAATATGCTCGACCTCGTTCGTCGACACGGGCGAGCGAACGCCCAAGGAGACGCTGATGGGTGTTCGCGGCCCCCTCCTAACCGCCGTCATGGCAGGGCTCCTTGGCGCACTGGTCAACGATGCCGCCGTTGCGGCGTCGCCGACGGCATTGCTCGTGCCTCAGGCAGACGCATTCTCCGTTCTCGGGCATTCGTGTGGGGGCATCCAGGAGCGGGCGTTCGCGACCGGATTCGACCCGTCGAGCGGGTTCCCCATCGGCGATGTGTACCTCTCGACCTCATGCGGGGGGAGCGGCCGCGGCGGCGGTTACCACACTACGACCTACTCTGCGTGGGTCCAGGCAACGTGGGATCTCACGGGAGCGCTGGTCACCTACACCGTGCTCTCGACGGTCCCGACGGTCGATCCGGCTTTCTCGGTGTTGGATGCGTACGGGAACCAGCTCTACAACCAGTCCAACAGCGCTTTCCTGCTGCTCGCACCGGGATTCGTCCCCGCACCGAGGTTCCTGAGCGTGTCGCCAACGCTCGGCCCGGCGTCCGGCGGCACTACCGTCACGATCGTCGGCACCGGGCTCACTGCCGCCACGGCCGTGAGCTTCGGCCAGACGGGCGCAGCGAGCTTCGTCGTCAACAGCGATACCTCGATTACTGCCGTCTCACCCGTGGCCGGCGGCGGGACCGTCGATGTCACGGTGACGACAGCGGGAGGAACCAGTTCGTTGACCCCGAGCGACCAGTTCGACTTCATCCCGCTCCCGGTCGTGTCCGGCATCAGCCCAGGCTCCGGCCCGGTGAGCGGCGGGACCACGGTCGAGATCACAGGCACGAACTTCTCCGACGCAACGGCCGTGAACTTCGGGGACACTCCTGCCGCGTACGTCGTGAACGACGACTCGTCGATCACCGCTCAGGCCCCCCCGGCGGAGACCGCGGACACGGTCGACATCACGGTGGAAACCGTGGGGGGAACGAGCTTGCCGACCGGAGCGGATCAGTTCACGTACGCGCCCGCGGGCTGCGGGCTCCTGGGACTCGAGCCGATCGTGCTGCTCGCCGGCCTGCGCGTGGCGCGAGCTCGCCGGCGACGTCGAACCGCGTAGGCGCCCGCACGCTTTGAGATGCACGCGTTGCTCCGCGGACGCGTTCGACGCGGGACCATGGGCACGTCAAGCTGGACCAGGAGCTGGCGCAGGAAGTCGACGGTTCGCTCCGCGTCAATTGTTGGCATTGGGATGCAGACGGAAGTAGAGACGGACGTCATGGCGATCGGGACCCACGCGCAACGCCCCGATGGCCGCGACCTTGGGTGCGTGCTGCCGCAGTGATCAAGCGATGGCGTCTCGCCTCGGGCGTGGCGCCCGGCACTCACCCGTTCCGATCGGCGGCGGGCGGTTATCTCCGGCTGCTTAGGTGGTGGGACTCTGGTGGGACTCGGGCCCGAAATGTCCCGATTTGCCTCGGTCGGTGACGGCGTAAGTCCGCAACTTCCCTACGTGTCACGGGAATTCCTGCGGGCTCGACCCCGTTGCGGACCTGAAGGTCGCATGTTCGAGTCATGCTGGGCGCGCCAGATTTCCAGAGACGGCCCGGTGGGTTGGCTACCGGGGCGTCTTCTTTCGTGGCCGTCGCGGCGCGAAGAGGGGTGGGCGCGGCCTGCGGCGGCGAACCTCAGCCGCACAGGCCGCTGCGACTCGGCGGCTCGACGGGACATCGGCGGGGCACCGCCCAGCGCGGGTTGGTCCATGCTCCGCACGTGAGCCTTCGAGCGGCTCGCGAGTGCGGCTGAACGTCCTTGCACATCCCGGGGCGTGCCGATGCGCGAGCACGGTTTCCCGACCATGGCGCCGTGGCAGAGCGACTCATTCGGTCTCGCCGGCGCCGAGATCGACCCGATTCGGCAGAACGAGCGCAGGCTCACCGACGATGAGAAGCGCAGCGTCAGCGACCTCCGAGAGTCGGCACGACGCTCGCATGGTCTCATCGAAGGAGCTGCAGCGTGGGGCACATGACCCAGCTCAAGCGCGAGTATCGGGCGCTCATGGAGCGTCTCGATCACCACGCGATCGCCTTGCCGAGGCCCGAGGACGAGCGCGCGCTGGAAGGCTGGCGTGAGCTGCTCGAGGTGATGTACACGCCCGAGGAGGCCGCGCTGGCGTCTCGGATGCCGATGGTGCCCACGTCGCTGGGCAAGCTGGCGCGTCGCTTCCAGATGCCGGAGCAGGAGCTAGCGGCGAAGCTCGAGCCGCTCTGCGACAAGGGCCTGGTCATGGACCTCGTCAGCTCGCGCGGCGGTGAGACCAAGTACCTTCTGGCCCCGCCCGTCGTTGGCTTCTTCGAGTTCTCGATGATGCGAGCCCACGACATGTTCGACAAGCTGGCCGTCGCAAAGGCCATGGACGCCTACATGCACGGCGATGATACGTTCGCGCGCGAGGTCTTCGGCAACGACACTGTCGTGGGGCGGGCGATGGTGCATGAAGACGTGCTCGCCGCCGACATTCCCGAGGTGCTGGACTGGGAGCGTACGACCAGCCTCATCCGCGAGGCCGACCAGCTCGCGGTCTCCCACTGCTACTGCCGGCACAAGGCGTCTCATCTGGGCAAGGCATGCGACGTCCCCCAGGAGATCTGTCTCTCGCTCAACGGCGGGGCCGACTTCGTCATTCGACGCGGCTTTGGCCGTCGGATCGACAAGGAGCAGGCCCTGTCCATCGTGACGGGTGCTCGCGAGCTCGGCCTGGTCCAGATCGCCGACAACGTAAAGAACCAGCCGGTGTACGTATGCAACTGTTGCGCCTGCTGCTGCGAACAGCTCTCGGCCATCAACAATCTCGGCCTGCGGGCGGTCAACCCCAGCGGGTTCGAGCCGCGCCACCACCCCGACGACTGCAAGGGCTGCTCGCGTTGCTCGCGGGCCTGCCCGGTCGGGGCCATCACGATGGCGCCGGAGCGCATCGGAGGGAAGCGGAAGAACGACCTGCGTCCCCGCTTCGATCCCGAGCGCTGCATCGGCTGCGGAGTCTGCGCCACGACCTGCAAGCAGGGAGCGATCAGGATGGAGCGCCGGGCACGGCCCAGCCATGTGCCCGAAAACACCCTCGAGCGCGTCGTGCGTCAGATGGTCGAGCACGGCCGCCTCGCCGATCTCCTCTTCGACGAGGGCGAAAGCCGCGGTGCAGCGTTCCTGAATCGTGCCGTACGGGCGATCACGCACCTGCCCGCGGGCGAGCGGGCCCTGGCGTCGGAGCAGGTGAAGTCGCGCTTCGTTCGCTTCGTGCTGAAGAACGTCGCCGCGGCAGACGCCTAGTCGCCCAACCGGTCGCGACCGCGCACGGTTCTCCGGATGACGAGGACCGACGGTCAGTCGGACTCGCCGCGCAAACGAGCCCGGCATGCAACACGGCGCAAGACCCAGCCCCCGGCCCCGTACCCGGCTCTCTCGTCGCAGGGTCTCCGTCGCGCTCTCGAGTACCGCCATCGTGCAGCGAGATCGGCAGACGAGTGGAGTCGAAGGCGGACGTCGACGGACGATCGACAAAAGAGCTTGCGCAGCCGAAGGTCGCATGCTCGAGTCATGCTGGGCGCGCCAGATTTCCCCGATACGGCCGGAAGTTACCGAAGTGGGGCTTCCGGCCGTTTCCGTTGTGGGGTCACTGTGGGGTCGATCAAGCGCGCGGAGGTCTGCAGCTTCGCTGCCTTTCGAAGCTCGTCGAACGCATCCGCGAGCCCCAGGGCGACATCGTGGAGATCTGCGATCCGATCCCAGTCCGACGACAAACCCCAGAACAGCCCGCCGGCGTAGCTCAGCAGGGCAATTCCCAAGGCTTGGTTCTCGTAGAGAGGCACGAGCGGGAAGGCCGCGAGTACCGGAGCGTCCAGCAGGTAGAGAGGAAGCTGTGGGCCCGGGACGTTCGTCACGATCAGATTGAAGGTGCGCAGCCGGGTCGCGAGGCGCATCGTCTCGGTCACGATCGAGGTCGTGGTCCAGTCGGCGAGATCTTCGATCAGCTCGGAGCCTTGCGGCACGCGAGACGACTTCAGCTGCCGGGTGGTCGAGATCACCCGCTCGAGGCGCCGGAGAGGATCGCGCTCGCTCACGGGGAGCTGCGCGACCAGCATGACGACACGGTTCCCGAGCGCGTCCCCGCCCTCAGAGCGACGGATGCTGACGGGGCACATGGCGCGGAAGTCCAACCCCTTGAGCGCCACGTGATGGGCCTGGAGGTACTGCCGCATGGCACCGGTGACCGTGGCGAGCACGACATCGTTCACTGTACCCCCAAGCTGGCGTTTCACCTCCTTGACCGCCTCGAGGTCGAAGCGCAGCCAGTCGATCCGCCGGTGGGGACCGACATGCAGGGGATTGAGAGGCGTGGGCGAGGCCGAACGCAGCCCGCTCAGCGCCTCCCCCACGCCGAGCGCCGCATCCCATGCGGCCTCGATCGCACGGGTGGGGTTCTTGAGAGCGCGGCCAGCCGCGCTGGCCAGGTCCAACGGTGCCCGCGCTCGGCGCACGAGCTCATCGGTCACGAGGCGGACGCGGCCGGGCGCGGGTCGGGCTCGCCAGCGGCGCGCAAGCGGAAGGGAGGAGTCGGGCTCGGGTCGTAGCAGCACGCGGAGCACGCTCACTCCCGCGATTCCGTCCACCATGGAGTGGTGGGAGCGGACGAGGATCGCGAAGCGACCGCCGTGGAGGCCTTCGATCAGCCATATCTCCCACAACGGCTTGCTGTGATCGAGCTTCTGCGACATCAGGAGGCCGATCAGCCGTTTGAGCTGCCGCTCATCGCCCGGCCGCGGCAGGCTCACGTGGCGGACGTGGTACTGGATGTTGTAGCTCGGATCGTCCACCCAGACCGGGTGGCGCTCGAAGGGAACCCGCGCCAGCCGCTGGCGATAGCGTGGGATCCCGCCGAGCCGCGAGTCAAAAAAGCCACGGAGCCGCTCCACGTCGAGGCGTCCATCCTCGAGCGTCAGAGGCTTCGCACTACAGATTAGGACCGCGGCGACGTGCATGTGCACGCCCTCGTCCTCGAGATCGAAGAAGTGTGCATCGAGTGCGGATAGCCGTTGGTAGTGGGTCTTCGTCATGGAACGGTCCTTCACCGCTCTCGAAGGCTCGCAGCGGTGGGTCCCCACGCCCTCCGTACGGACACGCAACCACGGCACCAAGCGCATTCGCGTGGTAGATCGGTGACGAGTCCGTCGAGCCGGTCGAGGGCGCCGCGAGACAGCTCGGCGACCGGTTCTTGGACCCCTTCGACATGGCTGGCTCCGTCGCCGCATTCCCTCGGCACGAGATCCACCAGCCTCCTGGTCCCTGCCTATGCCCGGCCGTCCCCTCTCCCCCTTTGGCCGGCGTCGTCGTTCTCTGCACCTCCGCTCGCGGCAGCTAGATACAAAACGAGCCCCTTGCACCCGGCGTGCCATGCCTGGAGGCCAAGGCGCGGGAGCCGGCGTCAGGCTGGGCCGGGACCGGCTGATCGCGGGTGAGACCAGATGGGCCGTCGGCACGGCGGGCGAGTGCGACAGTTCACCACCCTCGCACGCAGGCGGCATCTCGCAGCAGCTCGCCTGGGCGGAGAAGTCGGCTCGGAGCCAATGAAGAAATCCGACACCCGAAGAAGTGAAGGCGCACTCACTCTTCTCGTAGACGGCACCCGGTCAGCAGAGCGCAGAGATCGTCGACGGGAATTCGTGCCGTAGCCGGCCCGGCGCCCTCAAGCTGCAGGTGGTGCCGTCTTTACTGCCGGGGTCACCGCAGGGGCGCCGAGTAGCTCCATGAGAGCGGCGTCCGGAAGATGGGTCATCTCGGCGGCCGCACTCTTCGCTCGTCCGTGCTCGACGGCAACCGAGACAACCTCCGCCTTCGTCGGGCCTCGCCTCTCGCCCAGGAACGGCTTCACGAGCAGGTAGGCGATGTCGCGTACCCGCATGTTGCGCGCGAGGCGACGCAGCAGCTTCAGCGTCTGTCGTGGGTAACGCAAGAGCTTGTAGAGGATCAGGCGACGCAGCTCTCGTGCCCGGATCTGGTGAATGATCTCCCCGGGGAGCACGGTCGGGTCGATCGACGAGCACTTGAAGTATTTATACCAATCGGCCTCGTCGTTCACGAGGCCACGCTGCACGTACTCATGCCAGAGCGGGCTTCCGCGGTAGACGCAGAGGCGATTGAAGGCGAAGGTGTCGAGCGGGAGCCGCGAGGCGAAGCGGAAGGTCTCGCGCATGTCCTGCTCCGTCTCGTCCGGGCTGCCGACGACGAAGAAGCCGTGGACGATCTCGATTCCCGC
The DNA here is from genome assembly GCA_033853555.1 of Myxococcota bacterium. Taxonomy (GTDB): domain Bacteria; phylum Myxococcota_A; class UBA9160; order UBA9160; family UBA9160; genus JAWOLJ01. The sequence continues at coordinate 12,933 of JAWOLJ010000165.1, forward strand.
CTGCTTGGCGCGCGAGACGGCGGTCGCCGTCTCCGCGAGCGTCTGCCCCTTCTTCAGGCGATCGAGGATCTTCTGGCTGCCGCTCTCGATCCCGAACATGAGCGTCCGGCAGTTCGCCTTGGCCATCGCCGGAAAGAGCCCCATGCACACCGAGTCGACCCGTCCCTCGCAGCCCCACTGGATCGCGAGCCGCTCGGCCTCGATCCCCTTGCAGAGAGCCTCGATGCGCTTCGGCTGCAGCAGGAAATGATCATCGACGAAGTAGACCGAGCCGTAGCCGTCCCGCTCGAGCTGCTTCAGCTCCGCCAGGACGTGCGCCGGACTGCGCGCGCGCCACTTCCCCTCGTTGAAGACGGGGATGTCACAGAACACGCAGGGCCACGGGCAGCCGCGAGAGGTCTGCATGGTCGTGAAGCGCTCGTGGGAGAGGACCACGGGCACGTCGAGCGGCATCGACTCCACGAAGTCGATCGCCAGGCTCTCACGATCGGGGAAGGGCCACTGGTCGAGGTTGCGATCCAACGGCCGGCCCGGGTTGTGGCGCACGGTGCCGTCCCGCTCCTGCCAGGTGACGCCCGCCACCGTCTCCGGATCGTCGAGGCGCTCCAGCAGGTCGAGGATCAGCTGCTCGCCGTCTCCGCGACAGACGAAGTCGACCTCCGGCACCTGCCGCTTGACGTGCTCCGCGTTGAGCGAGGCGAAGACACCCCCGAAGGCGAGCTTGACCGTGGCGTCTGCCGCCCGGAGCCGGCGGGCGAGGATCTTGGCGTAGGGGTAGCTCGTCGTCGAGAGGAAGCTGATTCCCACCAGGTCCGGCCGCTGCCGCCTCATCTGCTCGACGATCACCTCGTCGGGAGTTTCGGGATCGGCCTGGTCGAACAGGACGACTTCGTGTCCGGCGCGCTTGAGCACGGCGGAGAGCACCATGATGCCGATCGGCGGGAACCCCATCACCTGGAGGCGGCCGTTCTTCGCGCGCTGCCTGGCGGGAATCGCATAGAACTGCGGGTCGCGGACGTGGACCAGCAGGACCCTCAATTGGCCCATCCCAGCATCGCGCGATCCAGGCCAGGCACTCCGATCGACGAGCGGAGCATCAGGAGTCGAGAGAACCGATGGGCCATCGGAACTCTGAGCGCGGTGTCGTCGGATGAGTCAGTCTCCAATCGACAGCTCCCAGATTGTTCACGTCTCATAGTTCCCCGACACTCGGCTCCTATCGGACCGACGTTTCGGCGGCTTGAATCGTCTCGATCTCCGAAGCGGGCGGCACCCCGGGCGGCGGTGCGCCCATTCCGAGAGTTTCCCGCAAGGCCTGCGCGAAGGTCTGCTCCGCAGGCGACAACCTTGATGGGTGCGCTCCAGGTTGAAGTGAGCGAGGGAGCGATCGAGGTTCCGCTGGATTTCGGCGGGCTTCAGGTGCCAGGTCCTGCGAGCGGCGACCCGGAAGCACTCGTCGAACTGCGGCGCATGTCCCCCCTTCCCCTAGGAGCGCCCCAGAGATTACCCAAGTTCAGGTTTGCGGACCATTAAGAAAGCTGGCCCACCGACGGGGCGGGCCGCCCGCCGCGATCGGCTCGCTCGATGCATGATTTGCAGGTCCTAGGATTTGACCCGACACAAGGAAGCTGTCGGTGTCACGATGGGCCCGTCCCCCCGGGACTTCGGTGCACCATGGGCGCAAATTTTCGAGCCGATCGGGGCCCGGCACGAAGTGTCCGTCGGCCGCTGAACCGCCGCCGCAGGCCGGCCCGACTGAGGCCGCCGGCGAGGTTCTTGGCGTCACCGGAGGAGCCTCTGCCGCGCGGCGGTGAAGTGCGCGCTCGGCCCGTCGATCGCCGCAGCGGCAGTCGGTGGTGGGACTCGGGCCTCGAGCGCCGCGAATTTCCACGAGGAGTAAGCGCGTAAGTCCCCAAATTCCCTACCCGTCTGTGACGCTCGGACGGAGCGTTAATCGGCACAGGTTCTCGCGAACGCAAACCCGGTGATGAAGGAGGTACAAGTCGAGGGAAGCCGGGAATTCTCTGGCCCGGGCCAACCGGGTAGCGAGGGTCCGTTCGTCCCGGCAGACCCGGACAACTCCCCGTCGGAGTAAGGAATGCGTCTTGAGGCTGCGCGATGATTCGCGGCTGGAACCTGCTGGGCTTCCCAGGGCCGATCGAGGCAAGGGCCTACCTTGGAGAAGGGAGTGGTAGAGCGATGTCCCGCTTGATGTTGCTGCAGGCACTACTCCTGGAGTTACCCCGATTCCGTGGACAGTTCGGGCTTCCGAGGCCAGGGCTCTCCCGGGTCTCGTGCCGCCTGCGCTCGAACTCGATCGGCGACCGGTAACCGAGCGCCGAATGGCGCCGATGCGGGTCTTATCCGGCCTCGATCCAATCGAGCACCGCGAAGCGTGCCTCATGCTGCGTGGCGAAGCGGGGGCGATCCAGCAGCTCGCACTCGAGCGAGGCGAAGGAGCTCTCCGCCATCGCATTGTCGTAGGCATCGCCGACCTTTCCCATCGAGGGCCGGACCTTCGCCTCGCGAGCGCGCGGGCCGAAGGCGATCGAGGTGTATGGGCAGCCCTGGTCGCCGGGATGAACCACGGCCTTGGGCCGACGCTGCGCAACCGCCACGTTCAGAGCCTCGAGGACGAGCTCGGTCCGCAGAGGCCTCGCCATGGATACGAGGCACCCCATGGGTACCGCGGGAGGCCTCGTGCACCGTGCGAATGCGACGCAAGAGCGCGCTGTCCTGCCGCGCTCGTTCCGCCGCCGGGCGCTTGCGCCACGCGTAGTACCCGCTGGGGGGACGCCCAGCACCCGGCACAGCATGGCC
>JAWOLJ010000166.1:0-12918 GCA_033853555.1 Myxococcota bacterium
CGAGGAAAGTGCATGGCCGAACCTCCCGTGTGGAGGGTCAGGACCCCGGTGTCAGGCGGAAGCTGCGCCGATCCACGACGTCGTGGTCGAGCTCCGCCTCCACGGTCCAGACCCCCGGAACCGCAGCGTGCCGATCGCCGAGCGCCAGCCGCGAGCCAACGTAGGGCCGGCGCACGCGCTCCACTGGAGCCTCCTGCACCACCGCACCGCTCGGATCGATCCAGCGCACGCGGAGCTGCTTCTCCCGATCGACGAAGCGGTCGCCGAGCTTGGCCCACCACTGGATCGCCGCGATGCTGGCCGGGAACTCCTGCCGCAGGAGCCCGCCTTCCTCGCCGCTGGCGGCGTCGGAGAGGCCGGCGGCCTCGATCACGCGGAAGTCCAGACGCTCGATCTCGGCCTCGGCGCGCTTCTGGAGCTCGCTCCGCCCGCCGAAGCGGCGCAGCGCTTGCTCGAGATAGAACACCGCCTGGGGTCGGTCCCCGATCTCCTTGTAGGCGAGCCCGATCTTGTAGAAGACGAGACCGCGATTGGGGTCGAGCCGCAAGGTGCGCCGCCAGGCCGCGATCGCGTCCGCCGGGCGGTGTCCGGATTCGTAGAGCTCGCCCAGACGGAACGGCACGCGCGGGTCGTTCGGCTCCTCGGCCTCCGCCTGCACGAGGCGCTCGATCGCGGCTCCGGGATGGCCGGCGTCGGCCAGCCGATCCGCCTCGGACAGCGCCGGATCGGTCTTGTTGCGATCGAAGGGCGGAGCGGTCTCGGCCAGGCTGGAGCGGCCGCTCTGCAGCAGCAACGCGAGTCGCGCCTGCGCCTCGCGGAGCTCGTCCTCGAGCCCCACCGGCGGCGCGCCCTGCACCGTCAGGCTCGCCGCCTCCGCGTTCACCGTCGCGATCCGGTCCTTCACTTCGGGGTGGCTGTAGAGGTAGGGCGGGATCTGGATCGGGTTCTGCTCCTCCTCGAGCACGATTCGCTCGAAGAAGCGCGACATGCCGCGGGGGTCGTAGCCCGCACGGGCCATGAAGATCGTGCCGAGCTCGTCGGCTTCGTTCTCGAACTCGCGGCTGAACTTGAGCTGGATCGCCTCGTTCACCGCCTGGGCGGCGATCGCGGCCCCCGGTTGGCGGGTGGCCACCGCCGCGCCGATCGCGGCGAGGCTCGCCAGCAGGCTCGGCAGGGCCGCCTTCTCCTGCATGCGCTGGAAGTGGTGGCCCTTCACGTGACCGATCTCGTGGGCGAGCACCCCGGCCAGCTCGTTCAGCGAGCCCGCCCGCAGCACCGTCGCGCTGTGGAGGTAGACGAAGCCGCCGGGGATGGCGAAGGCGTTCAGGCTGTCGTCCTTGATCACCCGGAAGCGGTAGATGAAGGGCTGCGGCTCGATCCGCTTCACCAGGTCCTGGCCCAGGTCGTTCACCGCCGTCAGCACGACCGGATCGTCCACGAACTCGACCTTCTTCTGCAGCTCGCGATCGAACTTGAGACCGGTATCGCGCTCCTGGTCGGGCGTGATCTCGGTCATCTTCTTCAGCGGGTTGAAGGTGCTGCCGTCGTTCTGGACGCAGCCCGGGGCGCCGGCGAGGAGCGCGCAGAGCGCCGCGGCTAGGAGGGATCGGGATCGGGCTGCCATCGCAGGACGGGCTTTCGTGCCGCCCGGGTCTCGTCCAGCCGGGAGAGACGCGTCGAGTGGGGAGCACCCTTCACGTGCTCCGGATCCTCGCGCGCCTCCTCGGCGATGGCGAGCAGCGCTTCGCAGAAGCGATCGAGGCCCTCGAGGCTCTCGCTCTCCGTGGGCTCGATCATGAGCGCGCCCGGCACGATCAGCGGGAAGTACACCGTGGGAGGATGATAGCCGTAGTCGATCAGCCGCTTGGCGACGTCGAGGGTCGTGACGCCGGCGCCCTCGAAGGAGCGGTCGGAGAGCACGCACTCGTGCATCACCGGCCGGTCGTAGGGCACGGCGTAGGAGCGCCGCAGGCGCGCGCGCACGTAGTTCGCGTTCAGCACCGCCATCTCCGCGCAGCGGCGCAGGCCGTCGGGCCCGAGGGAACGCACGTAGGCGAACGCGCGCACCAGCATGCCGACGTTCCCGAGGTTTCCATGGAGACGCCCGATCGAGTGGGGAAATTCGTAGTCCAGCACGAATCCCTGACCCTCGGCCGCCTCGAGCTTGCGCACCATCGGGACCGGGAGGTGCGGCGCCAGCAGGTTCTTCACCCCCACGGGTCCGGCTCCCGGACCCCCGCCGCCGTGAGGCGTGGAGAACGTCTTGTGCAGGTTGAAGTGCATGACGTCGATTCCGAGATCGCCGGGGCGCGCCACGCCGAGGAGCGCGTTCAGGTTCGCGCCGTCGCCATACACCAGACCGCCTCGGGAGTGGACGATCTCCGCGATCTCCACCAGGTGCTCCTCGAAGAGGCCGAGGGTGTTCGGGTTCGTGACCATGAGGCCGGCGACATCGGGCGTCATGCGCTCGGCGACCGCGGCGGGATGGATCAGGCCATCCGGTCCGGACGGCACGGGGATCGTGTGGTAGCCGTTCAGCGCGGCGCTCGCGGGGTTCGTGCCGTGGGCGCTGTCGGGGATCAGGATCTTGTCGCGCCGCTCTCCGCGATGCTCGTGGTAGGCGCGGATCATCATGATGCCGGCGAGCTCGCCCTGCGCGCCGGCGGCGGGCTGGAGCGTCACGCGGTCCATGCCGCTGATCTCGGCCAGGTGTCGTTCGAGCTCGTACATGAGCTGGAGGATTCCCTGCGAGAGCGCGACGGGCTGGAGGGGGTGGCCGAGCGCGAAGCCTGGAAGCTGCGCCGCCGCCTCGTTCAGCTTGGGGTTGTACTTCATGGTGCACGAGCCGAGGGGGTAGAGGCCGAGATCGACGGCGTAGTTCCAGGTGGAGAGCCGGGTGAAGTGGCGCACCACCTCCGGCTCCGAGAGCTCGGGGAGCCCCTCGAGATCGTCGCGCAGCCAGTCGGCGGGGAGCGAGGCGGCGGGATCCACGTCCGGAACGTCGGGGGCGGGGAGGTCGGCGCCGCGGCGGCCGGGCCGGCTGCGCTCGAAGAGCAGCGCCTCCTCGAAGGCGAGGCTGGTGGTGGCGTTCCCGACCGCCTGCACGCGCTCGCGCGGGTCGCTCATGCGCTCCTCCCGGCGAGAACCCGCACCAGGCGGTCGATGTCCTCGCGCCGGGCCAGCTCGGTGGTGCACACCAGGAGCGCGGGGCCGAGCTCGGGGGCGTGCGGCGCGAGATCGAGGCCGGCCACCAGGCCCGCGTCGAGGGCTCGCGCGAGCGCGGCCTCCGCCGGTCCCGGGACGCCCACCACGAACTCGTGGAAGGTCGGCGCAGCCAGCGGGAGCGCGAGGCCCGGCGTGCGTCGCACCAGGGACTTCGCGTACTCCGCCTTGGCGTGGTTCAGGCGCGCGAGCTCGCGCAGCCCGCGCCGCCCGAGGAGGGCGAGATAGATGGTGGCACGCAGCAGGCAGAGACCCTGGTTGGTGCAGATGTTCGAGGTCGCGCGCTCCCTCCGGATGTGCTGCTCCCGGGTGGAGAGCGTCAACACGAAGCCGCGTCGGCCGCGCGCATCCACCGTCTGTCCCACCAGGCGTCCGGGCATCTGCCGCACGTGGGCCCCGCGCGCCGCCAGGAAGCCCAGGTGCGGGCCGCCGAAGGACATCGGCACCCCGAAGCTCTGGGCCTCGCCGCACGCGATGTCGGCTCCGAGCGCTCCGGGTGAGCGCAGGAAGGCCAGGGAGAGCGCCTCGCTGGTCGTCACGACCAGGACCGCGCCATGCGCCCGCGCGGCCCGGGCCGCCGCGGCGACGTCCTCGATCGCGCCGAGGAAGGCCGGCTGCTGCAGGATCACGCAGGCGGTGGCGTCGTCCACGCAGCCCACCAGCCCCGCGGTTCGTCCGTCGGCGCCGCGCGGAGCGGTGCTGATCTCGCCACCCAGGCCGTCGAGATAGGTGCGGAGCACCTCGCGCGTGTGGGGATGGACGCCACCGGAGAGCACCACTTTCGAGCGTCGGGTGAGCCGCATCGCCATCAGCGCGGCCTCGGCGGTGGCCGACGCCCCGTCGTAGAGCGAGGCGTTCGACACCTCGAGGCCGGTGAGCGCGCACATCATGCTCTGCCACTCGAAGATCGCCTGGAGGGTGCCCTGGCTCACCTCGGGCTGGTACGGGGTGTACGAGGTGGCGAACTCCGCCCGCGAGGCCAGCGCGTCGATGGCGCTCGGAACGAAGTGCGCGTAGGTGCCCGCGCCCAGGAACCAGGCGTGGGAGCCGGCGTGGGCATTGCGCTCGGCCAGCGCCCTGAGCTCGGCCAGGACCTCCTGCTCGCTGGCCGCGGCGGGCAGAGCCAGCGGGCGATCCAGCCGCAGCTTCTCGGGGACGCAGGCGAAGAGCGCCTCCAGCGACGGCGCTCCGATCGCCTCGAGCATCGTCGCGACGTCCTCGTCGGTGTGGGGGATGAAGCGCACGACGTCGCTAGTCGCTGCGCTCGGTCACGTGGCGGCGGTAGGCCGCAGCGTCCATCAGCCCTTCCACCTCGTCGCTCGACTCGACCGCGACGGTGATGATCCAGCCGTCGCCATAGGGGTCGCTGTTCACCATCTCCGGATGGTTCGCCAGCTCCGCATTCACCTCCACCACCTCGCCGGAGACCGGGGCGTAGAGATCGGAGACCGCCTTCACCGACTCGATCACTCCGAACGGCTCGCCGCGCTCGACCGTCGCGCCCACGGCCGGAAGCTCGACGAACACCACGTCTCCGAGCTGCTGCTGGGCGTAGTCGGTGACGCCGACCGTCACCCGATCCTCCTCCAGCCGCGCCCACTCGTCCTCGTGCGTGTACCGCAGGGCTTCCGGGATGTCGTACTCCGCCACCGACGTACCTCCTGCGCTGCGTGCCCGTGCTCCGCGACTCAGGAGGCCCCCCGCACGAAGGGTGTCGCCACCACGCGTGCGGGGACGGCGCGCTCGCGGATCGCGATCTCGAGCCGGCTCCCGGGCTCGACGAACGCCGGCGGAACGTAGCCGAGGCCGATCGACTTTCCGAGGGTGGGAGAGGGCGCCCCGGAGGTCACGTGCCCGATGCGTTGGCCTGCCGCGAGGATCTCGTGGCCCGCGCGCGCGACACCCCGATCCTCCAGCACGAAGCCGACGAGAGCGCGCTGGCGTCCCCGCGCGCGAGCGGCGGCCAGCGCCTCCGCACCGATGAAGCCGCCCTGGTCGAGCTTCACGAAGCGGTCGAGCCCGGCTTCGAGCGGCGTGGTGGAGTCGTCGAGCTCGTGGCCGTAGAGGGGAAGGGCGGCTTCCAGGCGAAGCGTATCCCGCGCCCCCAGACCGGCCGGCACGAGGCCGAGCGGAGCGCCCGCGGCGAGGAGGCCTTCCCAGAGCGCCACGACCCGGCCCGCCTCCACGTAGATCTCGAAGCCGTCGGAGCCGGTGTAGCCCGTGCGCGAGAGCAGGGCCGGGAGGCCGGCCACCGTGCCCTCGACGAAGCGAAAGCGCGGGAGCGAAGCGAGCGGCGGGGCGCCGGCGCGCTCCAGCACGCCCCGGCTGGCCGGGCCCTGCAGCGCCAGGAGACCGGTGGCCTCGCTCCGGTCCTCGACGCGCGCCCCGCCGGCGTGCTCCAGGATCCAGCACGCGTCCTTCTCCACGTTGGCCGCGTTGACGCAGAAGAAGAGCGCGTCCTCGGCGAGGCGATACACGGTGACGTCGTCCACCACGCCGCCGCGCTCGTTGCAGAGCAGGCCGTAGCGGACCCGCCCGGGACGCAGCGACGCCACCGGGCAGCTCACCAGGCGCTCCGCCGCGGCCACCGCGTGGGGACCGCGCAGATGGATCTGACCCATGTGGGAGACGTCGAAGAGACCGGCTCGCTGGCGCACCGCCGCGTGCTCCTCGAGGATCGAGCGGTACTGCACCGGCATCTCGAAGCCCGCGAACTCGACCATGCGGGCACCGAGCCGGCGATGCGTCTCGGCCAGGGGGGTGCGACGCAGGCTCAAGCGTGGGTCCGTGCCCGGCACGCCTCGAGCGTGTTGCGCAGCAGCATCGTGATGGTCATCGGGCCCACGCCTCCGCGCGGCGGCGTGATCAAGCCCGCGATCCCGAGCGCGCCCTCGAAGTCGACGTCGCCCACGAGCGTCCCGCCGACCTCGTTCACGCCGACGTCGATCACCGCGGCGCCGGGACGGATCCAGTCCGCCTTCACCAGTCGTGCGCTGCCCACCGCCGCCACCAGCACGTCGGCCTCGCGCACGAGCTCCGGCAGGTCGCGGGTCCGCGAGTGGGCCATGGTGACGGTGGCGTTGCGCTGGAGCAGGAGCAGCGCCACCGGCTTTCCGACGATCAGGCTCCGCCCGAGCACCACGGCCCGGGCGCCCTCCAGCGGGACACGGTGGCGGTCCAGGATCTCGAGGATTCCGAGCGGGGTGCAGGGAGCGAGGGCGGGCTCGCCCGCCAGGAGGCGCCCGGCGTTCAGCGGATGCAGCCCGTCCACGTCCTTGGCGGGATCGATGGCGGTGGCGATCACGTTCGGACGCACGCTGCGCGGGAGCGGAAGCTGCACCAGGATGCCATCCACCTCGGGATCGCGATTGAGCCGCTCCACGGCAGCGAGCACGTCCGCCTCGCTCGCGCTCGCCGGCAGGTCCACCTCGACGGATCGCATGCCGGCACGCTCGCTCGCGCGGCGCTTGCCCTTGATGTAGGAGGCGCTCGCCGGGCTGTCGCCCACCAGCACCACGGCGAGGCAGGGCGGTCGCTGGCCAGCGGCCACTCGCGCCGCCACCTGCTCGGCGATCTCCTGGCGAATGGTGCTCGAGAGCGCCTTCCCGTCGACCACGACGGTGTTGCGCGCGGCGGCGGACATGCTCGGGCCTCCGACGGATGGAGGCGCGAGTATATCGCCAGCGAACGGGTGCGCTGCGCGATCTCGCTGGGGTCAGGCGGAGGCGGCCTTCTTCCCGGACTTCTTCGAGCCGGCCCTGGGCTCGGGCTTCGAGCTCGGCTTCGAGTCCGGCTTCGAGTCCGCCTTCGAGTCCGTCTTCGATTCGGCCGCGCTCTCGGCCTTGGATTCGGAGGAGCTCGGGGCCGCCTCGGAGCCCTCGGGCTTCTTCTTGGCGCCGGCGCTCGAGTAGAGGTCCTTGTACCAGCCGCCGCCCTTCAGCACGAAGGAGGTGGCCGAGATCAGGCGGCGCGCCTTCTGCGCCTTGCACTTGGGGCAGGTGCGGATCGGCTTCTCGGTGATGCGCTGCTCGCGCTCGAACTCGAATCCGCACTTGTCGCATCGGTACTCGTAGGTGGGCATCGAAGCTCCGTTGCCGCTCGGTGTGGATGCTCCCGGTGAGGGGCCGCTCCGTTCAGGGCTCGCTCCAGTGGCCGCTCGCTCCGCTCGCCGGCCGCTCGGCTCACGGGCCCGATCCGCCCGCTGGCGCCGCCGCGAGCTGCCGCAGCCGCGCCTCGAGCGCCGCCGGGTCGCCGCTCACCCGCACCCGCTTGCGACGGCCGCGCGCCGCCGGGTCCAGCTCGACGGTGTCCCGCCGCACCCCGAGCGCCTCGGCCAGGACGCGTACGCAGGCCGCGTTGGCCGCGCCCTCGACCGGCGGCGCCCCGACGGCCACGCGCAGCGCGTCCCCCTGCAGCCCGCCGACCCCCTCGCGGCGGGCGCGCGGAGTGACCCGGATCCAGAAGGTACAGGCTTCCGCGGCGCGCTGTACGGTGAGGCCGGCCCCAGGGATCGTCAAGCGCCGCCGGAGCCCGTGCCCTTCGTGTTGCGGGCGAGGTAGGTCACCTTGCCGTCCAGGAGCGGGTCCTCGGGAAGCTCTCCGGCCAGGCCCTCCAGGAGCGCCAGGTGGGTCTCGATGGTGCTGCGCACGGCCGCGCCGAGCCGAGTGCGAAGCTGCTTCATCTCGCGGATGTCCTCGGCGAGCTTGGCGGCGCGGCGATGGGCGGCGTCCAGGATCTTCTCCGCCTTGACCTCGGCCTCGCCGACCAGCACCTCGCTCTCCTTGACCGCCGTGCGCTTCAGATCCTCGGCCAGGCCCTGGGCCGTGACGATGGTCTCGCGCAGCGTCTGCTCCTGGGCCGAGAGCTGCTCCACCCGGGCCTCGAGGGTCCGCACCTTCTCGCGCAGGCCCTCGGCCTCGCGCACCACCGCCTCGTAGTCCTCGGAGGCCATGCGCAGGAAGGTGTCGACCTCGCCGGGATCGTAGCCGCGCCAGCGCGTCTCGAAGCGGTGGTTCCGGATGTCGAGCGCCGTCAGTCGCATGGTCTCCCCCGGCTCTTCATTCCTCGGCAGGAGATCGACGGAACCCGCTGGAATCTTGAGTGACGTCGCGCGCCCGAGCCGGGCGCACCGGCGGCTGCGCCGCCGGGCTGGCGCCCTCCGCCCGGCCTCGCCTCGCTGCGCGCTTCGCTTGCACTAGGCGCCGGCCAGCTCCCGGGCGCGGCGCGTGGCAGCGGCGACCGCCTCGTGGACCGCTGCCCGCAGGCCCCCGGCCTCCAGTCGCTCGAGGCCGGCGATGGTGGTGCCGCCGGGAGAGGTCACCTGGTCCTTCAGCACCGCCGGATGCCGCCCGGTCTCGAGGGCGAGCTTCGCGGAGCCGAGAACGGTCTGGAACGCCAGCTGGTAGGCGGCGTCTCGCGGCAGCCCCATGCGTACGCCGGCGTCCCCGAGCGCCTCCATGAAGACGAAGACGTAGGCCGGGCCGCTCCCCGAGAGGCCGGTGACGGCGTCGAGGAGGCCCTCGGAGGGCGCCTCCCAGCAGGTTCCCACCGATTCGAAGAGGGCGCGGGCGGCGGCGCGCTCCGGCGCCGTGACGCTCGCCCCGGCGCAGAAGGCCGTGGCCCCGGCACCGACCAGGGCCGGGGTGTTCGGCATGGCGCGCACGATCCGCGCCCCGGGGAGCGCCGCCTCGAGCCGCTCCAGCGGGAGGCCCGCGGCGATCGAGATCCAGAGCGGTCGGGCCACGTCGAGGCCGCGGCGCGCGCGAAGATCCGCCAGCGCCCCCAACACCACGCCGGGCTTGGTGGCGATCACCACCAGATCGGCCGCCGCGACCACCTCGGCGTTCTCGGCGCTGACGTGCGCGCCGTGCCGCTCCTCCAGCAGCGCGCGCCGCGCGGGATCGGGATCCGCGACCCGCAGGCTCCCGGCCGCGAAGCCGCGGCCCCGCAGGCCTCCGATCAGCGCCTCCGCCATGGCGCCCCCGCCCAGGAAGCCGACCGTCTTGCCGTCGAGCGCGTGCGACACGCTATCCCTCCCTCGGCCCGAAGAGCGCCGTTCCGACCCGAAGCAGTGTAGCCCCTTCTTCGATCGCCACCTCGAAGTCCGCCGACATTCCCATCGAGAGCTCCCGCAGCCCCGCGCCACCGGGGGCGTGGCGCAGCTCCGCCGCGAGTTCGCGCAGCCTCGCGAAGACCGGGCGCGAGGCCTCCGGATCCGGGCTCGCCGCCGGCACCGTCATGAGCCCGGCCACGTCCAGGTGCGAGAGCCCGGCGCAGACCGCGAGGAGGTCCGGGAGCTCCGGCGCGGAGACGCCTCCCTTCTGCGGCTCCTCCGAGAGGTTCACCTGGAGCAGGATCTCGAGGCGGCGTCCCGCGGCCGCCGCCCGCCGCTCGAGCTCGTCGGCCAGGTCCGCACGATCCACCGTCTCCACGGCGTCGAAGAGCGCCACCGCCTCGCGCGCCTTGTTGCGCTGGAGCCGCCCGACCAGCCGCCAGCTCGGCCGCGGCGCGCCCGGCCCGAGGAGCGCGGCCACCGCCGCCGTCTTGGCTCGCGCCTCCTGCACGTAGCTCTCGCCCAGGACCGTGAGCCCCGCCCGCACGGCTTCGGCCACGCGCCCGGCCGGCACCCGCTTGGTGACACCGATGAGGGTCACTCCCGCCGGGTCGCGGCCGGCGCGGCGCGCCGCGGCGGCCATCCGCTCGCGGAGCGCGGACAGGCGCTCGGCCACGGGCGGCGCGGCGCTCAGGCGGGGCTCCGGGCCGCCGCCAGCAGCGCGAGCGTTTCCTCCACCGGGAGCCCGATCACGTTGCTCTCGCTGCCCTCGATCCCGAGCACGAAGCGGCGACCCTCTCCCTGCGCGGCGTAGGCGCCGGCCTTGTCGAGCGGCTCGCCGGTGGCGACGTAGGCGCGCACCTCCCGCTCCTCCGCCGCGCGCATCGTCACGCGACTCTCCACCGAGACGGCCCGCACGTGCAGCTGCGCGCTCTCCACCAGCGCCACGGCGGTGATCACGTGGTGGCTGCGCCCAACCAGGCGACGCAGCAGCGTGACGGCATGCTCGGGGTCCCGCGGCTTCCCGAGGACGTCGCCCTCCAGCACCACGATCGTGTCGGCGCCGAGCACCAGGCGCGAAGGCCGCGGCCCGAGGGAGCGTGCGACGTCGAGGGCCTTCTCGCGCGCGAGGCGCTCGGCCAGGGCCCGTGGAGCCTCGCCCGGCCGCGGGATCTCCTCGACGCCCGAGGGTCGCACCTCGAACGCGACGCCGGCGCGCGCCAGGAGCTCGCGCCGTCGCGGCGAGGCGCTGGCCAGCACCAGCGGAAGGGTGGAGCGGTCGGACATCGCGGCGGGGGTACCGGCGGCGCGGCATCCCGTCAAGCCGCACGGGGCCCCGGGCCTCGCGCGGGGCCGCCCGCTCTCCGATACTCGCGCGCGAACGGAGCCCCATGGAAGCCGTGGCGAAGCGGAGCTGGACCTTGCAGGGCGCGCGCGCCGTCCTCGGCGACGTGCGCCGGCGGACGGAGCAGGCGGTGCGCCAGGCCGACGAGTGGATGGCGCGCCGCGACGCCGCGGTGGCGGGAAGCGCCGAGCGCGAGCGCGCCGAGCGCCGGGTGCAGGAGGTGGTGGGACGCTGGGCGCGCGAGATGGAGGCTCTCGGCCTCGAGGTGAAGGGCCTCTGGCTGGTCGATTTCGACAACGGGAGCGGCTACTACTGCTGGCACTGGCCGGAGGAGGAGCTCGCCTTCTTCCACGGCTACGACGAGGGCTTCGCCGGTCGCACCCGCATCCAGTGAGCCGTCAGTGAGCGATCGGCGAGCCGCCGCTGCGCGGCAGGACGTGCCAGCGCAACGGCGCCTCGCTCCCGTCCTCGGCGATCCAATCGAGGAGCACCCGGCAGCCGCCGAAGCGCGCGGCGCACTCGCCGGCCTGGGCCTGGAGCAGCGCCAGGCAATCCGCGAGGAGCGCGGGGTCCGCGCTCGGGAAGCGCGCCGGCTCCAGGCTCTCCACCACGACATGGCCCGGTGCCAGCGGGCGAGCCGGGCGAAGCGCCCGCGCGCGCCCGCGCGTGGCGAGGATCTGCTCCCGGCCCGGCTCCGCCAGCACGCCCTCGCCGGGGCCGGGATGCAGCAGCGGCGCCGGATCGGCCCGGAGGTCGGCCAGCAGGGTCGCCCGTAGCTCGGGGCCGATCTCCGCTTCGTGGCGGTAGCTCGGATGATCGATCCGCACCCGTGCGCGTTGCTCCACATCGGCCAGCACCGCCACGTCGTCCTCGGCCAGCGAGAAGCGGATGTACTGGACGGCCGAGATCCGCTCCTCCTCCATCTGCATCGGATCGAAGCGGGCGCGCACGACGCGCTCGTCGTCGCCCTCGCCCAGCACCAGGGCCACGTGGGCGTCGATCCCGACCAGCCGGTCGAGCTCGGCCTTGATCTGTTCGAGCTCCGTGATCTCGATGAAGAGCGTGGCCGAGAGCTCGTGCTGGTCCGGCACCAGCGCGTTGTAGACGTCGAGCTCGTGCTGCACCGCGGCCGGCTCGGCGAGGCGCTCCACCCGCAGCATCTCCTGGACCTGGAAGCGCACGGTCTCCCGGTTCTCGAAGAGCAGCGTCACGCGGTCGCCCACTCCGAGGCGACGCGGGCGCTTCATGGCCCGCGCGCGCTCCAGATAGTCCGGGCGCAGGCGCTCGTAGGCCGCGAGGCCGACGATCTCCGCCAGCGCGAGCGGCCTCACGCCTCCGCGTCCCCGTAGGCCCGGGCCAGGAGCACGATCGGATGCAGCGCCGGCCGGCCGAGGCTCTCCTGGATGCGCAGGGCCGAGAGCGGGCAGTCGGTGCACACCTGCTGCGCGCCCGACGATTCGATCCCGCGCACGAGCTTGCGGGCCACGCCGAGCGATGCCTCGTGGAAGCGCGCCTGCATGCCCCAGGTCCCATCGACCCCGGAGCAGGCGTCGACCTGTGTCACCTCGGCTCCGGCGAGCTGCAGGAGGTCGCGGGCGCGGAAGCCCAGGTTCTGGGCCCGCAGATGACACGCCGCATGGTAGGCCACGGGGCCCACGGGCTCACGGAAGCCGCGGTCGAGCTTCTTCTGTCGGGCGAGGTCGTAGACGTGCTCCATCAGGTCCCGCGTGGCCGCCGCCACCGTGCGGGCGGCCTCGCTTCCGACGAGGCGCGGGTACTCGGTCTTCAGCATCAGCGAGCAGGAGGGCCCGGGCACCACCACCACCGCTCCCTGCTCCACGAAGGGCAGGAGGCGCGCCACGTTGGCCTCGGCGTGGCGGCGCGCGGCGGCGAGGTCCCCCACGTCGGTGAAGGGCATGCCGCAGCAGCGCTCGTAGGCCACGTCGACGCGCACGCCGCTGCGCTCGAGCACGCGCACCGCAGCGCGGCCCACCTCGGGATCGCTGTAGTTCACGGAGCAGGTGGTGAACAGGACGGCGCGACCGTTCGCACCCTCGCCGCGCGGCCCGCCGCGGCGGCGGAACCAGCGCTCCACGGTCTCGAAGTGGTAGCGCGGCTGCACCCAGTCGCGGTGGATGCCGAGCGTCTTCTCCATGAGGACGCGCGAGAGCCGATTGCGGTTGGCGAAGTTCATGAGCCAGGGGAGCGTCGAGCCGATGCGCCCGATCAGGTCGGTGCGCGTGGTGAGGCGCCGCCGCCACGGGACACCCTCGCGGCGTGCCCGCGCGAGCTGCTGGCG
>JAWOLJ010000167.1:0-15601 GCA_033853555.1 Myxococcota bacterium
TCGACGGCCCACTCGCTCTCGTTCGGGGGGCTCGCGCCGTCCTCTCCTTATCACGTGCGCGTGGTCTCGACGGACGCCTACGGCAACACCACCACGGGCGACGACGTCGCGTTCACGACGGCCCCGGCCCCGCCTTCGGGCCTCGTCTCGGACGACTTCAACGCGTACAACATCGATCCCGCTCGCTGGAGCTTCGTCGATCCGCTGGGCGACAGCACCGTGGGTCTGGGCGGCGTGAACACCGGCGACGCCGTGCTCCGGATCACGGTGCCCGCGGGCCAGGCCCACGACCTCTGGGCCAGCGGCGACAGCTCCGCCCGGCTGATGCAGGCGGCCGCCAACGCGGACTTCGAGGTGCAGGTCAAGTTCGAGTCGCAGCCAACGCAACGCTACCAGGACCAGGGCATCCTGGTGCAGGAGAGCCCGGGACGCTTCCTGCGCTTCGACTTCTACTCGGACGGGACGGCGCTGCGCCTCTTTGCAGCGAGCATCTTCGACGGTGCCGCGACGACTCATCAGAGCACGGTGATCACCGCCGGGGCACCGCTGTACCTCAAGGTCTCCCGTGTCGGCGACCAGTGGACCCAGTCCTACTCCTACGACGGCCAGACCTGGCTCCCGGGCGCGAGCTTCTCGTATGCCATGACGGTGCAGTCCGTCGGCGTCTACGCCGCCAACGCCTCGTCGGGCGGGCCTTCGCCGGCCTTCACCGCCGCCGTGGACTACTTCCAGGTGACGGGTGATCCGATCCTGGCGGAAGACCAGGCGGTGGTGACGGATGTCCTCCCCCCGCTGGTCTACGACGTCGGCGGCGTGGTCGACCGCACGGGCACGGGTGCGGACCTCGAGATCCGCTGGAAGACCGACGAGGCGGCGACCACGAAGGTCGAGTGGGGTCTCACCACGAGCTACGAGCTCGGCGCGCTCCAGGACGGAACGCTCGGCACGAGCCACTTCTTCCTGCTGCAGGGGCTCACGGCGGGCGTCACGATCCACTACCGCGTCACGTCGGTGGATGCGCTCGGTCACGCCACGGTGTCGGCGGACCAGACTCTCACGACCGAAGTGGCCGGTGCGCCGGTCATGACCATCTGGTACGGCAACCCGCAGAAGTTCGGCCAGCTCGGCGTGCCGCAGCCCTGGGTGAACATTCTCGGCAACGTCTCGGATCCGAGCGGCTTCACCAGCTTCACCTATTCCCTCAACGGGGGGCCGGCGGCCAACCTCTCCATCGGCCCGGATTCGCGGCGCCTCCAGTCGCCGGGAGACTTCAACGTGGAGCTCGCAGCGAGCGGCCTCCTGCAGGGCGACAACGAGGTGGCCATCCTCGCCGTGGACACCACCGGAAAGCGGGCGCTCGAGATCGTGCACCTCACGTTCTCGTCGGCGAACACGTGGCCCCTGCCCTATTCCATCGACTGGACCACCGTGTCGAATCCCCAGGACGTCTGTCAGGTGGTGGACGGACTCTGGAGCTTCGGCGCCAGCGGAGCCGAGCCGGTGGTGGTGGGCTACGACCGCCTGCTGGACGTCGGCGATCTCGCCTGGACGGACTACGAGGTCACGTCACAGGTCACCGTGCACTCGATCGATTCCGCGGGGTTTGCGCCGCCGAGCAACGGACCGGCGATCGGTCTTCTCCTGCGCTGGATCGGTCATTCGCCGACGCCGGGCTCCCAGCCCAACTGGTACTACTTCCCGTTCGGCGCGATCGGCTGGTACCGTTGGAATCCGGACGGGACGGAGGGCCTGGGCCTCGTGGTCAATCCCGGCGGCAGCGGCGCGAGCGACACCAGCGGGTGGACGCTCGCGCTCGGCGTCACGTACGTCTTCAAGATGCGGGTGGAGACGAGGTTGGACTCGTCGGGGAATCCCTTCCCGTTCTACAGCTTCAAGGTCTGGCCGGCCTCGAGTGCCGAGCCTGCCTCGTGGACCCTCACGTATCCCGGCAGCGTGGGCGACCCCGTGGCGGGCTCGTTCCTCCTCCTCGCGCATCACGTCGACGCCACCTTCGGGCCGGTGACCGCGGCACCGCTCGGGCCCTGAGAGGCTCCAGGTGAAGCATCCGTCGAGCCCCCGAGCCGGCTTCCGGCAAGCCGCCGCCTGGGCCTTCGCCATGAGCTGGGGGCAGCAGGGGATTCGTGCTGCGCTGAACCTGGTGCTGGCGGCGCTCCTCGGGCCGACCGTCTTCGGGACGATGGCCCTGGCGCTGGCGCTGATCCAGCTCCTCCAGCTCTTTCTGGAGCAGGGTCTGAGTGCGGCCATCATCCAGCGGCGGGACCTGGACGACGGGCACCTCGACTCCGCCTTCTGGCTCGTTCTCGGCTCCAGCCTGCTGCTCTTCGCCGTCTGCATCGCTCTCCGGGGCGAATGGGCGGCGATGAACCGCCTGCCCGAGCTCGCCACGATCCTGCCCTTCCTCGGCCTGATCCTCCCGATTCACGGGCTCACCGTGGTTCAGGAGACGCTGCTCCAACGGAACATGGCCTTCCGATCCCTCGCCATTCGTTCCGGGGTCTCGACGTTGGTGGGGGGCCTGCTCGGAGTGGCGGCCGCGCTGGCCCACGGCGGTGTCTGGTCGCTCGTCACGCAAGAGGTTTCCGCCGCGATCGTCGGACTCGCATTGCTGTGGGGAATCAGCCATTGGCGACCGGGCCTCCGCTTCTCCCGCCGGCACCTGGGCGAGCTGATGCGCTTCTCCAGCGCGAACCTGGTCGGCCGCATCGGGCTCACGGTGGAGGGCGTCGCCGAAACGGCCCTCATGGGCATGTTCTTCGGACCGACCACCCTGGGCATCTACCGCCTCGCGCGACGCCTGATGGAGACCCTGCTCAGCATCGCCACGCGCTCGATCCAGGCGGTCTCGCTGCCCGAGCTCGCACGTCTGCAGGAGCGATCCGACGCCTTCGAGCAGGGCCTGATGCGCTGCCTGCGTGCGAGCGCCGTCCTCTCCATCCCGGCGTTGCTGATCGCGACCGCATTCGGAGATCTCGTCATGCGAGCCGTCGGTCCGGAGTGGACCGCAGGCGGGCCGACGCTCGAGGTGCTCTGCATCCTCGGCGCGGTCCAGTCGTTGACGCTCCTGGTGGGGCCGCTCCTCCAGGCGATCTTCCGTCCGGGCTTGCTCTCCATCCTGATCTGGGTGCGCGGCCTGTGTCTGAATGCGACGGTGATCGCCGCGGGCCTGCTCTTCGCGCACGCCTCGGCCGAGACGCAAGCGCTCTCCATCGCGGGATCGCGCGCCGCGGCGAGCCTGCTGATCTTCATCCCGATCGAGCTCGCCGTCCTGCTCCGCTTCGGCGGGCTGCGGGGGCGTTCCCTCGCCGGCGTGCTCGGGCCGTCGTGCGCCGCCGGACTCGCCGGTGCGCTGGTCGCGTTGGCCGAGCTGCGCTTCCTGCCGGACCTCCCGGCGCGGCTCGCCCTGCTGGTCTACGGGCCGCCGTCCGGGATGGTCGCGCTCGCGGCCCTGCTGGTGCTGGACCGCCGCATCGCGGAGGGAGCCCAGCAGGCGATTCGCCGCCTCGCCGCGCGACTCGGCACCCGCCCCGAGCCGGGATCGCTCGACGGCGGCTCGCCGTCCCTGCGCGAGGCGGGCGCCGTCGATCCCGGTCCGGCCTCCGGGAGGAAGCCGTGAGGGGAGCCGGCACCCCGCGCGTCTCGATCGGCCTACCGGTCTTCAACGGCGAACGCTTCCTGGCCGAGAGCATCGAGTCCGTCCTCGCGCAGAGCCACTCCGACCTCGAGCTCGTGATCTCCGACAACGCCTCCACCGATGGGACGGAGACACTCTGTCGGCGCTACGCCGAGCGCGACCCGCGCGTGATCTACCAGCGCGCCGAGCGAAACCGCGGCGCTGCCTGGAACTACAACCGCGTGCTCGCACTCTCGCGCGGCGGGCTCTTCAAGTGGCTGGGTCACGACGATCGGATCGCGCCCAGCTTCGTCGAGCGGTGCATGACGGCGCTGGACCAGGCCGACCCTGGCGTCGTGCTCTGCTACACGAGGACGATCCTGATCGACGAGACGGGCGCACCTCGCGGCGTCGATCGCGACGATCTCGAGCTCGCCGAGGCGCTTCCCTGGCAGCGACTCGCGCACCTGACGCGCCGCTACAATCTCTGCAATCCCGTGCTCGGCCTGATCCGCCGCGAGGCCCTCGAGCGCACGCGTCGGATCGGGCCCTTCGTCTCGTCGGATCTCGTGCTGCTGGCCGAGCTGGCGCTGCTCGGCCGCTTCCTGGAGCTTCCCGAGCCCCTTCTCGAGCGGCGCATCCATGCCGCCTCCTCTCGCGCCGCCAATCGCAGTGCCCGTCAGGTGGCCGACTGGTTCGCTCCGAGCGTCCGCCGCCGGCTGTTCGTCTGGCCGCGCGGCCGGCTCTTCCTGGAGATCCTGCGCTCGGTCGCGCGCGCGCCGCTCCCGCCGCAGGAACGCCTGGCCGCGGCACTCGCATTCGTCGCCACCTGGAGCGCGCGCTGGACCCGGGTGCAACTCGGCGCCGCGCGTGCGCGGCTCTTCCCGCGCCGCGATCCCTCGGCCACCGCTTCGCGCCGGGACCTCCCCTCGAGCGACGGGGGCGGCGGCGGAGGGGCGACATGAGCCGAGGTGAGATCGACATTCTCGTGATCACCTACAACCGCCCCGAGTACACGACGTTGGCCCTGCGGCGTCTCCTCGAGACCTGCGACAAGACGATGCGGGTCTGGATCTGGCACAACGGGGGCCACGCCGAGACCCTCGACGTGGCACGGTCTTTCGCGTCGCATCCCCGCGTGCACCGCTTCCACGAGAGCACCGAGAACCTCGGCCTGCGCGAGCCGACGAACTGGCTCTGGCGCGAGGCGACCGGCTCCTACCTCTCCAAGGTCGACGACGACTGCCTGCTGCCCGATGGCTGGGCCCAGCGACTGCGAAGCGCGCACGAGGACGAGCCGCGCTTCGGGATCCTGGGCTGCTGGCGCTTCTGCCCCGAGGACTTCGATCCGGTCCTCGCGGCCCGGAAGATCCGGACGTTCGGCGGCGGACATCGGGTGCTCCAGAACTTCTGGGTGGAGGGCAGCGGATATCTGATGAAGCGCGCCTGCCTCGCCTCTCGCGCGCAGCTCCGTCCCAGGGACAGCTTCACCAGCTTCTGCATCGACCGGGCGCTCGAGGGTTGGGTAAATGGCTGGTACTTCCCGTTCATCGAGCAGGAGCACATGGACGATCCGCGCTCCCCCCACTCGCTTCTGCGCTCCGACGACGATCTGCGCCGCTACATGCCGCTCTCGGCGCAGACCAATCGAGTGTCCTCTCTGCAGGAATGGCAGGCTCAGCTTCGACGATCGGCGCGGATCGTCCAGAGCGCGTCGATCGATCGCCGCGACTACCGGGGGTGGCGGCCGCTGCTCCGACGGGCGCGGCAGCGCATGCAGCGGCTGCTCGGTCGCTCGGAACGCCAATGGTAGTCCCGGCGGCGAGCGCTCCCCTCCTGGCCTCGCAGTTGCGCGGGAGGTGATCGGATGCCCGCCCACCTGACCGCTCTGTTTCCGCTTCCGCTCGGAGCCCGTGGAATCAGCTACACCTGTGTCTCCCTCCTGAAGCACATGGAGTCTGCGGACTTCGAGATCTCGCTCGTCGTACCCAAGACGCACCTGCCCGCTCCGCCCTCCTTCGTGAGGCCCTCGGCTCCGTTTCCCCTGAGCCGCCTGCCCTTCCGGTATTTCGAGCGATACTTCACCCGCTCCTACACGACTGCGCTTCTCCACGAAGCGGCGTCCGCAAGCGCGGTCTACCTCTGGAGCGAGATCCCGATCGCTCTGTCGCGTCGCCTGAGCGAGCTCGCAGTGCCGGTAATCCGTGAGAAGTTCAACAGCCACAAGTCCTTCTCCAACAGCGTCCTCCGAGCGGCCTACGATCGCCTGGGCTGGCCCTGCCCTGCACTCATTCCCGACGACCTGCTGGACAAGGAGCACGAAGAGCTCGCGCTGGCGGACTACGTCTTCGTCTCGAACCCGCATGCCGCGCGGTCCCTCCTGGAGCAGGGAGTCCCCGAGCGCAAGCTCCTCCGGTCCAGCTACGGCTGGGATCCCGAGCGGATTCGCACCGCCCCGCGAACCACGGAACGCGCGGGTCCGCTGGTCTATCTCTTCGTCGGCCGCGCATGCGTTCGAAAGGGCGTGCCGTTTCTGCTGGATGCCTGGAGGCGCGCCGAGACCGGTGGAAAGCTTCTTCTCGTCGGTGACGTGGACCCGGAGCTGCTCGAGCGCTGTCCGGATCTTCTGGGACAGGACAGCGTCGCTCTCCTCGGTCACATCGACGACATATCGCCCGTGTACGAGAGCGCCGACGTCTTCGTGTTTCCTTCCCTCGAAGAAGGAGGGCCCCTCGTCACCATCGAGGCGATGGCGCAGGGTTTGCCATCGATCGTCTCGAGCATGGGAGGGTCCGGTGTCATGCGTAACGGGCTGGACGGTCTCGAGGTCGATCCCTTCGACGTGGACGCGATGGCGAGCGCTTTGCGATCGATGGCGGAAGACGGGGAGATGCGGACACGATTCGGCGTGGCGGCGCAGCAGCAGGCCCTTCACTTCACCTGGGAGCAGGTCGGCCGCCGCCGCAGGCTGGCGATCCTGGAAGCGCTCGCCGCGAGGCGGAGTGACGCCACTCGACCGGTCGCGGCATCAGGGGATTGCCGAGCGGGAGGCCGCGACGCGGATCGCCGATGATCCACGACCGACCCACGGCGTGGGGCTCACGACTCTCGCGAGCGCCTCGGAAGGACAGGTGCCCGGATGACTTCGAATCACGGTGATGATCTCTCACCCTGCCGGCTCGCGGTCGTGGGCTGCGTCGAGTCCGGATTGCTGGAATCGCTCTTCGTCCGGATGGCCGGAAGCCTGCGACGCTTCGGTGGCCGTTTGTCGCAGATCGAGATCTATGCCGTCACGCCGCGCCTCGGCCCGCCGCTGGCATCGACCACCCGCCGGAGCCTGACTGCGCTCGGGGTACGGCACCTCGAGCTCCGAGCGCACCATCGCTACGCGTGGCACCACTACCTCAACAAGCCACGCGCCCTCGCTCACGTCGAGACACTCACCTCTGCGGAGACGATCGTATGGCTCGACAGCGACGTCCTCTGTCTTCGAGAGCCGGTCGATCTGGTGCTGCCGCCGACCGTCGATTTCCTGGCCAGCGCGCCCGACAAGGGAATCATCGGCTCGTCGGGGCACGATGATCCGAACGACTCCTTCTGGCAGCGTGCTGCACGTTTCATCGGGCGCGACGTGGACGAGCTGCCGTGGGTCGATGCTTCCACGGGGCCTCGGATCCGCTTCTACTGGAACTCCGGCGTGCTCGCCTATCGGGCGTCCACGCGGTTGGGCCGCGAGTACCTGGCGGACTGCCTGCGCTTTCTCGACGAGCACGTGGCAGGGAATCACAATCAGGTCCACTTCATGGATCAGGCCGTGCTCGGATTGACCGTCCTCCGGCTCGGTCTCGCGTGGAAGGCTCTCGCCGATTGCTACAACTTCCCGTTGCTCGAGCACCTGGACGATCACTACGACGCGGCCAGACTGGCGCCGGTTCGCCTGCTCCACTTTCACGATTGCATGCTGCCGCCGCACTGGCCCAGGATGCTCGCAGCCTTGAAGGAGCCCCACCCTGCGGCCCACGGGTGGCTGGCGCCGCAGGGGCCGGTGAGCGATCCCGCCTCCGCACCTTGGCGTCTCCTGCGCGAGGCGCTGCGGCTGGAGCGAGGCCTCCGACGCCGCATCTACTACGCGCGGTCCGGATTCACCAAGGGGGTCCGAGGGCCTCGATAGCCGCGCGTTACTCCGCTCCCCGCGGACGAGGGATTCGAAGGCGCCGAGCGGAGGCCCGCTCGGCGCCTTCGATCAGTGGGTGCAGGCGTTCGGTCCGCCGTCGCTCAGCAGCACGGTGTGCCCGTTGTCGCAGACGTTCCCGGAGAACGTCGTCGGCGTGTTCGCGAAGCTGAAGGCTCCGAAGTGCCACGCGCCGTTCACGAACGTGTTGTTCTTGAAGACGGCGCCCTTTCCATCGCTCGTGACCTGATACCCGCCGCCCTGGAAGAGGTTCCACTCGACGTCCTCGCTGAGGATCGTGCCGGGATTGCTCTCGGAGCGGTAGGTGGCCGTTCCCGCCCAGCTCTGGGCCGCCGTCGAATGCTCGAGGCGGTTATGGAGCGTGCGCGGGCAGTTGCCCGTCTCACAGTGGATCGACTCGTCGTGGGAGCCGGCGCAGGTCGCCGAGTTGATGGTGTCGTGCTCCCAGTTCCACTGGAAGACCACGGGCGTGGCGAAGGCATCGGTACCCGGCTGCACGTACGTGTCGGAGATCGCGCTGAAGTCGTTGTACTGGATCGTGCCCGAGCCCTTGTAGATGGTGATCGCCGCCGCCGCGCAGGTGGAGCTGGTGCTCGCGTTGTGGATCTTGTTGCCCTCGATCAGGAAGTTGTTCGCGCTCGATCCGGACGGAACCTTGATGATGCCGTTCAGGTCGCCCGGCGCAGAGATGTCGCTGCAGCGGATCGTGATGTTGTCCTTGGTGAGCTTGAAGCCCTGGTTCCAGGTCTTGCACTCGATGACCGCTCCGGCTGCGGGCGTATCAGTCCCGCTGTAGGCCGGGAAGCTTCCGCCGCAGTACTGCTGACAGGTCTTGCCGCCCAGCGACGGCAGGGGCGCATTGAATCCCGTGTCGGTGGCGCCGTCCGGGAACTGCTTGGTCGTGGACCCGCTGCTGCTGCCGCCGCTGCTACCCGTCGAGGGAGCCGCCGCGACCGTCAGGGTCACCGGGATGTTCTGCTGCGAGCTGCCGGCCGTGACCGTGATCGCACCGGTGTAGGTGCCCGCCGAGAGCCCCGTCGTGTTGTAGGAAACGGGGACGGAATCGGTCTCGGTCGTCGTCGTGCCGCTGGTCGGCGCGACGGAGAGCCAGGAGACGGACTCGCTCACGGCCCAGGAGAGTGTGCTGCCGGCACCACCGGAGTTCGTAATGCTGAGCGTCCCGTTCGCTGGATTGCTCCCCGCGGTCGCGCTCGCCGAGAGGCTCTGCGGCGACACCGCGAGGCTCGCGACGGAGGTGCCGGGCGACGGAGACGGCGAGGGTGAAGGTGACGGAGAGGGCGAGGGTGAAGGTGACGGAGAGGGCGACGAAGAGGACGTTCCGCCGTCGGTCTCCGGAAGGACCGTGCCATCGGAGATCAGGTTGTTGCTCCAGGCGCCGCCGTTCTGGCTCGGGACGCAGTACGGCGCGGCGTTGCCATAGTAGCGGTAGCCGTACTGGTAGATCCCCTTGAGCCACTGGTTGTCGTGGATGTTGACGCCGGACGGGCACGGCTGGAGCGAGCCGTTGTAGGTGTCCGGGAAGATGTAGAGCACGAAGTTGCCGCCGCCGAGCTGGTTCCCGGCGATCTCGACGTTCTGGAGCGCGCTCGAGTAGCTCTCCAGCGTCAATGCGGAGTTCACGCCGGCACCGGCGGTGAGCTGAGGCACGATGCGGTTGTTGCGGAGCGTCAGATTGCCGCCCGAGACGATCTGCACCGCATCGGAGTGCAGGTTCGTTCCAACCGTCTTCAGGTCGTGGATGTAGCTCCATTCGACGAGCGTGGGCCCACCGCTCGAAACGTGGATGCCGTCCTCGCAGTCCGAGACGTTGGCACGACGGACCGTGGTGTTGGTGCCGTAGACCAGGATGCACTTGCCCTGGCCGGTGCTGCCGCTCGTGGAGTCGGAGGCGTTCGCGACGTCCACGTTCTCGAGCAGCGTTCCGTTGGCGCTGGCGTTGATCTGGAATCCGTACCGGTAGCCCGGTGCCCGCAGGCGCACGCAGCGGAAGGTCACATTGGACGCATTCACCACGATCTGCCCGCTCACGTCCAGGTTCTGGTACGTGGCACCGTTGGTGCCCGCGGTGAATCCGGCCGACGGGGTCAGCGCCGGGCATCCCGTCACACCCGTGTCCGAGGGCCCGGCCGGCCAGGTTCCCGTCGAGAACGGCGAAGGATCGTTCGGGCCGAGGAGCACCGGCGCCGCGGGAGGCGTCTGCGCCCCGGCGGAGGCTGCGAGGAGCGTGATCGCCAACGAGAGCAGGACGAGGCGTCGCACCGACCGATCCCCCCAACCACCCGGGTCGCTCCGAGCCCGCACTTCCCCCGGCTGCGGGCAGGACCCGGGTCCCCCTATGCAGCGGCGGGCGGGGCTCATGACCCCGTGACGTCGGTCACGCCCGGGCTAGCCGGCGTCGGCTCTCCGCGGGCGCCCATTCTTGAAGAAGACACGGTGCCAGACCTCCAGGCAGAGCAGGGTCCAGATCCGGAGCTCCTCGTTCCGCCGGCCTTGCTCGTGGGTCTCCAGGAGGCCTCGGACGGCCTCGCGGTCCATCAGCTCCGCCACGAGCGCGTCGCGGCCCAGGAGGTGCTCCCGGGCCAGCTCCCGCAGGTCCCCGCGAAACCACGCGTCGAGAGGCACCCGGAAGCCTACCTTCCGGCGGTCCACGATGTCCGGCGGCAGGAGCCTGCGGGCCACCTCCTTCACCACCCACTTCCCCTGCCCCGCCCGCAGCTTCACGGAGGAAGGTAGCCGGAAGGCCAGCTCCACCAGCTGGTGGTCGAGGAAGGGTGGCCGCGACTCCACGGAGGCCGCCATCGACATCCGGTCGCCCCGCTCCAGCAAGTTGTCCGCCAGCCAGGTGTGGCAGTCGACGTAGAGCATTCGCTGGATCAGGTCGCCCCGTGCACGGCTCCAGATCTGTCGCGGGGTCTCCCGCTCGGCGACCTCCGGGAGCAGGGCCTCCCGCTCGCCCTCGACGAAGGGAGCGAACCAGGCCCGGCAGCGCTCGGCCTCGTCGCCTGCCTCCATCGCCCGGAGCACCGTGCGGGCGCGCCACAGGCGGGCCGGCAGCGCGCTCTCGACTCGTCGGAGCAGCGGGCGCCGCAGCCCGGCGGGAAGCCAGTCGGCCGCCCGGGCCCATCGCGCGAAACGGAACTTCGGATAGCCGGCGAAGAGCTCGTCGCTCCCCTCGCCCGAGAGCAGGACCTTCACGTGCGGGCGCGCGGTGGCCGCGAGCTTGTAGACCGCGATGTCCGCGGGCTCCGAGATCGGCCCGTCCCGGTGCCAGGTCAGCTTCTCCCACAGCGCCTCGAAGTCCTCGGGGCCGACCATCACCTCGTGATGTCGGGTGCGGAAGCGCTGGCTCACCCGACGCGCGAAGGGGAGCTCGTCGAAGCGCGGATCGCCGAAGCCCGCGGAGAAGGTCTCGACGTTGCCTTCACCCTGGAACCGGCTCATGAGGCCGACGATCAGGCTGCTGTCGATGCCGCCGCTCAAATAGGCGCCTACCGGGACGTCGGCCACGAGGCGGCTCCCCACCGCCGCTTCGATCGCCTGCGCCACCTGCTCGACCGCCTCCGGCGGCGTGATGCGCGCATCTCCCGGCCCGGCCGGAAGCTCCCAGTAGGGAGCGATCTCGATCCGGCCCCTCGCATCGAGGCGCAGGCGATGGCCCTGGGGCAGCTTCGAGATTCCGCGGAACAGGGTGTTCGGCGGCGCGACCGCCCGCTGCGCGAGATACTCGCGCACGCTCTCGACGTCGATCTCCGGGGCCGCGGGGAGCGCGGGCAGGAGGGCCTTAACCTCCGAGGCGAAGAGGAACACGCGACCATCCCAGTAGTAGTAGAGCGGCAGGATCCCCAGGCGATCGCGGAAGAGCCACAGCGAGCCGTCTCGTTCGTCGAAGAGGGCGTAGGCGAACTGCCCGTCCAGGCGCTCCACGCTACGCTCGCTCCACGCGAGGAAGCCCGCCAGCAGCGTCTCGGTGTCGCCTTCCGTCCGGAACGGATAGCCGTTCGCGGCGAGCTCGCGGCGCAGGGCGCGGTAGTTGAAGATCTCGCCGTTGAAGCACACGTGGAGCCGCCCGCTCGCGTCGGCCATTGGCTGGGGAGAGCCGCGCGGGTCGATGATGGCGAGCCGACGATGGGCGAAGCCGGCGTCGGACCGGCTCCACACTCCCTCCCCATCGGGCCCTCGATGGAGCAGCTGCGAGGCCATGCGGCGCAGGAGCGCCTCGTCCAGCGCGACGCCGTCGAAGCGACGGATGCCCGCGATCCCGCACATCGGGCGCTACCCCGCGCTCGCTTCGTGCGCGATCGCGATCAGCTCCTCGGCGCGTGCCTCCCACGTGGCGCCCGCCACCGCCGCGCGGCGCCCGTCGGGTGTGGCGGGGCCGCCGTCCGCGAGGCTCTGCCGCACCAGGGAGACGAAATCCTCCGGGGTCTTGGCGACGCGCACGACGGAGGCGTAGCGGTGCACCTCGGGGAAGTCCGTGCTCACGACCGGCAGGCCGAGCGCCAGGTACTCCTTCAGCTTGATCGGGTTGCAGCAGCGGATCCACTCGTTCTCGAGCCATGGCATGAGCGCGACGTCGAACGCGGCACCGTAGTCGGGGATCTCGGCGTACGGACGGAAGCCCAGCCAGTGGACGTTCGATAGCGCTTCGAACCGCTTCATCGAGCAGGTGGCGGCGCCCACGATCACGAGGCTTGCGTGCGGGATCTCTCGCGCCACGCGCTCGAGCAGATCGAGGTCCACCACGTAGTCGTCGATCCCGCCGAAGAATCCGATGCGGGGCCGCGGGATCCCGCGCATCGCCTCCGGCTCGGGTCGCGGGCGCCGCGCGAAGTGCTCCAGGTCCGCGCCGTGATCGAGGAACCGGGCGCGCTCCCCGGTGTAGCGGTGCTCGTCCTCCAGGAGGGCATGGCTCACGTAGATCACGCGGTCGGCCTGCTCCAGGAGCTCGCGCTCGAGACCACGGATCGCATCCTGGTCCGTCTCCTCGAACTCCGAGTGCTTGTCCGAGCGATTGAAGAGCAGGGCGCGGCGGTGCATTGGCCTCACCACCTCCCACGCGGTCGGGATCGTCACGAAGAGGACGGGGTCCTGGATGCCAATCGATCGCGCCACCGCCTCGACCTGCCGCCGCACCAGCCAGGCATTCAGTCGGCGGGCCCAGGAGATGCCGTAGAACGGCACGATCAGCGGCGTCATCACGTGGAAGCCGGGCGCATCGAGCAACGGCCGGCGCACCCACTTCGCGAGGCTTCGCAGCTTGCGTCCGATGCGCTGGAGGGCCTGAGGGCTCCTGCCCGGCAGCGGCATTCGCATCGCGATGCTGTTCACCAGCAGAACGGGTGTGCGACGCGCGACACGCGTCATCAGCTGGAAATCGGAGTGGGCGCGGTTGTGGTACCACCAGTCCTGGCCGCAGAAGCAGATCCACGGCGGCTCTCCGGCCCGGCCGGTCCCGCCCTGCCCTGTCCGCTCGGGGCCGATTCGTGCCATTGCGCCTCGGGTCTGGCACCCTGAGAAGGCTTTCCAGGGAGGCCGTCGGGTAACCTAACCTTCCTGATCGGTACGCACCACGCGGGCTTGAGCCGTCGCCTGCGCATGCCGATGCGATCGTGGGAGGTCGCCGCGGGGCGCCGGGAATCCCACGCAGCGCGCCCGCGAGAGCGCTGCCCAACTTCGACTCGGCCCGCCGCGCGGAGCCGAGGGGCCACGGGCGGGGATGATCGAGCAACAGGTCAACGAGCGGGTGATCCACTGGCAGACCTTCGGCCAGACCCTGATCAACCCGTGGGCGCTGATCGCGACGCTGGCGATGGGCGTGCTGCTGATCGCGCTCCCGCGTCGCCGAGCGGTCCTGCCGTTCCTCCTGGTCGCTTGCTTCCTGCCGGTCGCCCAGCGGATCGTGATCCTCGGCCTCAACTTCAACATGATGCGGATCCTCCTCCTGTTCGCCGGAGCGAGGATCGCCTGGCGCGGAGAGCACAAGGGCCTGCGGCTGGGTCCAATCGATCGCTGCTTTCTCGCCTGGCTGGGCGTGGTCTCCGTGGCCTATGTCCTCCAACAGCGCAACTTCGGCGCGGTCGTCTACCGCTCGGGAGTCGCCTTCGACGCGCTCGGGGCCTACTTCTTCATGCGTTGCATCCTGCGATCGAGGCAGGAGATCGAACAGCTGATCTCGCAGCTCGCCATCGTCACGATCCCGCTCGCGCTCGTCATGACCTACGAGCATGTGACCGGACGGAACCTCTTCGGCGTCTTCGGTGGCGTGCCCGCGATGACCATCGTGCGAGACGGGAAGTTCCGCTGCCAGGGCGCCTTCTCCCATCCGATCCTCGCGGGAACCTTCGGTGCAGTGGGGCTTCCCCTCTTCGGAGGAAGCCTGCTTCGCTCGAGGTTCCGCAGTCCCCTGTATCTCGCGGCGTGCGTCGCGGCGCTCCTGGTCGTCGTGCTCTCGATGTCGAGCGGACCGCTGATGGCGGTCGTGTTCGCGGCCATCGCCTGGGCGTTCTGGCCCCTTCGGTTCCAGATGACCTGGGTTCGCCGGGGCATCGTGGTCGCACTCGTCGCCCTCCAGATGGTCATGAAGAACCCCGTCTACCACCTGATCGGACGCGTGTCGGACGTCCTCGGTGGCGACGGCTATCACCGCGTGCGGGTGATCCAGAATACGATCGAGCACTTCAGGCAATGGGCGCTGATCGGGAGCACCTCCGTTGCGGGCTGGGGATGGGGCCTCCAGGACCTCACGAATCAATACGCGGCCCAGGCGGTGGACGGTGGGCTATTGGCTCTGATCTTGTTCATCACGCTGATCGTCCGCTGCTACCGCTGGCTGGGCCTCAGCGTGCGCTCCCTCGAGCGGCGCGGCGACCTCAGCCGCCGCGAGAGAACCGGTTGGCAGTACCTGGTGTGGGGGATGGGGGCCTCCCTGACCGGGCACTGCGCCTCGTTCATCTCGGTGGCCTACTTCGGCCAGATGGAGATCATCTGGTTCATGTTCCTCGGATGGATCGCTTCAATGTGGCCGGTCTTCGTCATGTATCCGAAGCGCCAGGCCGCGCGTTCGGGGAAGGCTCCCGTGTCGTCTCGAGCTCCCCATACGCCCGGACCGACAGCCCCCGCTGGCGTGCCATCACCAACAGCTGCTCGGTTGCGCTGAGCACGAACCGCCGACGGTCGGCCTCGCGATCGAAGTCGTGGAGCAAGACGATGCCGCCACCGTCGCGCCGCACGCCTTCCACCACGTCGTCCGGGGCGGGGAGCGTGTCGGCAGTGTCGCCGGAGTCGTGGGTCCACCAGCCGAGGGGCGCGCCACGGCGACGCAGAGCCCACCAGGTGGCGAGCGTGAGCTTGCCGTGGGGCGGCCGGAAGAGTCCGTCCGCCGGCACCCAGCGCGAGAGCCGTTCGTAGCCCGCTGCGATGTCCTCGAGCGCCGCTCGCGGTGACACCCTCCAGGCATTGCGATGGAAGGCGGCGTGGCATCCGATCTCGTGGCCGGCGCGCGCCACGCGGTCGAGCACTTCCGGATGGTCGACGGCCCGGCACCCCAACGGAAGAAACGTCGCACGGGCGCCATGGCTGGCGAGCACCTCGAGGAGGGCCGGCGTGAGCGTCGGTCCCGGTCCATCGTCGTAGGTGAGGACCAGGGAGCGGGTCTCGCGGCAGCGTTGCAGAAGACGCCGCTCGGCGAGGAGCCGGAGTGCGTGGGGCGAGAGCCAGGCGCCGCCGAGCGCGCCCGCAGCCAGCGCGACCTCCCACAT
>JAWOLJ010000168.1:0-4266 GCA_033853555.1 Myxococcota bacterium
TCGCCTTCGGCTCGCTGCGCGCTTCGCTTGCCTCAGCCCGGCTCGCTCCAGGCCTCCCAGCACACGAACTCCTCGAACGCCTGGCGCGGGCCGGGCTGGAAGCTCCCGCCGGTGGTGTAGGCCACGGGGATCAGTCCCGCCTGGCTGACCGAGTCTGGGATGCCGAGCAGCTCGGCGGCCTCGCGCTCGTGGGCCAGGTGGAGCGTGGTCAGCACCGAGCCGAGGCCCCGGCTGCGCAGGGCTAGCTGGAAGCTCCACACGGCGGGATAGATCGAGCCGTAGATCCCCGCGGCGAGCGCGTTGGTGGCCTTCTCGGGCAGCCGGGCGCGGATGCAGGGGATCACGTGAACCGGCACCTCGCCCAGGTGCTCGGCGAGGTAGCTGGCCGATGCCAGCAGCCGCTCGCGCTTCGCGTCGCCGGGCTTCGTCTCGGCGCGCCGCGCCTCGAGGTAGGGAACGAAGGCGCGGCGATAGAGCTGCGCCAGGCGCGCGCGCCTGGCGGCGTCGGTCACCACCAGGAAGCGCCAGCCCTGGCGGTTCGTGCCCGACGGCGCCTGCTGCGCCAGGCGCAGGCAGTCGAGGATCACCTCGCGCGGCACCGGTCGCGCGAGGTCGAGGCGGCGCCGCACCGCGCGCGTGGTGGCGAGCAGGCGGTCGACGGTTTCGAGATCGAACTCCGGCTGCATGCACCCTCCCGCCGCGCTCGCCGCGGCCCGGGCTTTCTAGGAGATGGGAGGGAGAGGCGCCAGCCCGCTGTCGACGGTCAGGCCCGGACGCGCTCCACGGAGAGCACGCCCTTGATGCGCCCGATCTCCTTCATCACCGCGGAGAGGGTGCGCTTGTCGCCGATCCAGAGGTCGAAGCTCGACACCGCGCGGCCATCGTGGCTGGTCGTGACGCGAGCGCCGTCGATGTTGATGCCGGCGGCGGAGATGCACTTGGTGACGGTGGCCAGGATCCCGGGACGGTCCACGGAGCTCACCTCGATCTTGATGCGGCGCGAGACCTCGGCGCCCTCGTCCCACTGGACGTCGATCCGCCGCTCGGGATCGAGCGCGAAGGCGTGGCTGCACTCCTTGGAGTGCACCGTCACGCCGCGACCCCGCGTCACGAAGCCCGTGATCTCGTCTCCGGGGAGCGGCGAGCAGCAGCCGGCGAAGCGCACCAGCACGTCGTCGGCTCCGCTCACCCGGATGCCGCTCCGAGGCGCGGTGGAGCGACGGAAGAGCCGGCGCCGCGGCGCCGGCGCGGGCTCGGGAGCGGGCGGCACCGCCTCGGGCTTGAGGCGCTTCACGACGCTGCTCGAGGGCAGCTTGCCGTAGCCCACCGCCGAGAAGAGCTCGTCCAGCCCACCCCCACGCAGCTCGAGGCGGGCGATCTCGGCCAGCTCCCCGCTCTCGAGCAGACGTGCCAGCGAGAGGCCCGCCCGGCGCAGGTCCCGCTCCAGGATCTCGCGGCCGAGCTCGAGGCTCCGCGCCTTCTCCGCCGCCCGGATGGCGTGGCGGATCTTCTGGCGCGCGCGGCCGGAGATCACGAACTCGAGCCAGTCCTTGCGCGGCGTCTGGGACGCGCTCGTCACGATCTCGACGGTGTCGCCGTCGTGGAGCTGGTGGCGGAGCTGCACCAGCTTGCCGTTCACCTTGGCGCCGGCGCAGCGGGCACCCACCTCGCTGTGGATGGCGTACGCGAAGTCCACGGGCGTAGCGCCCTTCGGCAGGTTGATCACGTCGCCCTTCGGCGTGAAGACGAAGACCTCGTCCGGGAAGAGGTCCACCCGCACGGTTTCCAGGAACTCGTGCGGGTCCTCGAGGTCGCGCTGCCACTCCAGGAGCTGACGCAGCCAGGCGAACTTGCGATCGGACTCCTTCTCCCCGTCGATCCGGCCTTCCTTGTACTTCCAGTGAGCGGCGATCCCGAACTCGGCGTTGGCGTGCATCTCCTCGGTGCGGATCTGCACCTCCATGCGCTCGCCGTAGGGCCCGATCACCGTGGTGTGGAGCGACTGGTAGCCGTTGGGCTTCGGGAGGGCGACGTAGTCCTTGAAGCGTCCGGGGACGGGCGTCCACGTCGAGTGCATGATGCCGAGCGCGGTGTAGACCTGCTCGGGCGGCCCGTCGAGGATGATGCGGAACGCGTTCACGTCGTAGATCTTCTCGAGCGGGAGGTTCTGGCTCGTCATCTTGGCGTGGATCGACGCCAGGTCCTTGAGTCGTCCCGTCACCTTGGCGCGCAGCCCGGCCTGGGCGAGCTTGCTGGAGAGGATCCCGATCACCTCTTCGATGTAGCGCTCGCGCTCCTTGCGGCTCGACGCCAGGGCGCGCTCGAGCTCCTCGGCGGCGGCGGGACGCAGCGTGCGGAACGCCAGATCCTCGAGCTCCTGCTTCATCCAGTGGATGCCGAGCCGGTGGGCGAGCGGCGCGTAGATGTCGAGCGTCTCCTGGGCCACGCGCTGGCGCGACTCGTCCGTCATGAAGCCGAGGGTGCGCATGTTGTGGAGCCGGTCGGCGAGCTTGATCAGCAGGATGCGGATGTCCTTCGACATCGCGAGGAGCATCTTGCGGAAGTTCTCGGCCTGGCGTTCGCGGGCGGAGGTGAACTCGATGCGGGCGATCTTGGTCAGGCCCTCGACCACGAAGGTCACCTCGTCACCGAAGATCCGCCGCAGCTCGTCCGCGGTGGTGAGCGTGTCCTCCAGGGTGTCGTGGAGCAGGCCCGCCGCGACCGTCACCTCGTCGAGCCGCATCTCGACCAGGATGCCGGCCACCTCCAGCGGATGGATCAGATACGGCTCGCCGGAGAGGCGCTCCTGGCCTTCGTGGACCTTGGCGGAGAAGACGTAGGCGCGCTGCAGGAGGGAGAGATCGCTCGAGGGGTTGTACTCGAGGAAGCGGTCCGCGATGTCGTTGAAGCGCAGCATTCCAGGGCGGTTACCCGTCCTCCTCCGGACGTCACGTCACCCTAGCCGAGGGCCTTCTTCCCCTCAAATCGGCCGTCCGCCGCGCCCGCTCAACCGCCCCCGTGCGCGGGGCCTCCGGGGGACGCTCGGGAGGCCCCCGGCCCGAGGCCGAGCGCCGCGCCCACCCTGCGCAGGGCGGCCTCCCGGCCGAGGGAGCCGCGGAGCTCCGCCCCCCGCCCGGCGCGCTCGGCCTGCACGATGGTCAGGAGCGAGTCGATGGCGCGCTCGAGCTCGTCGTTGACCACCACGTAGTCGTAGCGCTCCACCTCGCCGAGCTCCTGGCGGGCCACCGCGAGGCGTCGCGCGATCAGCTCCTCGCTCTCGGTCCCCCGGCCGCGCAGGCGCTCCTCCAGGATCTCGAGGGAGGGCGGCAGCAGGAAGACGAAGCGCGCGTCTGGGCGCCGCAGGCGCACCTGGCGCGCCCCCTGCACCTCGATCTCGAGCAGCACGTCGCGGCCGGCCCGGAGCGGCGCCTCGATCGCGGCCCAGCTCGTGCCGTAGAGCTGGCCCCGGTACTCCGCGTGCTCGAGGAAGGCCCCCTCCCCCGCCAGGCGCAGGAACTCCTCGCGGGAGACGAAGTGATAGTCCACGCCGTCGCGCTCCCCGGCCCGGGGCGGTCGCGTGGTGTGCGAGACGGAGAACACGATCGCCGGGTCGCGCGACACCACGGCGCGACAGACCGTGGTCTTGCCGGTGCCGGAGGGCGCGGAGACCACGAAGGGGATCCCGTGGCGATCCGGGCTCAGGCGCACCGCCCGCTCCGCCGCCGGGCTGCGCCCTCCGCGCGCCTGCGGGCCCCAGGCGCACCGGCGGCTGCGCCGCCGGGCTGCGCCCTCCGCGCGCCTGTGGCGCGCTGCGCGCTTCGCTTGCCGGCTGCGCGCTTCGCTCTCTGGCGCACCGGCGGCTGTCGCCGCCGGGCTGCGCCCTTCGCTCGCCTGCGGCTCGCTGCGCGCTTCGCTTGCACTACGCGCCCTCTCCGCCGTCCTCCGCCGCCAGCCGTGCGGCGATGGTCTCGGGGTGGATCGCGGAGAGGATCACGTGGTCGCTGTCGGTGACGAGGATCGAGCGCGTGCGGCGGCCCTGGGTGGCGTCCACCAGCTTGCCGCGCGCCGAGGCCTCCTCGCGCAGCCGGCGCATGGGCAGGCTCTGGGGCGAGACGATCGCGACCACGCGAGCGGCGAGGATCAGGTTCCCGTAGCCGATGTTGAGCAGACGCAGGGCCGGCGGCGGCCGCGGCGCGCGCTCGTCCGATGCCGGCGGCTCGGCGACCGGCGGCGCCGGCTCCCGCGGCGGCGTCCCGGGCTCGAGCG
>JAWOLJ010000169.1:0-3959 GCA_033853555.1 Myxococcota bacterium
CCTCTAAGTGGGTGGTAATGCGCGGGGGGCGCTGCCCGCACCGCGCCATCGCGGTCGGGGGGGGCGCGCGCTCCGCCTCCGCCAGGCGTTGGAGCGGCGCGGGCTCCACGTCGAGACCGAGCACGCGTCGCAGCGCGCGCACGATCTCCCGCTGCGTCTCCAGCGAGGGATCGCCGGAGCGCACGGCGTAGCGCAGATCCGGAGCATCGATCGTGCCGCGGTTCTCCACCGCGACCGGCTGCACACCCTCCGCCGTGTGGAACGCCCGCACGTAGTGGCCCTCGCGCCACACGTCGACCCGGTTCGTCGGCCGGCGCTGGAGCACCCGCACCGTGGCCTCGAGGTGGAAGGGCGCGGCGGTGGCGAGCGCTCCGCCGGTCGCGTCGGCTCCCGGGTAGCTCACGCGCCCGCCCTCCACCCGGGCGAAGCTCGTCACGTGGTGAGGAGTCGCCCGCGAGGGACCCGCGATGTGCTCCACCCGCGCACCGCGGGCGGTCAGCACGTCGGCGAGGAGCGAGCGATGGCAGCGCCATGGCACCGCCTCGGCGCACATCAGCGCGACCACCGCCTTCCCGCTCAGGGCCCGGAGCTCGGCGAGGCCCGCCTCGAACTCTTCCGTCGCCATGTAGTCGGCGAAGCCGCGAAAGCTCGCGTTCCGCCATCCGGTGTTCGGCGAGTCCTTGCGCGCCCGGCGCAGGCCGCCGAGACGCGGGAGGTGGACGTAGGCGATGCCCTGGGCGTGAAGGGCGCCGGGGAGCACGGCCGCGTCGAACTGGGGATTGTGGCGGGAGCGCGGAATCGTCCGGACGTCCGCCAGCAGGGAGACGCCGAACGACCGCAGCGACGCCACCAGCTCGTCGAGGGAGCGGGTCGAGTGTCCGATCGTGTAGAGCCGGGCCCCGCTCCAGCTCGCCGGCGGCGAATCAGCGGATCGCACCGCGCAGGTCCGCGGGGCCCGCTCGCCGGCCCTCCCGCACGAGATCGCGTGCGACCTCCACCTTGTCCCAGACGTTGCACATCATGGCCCCGCGCACGCGTCCGTCCGCCAGGTAGTAGACGACCCCCGTCCGGTTCTCCTCCTGCCAGTCCGCGAAGATCTCGAGCCGGGAATCGACCTCGCCCACCGCCTCGTAGCCGAACTCGAAGAGATCCGAGAAGAAGAAGGGAAGGTGCCGGTAGGGCTGGTTCGCTCCCGCCATGTTGCGGCCGGCGAGCCTTCCCTGCTCCACGGCGTTGTCCCAGTGCTCGATGCGCATCTGGCGGCCCAGCGCCTCGTAGGGGAAGGATGCGACGTCTCCCGCGGCGTACACGTCCGGATGCGAGCTCTGGAGCCTCGCGTTCACGACGATCCCGTCGCCGACCGGGAGGCCGGCGCCTCGAGCGAGCTCGAGCGAGGGCTGGATCCCGATCCCGGCGATGACCATCCCCGATTCGAGCCGGGAACCGCTTCGGGTGGTGGTGACGCAGCCCTCTCGCGTGGCCGCGATCGCGACGGGCACGTCCTCGCAGAGCACCCGGATGCCGTGCTCCCGGTAGGCCTGCTGGAGGAAGCGGCCGAGGGCCGGCGGGAACACGCGGTAGCCGACGTGGGGCTCGGGAAAGAGCATCGTCACCGTCACGCCCACCTGGCACAGCGCCGCGGCGATCTCGCATCCGATGAACCCGCCGCCGATCACGACGGCCGACGATCCCTTCGTCGCGCGGGCTCGCGTGCGGCGAAAATCGTCGAGCGTGCGGTAGTAGCAGACGCCTTCGAGATCCCCGCCCGGGATCGACAGACGTCGCGGCGCCCCTCCGGTGGCGAGGAGGAGCTTCTGGTAGGCGTGTCGGCGACCGAGGTCGTCCACCACGAGCTTCGCCGCGGGATCGAGCCGCGCGGCGGTGCGGCCGAGCTCGAGCTCGACACCACTCGTGGCGTACCACTCGCGATCGTGCAGGGAAATCTCGTCGAGCGCCTTCTTGCCGAGCCAGAGCTGCTTGGAGAGCGGCGGACGGTCGTAGGGGAGGTCGGCCTCGCCGCCGAGGAGGAGGATCGAGCCGCTCCGATCGCGCTCCCGGATGCCTTCGATCGCCGAGACGCCCGCGAGCCCGCCACCGACGATCAGGTAGCCGTGCTCGGATTCCATGGCTCGCTCCTCGACCCGGCCGGAAGCTCGAGGCCGGAGGAACCCGCAGCACCTCCGGAGCGGGTCGCCGCGTCCGGCCCGAGATCGAGCGCGGAACGCTTCCAGGCTATCGCCGCGGCAGGCACGGAGCCAGCGAGCGCGAGGCACGCACGAGGCGGCGCCCCCTTGCCCTCGACCGTACGCGCGTTACCGATCTCTCCAGGCGCCAGGGAGAAAGGAGCCTTCGATGTCCGAGCCCGAGCGAGAAGAGATGTATCCGCGTCCCTCCCGGGAGATCTCCGAGTGGCGGGACCGCCTCGCCCCCGGTCCTGCCGACGCGTTTCGCGCCTTCAGCAAGAGTGTCTTCGCCGACGGCGCGCTCCCCGCGAAGACCAAGCAGCTGATCGCGGTCGCGGTCGCCCACGTGACGCAGTGCCCGTACTGCATCCGCGGCCACTCCCGCGCCGCGCTGCGCCAGGGCGCGACGGCGGAGGAGATCATGGAAGCCATCTGGGTCGCCGCGGAGATGCGTGCCGGCGGCGCGTTCGCCCATTCGACCGTGGCGCTCGACGAGCTGAAGCATCTGCAGCCGGCCGCGACCAGGAGGGAGTGAGCGAGGGAGGCCGGGCCCGCCACTCGAGCCCGCGCAGCCCGGCAGATCGAGGAGCCCGTGGTGGATCGACCCGGACCGCCGAGAAGAGATCCCCTGCAGGCGTAGCTCGCGCCGGTGGATCACCGCTTGCGACCCAGCCAGTGGCTCTCGCCGCGATCCGGCACGTTTCCCCACATCCGGATCGGGCGACGCGGGTTCGATGCGTTCTGGGCGGTTCCGCTCGCCGGCCTGACTCGGCGACGCCCCTCGGATGGCTCGGGATCCGCGGGCTTCGCCACTCTCCAGAAGCTCACCTGCTTCGTGACGGCGTTCGTCGCGACACCGATCGCGATTGCCAGCGGGCTGCTCCAGGCGCCGGCGCTCTCGAACCGGCTGGGATCGCTCGGGCGGTTGGTGAAACATCTTCGCGGGCCGGCACGATGCGAGCCCGCTCGGGCTCGCGATCTTCGCGCTGGCCATGGCGCTGGTGCTGGCGGTCCGGGTCTGCGCGTCGCCCTTCACGCTCCACTACCTGCGGCTGGTCCAGAAGACGGGACGGCTGCTGGTGGGGTCGCTCAAGGAAATCGCGCAGCCCGTGCTCGACGTCCGCACCATCGTGCCGCGCGAGCGTCGACTGGCAGTACCTTGGAGCAGGGACCCGAGGTCTGGCGCGTCAGGATCGGCGGACGCCAGACCCGACGCATCGCGAGGAGCTCGAGAGCACGCGGCGACGTTTTGCGGCTGCTGAAGGCGCTGCAGCGGAGGCAGGGATGGCTCCCCGGGCAGGACTCGAACCTGCGACCCGTCGGTTAACAGGGGAGCCGGAACCCGAGGAATGACGCGAGCTTGCACCTCATGCGCGGTCACGGGGTGCGTGGAGCGGCAAACGGATGCATCCGCTCTGCCCCGCCGCACCCCAGGCGCACCCTCCGCGGGGGGCGGGGGCTGGGGGAATCGCGTCGCCGAGAATCTCGATTCATCGGCCTCACAAATTCTTCGCATCGCTCTTCCCGCGGGAATGACGGGTCCCCGCCAACACGAGGGCACGTGAAGCGCTTTCGTCGTCGTGAACTGTGCCCTCTTCCCCGACGCGCTGCTCGAGAGCGAGCTCTTCGGGCATCTGCGCGGCGCGTTCACGAGTGCAGCCGCATAGAGACAAGAAGCGTGGTACTGGTGCTGGCGGCGTGAGGGCCCTCCGGGCAAGCATTGGGCGGGCGCGCGGGCGCCTGCCGGCGGCGCTGTCTCTCTGCAGGCTCCGCAAG
>JAWOLJ010000170.1:0-3806 GCA_033853555.1 Myxococcota bacterium
GCTGCGGTTCCGGGGGTCTGGACCGTGGAGGCGGAGCTCGACCACGACGTCGTGGATCGGCGCAGCTTCCGCCTGACACCGGGGTCCTGACCCTCCACACGGGAGGTTCGGCCATGCACTTTCCTCGTTTCTTGCGGCAGGTGAACCGCTTCTTCACCAACCCCGTGATGCGAACCTTCGCGTGGGCGCTCCCGCCGCTCGCGGTGGTCCATCACGTGGGGCGGCGGAGCGGGCGGACGTACCGCACGCCGGTCCTGGCGTTCCGGAGCCGGGGCGGCTTCGTGATCCCGATGACCTACGGGCGTGACGTCGACTGGGCGCGCAACCTCGTGAGCGCCGGCGGCGGCGAGATCGAGCAGATGGGCCGGCGCTACGCGCTGCGACGGCCGCGCATCGTCGGATTCGCGGCCGCGGAGGCCCAGCTCCCGGCCCTGGCGCGCGCCGCGCTCCGCGCCGCGGACCTCCCGGGCTACGTGCTGCTCGAGCTCGAGGCCCGAGGGCCCGCCCGCGGCGGCACGCGGGCGGCGCGTTCGTGAGCGCCGGCCCCGCAGGCCCTCCGCGCGCCCTCGCGCGCACGCTCGACCGCACCGGCGATCGCGTGATCGCCGGGCTGATCGGCCTGCGCGAGATGGCGGCCTTCGCGCTGATCACGCTGGGCGTCCTGGTGACGAAGTTCCGCGCCTCGCGGCGGGTGGTGCACCCGCTGATCTTCGCGCAGATCCGACAGTCCGGCTTGCGGCTGCTCCCGATGATGCTCTTCCTCGGGCTCGCGCTCGGCCTCCTGATCATCGGGCAGACCGTGGCGCTGCTCAGCCGCGTGGGCGCGCAGGCCTACATCGGGACCGTGATGGTGAGCGTTCTCGTCCGCGAGCTCGGGCCGCTGCTCACCGCGCTCGTGGTGCTCGCACGTGCGGGGACCGCCAACGTGGTGGAGCTCGGCACCATGCGGGCGGCGCGGGAGATCGGCGCCCTGGAGTCGCTGGGGATCGACCCGATCCACTACCTGGTGATGCCCCGCATGCTCGGGCTCGCGCTCTCCGTGTTCTGTCTCGCCACGTACCTCGTGCTGCTGGCCATCGTGAGTGGCTGGCTCTTCGCCTTCGTGCAGGAGGTCCCGCTCCGGCCAGCCGCCTACTTCGGCCAGATCGGCGACGCCCTGCGCTGGCAGGACTTCGTGCTCTTCGGCCTGAAGACGTTCTTCTTCGGCGTCGTGATCGCGATCGTGAGCTGCCATCAGGGTCTCGCGCGCCCGCTGCGCTTCGAGGAGATCTCCTCCGCCACCGAGCGCACCGTGGTGGTGGGGCTCGTCGGCTGCGTGCTGCTCGACGTGGTCTTCCTGGTCGGATACGTCTTCGTATGAGCGGGCCGCCCCTGATCGAGCTCCGCGGTGTGGACGTCGCGCCGGAGGACGATCCGGAGCACGTGATCCTGCGCGACGTCCACTGGGCCCTCTCGGAGGGCGAGTGGTGGGCGGTCTGCGGAGCGCCCGCCAGCGGCAAGACGGCGCTGCTCTCGGTGGCCGCGGGCCTGAGCCCCGCGGCGCGCGGCACGGTGCGGATCCTCGGGGTGGATCCGGCCCGCGCCGGCGAGCCGGAGCAGATGGCGCTGCGACGGCGCATCGGCTTCGTGTTCGAGGGCGGCGGCCGCCTGCTCGGGAGGCTCAGCGTGGCGGAGAACGTGGCGCTGCCGCTGCAATACCGCGGCGAGCTCGACCCGGACGAGGTGCGGCGCCGCGTGGTGGAGCTGCTCGACCGCGGCGGGCTCGGGCCGGTGGCCGAGATCTCGCCCGGCCGGCTGAGCCCCGCGCTCCAGCAGCGGGTGGCGCTCCTGCGCGCGGTGGCGGAGCCGGTGCGCCTGCTCTTCCTCGACGACCCGCTGCGCGGCCTCGCGCCGAGCCACGTGCGCTGGTGGCTCGCCTTCCTGCGCGACCTGCGGAGCCGCGGGGCCTCGGCCGGCGAGCCCCTCACGCTGGTGACGAGCGGCTACGAGTTCACCCCCTGGCGCGACGACGCGGATCGCTTCGCCACGACCGAGGACCGGCGCTTCCGGGTGCTGTCGCGGCTTCCCGAGCACGAGCCGGGCGGCGCGCATCCGGCGTCGGCCCCTCCGGCGGAGAGCCCGTAGGTGGCGCTCCACGATCTCACGCCGCAGCTCCGGACGCGCCTGCGCCGGGCGGAGAAGGTGGTCGGGCTCTTCGTCGCCGTCGCAGCGGTGCTGCTGCTCGCCGGCTTCGCCTACTATCTCTATCACACCGCGATGCGTCGGGGATGGTTCACGCCCAAGGTCTCGTACTACACGTTCGTGCGCAGCGCAGAGGGTCTCAACGTGGGGGATCCCGTCCTCCTGATGGGCTTCAGCGTGGGCCAGATCACGGTGATCGAGGCCGAGCCTCCGGACTCCGCGTACAACGTGTTCGTCGGCTTCCAGGTGCGGAAGCCCTACTACGGCTACGTCTGGGCCGACTCCCGGGCGCGGATCACGGCCGGAGGCCTCCTCGGCGGACGCCGACTCGAGCTCACCAAGGGCCAGGCCGGGGCGCCCACCGTCTACGAGAGCGAGGGGCGCGCCACCGAGCTCCTGGTGGACGGACGCAAGGTGCCGGTCGCCCAGGCGCCCCAGGGCGTCCCCCTGGAGCCCGAGGAGGCGCCGGCGCTGACACAGCGCGCGGAGCAGCTCGTGGCGCGGCTCGAGGAGACCCTTCCCGACATCACCCGGAAGCTCGACGGCGCGCTCGGCAACGCCGAGCGGCTGACGGCGAACCTGGACGACCTGCTGACGAAGGCCCATCCCGTGGTCGCGAACCTCGACACCATCACCACGCACCTGCGCGAGCCGAAGGGCTCGCTCGGCGAGTGGCTGCTGCCCCCCGATCTGCGCGCGCGCATGGATCACACGCTCCAGGGCGTGGACGCGAGCCTGGTCCGGCTGCAGCGCACGCTCGACGAGACGCAGGCGGCAGCGGGGAGCCTGCGGACCCAGCTCGACTCCAACCGCCACGTGCTCGGAGACGTCTCGGATCTCGTGCGTGACACCGACGACCTGGTGCAGGGGCTGAAGCGGCACTGGCTGCTGCGCAGCGCCTTCCCGCAGCCGGCGCCGGAAGCGGGCGAGCCCCGCCTCGAGCCGCTGCTCGCGCCACCCGAGGCTCCGGCTCCATGAGGGCCGGGCCCGTTCCGTGCCCGCGGAGAGCGCCGCCGGGCGGGCTCGCGCTGCTGGCGCTCGCGCTGGCCTGCGCCTCCGCTCCGCCTCCGGCCATCTCCCGGCCGCGCGCCGACGCGGGGGAGGCGCTCGTTCGCGCGCGGGGTGCCGCCTCGGAGGGCGCATGGCCCGCGGCGGCGCGGTCCTTCGGCCGCGCCGCCGACGCCTTCGCCGCCGTCGACGACGCCGCGTCCGAGGCCTCCGCCCGCCGCGACCAGGCCGAGGCGTTGCGACGGGCCGGCGATCTCCCGGCGGCGATCGATGCCGGGCAGCGTGCGCTCGCTCTCGACCGCCGCCTGGGCCGGGACGAGGACGCGGCCCGCGACCGGGCGGGGCTGGCACGCTCGGCGGCGGCTCGCGGGGATCTCACCGCCGCGATCCGCCAGGTGGAGGAGGCCCGGAGCGCCGCTCCGCCGGGCTCGTCGCTCGCGGCCGTTCTCGACCAGGACCTCGCGCTCTACCGGATCCTGCGTGGAGGCGAAGGCGATCTCTCGCGCGCGACCGAGCTCCTCGAGCGGGCCCGCGCGGCGAGCGAGTCGCTCGGCGACGCCCGGGGCGTGGCGACGTGCGAGCTCCAGCTCGGCCGCGCGGCGCTGGCGCAGCGGGAT
>JAWOLJ010000171.1:0-4078 GCA_033853555.1 Myxococcota bacterium
TGCCGGTCCGGAGGCCGGTGTTCTGTACCGGCCGACCCGGCGCAAGGCTGGGCGGTTCTCGACGAGGCGCCAGGCGTCGGAGGGGCGTCCCTCGGACCGGGAATTTGTCTACGGACTTTCGATTCAGTGCACTAGGCGGCGGCCTTCATCCGGACCGAGATCACCTTGGAGACGCCTTCTTCTTCCATGGTGATGCCGTAGAGGAGATCGGCCGCCTCCATCGTCCGCTTGTTATGGGTGATGGCGATGAACTGCGAGTGCTGCGACATCTCGCGAATCAGCGCGACGAAGCGCTCCACGTTGGCATCGTCCAGCGGGGCATCGACCT
The DNA here is from genome assembly GCA_033853555.1 of Myxococcota bacterium. GTDB lineage: Bacteria > Myxococcota_A > UBA9160 > UBA9160 > UBA9160 > JAWOLJ01. The sequence goes on from JAWOLJ010000171.1 coordinate 329, forward strand.
CGTCCAGGACGCAGAACGGGCTGGGCCGCACCGCGAAGAGGGCGAGCAGCAGCGAGAGGGCCGCCAGGGCACGCTCGCCGCCGGAGAGCAGCGAGAGGACCGTGGGCCGCTTGCCGGGGAAGCGGACCAGCATCTCCACGCCCGGCTCGTCGTCGGGCGGCGAGACCGCGTCGCCTTCGGGCTCGACCGGATCCACCAGCTTGAGCTGCGCGCTGCCCCCGCCGATGAGCCGGCGCCAGAAATGGTCGAACTGCTGGTTGACGGCCTCCAGCGTGGCATTGAAGAGCGTCGCGATGGTCTTGTTGATCTCGCCGATGGCTTGCCGGAGGGCGGTCACGGATCGGGTGAGGTCCTCCGCCTGGGTCGTGAGAAACTCGTACCGCTGGCAGAGCGCCTGGTATTCCTCCAGCGCGCCGAGATTGGCCGGTCCTAGCTCGGCCAGCTTCGAGCGCAGCTCCTCCAGCTCGGTCTTGGCGGCCTCGACCTCCAGGTCACTGGCGGCAAATCGCTCGCGCAGGTCGGCCGTGCCGAGCCCGTGCGTTTCGATCAGGTCCAGCTCCAGGCGCGCGATGGTGGCCTTCACTTCGCCGCGCCTGGTATCGAGAGCGGCAACCTCGGCGGCCAGCTCCGACTCCTCGCGCCGCTTGGCGCGCAGCTCGTCTTCCAGGCGGGCGATGGCCTCCTGGCCGGCGGTCCGGGCCTCCTGCCTTCGGACGAGGTCGGCCTGGCGCTCTTCCTCGTTGCGCCGGAGAAGGGCGAGGGCCTCGCGCAAGCGATCCCGCTCCACCTCGTGGGCGGCGCGCCGGACGGTAAGCTCGGCGGCCTCGCGGCCGAGCTGGCCGATCTGCTCCTCGGCCGTCTGCAGCTCGTGCCGCATGCGCGCCAGGTCCCGCAGCGTCTCATCCCGGCGGGCCACGCGGGATGCCAGGGTCACGCGCAGGTCGTTGAGGCGGGCGGCGGCCTCTTCCCGCCGCTCCCGCAGGCCGGCCACCTCGCGCTCGCGGCCTGCGATGTCGGCGTGCAGGCCGGCGACGCCGGCCTCGCCCTCGTCGAGCGCCGCCCGCAGCGCGGATGTCTCGCGCTCGATCCGGGCCACGTCGGCCTCCACAGTCTGCAACTCGATTCCAAACAGCTCCAGCTGCTGGCTCAGCCGCAGCTCCTCGGCGCGTCGGGCGGCCAGGTCCTTTTCGATTGCCAGGAGGTCGAGATCCGCCTGTCGCTCGGCCATGCCGGCGCTCTCCGCGGCGCGCTCCGCCGCGGCCACATCCTCGGATACGATGGCCAGGGCCTCGCGCAGCCCCGACAGGCCGACCTCGCTGATGGCCAGGGCTTCCTCGAGTTCCTTGAGTTCGCGTCGTTGCCCCAGAAGTCCCTGCGGCGCCGGCGTTCCCCCCGTCAGCGTGCCGCGATGCGTCAGGACTTCGCCGGCCAGCGTCGCCAGGGTGAACGGGCCGGGCATCTGCCGCGCGATGGCCAGCGCCGCGTCCAGATCGCTCACGATCACCGCGTCGGCCAGGAGGTGGGCCACCCAGGGAGTGGCGCCCTCGGCGGATTTGACCACATCCAGCGCCAACCCTTCCACCTGTCCCCGCAGCTCCTTGGGAAGGTCGGCGACCTGCGCCGCCAGCTCGGTTCGCAGCCGATGGCCCCACGTGCCCTCACCCGTCGGCGTCGGCCCCACCAGCGTCGCGCGGCCCTGCCCGGACCGGAAGAGGTGCGCCAGCGCCTCCTGCGCCTCGCGCCAGGTCTGGACGCGCACGCCTTGCAGCTGGGCGCCGAGGATGGCCTCCAGGGCCTTCTCGTGCCGGGGCGCCGTCTCCAGCGCCTCGGCCAGCGGCCCCAGGATGCCGCCCACGCGCCGGTCGCGCGCGGCCTGCAGAAGCAGCTTGTTCCCTTTCGAGAAGTCGGCGAACTCCAGCCGCAGCTCGCGGAGGGAGCTGAGCCGACCGCGCTGGCGCTCGACGTCAGCTGCCAGACCGGCGATCTCGCTCTCCAGATGCCGGCGCGCCTCACGCGCCCGGGCCGCCTCCACCTGCGCGGCCTCCCGATCCGCCAGCGCGCGGCCCTGGCGCTCGGTGGCCTCCTGACGCCGGCTCTCCTCGGCGGTGGAGGAGGCCTCGGCACCCTCGCGCTGGCTTGCGGCCGCGGCGTGCTGAAGGCGCAGCCGCTCCGATTGCGCCGTCATCTGGCGGTGCCGCTCGAGCAGCGTGGCCAGCTCGTTCCGCTTGAGGGCCAGCTGGCCGGAGCGGTGAGTGGCCTCGTGGCGCCGCTGATCGAGTGCGGCGACCGCGGCCGCGAGGATGGCCTCGGTCTCCCGCATGAGCTGCGCGTCCGCTTCCAGCGTGGCTTCCAGCGCGGCGACATCCCGCTCCTGCTCCGCGGCGGTTCCGGCGCCTTTCTCGATCGACGACAGGAGGCGCTCTGCGGTCTGTCCCAGACCGGTCAAGGCCGCCTCGTGCTCGGCCTGGCGCCGCTCGGCGTCCGCCAGCTGCTGGATCAGGTTACGCAGCTCGGCCTCGTCGCGGTCGATTCGGCTGCGCACGTCGAAGAGGGCTTCCTGCGCGGTGGCGACGGCTCGCTCCTCCGTCACGGCCTGCAGGCGGCGCTCCTCCAGGGCGGCCTCGGTCGCGCCGATGCCGGCGCGGACGCCGATCAGGAGCTGCTGCCCCGGCCCGAGGCGTCCAAGGATTCCCTGCAGCTCCTCCCACAGCGCTGCGTGCTCCCGGTACTTCAAGAACAGCTTCAATTCCGTGGCGCGGATGTCCAGCTGCTTGTACCGCTCCGCCTTGTTGGCCTGGCGCTTGAGCGAATTCCGTTGCCGCTCGACCTCGGCGATCACGTCGCGGATGCGCAGGAGGTTCTGCTCGGTCGACTCCAGCTTGTTGCCCGCGGCCCGCCGCTTGGTCTTGTATTTCATGATGCCGGCGGCTTCTTCGATCAGCACGCGGCGATCGGCCGGCCGAGCGTTCACGACGCTGCCGATGCTGCCCTGCTCGATGAGCGCGTACGGGTCGCCCGCCAGGCCGGTGTCGATGAACAGATCCGTGATGTCCCGGAGGCGGCACGGCGTCTTGTTCAGCAAGTATTCGCTCTCGCCGGAACGGTAGAGGCGCCGGGTCACGTTGACTTCCTCATACTCGGTGGGGAGAGCGCCGTTGTTCCGCGTGAACGTCAAGGACACCTCGGCCAGACCCAGGGCCTTGCGGCCGCCGTTGCCGGCGAAGATGAGATCGTCCATCCGATCGCCGCGCAAGAGCTTGGCGCTTTGCTCGCCCAGCGCCCAACGGATGGCGTCAGAGATGTTGCTCTTCCCGCAGCCGTTGGGACCGACCACGCCGGTCACGCCCGGCTCGAACGACAGATCAACCTTGTCGGCGAAGGATTTGAAACCGAAAAGGGAGATTTTTGTCAGCTGCATATCGAAACATCCGCCTCCGGACGGAGAGCCACCACTATAATGAATGCACGCATACACGAATCCCTGCAAATTTTTCAGACGCTATCACGGTCCGGAATGAGGTGTCAAGTTTAAATACAATCGGTGGGGCCTAAAAACCGCCGACCCTACGAGATGTTGTGGGACGATTGATCCGCCTGGCAGAAACGGAGAAGAGCCAGGCGGGCAGCCTCCTGTTCGGCGGCTTGCCGGCTACTGCCTTCCGCCTCCATCCGGATCTCTCCCTGGGGGCCGCGGACGGTGACCGCGACACGGAATGTCGGATGATGCGCGGGCCCGCGCTTTTCGATGAG
>JAWOLJ010000172.1:0-11810 GCA_033853555.1 Myxococcota bacterium
CGTTCGGCTCCTGTGCACGCTGGTCGCCCTCGCCGCCGCCCTCGGCGCTCCGGCGCAGGACGAGGCCCAGACTCCGGTCTTCGAGCCCGAGGAGATCGATCAGCTCGTCGCACCGATCGCCCTCTACCCCGACGGACTCCTGGCGCAGATCTTGATGGCCTCCACGTACCCGCTCGAGATCGTGCAGGCTCACCGCTGGGCGCAGGCGCACCCGGGGCTTCGGGAGAAGGCCCTGGAGGATGCGCTGCAGGCGGAGCCCTGGGACCCGAACGTGAAGTCGCTGGTGGCCATTCCTCAGGTGCTCACGATGATGGACGAGAAGCTCGACTGGACCCAGAAGCTCGGCGACGCGTTCCTCGCCCAGGAAGGAGACGTGATGGCCGGCGTGCAGCGCCTGCGAGCGCGGGCACTCGCCGAGGGACGCCTCTACTCCACGAAGGAGCAGACGGTGGCGGTGCAGGAGGGAGGGGCCGGCCAGCCGGAAGTGGTCCGGATCGAGCCCACGAATCCCGACGTGATCTACGTCCCGACCTACGATCCATTCCTGGTCTATGGCCCGTGGCCGTATCCCGCCTATCCACCCTACTACTACTACCCGCCCGGCTATCTCGCGCTTCCGTTCATCACCTTCGGGTTCGGGTGGGCCGTGGGCTACGCGATCTGGGGCGGTTGCGATTGGCACCACCACCACGTCTACATCCACGGCAAGCACTACGACGAGTTCAGCCACACCCACGATCACGAGGGCGAATGGCACCATGACCCCGTACATCGGCGCGGCGTCGCCTATCGAGATCCCGCGACGCAAAACCGCTACATGCGGCCAGGCCCGTGGAACCCGCAGGCCCGCCAGCCGTTCCGCGGACGCGCCGGCGGGGCGCCGCGCCCGCCGGGCGCCTTCCCGAGCGTCGGAAGTGGTGCGGAGACGCGCCGCGAGAGCAGCCGCGGAAACGCCAGCCGGGGGAGCGCCAGCTCCTGGGGCTACCATGGCGCACCCAGCGGCGGGACGGTCCACGGCGGAGGCGGTGGCCGCGCCGGCGGCGGAATGCCCAGCGGCGGCGGCGGACACGGCGGCGGCGGACACGGCGGTGGGCGTCGCTGAGCGGCAGGAGGGTGCCCCGATGAAGAACCCGCTCGTCGGTCGCGCGTCGGTCCGGTCTTCTCTTCGGGCGAGTGCCCTGACGGTCGCGCTCGCTCTGTGGGGCAGTGCCGCCGTCGCGGCGACAGGCCGCGCGCCCGCGCAGCGGCACTTCGCTTCACCCCAGGAGGCGGCCGCAGCGCTCGTCGCCGCGGTGCGAGATGGCAAGGACTCGGCTCTCCTGCAGGTGCTCGGGCCGGAAGCGAAGCCGCTCCTCCATTCCGGTGACCCGGCCGAGGATCGCGCGGCGGTCCAGCGCTTCCTCGCGAAGTACGAACGCGGAAGCTCGTTCGATCAGCCGGACGATGCGCATGCTCTCCTCCAGGTGGGTGGGGACGGCTGGACGTTGCCGATTCCGCTGGTGAAGGATGACGAGGGCTGGCGCTTCGATAGTGCGGCCGGTGCGCAAGAGATCCTGGCCCGCCGGATCGGACGCAACGAGCTCTCCACGATCCAGGCCTGCCTTGCCTTCGTGGATGCACAGTACGAGTACTATCGCCGCGATCCCGACCGGAGCCCGCTCCTCCACTACGCCGCGCGCCTGGCGAGCAGGGGCGGGAAGCGCGACGGACTCTACTGGCAGTCCAGTCCCGACGAGCCGCCGAGCCCGCTCGGCGCGCTCTTCGCGCAGGCTCGCGCACAGGCCCCTGCGCACGGGACCACCAGCAAGCCGGTGCCGTTCCACGGCTACCTGTTCAAGGTGCTGACTGGCCAGGGCCCCCACGCCGCTGGCGGAGCCTACGACTACGTGGCGAAGGGGAAGCTCCTCGGCGGCTTCGCCCTGGTGGCCTACCCCGCCCGCTACGGATCGTCCGGGGTCATGACGTTCCTCGTGAACCACGAGGGTGTCGTATACGAGAAGGATCTCGGCCCCGACACCGCGAAGCTCGCGTCCGCCATGAGCCGCTTCGATCCCGACGAGAGCTGGAAGAGGGTCTCCAGCGACGAGGAAGCGGCGGCGCCCGACATGCCGGCCGCCGGCGGCTGAGCGCGGATCCGCCTCGAGGAGTCCGGGGAGTCGATCCGCTGGGTGGGTGACGGAGCAGCTCGGGCACGCCAACCCGGAGCTGACCCTGCGCGTCTACGCCCGCGCCCTACCGAGCGAGTCCGGCGATCTCGCCCTTTCAAACTTCGCGAGCGGCACGAAGGGAATAGTCTCCGTTCAACCCGCTCGCGGCGAAAGAAGGCGCGACCGACGCCGCAATCCGTCGCCATCCGTCGCACGATGCGGCGACGACGGATTCTGACCATACTTTCGAGCGGAAAGGCAGAGAGCCCGGCAACGGAGGTTCGCTCCGGCCCGTGAGATCTCGCTGGAGCGGGAAACGGGATTCGAACCCGCGACCCTCAGCTGTTGGACCGAGCGGGGGCGCCTGTACGCCGACTATCGCCGCTGGGTCATCGACTCCGGCCAGCTGCCCGTGTCCTCCACCAGCTTCTATGGCCGACTGCGGACGGGCTGGCCCGGCCAAGTGGAGGAGCGGAAGCGCGAGGAGGTGCGCGGCTTCGCGGGGATCGGCCTGTCGCTCCGGGGGCTCGCGTGAAGCGGGTCACGATGCCCGAGCGCGCCCCGCATCGGGGCATGGTGCGACCTGCGACGGAGTGCGATCCCGGTGCGACCCGTCGCACTCGACGCGAGCTGGAACGTGAAGAACGTGATGCTGTGGAGGGGAATCTGGCGAATCTCCCCCCGCTCGCGGGTGGGCGGCGAGAGACCGGCCGCAGCGTCACGGCGTCACGGCGCCAGGGCACGGGGCAGCTAGGGGCAGGTTCTTCTCTCTTCCTCCTTGCACGTACGTGGGGGGATAAGGGAGAGGTGCTCCGAGCTGCCCCGCCTGCCCCGTGACGGAACGCGAAGGGGTGTCGGAGGGCACCGTGGGAGGGGGCCGCGTCTCGCCTTCGCGCCCTGCGTCGGCTGCGCCATGCCGCGAATCGAGCCGCCCGAGGTGACGCACCGTTGCGTCGATCGCGGGGCGGCCGAGGGGGCGAATCGGGTAGAACGCCCGAGGGGCGGGGGTCGCGAACGTGCGCCAAGTCGGCGCCGTGGCGAGGGAATCGAGCGGCGAGTGCAGCGAGCTGGGGGGAATCCGTGGGGGGTGACGCTCTCGTGAGGGGGGATCGGTGACGGATCAGCCGAGGATCCAGCGGCGCACCAGCCCGACCGCGGGGCGCTGCCGGACGGCGGAGGAGCGCGCAGCGATCAGCCGCGGCGTGGCCTACGCCCAGGGCGTCCGCCGGCTGCACGAGCACGTGAGCCGCCGCGACCTCGTGCGGCTGGACCGGCCCGGCGCGGAGCTGGCGCCGTCGCTCGTGCCCTTCCGCGAGTCGGCGCAGGCCGAGGCGAACGAGCTGGTGCGCGCGCTCGGCGGCCCCGGCGACGTGAGCCCGCAGGAGCGCTTCGCCTGCGAGGACTTCGGCCGCCTCGGCCTCGCGCTGCGCGGCGCTCGCTCCTCGCACTGCTCGGCATGGCCGAGCGCAAGGTGGAGCTGGATCTCGGCGAGTACCTCCGCACGTGGAAGCCGCCCGCAGGAGCCGCGAACGCGACCGAGTTCGACCCGCAGCCGCGCCGCCCGACGGTCGCAGCGCAGGCGCGAACGGCGCCGACGACGCCCCGCCTCCCGAGCCGAGCGAGGTGGACTCGTGAGCGCCGTGCTGCCCGCCGAGCTGCGCCCGAGCGCCGCTGATCGCGAGTGTTCGGGCTCCTGGCCGCGCTCGGGTCGGACGCTCCGGCGCCGCTCGTGGCGCTATGACGGGCCGCCGCTCGTGAAGGGCCGACCTCGGCTTGATCCCCGCAGCGGTGCGGCCTTCACGCCGCACCTGACGCAACAGGAACACGTGGCACACGGCGCCGTTAGAGGTTAGCGATGACCATATACACAATAAAGCCGCCGGCGAACACGCAAGCGAGTATGGCGAGCAAACCGACGATCCGGAAAGCGATATCGCCAGCGGTGGATTTCTCGGACATTGCGTCGCCTCCGCCCATGAGAGACAGAGAAGATGTCGCGCGCCGTCAAATCATACTGCACGCGCTGGACGCGGCCGCGCCAAAGCCGCCCGGCTCTTCGGCCAAGGGGGAACCGTATGAAGCCTGACCACACCGAATCAGCGGCGGCGCGACTGCACCGGCTGGCTCGCGAGGCCGAGCGTTGCGCCGACGCGGCGGGCGTGCGCGAGACAGCCGCGCGCAACCCGACCGCCGAGGGCGCCTTCGCCTTGAGCGGCAGCCTCGACCGGCTCGCCTGCGCGCTCGCGCTCTCGACCTTGGCGCAGCTCGACGCCGCCACGCGACCGAAGCCCGAGGCCGACCGTGCCGCGTGACCGGCGTGCCGCCCTGTTCGCGATGCCTTGCAAGTGCGGCGCGGCGCTGGAGCTGGGCCCGCGCGACGTGCCGCGCTGCCCGAGCCCGAGCTGCCGCCGCGTTTATTTCGACACGCGAGGTCAGGGCACCGCCCTGCTCGCGGCGCAACGCCGGTGGGCGGAGGACGTGTTGGCGGAGGCGCCGAGGGCACCTACGACGACCCGCCGCCCCACAACGCCGCATGACGAGCCGCGGAAGGTCCGCTGCCACTCTTCGACCCAAGGGAGGAACCTCCGATGCTCGACCGACACACGAACCCGACGCCCGCCGATCTCCTCACCGAAGCGCTCGCGATGGCCGCGAGCCTGCGCAGCGGCACCACCGGGCTCTCGCTCGCCGAGGTGCTGGAGCGCTTCCCCTCGGCCGACGACGACGCGGCCGTCTATGACGCCGAGCTGCGTCTCGCCGCGAGCGAGGCGGGGCGGATCGCGTGAACGCGCTGCGGGGGCTCACGGCCGGGGCCCCCGGCACGCTCGCGACGCTCGACTACCGCGAGCCCTTGGCACTGCGGCCGGGAGAGCTCCCGGCGGACCTGCTCGCGCGGCTCGCCGAGGGAGCGAAGTCCCCCGAGAGTCCCCCGACCTTGGCGGACCTCGACCCGGGCGCGCTCGCGGCGGCCGAGGGCGACCCGAGCGCAAGTGCGCGAGAAGGCACGGAGACGGGGCCGGGAGCGACGCAAAGAAGTGGCGCGCCGGGAGGGACTCGAACCCCCGACCCCCAGGTTCGAAGCCTGGTGCTCTGATCCAGCTGAGCTACCGGCGCGTGGCGGATCCGAGGCGCGCAGGGTAGCCGCTCCAGCGGGGCGCACGCCAGAACGCCGCGGTGGACGCCGGTACACCCGAGGTTCGAGCGGCTCTGCTCAGTCGTCGTCGCGGATCCAGCCCGGGAGGCAGCCGGCGTGGCGGCAGTCGTCGAAGAGGCCCTCCTCCTCGTAGTCCTTGGCCTCCTGGTAGCGCTGCCGCGCCTGCACCAGCGCCTCCGTGGTGCAGGTGGAGTCGGAGAGGATCTCGACGTCGGTCTTGAACGCGGCGCTGGCGCGGGCCTCGCACGCGCGATGGACCGCCTCGGCGCGGTTCAACGCGAACGCCGCCTTGGCGACCGCGTCCTCCGCCTCGCGACGACGGGCCTGCCACCAGGCTTCGGCATTCGGGTCGTCGGGATCCGGCGCATGGAGCGCCTTCTCGTGCGGGGTCGTGCCCCGCTCGAAAAGGGACTCGTCGGCGGTCGGGTCCGACGCCGTCGCGGAATCGCCGGCATCGCGGGGCGGCGCCGCATCGCCGGGCTGTGCGCCGGCGTTACCGGGTGGAGGCGGAGGGGGCAGCTTGGCCGGCGGCGGGGAGGGGAGCACCTGGAAGCTCCCACCGCTCGGCTGCGGGGCATCCGCCGGCACCGCGGGCCCGCTCTCCGGCTGCGGCGCGCCGAGGGGAGCCTCGCTCGCTCCGGCATCCGGGGCGGTCGCCGCGGTGGGTGCGCTGCCGGGAGCGGGCGCGGGGCTCTCCGGCACGTCATGCGGTAGCGGCCCGCTCCCCTGCGGCCGCCGTGAGACGATGGTGGCGCCGGGAGGAACGGCTTTGGGATCGTTGGTCAGGCCGACCTCGCCGTCGGGCAGGACGTAGTGGATCAGCTCGCCCGCCCGGGCGGGCACGGGAGCCAGCAAGAGGAGCGCAAGCAGCAGCCCGAACCTCATGCGCCACCTCATCGGCCGGCGGGTCCCGGAACCGGAGCCCGATCTGCGCGCGCCGCCTCCCGTCCCCCTCCCGCCCCGGGGTGCGCCCGGGGGCGGGGGCCCGGGCGGCGGGCGCCCGTGGGACAATCGAGCGGACGCTGGAGAGGAGGGGCCCATGCGGGAGAGCCGCCGCCAGGCCGACGGTTACAGGATTGTGTCGCGCGCCGAGGTCCGCGAAGAGGAGATCGCCGCGCCGGGGCCGCTCCGATGAGCGGTGCCACGGTGCTCCCGCTTCCCACGCCCGAGCGCGAGCGCGGCGCCGCGGTGGTGTTCGGGGTCGGAGCCTCCGCGGGGACCGGCGCGGCGCTCTGCCGGCGCTTCGCGCGCGAGGGGCTCCCCGTGTACGCGGTGGGACGCACGGCGGAGCGCCTCGAGACGCTGGCGCGCGAGGTCCGCGGCGCAGGGGGTCGCATCACCGCGGCGCCGGCCGACGTGACCCGCGCCGAGGACGTGACGCGCGTCCTCGATCGCGCCGGCACCGAGTGCGGGCGGCTCGAGCTCGTCGCCTACAACGCCGGCAACAACCGCGTGCGTCCGCTGCTCGAGATGGACGACGCCTTCTTCGAGGGGCTCTGGCGCGTGTGCTGCTTCGGCGGCTTCCTGGTGGGGCGCGAGGCCGCGCGTCGCATGCTTCCCTTCGCGGCCGGCTCGATCCTCTTCACCGGCGCCACCGCCTCGTTGCGCGCGCGGCCGCCCTTCACCGCCTTCGCCGCCGCGAAGGCCGCGCTGCGTGCCGTGGCCCACGGCATGGCGCGCGAGCTCGGGCCGCGCGGGATCCACGTGGCGCACGTGGTGATCGACGGCGGGATCGAGGGCGAGGCGCTGCTCCAGCGCTTCCCGCAGCTCGCGGAGCAGCGCGGGCCCGGCGGCCTCCTCCAGCCCGATGCCATCGCCGACGCCTTCTGGGCGCTGCACGTGCAACACCCGAGCGCCTGGACGCTCGAGCTCGATCTCCGCCCGTACAAGGAGCCGTTCTAGGCGCCTTGCGGGCCGCCTGGGTGCCTCGGTTAGACTTCCCGCATGTGCGATTCGCTGGTCGCGGTCGCGGCCCACACGGCGGACGGCGTCACCCTCTTTGCCAAGAACAGCGATCGTAAGGCGCTCGAGGCGCAGCCCTTCGTGCAGCTCCCAGCGGCCTTCCATCCGCCCGGCGCCACGGTGCGCTGCACCCACGTCGAGATCCCGCAGGTGGCGGAGACCTACCGCGTGATGGGCCACTCGCCGTGGTGGGTGTTCGGCTTCGAGCACGGGGTGAACGAGCACGCGGTCGCGATCGGAAACGAGACCGTCTTCTCCAAGGAGCCCGTGGAGGAGACGCCGGGTCTGATCGGGATGGACCTGGTGCGGCTCGGCCTCGAGCGCGGGCGGACCGCCCGCGAGGCGCTCGAGGTGATCGCGACGCTCCTGGAGACCCATGGCCAGGGCGGCTCGGCCTTCGCGCCCGACGGCTCCGGCTACCACAACGGCTTCCTGCTGGCGGATCCCGACGAGGCCTGGATCCTGCAGACGACCGGCCGGCGCTGGGCGGCTCGCCGCGCCCGACTCGATGCGGTGTCGAACCACCTCTCGCTCGGCTCCGACTGGGAGATCGGCTCGCGGGACCTCGATGCGTTCGCGCGGACCGCCGGCTGGTGGGACGGCGGGGCGCGGCTCGACGTCGCCGCGGCCTACCGCAACACCGGGGTGCCGGGGCGCGTCTCGGAGCCGCGGCTGCGTCGCGCTCGCGAGCTCCTGGCGCACGCGCGCGATCGGGTGGATCGCGCGCTGCTCGAGCGCGTGCTCCGCGATCACCACGACGGCGGAGGTGTGTTCCATCCGGGCGCCACGCCCGAGGAGGAGCGCTTCTTCACGCTGTGCTCCCACAACGACGTGATCGGCCCCACCACCGCGAGCCTGCTGGCGCCGCTCCCACGCGATCGCTCGCGTCCCTGGCCGGTCTGGATCGGCTTCGCGACCCCGTGCACCGGCGTCTTCCTTCCGGTGTATCTGGACGGCGTGATCCCGGCCGAGCTGGCGCGCGGCGGGCCCGAGCCGGAGAGCGACTCCGCGTGGTGGTGCTTCAAGCGGCTCCAGGACGCCGCGGCGCGGGATCCGGTGCGTCTCACTCCCGTGTTGCGCGAAGCCTGGCGGGACCTCGAGGCGAAGCTCGACGCCGAGCGACACGCAGTGGAGTCGGCGGCGTCCGCCGCAGGGCGGGCCGGCGACTCCGATCACGCGGCGGAGCTGCTCGGCGCCTTCATGGCGCGGACGACGCGGGAGGCGATGGAGCGCGCGCAGGCGCTGCGCGAGCGGATCGGCGGCTAGAGCAAGCGAAGCGCGCAGCGAGGCGAAGCCGAGCGGAGGGCGCGGCCAGGCGGCGAAGCCGCGGGTGCGCCCTAGGCGGTCTTGGCCTCGGCGACGGCGGGGGGAGCCCGTCGCACCGGACGCGCGCCGGGGAAGTACTCGTCGCGCAGCTCCCAGGGAACGCCGAGCGCGTTCAGGATCCGCCGCTTCGTCGCCTGTCGGCAGGAGCGCCCCTTCTCCACCGCGTGGATCGTGCGCGGCGAGACGCTCGCCTTGGCGGCGAGCTCGTCCTGCGTCCAGCCGAGCGCCTGACGTGCGGCACGGATGCGGTTCATGGCGGGCGACCCCAAGAGGAATTCGGGAACCCGCGGGCAGGATAGCCCTCGGAGGGGGCCCCGCCACCGGCCCGGAAGGGGGCTCGGCGCGCCCGGTCGGGGTCCCGAGCCCGCTCAGCGCAGGCCGACGGGGAGGTAGTAGATCTCGGGGCCGGTCGTGCCGGGGGCCGGCCCGGGGCGGCTGCGGCGCGCCGGGCGATGATCCTCCGCGGCGTCGCTCGAGGCAACCACGATCTCGGCGGCCGGCGCGAGCCGGCGGGCCCGGGACGCCAGGGACTCCGCCGTCGGCGGTCCCCGCCGCAGGCCGAGCCCGAGCGCCAATCCGAGGGCCAGGCAGGCGCCGGCGGCAAAGGCGGCGAGGGCAGGCCAGGCGGGGCGCCCATCGCGCCGGGGCGCGGGGGCCCCCGCCCAGCGCGCCAGGGCCGCCAGCCGGGCCTCGCCCGCCGGGGTCCAGCGGCGGGGGACCACGCTCGCCGGCAGCCGACGCAGCAGCGCGTCGATCGCCTCGAGCTCGCTCAGGCTGCGCCGGCAGTCCGGGCACTCCGCCGCGTGGGCGCGCACCGCGGCCTCGGTGCGCGGGGGCAGGAGACCATCGGGGAGGGAGGGCAGGAGTCGCTCGGCGATCTCGTGGTTCATCGGCGAGTCCCCTGCTCCAGGCCGGCAAGCAGCGGCCGCAGCGCCCGCCGCAGCTCCATGCGTCCGCGGCGCAGCCAGGTGCCGACCGTCGCCAACGGCACGCCCTCCTGCTCCGCGATCTCCGTGTTGCTCAGGTCCCAGACGATGCGCAGGGCCAGCGCGCGGCGGTGCTGAGGCTTCACCGCCAGCAGGGCCTTCGCCACCGCTGCCAGGATCTCGCCCTCGAGGACGCGGCTCTCGGGGTCGCCTTGCACGGCGAGCGCCTGCGCGAGGCCGTGCTCCAGCGCCACCTCCTCGTTGGCGGCGCGCCGCCGCTTGGCGCGCAGCACGTTCACCGAGCCGTTGACCGCGGCGCGATAGAGGTAGGTCCAGAGGCTCGAGGTGCCGCGGAAGCTCGCGCCGGGCAGCGCCACCAGCACCCGCTGTACCACGTCCTCGGCGTCGCCCCAGTCGCCCAGGATGCGGTAGGCGACGGCCTCGAGGCGGCCCCGGTAGCGGCGGTCGAGCTCGCCGATGGCGCCGGCCTCGCCCCCCAGCCAGAGGCGGTCCAGCTCGGCGTCGCTCAGCAGCCGGAGCGCGGCGGGCGCGCTGGCCGGCGTCGGCTTTCCCATCGGCATCCCCAACCAGAGGAGACGCCGGGCGCCGGTCCCCGGATTCAGCTCGACGCGCCGCAAGAGGCGCGACGGCCGCCGGAGCCCGAAGGCTCGCCGGCGGCCGTCACGACGAATTCTGGGGTGAGCGAGGGGTCTCGAACCCCCGACCTCCAGGGCCACAACCTGGCGCTCTAACCAACTGAGCTACGCCCACCGGAGAGGTTCGAAAGGCTATCCGCGGCCGGCCCCTGCTGCAATCCGGCCGCCGACGGTCGCTACGGCGCTGCTAGCCTCCCGACCGGCCCCGGTAGCTCAGAGGACTAGAGCGGTCGCCTTCTAAGCGACGGGTCGCAGGTTCGAATCCTGCCCGGGGCGCCAGCCCGTCGCGAGCTTGCCGGGCTCCGCGGGGGAGAATCGCCATGAAGGCGAGTTCGATCCTGGCCGCCCTGACGCTCGTTCTCACCGCGCAGCTCTTCGGGAGCCTCGGACGCCCACTCCTGTGGAACGATGAGGCCGAGACGGCACTCTACGCCGAACGCATCCTGCGCTTCGGCTACCCGGCCGTCGACGACGGCCGGAACGATGTCTTCAGCTGCTCGTGTCCGCGTGAAGTCGCAACGCGCGGCAATGTCTACACCGGATCGACGTGGGGTCAGTACTACCTGGGGAGTGTCGGCATCCTGCTGGCCCGAGGGTCGAGCGACGACACGATGCGGACGTTCGCCCTGCGAGCGCCCTTCGCAGCGGTGGGCCTGGCGGCGGTCCTGCTGGCCGCGCGGGTCGCGAGCGGCTTCTTTGCGAAGCTTCGGGAGCGGGCGCTGGCCGCCGCGGCCGTCCTGGCCCTCTGCGTGCTGTCGCTGCCTCTGGTCCTCCATCTGCGCCAGGCCCGGCACCCGGCGCCGGCGACTTTTCTCACCGTCGCGGTTGCGGCGGTCCACCTCCGGCGCTGGGTGCTCGGGCGTGGCGCTCTCGGCGTCGATCTGCTCCAGGCGCTTCTCCTGGTGCTCCTCTGGCACACCTTCCATCCCGGGGCGCTCTTCCTCGGCGCCGCGATTGCGGGCGAACGTGGGCTCGATGCGCTCCGGCGGGAGCGGGCGCTCCTGCCGGCGGTGCGAACCGCCCTCCGCGAGACGCGAGCGATCTGGGTCGCCGCCATCGCCCTCGTGCCGGAACTCCTCTACTGGCGCCCCTTCGCCGTGGGCACGGCGATCCGTCCCCACCTACCGTTCACACCCGGCCTCTCCGCGCACCACGCCTGGCAGATGGGTCTCCAGCTCTTCGCCCTGCGCGACAGCCTCGCCCCCGCGGCGCTGGCCCTCGCAGGAGCGGTGGTCGTGGCTCGAGGCCGCTCGCTCGAGCCGCCCGCTCTGCGCCGCCTGGCCGCCGCGCGCTCGTTGGCCACGCTCTGTGCGCTCTACCTGGCGGCGAGCTTCGCGATGCCGTTCGTCTGGACGCGCTACGTGGTCGAGGTGTCGCCGCTCCTCGCGATGGCGGCCATCCTATCCGCGCCGGTGGCGCTCCAAGGCGAGAGGCGCCTGCGCATCGCGCTCGCGGCTGCGCTCGTGGCCTGGGCCGCCTGGGCGGCTCCGACGCGCGCGAGCGAGCTGCGCGGCTTTGCGGCGTCGCTGGCGAGGCCTCCGCTTGGCCCCGTCGACGCAGCGGTCGCAACGCTCCGCGCGGCCTATCCCGATCCCAGTCGCCTCACGATCGGGACCACCTACGAAGTGACGAGCCTCGT
>JAWOLJ010000173.1:0-7014 GCA_033853555.1 Myxococcota bacterium
GGGCCGCCGCGGGCGCGGCGGCGAGCCGGCCGAGGCGGAGGAGGAAGGGGCCCACTCGAGCCCCGAGGACCGCGCCCTCCTGGCGGAGCTCGGGGTGGCGGAGGACGAGATCGAGGGCGAGTCGCCGCCGGCGCCGCCCCAAGGACGCCCCCGTGGCGCGCCGGTCGAGCGCCGCGAGCCGCGCCTCACCACCGAGGACGAGCTCGAGCTCGGCGAGACGCTGGCGCCCCTGGCGCCGGAGCCGGACTTCGCGGAGGAGAGCGAGCCCGCCTACGAGGAGGAGGAGGGCGAGGAGGAAGAGGAGACCGATCCCGAGCGCGAGCGGCTGCGTCGCGAGCGCGAGCTGCGGCGGCGCGCGCGCCTCGCCAAGGTCGCGCCCGAGGTGGAGGCCGCGCCGGCGCCGAAGCCGCAGCGGCCGCGCCGCGTGGCGATCCTCGCCCACGCCGATCGGGACTCGCTCACGGCGGCAGTGCTCCTCGCGCGCGAGCAGCGCCTGCTCGAAGGCATCTGGGTCTACCCGCAGTCGGAGCTCATGACCTTCTTCCGCAGCGTGGCCACCGACCTTCGCGAGGAGACACCGATCCATGTGATCGGCTTCACCGCCTCGCCGGCGCGCGAGACGCTCCAGGCGGCCTCGCTCTACGCCGGGCGCCTCGCCTGGTTCGATCACCACGCCTGGCCGCCGGAGGACGTGGAGGCGCTGCGCCGCTCCATCGGCGCCGACGCCGTGCACGTGGCGCCCGGCGCGCGCAGCTCGATCCCGCTGGTGCTCGGCGCCTGCACCCGGCGCAGCCGCTTCTCCGACAAGCTGGTGGAGCTCGTGACCGGCCGCTTCACGCAGCACGATTTCGAGCGCTGGGGCCGCGTCTGGTGGTGGCGTCTCGGCGAGATCGCCGCGCGGACGGGCGAGAGGCGCGCCGAGCTGGAGGCCCTGCTGGTGGGCCGGCCGAGCGATCTCGCACGCGACGCCGCCCGGGTCGCAGCGCCGCCGCCGGCGGAGCTCGACTTCGTGAGCGGACACGACTTCCGGCTGGTCCACTTCGGCGGCTACACGCTGGTGGTGGTGCCGGTGCCGCCGACGCTCGATCCGGGGCTCGCCGCGCGGATCGCTCGCGAGCGCCACGCCGCGCAGCTCTCGCTCGCCTTCGTGGAGGGCGAGGAGACGCTGGTGCTCTCCGGCGACGAGGGAGCGACGCGCCGCTCGTTGGATCTGCTCGCCATGGTCGAGCACCTGGCGGGCAAGCACGAGTGGATCGAGGCCCTGCCGGACGCCGACCACGTGGCGCGCTTCCGTGCCCGCGGCGTGGCGCGCGACCCGCAGCGCCTGGACGACGTGCTGGCGGAGATCGCGATGGGGCGCTCGATCCTCGAGGGCTGAGATCGACGCGAACCTGGTCGAGATCTTCTCCTCCGTGCAGGGGGAGGGGCCGCACGTGGGCGAGCTCACGCTCTTCGTGCGCTTCGGCGAGTGCGACCTGCGCTGCCTCTGGTGCGACTCCGCCCACACCTGGCGGCCGGCCGAGCGCTGCCGGGTGGAGACCGCGCCGGGAAGCGCCGCCTTCCGCGAGCTACCGAATCCCGTGTCGCTCGAGGCGATCCTCGCGGCCTGCGAAGCGCTCGCGCTCGCGAGCCATCGGTTCGTGAGCCTGACGGGAGGGGAGCCGTTGCTCCAGGCCGCGGCCGCCGCGGCGCTCGCGCGCGCGCTCCGCGCGCGAGGGCCGCGCATCCTGCTCGAGACCCACGGCGTGCTGGCGGACGCGCTGCCGGCGGTGCTGCCGTACCTGGACGTGGTCTCCATGGACTGGAAGCTCGCGAGCGAGGTGCGGCGCGTCGGTGATCCGAAGCGCGGGCCGGTTGCCGCGTTCCACGACGCCCACGAGCGCTTCCTCGCGCGGGCCGCCGCGGCGCCCGAGGTGGTGGTGAAGATCGTGGTGACTCCCGCCTCCACCGACGCCGAGATCGACGAGGCCGTGGCGCGCATCGCCCGCACCCATCCGCGCGCCGTGCTGGTCTTCCAGCCGGTTACACCCTGTGGTGGCGTGCGCGAGGCGCCGCCGGCGGCGCGCCTGCTCGCCCTGGCCCGCCGTGCAGGGAAACGCCTGAACGACGTTCGGGTGATCCCCCAGACCCACAAGCTCGTGGGCGCCCTCTAGGCCTCCGCGCGGCGTCTTCATCGGCGCTCAAGGTCCGCACGGGGTCGGTCGATCCACGCCTGGGGAGCTTCGGGGAAAGGGGACCCATGGAGCGGCGCCGTGGCGCGAAGCGCGAGAAGCGACGGGCGACCTGCGAGCTCAAGATCGCGGGTCAGCCGGCCAGCGGCATCCTGATCGACATCTCCGAGAGCGGCCTCTTCGTGCAGACCAACGCCATGGCGACGCCCGGGACCGAGGTCGCGGTGCGGATCCTCGGCAACTCCGGCCTGCCCGACCAGCACTTCGAGACCGTGGTGGCCCGCGTGAAGCGCGTCCCCTCCGAGCTGCTCTCGGTGACACCGGGTGGTCTCGGCCTGAAGATCGTGCGCGCGAGGGGCGCGGGAGCCAACGCGGCGCGCCTCGCAGCGAGCGCGTTCGCGGAGCCCGAGCCCCCGCCGATCCCCAAGCGTCGCTTCCGGGTGCGCCTCGGCCAGAGCGACGGCAAGCGCTCGCGGCTGGTGGACGTGGACTCGGCCGACGAGGCTGCCGCTCGGCGCGCCGCGCTCGCCCTCGCCGGCCCGGGCTGGGAGGCCACCGAGGTGCGCGCGCTCTAGGCGCTACGCCTGCGGGCGCGTTCCGGCCGGGCTCGGAGCGGCTGGCGCCTTCGCGAGCGTCGCGCGCTTCGACTCCAGCACCGCCATCAGCTCGTTCCAGGATCGCGCGAACGACGCGGCTCCCTCCTCCTGGAGGCGCGCGGCCACGGCGTCGACGTCGATCCCGGCAGCGACGAAGCGGGCGAGGACCTCCTCGCAGTCGCCGCCGTCCGCCGCCAGCAGCGGCCCCACCTCGTCGTGCCCGGCCAGGGCCCGCAGCGTGGCCTCGGGCATCGTGTCCACGGTGAAGGGAGCCGCCAGCGCCCGGACGTAGAGGACGTCCGACGCCTGCGGGTCCTTGGTGCCGGTGCTCGCGAAGAGGAGTCGCTGCGGGCGAGCGCCGAGATTGTAGAGGCGCTGCCAGCGCGGCGAGGCGAGGACCTCGCGGTAGGCCCGGTAGATGCGCTGCCCGATCGCGATCCCGAGCCGGTTGCGGAGCGCGGCGGGCGCCTGCCTCGCCACCGCGACATCCCAGCGGCTCACGAAGAGCGACGCCACCGAGGCCACCTCCGGGTCGAGCCCCGCGTCGATCCGGCGCTCGATCCCGCGCAGGTACGCCTCGGCGGCGGCCCGGTAGTGCTCGCGGGAGAAGATCAGCGTCACGTTGATCGGGACACCGGCGAAGATCGCCTCCTCGATGGCGGGCAGGCCTTCCGGTGTCCCCGGGATCTTGATGAACAGGTTCGGACGCCTCGCCCGGGCGAAGAGCCGCTTGGCCTCGCCGAGCGTCCCCTCCGCGTCGCGGACCAGGAGCGGCGAGACCTCGAGCGACACCCATCCGTCCACGCCGTTCGTGCGCTCGTGGATCGGGCGGAACAGGTCCGCCGCGCGGGTCAGGTCCTCGAGCGCGAGCTCGAAGAAGAGCTCCTCCGAGCTCCTGGTCCGGCGTCGCTTCTTCCGGATCGCGGCGTCGTAGGCCGGGCTGCTCTTGATCGCCTGCTCGAAGATCGTGGGGTTCGAGGTGAGCCCGGTGACGCAGAGCTCGTCGATGTAGCGCTGGAGCGTCCCCCGATCGAGCAGATCGCGGGTGATGTTGTCGAGCCACAGGCTCTGGCCGAGATCGTGGAGCTTCCGGGTTGCGTTCATGCGGTGATCTCCCGACCCGGACCCCGTGCCGGCTCCCCCACGCGCCGCACCTGCTCTTCCTCGGCGCGCGAGTAGGCCCCCAGCGCCGCCAGGCCGTTGCAGCGCGCCCGGTGGTAGAAGGCCCGCTGCGCCGCGGCCACGCGCTCGGGCTTGCCACCCCACGCCGCGAGCGCCGCATCCTGGAGCGCGCGCCCGTAGGAGAACGTGAGCTTCCAGGGCTTCGCCCCCGGGGCCCGGTTGATCGCGTCGAGATGCTGTGTCGCGAGGACGTCCTTCTGACCGCCGGAGAGGAAGACCACGCCCGGGACGGCCGGCGGCACGCAGCGGCGGAGACACCCCAGCGTGGCGAGGGCGACCTCCGGCAGCGGAGCCGGCTTCGCGCACGCGGAGCCGGCGAGCACCATGTTGGGCTTAAGGAGCATGCCCTCAAGCCGGACTCCTAGCTCGATCAGGGCCCCAAAGACCGCGCGCAGCACCGCGGCGGTCACGACCTCACAGCGCTCGATCGTGTGGGCACCGTCCATCAGCACCTCGGGCTCGACGATCGGGACGATTCCCTGCTCCTGGGCAAGCGCGGCGTAGCGGCCGAGCGCGTGGGCGTTGGCCGCGATGCAGGCGGCGCTCGGAAGCGTCTCGCTCACCTGGAACACGCCGCGCCACTTGGCGAAGCGCGCCCCGAGGCCTCGGTACTCCGCGAGCCGCTCCCGCAGCCCGTCGAGCCCTTCCGTCACCCGCTCGCCCGACGAGCCGGCGAGGGGCTGCGCGCCGGCGTCGACCTTGATGCCGGGGACGATCCCGCGCGTGCTGCACATGCGGGCGAGGGGCGAGCCGTCGGCGCCCTGCTGGCGGAGGGTCTCGTCGTGCAGGATCACCCCGCTCAGGAACTCCTCCGCCCCGGGCGTCGTGAGGAGCGTCTCGCGGTAGTCGCGCCGGCTCGAGGCCGTGGACTCGATCCCGAGCGCGTCGAAGCGCTTCGTGAGCGTGGCCACCGTCTCGTCGGCGGCCAGGATCCCCTTGCCCGGCGAGACCAGGGCGAGGGCCGTTTCATCGAGCGCGGAGTTCGTCACGGCCTGGACCTCCCATTCAGGATGGGGGCGTTCCAGCGCCGGATGGCGGGAACGCTCCGGTAGGTGCCGAGGACGCTCACGGTGGATGTGTCGAGGACGAAGTGGCACCCGCCTTCCGGCGGGAGCCCGATCCAGCGCGCGGCGAAGACGCGGAGGATGTGCCCGTGGGCGAAGAGCGCCACGTTGCCCGCGGCCTCGCGCACCCGGCGGATCACCCGGTCGACCCGCGCTCCCACCTGCGCCGCGTTCTCGCCGCCCGGGCAGCCGTCGCGGAAGATCATCCAGTCGGGCGCGCTGCGATGGATCTCGTCCGGGGTCAGGCCCTCGAACGCGCCGTAGTTCCACTCGATGAGGTCCGGATCGACCTCCATGCGATCGCCGAGGCCCGCGAGCTCACAGGTCTTCCGCGCGCGCTCGAGCGGGCTTGAGAGCACGAGCGCAAACTCCCTCCCGGAGAGGAGCGGCTCGAGCCGCTTGGCGGCGCTGCAGCCGTTCTCCGTGAGCGGGATATCGGTGACACCCGTGTGCTGACCGGAGAGGCTCCAGGCGGTCTCGCCGTGTCGCACCAGCAGGACGTTGCGTTGCGCTGCGGGCTGCGGCGCCATCTCCGAGCGGGAATGCATCAGACGTGCCACGAGCTCCGAGAGGATCCGCGTCGCCGAGCGAACGGCGCGCGCGCTCGATGGCGGCAATCCGCCCCATGCCGCGCGCTGCTCGTCACCAAAGGGCACACCGGCCGTGCGACATCCGCGCCCCGTGGTGTCGCCGGCTGGTACCGGGAGAGGGCCTTCGCCACCTTCGGAGCGGAAGACCGGAGGGAGCATCCGACCGAGGTTCAGGAGGGAAGGCCATGACGACGCACACCGAGTCCTTGATCGAGCGTCCCGCCTGGAAGGCGCTGGAGGCCAACCACTCGAAGCTGCGCGGCCTGCATCTGCGCCAGCTCTTCGCGGAGGATCCGCGCCGCGGCGAGCGGCTGGTGGCGGAGGGCGGCGGGCTCTTCCTCGACTACTCGAAGAACCGGATCACCGACGAGACGCTCGCGCTCCTGCTGCGGCTCGCGCAGGAGTGCGGCCTGCGCGAGCGGATCGACGCCATGTTCCGCGGCGAGAAGATCAACGTCACCGAGAAGCGCGCGGTGCTGCACGTGGCGCTCCGCGCGCCGCGCAGCGTCCGGATCCTGGTGGACGGCGAGGACGTGGTGCCCAAGGTGCACGCCGTCCTCGATCGCATGGGCGACTTCGCCGAGCGCGTGCGGAGCGGAGCCTGGAAGGGCCACGGCGGGAAGCGCATCCGCAACGTCGTGAACGTGGGCATCGGCGGCTCCGACCTGGGGCCGGTGATGGCCTACGAGGCGCTGCGGCACTCGAGCGAGCGATCATTGAGCTTCCGCTTCGTCTCGAACGTGGACGGCACGGACTTCGCGGAGGCCGTGCACGGTCTCGATCCCGGCGAGACCCTCTTCATCATCTCCTCCAAGACCTTCACCACGCTCGAGACCATGACCAACGCCCAGACGGCGCGCGCGTGGCTGCTCGCGGGTCTGGGCGGCGACGAGGCGGCCGTCGGCCGGCACTTCGTCGCCGTCTCCACCAACGCCACCGAGGTGGCGAAGTTCGGGATCGACACCGCCAACATGTTCGGCTTCTGGGACTGGGTCGGGGGCCGCTACTCCATGAGCTCCGCCATCGGCCTCTCCACCATGATCGCGATCGGGCCGGACGGCTTCCGCCGGCTCCTCGACGGGCTCCACCAGATGGACGAGCACTTCCGCACCGCCCCCTTCGAGCGCAACCTCCCGGTGCTCCTGGGTCTCCTCGCGATCTGGTACCGGAACTTCTTCGGCGCCGAGACCGTGGCGGTGCTCCCCTACGAGCAGTACCTGAAGCGCTTCCCGGCGTATCTCCAGCAGCTCGCCATGGAGAGCAACGGCAAGCACGTGACCCTCGACGGGCAGCCGGTGTCGGTTGACACGAGCGCGGTCTACTGGGGCGAGCCCGGTACCAACGGCCAGCACTCCTTCTACCAGCTCATCCACCAGGGCACGCGCCTCATCCCCTGCGACTTCATCGCGTT
>JAWOLJ010000174.1:0-14432 GCA_033853555.1 Myxococcota bacterium
GCGCCCGCGCCCCGCGCTCCGGCCGCAGCAGGTGGCGCCGCACGCCGCGACACACTTCAGTGACATAGTCGCCGGGGCTCCAGCCCGGGGGATCGAAGGGGATCGAGCTCCGGAAGTCGAAGGAGCGGCTGGTGAAGTAGGGGAAGATCCGGTTCAGGCGCTGGAGCTGGTCCAGCAGGCGCTCCACCCGCCCGCGGGCCCGGGGCGAGCGCAGCATGGCCAGCCGCAGCGGGAGGGCGTGGTGGCGCCGCTCTGCCCAGCGGAAGCGCGGGCCCTCCGGCCCGAGGTACCGCACCGCGGGTCGCCGCCCCACCGGGTTCGCGCGGTAGAAGGCCACGATGCGCTCCCGGCACTCGCCGATGCGCGGGCTGCGGGCCAGGCCCGCCACGGCGTGGCGGATCGGCACCTCGCCCGGCGGCGGCGCCTCGCCGCTCGCGTCCACGATCCGCTCCGCCACCCAGTCCACCGGCACCAGGTCGAGCCTCGCCTCCGGGTCGCCCACCACCACCCGCAGGTGGCCCATTCCCACCAGCGCCACGAAGGCCGCAAAGGCGGCGCCGGAGTCGATCCAGCCGGGGAACGGCGTCCGCCAGGAGGCCGACACGATGCTCGGTCGAACGATCACCAGCGGCAGCCCGTCGCGCTCCTCGAGCAGCCGGTGCTCGGCCAGGCACTTGGTGAAGGTGTAGGTGTTGGGGTGTCCGGAGGCGGCGAGGAGCGCCGCCTCGCGCGCCTCGCCGGCGCCAATCGCCCGGTGGAGCTTCTCCGCCGGGCCCGGGAGCGCCGCCGGCCGCTCGTCGATCGGCACGCCGTCGCCGGGATGCGGCGTGACGTAGGCCGTGGAGACCGCCACCAGGCTCTGGAGCCGGCGGCAGCCCTTGGCGAAGCGCAGCAGCTGGAGGCTCGCGTCCACGTTGGCCGCGGTGGCCTCGGCGAGCGGGAGGTCGAAGGCCACCGCCGCGGCCCCGTGAACCACGTGGGTGACACCGGCACGCAACGCCTCGGCGTGCTCCGCCGCGAGACCGAGACCGGGCGCGGCGAGCTCGCCCGCGATCACCGACACCCGATCGCGCCAGTCGGGAGGGAGGTGCTGGAGACAGGGAGCGCTCGCGACGTTGCGCTCGAAGCGCCGCTCCGCGGAGAGCGGACCCTGCGGTCGCACCAGCAGGAAGATGCGCTCGACGCCGAGCTCCTGCCGCCGCCGCAGCAGGTTCTCGAGCACGAGCTTGCCGACGAAACCCGTGCCACCCGTCAGCAGGTAGCTGCGGCCCGGGCTGGCCGGGGACGGCCCGGATGCGGCCGGAACCTGCTCCATGCGCGGCTCCCTCCTCGCCTCGCCGCCGGGAGACTAGACGAAACGCCCACGCGTCGCGCCGTCCGAGCGCCGGCCCGGGCTGCCGCCGCGCGTCACGCGGGAGGCGGGTGGTGCGCCTGCACCCAGAAGCCCGCCTCGAGCTCGACGGGACGATCGAGGTCGCCGAAGCGCGTCACCAGATCGGTCTCGAGCGCGGCGGCCGCCTGCTCCACCTGCGTGTCGCTCATCCGCCAGCACATGGACCAGAGCCGCCCGCGCACGGACTCGATCAGCTCGCGCGGGCGAAGCGTGCGCGCGAAGCGCAGCTCCCGCCGCTCGCCCGCCGGGCGCCAGCCCTCCTCGGCGAGGAAGCTCTGGATGCGCTCGCGCGGCACGCCCACGTTCTCCATGCCGAAGCTCGCCTCCACGCGCCGCCGCCACGTGCTCCAGGCCTCGCCCCGCTGCTGCTCGTCGCCGCCGTGCAGGAGCAGGCCCTCCGGCCGCAGCACGCGAGCGAGCTCCTTCAGCACCGAGCGCCAGCCCGGGATCAGATGGAACACGTGGACGCCGATCGCCGCATCGAAGGCGCGGCTCGCGAAGGGGAGCCGCGTGGCGTCGGCGCGCACCGGGCGCACCCGGACGTCGCTCGCCTTGCGCACGAGCTCCCCCAGCATCGCGCGCGCGAGATCCACTCCGGTGTAGAGCCCGACGTGCCGCGCCAGCGGGAGCGCGATCCGCCCGGTCCCGATCCCGACCTCGAGGAGGCGGCTCCCGCGCCCGAGCCCGCCCGCCGCCACGAAGAGCTCGCCCACCCGCTCGTCCACGCCGGGCGGAAAGCCGCGGGTGGCGTCGTAGAAGCCGGCCGCGCGATCGAAGGCGACCGACGAGCCGGGGGGCGGAGACGGGCTCGCGCTCATCGCCGCGAGGATATCCGAGGTCTCGCAGGGCTCTTGGCAGCGGACCCTCCCGCGGGGTATATCGACGGGCCTGTGGAGCGCCTAGCCCGAGCGGTCGTCGAACGGCCTCGCCTCACCATCCTGCTGGTCCTCGTCGTCACGGGATTCCTGGCGGCACAGCTCCGGCATCTTCGCCTGGAGGTGAAGGTCAGCGACGAGGTTCCCGCGGAGCACCCCTACACCCGGATCGACCGCCGCATCGAGGCCCTCTTCCACGCCGAGCAGACCTCGCTGCTGGCCCTGCGCGTGCGCCACGGGGACATCTTCAATCCGAAGACGTTGGAGCGCATCCAGCGGATGACCGAGGCGGTGGAGCGCCTGCCCGGCGTCGTCCCGTCGAGCGTGCTGAGCATCGCGGCGCAGCGGGCGAAGGCCCTCGTCGCCGGGCCCGACGGGCTCGAGATCACCCCGCTCCTCGGGCGCATCCCGGAGGACGAGGCGGGCCTGCGCGCGCTGCGCGCGCGGGTCT
The DNA here is from genome assembly GCA_033853555.1 of Myxococcota bacterium. Taxonomy (GTDB): domain Bacteria; phylum Myxococcota_A; class UBA9160; order UBA9160; family UBA9160; genus JAWOLJ01. Next base: position 2,720 of record JAWOLJ010000174.1, read on the forward strand.
TCTCCTACCCGATGTACGTCGGGAACCTGGTCACTCCGGACGCCACCGGCGCCACCATCCTGGCGGACTTCGGCGAGAAGGTCTCCGTGAAGCAGGCCACCGCCGCCCTCGAGGCCATCGCCGCACGGGAGCGCGATGCCGACACCGAGGTCTACGTCGGGGGCCAGGGCCCCGCCCTCGCCGCGCTCCAGGAGGCCACGGAGCGCATGCTGCCGCTCTTCCTGATCGCGATCGCGGTGATCGCGGTGGTGCACTACGAGGCCTTCCGCACCGTCCAGGCGGTGATCCTTCCCCTCGCGACGGCGGCGCTGAGCGTGGTCTGGAGCATGGGGCTGCTGGGCGTGCTCGGCTTCCAGGTGACACCCTGGACGGCGCTCACCGCCATCCTCGTGCTGGCGGTGGCGGCGGGCCACGCGGTCCAGATCCTGAAGCGCTACTACGAGGTCTACGCCGAGGTCGGCGAGAACCGATTGGCCGTGATCGTGTCGCTGGTGCGGATCGGGCCGGTCATGGCGACGGCCGGCCTGATCGCGGCCGGAGGCTTCGCATCGCTCGCCACCTTCGGGGTGCCGGCGGTGCGCGACTTCGGATTGATGGCGGCGCTCGGAATCCTGAGCGCCGTCGTGATCGAGCTGACCTTCATCCCGGCGTGTCGGGCGCTCCTCGGCCGGCCGGAGCGCGGCGAGCGGACACGCGAGCGCGCCCACAGCTTCCTCGACCCCGCCGTCGACGCCATCGCCCGGTTCGTCACGCGCAGGCCGCGCCTGGCCGTCTTCCTGGTGGTCGCCGGTGTGGCAGCGGCGGGAGTCGGCATCCTGCGGCTCCAGATCAACACGAGCTTCCGCGGCTGGTTCCGTCCGGATGCTCCCGTGATCGTGGCGGACAACGAGATCCGCCGACACATCACCGGCACCTCCACCATCCGGGTCCTGGTCGAAGGCCGCGAGGCCGACGCGATCCTCGATCCCGCCGTGCTCCGCACGATCGGAGAGCTGCAGAAGATCATGGCCTCGCAGCGGCCGATCACCGGCACGCTCTCGGTGGCCGACTACCTGCGGAGCGTGAACCGGGCGATGCACGACGGGGATCCGGCCTTCTACGCGCTCCCCGAGAGCCGGGAGCTCGCCGCGCAGTATCTCCTGCTCTTCGACTCCGGCGACCTCGCACGGGTGGTGACGCCGGACTACCGCGCGGCCGTGATCTACGCGCTCTCGCGTTCCGATAGCGTCGCCTGGGTGGAGGACCTCTTCGCCACGCTGCGGCAAGCGGCCGCGCGGACCGCTCCGGCGACGGTGCGGGTGGAGGTGGGCGGCGGCGAGCTCGCGCAGTCCGCCGCCACCACCAGCAGCGTGGTGCGGGAGAAGATCCGGAACATGGTCCAGGTCGGCTTCGTGATCTTCCTGCTGACGGCCCTGGTCTTCCGCTCCGCCCCGGCCGCGCTGCTGGTCCTGGCGCCGCTCGTCTGCGCCGCGATCGTGAACGTCGGGCTCATGGGCTGGATCGGAAGCTGGCTGAGCTTCACCACCGCGAGCTACACCGCCATGGGCGTGAGCCTCGGCGCGGACTTCGCGATCTACCTGATCTTCCGCCTGCGCGAGGAGATCCGCCGTGGCGACCTCGCCTCCGCGCTCCAGGAGACGCTGCGCACCTCGGGGCGCGCGATCTTCTTCGTGGCCTCCGCCGTGGCCGCCGGAAACGCGACGCTCCTGCTCTCCGACTTCCAGCCCTGGCGCCAGCTCGGGGGCTACGTGGCCCTGATGATGGCCTCGAGCGCCCTCGCCACCGTGACCCTGCTTCCCGCGCTGATCCTGCTCACGCGCCCGCGCTTCCTGCTGCGGGTGGAGGGCGAGGCCGCGCCCCGCGTGGCGCCGCTTCCCGAGAGGCGCGTCGGCTGATGACGGACGTCGCCCGCGTCCGCGCCTTTCTGCTCGCCGAGGTGGAGGCCCTCGCGCCCTTCGACGCGCTGATCGTCGGGCCCTCCGGCGCGCCCCTCCACATGCTCGAGGTGACACGCCGTGAGGACGGGGGGCTCGAGCTCCACGTTCCGGGGCGACCGCCCGGCCTGCCGGAGCTCGCGATCGGCGAGCGCAGCGCGCTCCGCGACCGGGGCTTCTCGTCCGCCGCGCCGGCGGACCCGACGAAGCCGTGGGTGCGTACGGTGCGCGATCCCGCCGACGCCGTGGAGAGCCTCCAGCGCGTGCTCTCCGAGGTCTTCGCCGAGAAGAGCGACGTGCGGCTCGACATCCTGCACGAGAACCGGCGGGCGATGCACGAGGCGCAGCAGCGGCTCGCGGCGGTGCGCGCGCGTATCGAGCCGGTGCTGACGGCGATGACCGGGCACGCGCCGACCCAGGACGCCGACGGCGACTACGTGCTCCCGCTCGGCGACGTGCACGTGACGGTCGCGCCGCGCGCCGCACCGGGCGGGCCGGTGGTGGTGCGGGTCTTCGCCATCACCAACGTGGGCGTCGGCGTGACGCCCGAGCTCGGGCTCTTCCTCGCGCGCTTGAACTTCGGCCTCATGTTCGGACGCTTCGCCCTCGACACCGACCACCAGGCGATCTGGTTCGACGAGAGCCTGCTCGGCGACCAGTTCCGCGACGACGAGCTCCGCTTCACGGTGCGGGTGGTGGGCTCGACCGCGGACCAGTGGGACGATCGGCTGAAGCAGATGTTCGGGGGCCTCACCTACCAGGAGGCCCTCGCGGCGCAGAACGGCCGCGGTGCGCCCACCGTGAAGCCGGGACAGGGCGGATACATCTAGCCGCGGCGGCGCCCTCGGAAGGACGGGAAGGACGGGACGGACGATGCGCCTCCTCGGTCTCGCGCTCGTGGGGCTCCTGGTCCTCGCCGCGGTGCTCGCGGAGCGCGCGAGCACGCTGCCCTCGCACCAGGTCCATCCGGCGCGGGCGCCGCGCATCGAGCTCGACGAGGGAGCGCTTGCGGCGCGGCTCGCTGCCGCCGTGCGCTTCCAGACCCTCTCCCGGGACGAGGAGACGGCCGCGACCCCGGGCGACGCCTTCGAGGGTCTTCAGCGCTGGCTCGAGGAGAGCTTCCCGCGCCTGCACGCGACGCTCACACGAGAGCGTGTCGGCGAGCGCTCGCTGCTCTACACCTGGCGGGGGACCAACCCCGCGCTGGAGCCGATCCTGCTCCTCGCCCACCAGGACGTGGTTCCCGCGGCGGACCTCCCGCGCTGGAGCCATCCCCCGTTCGCGGGCGCGGTGGCCGACGGCTACGTCTGGGGCCGTGGCACGATCGACGACAAGGCCTCGCTGGTCGGGCTCTGCGAGGCGGTGGAGTGGCTGCTCGACCGGGGCTTCCGGCCCGAGCGGACCGTCCTCCTCGCCTTCGGCGACGACGAAGAGGTGGGGGGCGAGCGTGGCGCCGCGAAGATCGCCGAGCTGCTCGCGGCCCGCGGCGTGCACGCGGCCTTCTCCCTGGACGAGGGGCTCGCCATCGTGAGCCCGGGCGTGGTGCCGCTGCTCGACCGTCCGGCGGCGCTGATCGGTGTCGCGGAGAAGGGCTACGCCACCGTCGAGATCGTGGCCGCGGCGGCCGGCGGCCACTCCTCCACGCCCCCGCGCCACACCGCGGCGGGGGTGCTGGCCCGCGTCGTGGTGGCGATCGAGGACCACCCCTTCCACGGCGGGATCGGCGGTGTCACCGGCGGCTTCTTCGCCTATCTGGCGCCGGAGATGCCGCTCCTCGCGCGCATCCCGTTCGCCAATCTCTGGCTCTTCGGCAGGCCTCTCGACTGGGCGATGTCCGGCGACCCGACGGTGAACGCGCTGCTGCGGACCACCACGGCCGTGACCATGCTCTCGGCGGGCCCGAAGGAGAACGTCCTCCCCTCCCGGGCCACGGCCACCGTGAACTTCCGCATCCTCCCGGGCGACACCGCCGAGGGCGTCCTGGCACGCGTCCGCAGCCTCATCCACTCGCCTCACGTCGAGGTGCGCTTCAAGTCCGCCCCCCACGACCCGAGCCGCGTCTCGCCCACGGAGGGAGCCGCCTTTGCGCTGCTGCAGCGCACCATCGGCGAGATCTTCCCCGATGCGGTGGTGGCCCCGGGCCTCGTGCTCGGCGGCACCGACTCCCGCCACTACGGCGCGATCACACCGAACCGCTACCGCTTCGAGCCGTTCCCCTTCGACGCCAGCGACCTGAAGCGCCCGCATGGCCTCGACGAGCGCATCGGCATCGGAAGCTACGCCGACGGCGTGCGCTTCTTCGTGCGGCTGATCCAGAACACGAGCGCGGGGATGGGGGACGACCTGCGCATCGCTCCCGGCTCCTTCACATCCCGCTAAGGCATTCTCTTCATAGTGTCGCCCTCCTTGCGCCGGCGGCCTCGCCTGCGTGCACGGATCGGAGGCTCCCGATGAAGCGGCTGTTGCGCGGAATGCTGTGCTCGATCGCCGTGGCGGGGCTGGTCTCCCCCCTCGCGCGCGCGGAGGACCTCGGGGCTCCCCAGCGTCCCCACGTCGCGTTGACCTACGACGCCGGCTCCTCGGCCCGGCTCGAGCAGGTGATCGGCGACTGCGACTGGGTGGCCTACGACGCCACGATGACGCTCGGGCGCTTCGATACCCCGGGCTCGGGCAGCCCGGGCGTCTGCAAGCCGACGGCCAGCCAGACGGCCAGCCGCTTCGACGTGCTGGGCAACGGGCTCGGTATCTCCTTCGAGCACCGCGGGAAGCTCGTCTTCCTGTTCGGCGACAGCTTCGGCGCCACCGACAGCTACGTGAACGAGGGGTTCGTCCCCGCGGCCAACCCCTTCGCGTTCGCCGCGGGCGACCCGATCGCCTGGAGCGACACCACGCGGCCCGAGGATCCCCTGGTCCTGAACTTCTTCACGCAGAGCGACGGGCAGACGCCGCTCCTGGTACAGATGCCGTGCTACCCGGGGCAGCCGGCGGGGACCTGCCCGGCCAACGGTCGCGTCCCGATGGGAGCGGACGACGTGCCGAACGCCGGGATCAGCCTCGGGGGCCAGATCTACATCGTGGCCAACACCAACGCCGACGCGAAGGCGGCCGATCCCCACGCCGGCGCCTTCTCGGTCCTGGCGCGCTTCGACGAGGCGACGCAGACGTTCCAGGCCGGGCGGACCCTCTCCCAGAGCTACACGCCGCTGGGTGATCCCACCGGGAGCCCCGGACACTTCGTCTTCACGGCGCTGCACCATTGGCCGCCCCGGGACGGCCTGCAGCGGACGGGCGACGGCGTCGCGCCGGAGGACGGGGACCTCGAGCCGGGCGTGCTGATCTTCGGGCAGGGCCAGTACCGGGCCAGCAACGTCTACCTCTCGTTCGTCCCCGCGAGCGAGCTCTGGAGCGGCGTGGACGCGTCCGGGCAGAGCGCGACCCGCTACTTCACCGGGCTCCAGGATGGCCGACCGACCTGGAGCCGGCGGGAGGCGGATGCGGTCCCGGTGGTGGTCGACGATCCGGTGGACTGCAGTCTGTTTCCGCCGAGCCAGTGCACGCCGGGGCCCACCGTCGGCAACGCCTCGGTGATCTACTCCCCCGAGCTGCGGCTGTGGCTCATGACCTACGACGGTGGCCGGCAGACCCGCGCCACCTGCCCGGGTGCGGACACCAGCCCCCCGAATCCTCCCAGCACCGACGGGGTCTACTTCAGCTACGCCGAGGAGCCCTGGGGGCCGTGGCAGCCGCCCCAGCTCATCTTCAACGGTGGAACCGACGGCGGCTACGGCAGCTTCATCTACAAGCCCCGGTGTACGCCTCCCGGTCCCGCCGGCCCCACGATCGGCGGCCAGGACCCCGCGGATCCGAACAGCAACGATCCCACGCGCACGACTGGCGGAGCCTTCGCGCCGTTCATGATCGAGCGCTTCACGCGCGTCGACGACGACACCCTCACCATCACCTACACGCTCTCGACCTGGAATCCCGACACCGTGGTCAAGATGCGCTCGCAGTTCAGGATCCAGCGCCAGCCCTAGCCTCCCGCCGGGGAATCGGGGCCGGCGCCCCGCCGGGCAGATGATCAACCTTCCTATTGACTATCAATTGGTCGGTTGATAGTCTTCCGGAATGACGCCCGCCCCGCTCCAGGCGATCGAGCCGCAGGAGAACGCCGACGAGGCCCGGCTCGATCGCGTGTTCTTCGCGCTCTCGGACCCCGTGCGGCGCCGCATCCTGGAGCGCCTCGGCGACGAAGCCCTGCTGGTCTCCGAGCTCGCCGCGCCCTTCGAGATCTCGCTCCAGGCGGTCTCGCGCCACATCCAGGTGCTGGTGCGCGCGGGCCTGGTGCGGCAGGAGCGCACCGGAAGGATCAGCCGCTGCAGCCTCGAGCTCGGGCCGATCTACGCCGCCGCGGTCTGGATCAACCGCTACAGCAAGTACTGGCAGGACCAGTTCAACCTCCTGGCGGCGACGCTCACGCAGCTCGACGCCCCCCCGCCCCGGCCGAGACCCGTCGGACGCCGCAAGCGCCGGCGGTGATCGGCTTCCAACCCGGAGGAATCCCCATGCTGGATCGACACGAGATCGTCTCCCACCAGGACTGGATCGAGGCGCGCAAGCGGCTGCTGGCCCGCGAGAAGGAGTTCACGCGGCTGCGCGACCGCCTGAGCCAGGAGCGTCGCGCACTGCCCTGGGAGCGCGTGGAGAAGAGCTACCTCTTCGAAGGGCCCGACGGAAAGCAGACCCTGGGCGAGCTCTTCGACGGGCGGAGCCAGCTCGTGGTCTACCACTTCATGTTCGGGCCCGGCTGGGAGGCCGGCTGCAAGAGCTGCTCGTTCTGGGCCGACAACTTCGAGCGCAACGTGGTGCACCTCGCCGCGCGCGACGTCACGCTGATCGCCTGCTCGCGCGCCCCCTACCGCGAGCTCCTGCCCTTCCAGCGGCGCATGGGCTGGAGCTTCAAGTGGGTCTCCTCCGACGGCAGCGACTTCAACTACGACTTCGGGGTGTCGTTCCCCGAGAGCGACGCCGATGGCGAGGTCCAGTACAACTACACCCGCGAGAAGTTCCGGTCGGCGGAGCTGCCCGGGATCAGCGTGTTCTACAAGGACCCGGAGGGGGCGGTGCTCCACACCTACTCCACCTACGCCCGCGGGCTCGACATGATGAACGCGGCGTATCACTACCTGGACCTGGTGCCGAAGGGCCGCGACGAGGCCGACCAGCAGCCGCATCCCATGGCCTGGCTGCGCCATCGCGACAGCTACGGCCGCTAGCGGAGGCGAGGATCCCATGGACTACCGGACCGCAGCGGAGAAGCTCGGCGCCTACCGCAAGGAGATCGCCGCCGTGCGGGCGAAGATGCGGGCGCTGCAAGCGACGATCGAGCCCGAGGAGGTACGGGACTACGAGTTCGCGACGCTTGGCGCGGCCGTGCGCCTCTCGGCGCTCTTCGGCGCGCAGCGCGACCTGTTCCTGATCCACAACATGGGGAAGGCGTGTCCCGCCTGCACCATGTGGGCGGACGGCTTCAATGGCGTCTACCACCACCTGCTCCAGCGGGGCGCCTTCGTGGTGTCGAGCCCCGATCCGCCCGAGGTACAGAAGGCCTTCGCCGAGAGCCGGGGCTGGCGCTTTCCCATGGTGAGCCACCGGGGCAGCTCCTTCGCGGCCGACATGGGCTACACGTCGGCGAGCGGCGGCTGGATGCCCGGGATCTCGGTCTTCCGGCGCGACGGCGGGCGGATCTGGCGGGTGGCCGACACCCGCTTCGACCAGGGCGACGACTTCTGCTCGGTCTGGCACATCCTGGATCTCCTGCCCGAAGGACCCGCCGGCTGGCGGCCGAAGGTCGACTACGCGAGCTAGCGCCCCACGTCCGAGGCCGAGCCCTTCGCGCGGCGGGACCTTTCGTGCGTCCGGATGGGCTACGCTCCGACCTGTCGCACCAGTGCGGGCAGGTATGGCGAAGACCCTTCTCGATGCGATTCCCCTGTGGCTCTTCTTCGCCCTCTCGGTGCTGATGGCGCTGATCTCGGTCGAGATCGGGCTGCGCCTCGGGGATCGGCGCCGGCGCCTGGCGGAGCACGAGCAGCCGGGACCGGTGGGCACGGCCGCCGGCGCCCTGCTCGGTCTGCTGGCGTTCCTGGTGGCCTTCACGTTCGGCTTGACGGCCACCCGCTACGACATGCGCCGCTCGTTGCTGCTGGACGAGGTGAACGCGATCGGCACCTGCTACCTGCGCGCGGGGCTCCTGCCGGAGCCCCACCGGGGCGAGGTCGAGCGCCTGCTGCGCGAGTACGTCGACCTCCGGGTGGCCGTGCCCGGCGCGGCGGGACGTCCGGAAGCGCTGAGCGAGCTGATGGCGCGCTCGGAGGCGCTCCAGGATGCGCTCTGGAGCCACGCGGTGGCGCTCACCCGGGTGGATCGGAGCTCGCCGATCGATGCGCTCTTCATCGCGGCGCTGAACGACATGATCGACCTCCACACCAAGCGCGTGGTGGTCGGGCTGCACTACCAGATCCCGCCGATCCTCTGGCTGACGCTGGCGGCGGTCTCCGTGGTCGCGATGGTCGAGGTCGGATTCCAGTTCGGGCTGGTGGGCCGGCGGAGCGTGCAGGCGAACCTTGCCCTCGCGATGGCCTTCTCGGTGGTGATCCTGCTGATCCGCGACCTGGACGAGCCGGCGGAAGGGTGGCTCCAGGTGAGCCAGCGGCCGATGCTCGAGCTCAAGCAGAAGCTCGACGCTTCGGCCGGGCCCCTCGGGAGCTCGCCGGAGACCCGGCCCTGAGGTCCCTCGGCCTCGCTCTCCTGGGCCTCGTGGTGGTCGGCACCACCGCCTGGTGTACGGGGGCCCTCGACTACTCGCCGCTCCTGCCCCCGGCGCTTCGCCTCCCGGCCGCCCTCCTCTTCCCGTTGGCGACGGCCGCCGCCTTCTGGCTGCTGCGGCCGCGACGCCTCGCGCTCGGGGGCTTTTCGCTGGCGGCCGGCGCGGTGATCGCGGGCTGGCTCGCGATCCCGGCCTCGAACGACCGGAGCTGGCAGCCCGAGGTGGCGGTCGCCCCCACCGCCACCGTCGAGGGCGATCGCGTCACGATCCACGGCGTCCGGAACTTCCACTACCGCTCGGAGACCGACTTCGACCCGCACTGGGAGGACCGGAGCTACGACCTGCGCGAGCTCGACTCCCTCGATGTGATCGCGTCCTACTGGTCGGGCCCGGCCATCGCCCACATCCTGCTGAGCTTCGGCTTCGGCGGCCGGGACTACGTCGCGATCTCGATCGAGACGCGCAAGGAGCGCGGTGAGGTCTACTCCACCCTCGGCGGCTTCTTCAAGCTCTACGAGCTCGTGTACGTGGTGGCGGACGAGCGCGACCTGATCGGCGTGCGCACCACGTACCGGCAGCCGCCGGAGGACGTCTACCTCTACCGGGTGCACGTGCCGCCGGAGCGCATCCGTCGGCTCTTCCTCGACTACCTGCGCGGGATGAACGAGCTGGCCGCGCACCCGCGCTTCTACAACACCCTCACCACCAACTGCACGACCGGAGCGCTCTTCCACACACGGGTGAACCCCGGGCATCCGCCGCTCTCCTGGAAGGTCCTGCTGAGCGGACACCTGCCGGAGTATCTCTACGAGCTCGGGGGCCTCGACCGCTCGCTGCCCTTCCCGGAGCTCCAGCGCCGCGCCTGGGTGGACGAGCGGGCGCGCGCGGCGGACGACTCCCCGGACTTCTCGCGGCTGATCCGGGCTCAGCCGCCGGCGGCGGAAACCTCGGGCGGCGACGCCTCGTCCTCATCGGGGACGGCCTTCCAGCTCTCGTCGGGATCGAAGAGGGTCATGGCCGATGCGAGCTTCGCGGTGTCGGGGCCGAGGTCCTTCTGGTACACGACACCGTCGTGGTTCACCAGGAAGCTCATTACCCCCGACGAGCCGTAGCGCGCGGGATAGGCCACGAGGGCGAAGCCACCGACGAGCTCCCCCTTCACCCGGTAGTCGTAGGCCCCACCCCTGGCGTGCGGGCCCTGGGCGGTCAGGAGCTTGAAGAGGTAGCCGTGATACGGCGTGGGCTTGCCCGCCGTCCCGCGCCGGTAGCCCTCCGCGCGCGCCCGGGCCAGCAAGGCGCCGAGGGGGCTCGGCGGCTCGCCGGGCTTCGCCTCCCAGTAGAGGCCATCGCGCTTGCCCTGGGTGCTCGCGAGATGTGCGGCGTAGTGGAGGAGCGGGGTCTTCTCCGGGTTGCGTCGGTAGTACTCCGTCTGCGCGTCCACGACGGCGAGGCAGGTCTGGATGGTGGCGAGCTCGTTGCGTCCGATCCGACGCGCGAGCATCTCCTGCGCACCCGCCGCGGTGTCGAAGCGCCAGCCCTTGGCGTCCTTCACCAGCGGGATCGGGAGCGGCCACTTGTCCTCGCCCACCTCCAGCACGGCGTGCGAATCGTCCCGCTGCTCGAACCCGCTCGCCTGCTGGTACGCCGCGACGAAACGCTGCGCCGCCGCGCGGTCCGCCACCGGATCGCCGGAGTGGAGAAGCTTCCTGGCCTCGGGCCCCAGCACTCGGAGGTAGGCCGCGTCCTCGCCGCTTTGCGCCGCGGCGGCGAACGCAGCCGCAGCCTCCTGGGGCGAGGCGAAGTGCTGCTGGACGGGCGCGGCCGGCTTGGCGGCGCCGATGGCAACGCTCCAGAGGCCGAGCGCAGACGCCAGCGCCCACACCGGGAGACGACGCCGGCCCGCTGCGCCACCGAAGAGCGGATGCTTCATCGCGCCAACCTCCTGCCGCTCAGCGGCGTCCCCCGCGTCCGCCGCCGCGGGACATCCCGCCGCCCGCCCGGCCGCCCCCGCCGCCCCGCGAGCCCCAGGAGCTGGAGCTCGCCCGACTGGCGTTTCCGCGGCTGCTGTCGCGGCGCGCCTGCGCTCCGTTGCCGACGCCCTGGAACGCGTCCGATCCCCGGCCCCGGTCCGACACGCCCGGGCCGCCGGCCCCGCGGCTCCGATCCGCCGCGCTCGGCGCGCCGGTGCCGCGGCCTCGATCCGCCGCGCTCGGCGCGCCCGTGCCGCGGCCCCGGTCCGCCACACCTGCGCCGCCGGCCCCGCCGCCTCCGAGATCGCGCCGCCCCTGCTCCGCGCGGCCGCGGAACTGCTCCCGCGTCTGGGCGCTCCCCGGCGTCTGTCGCGCGTAGCGCTGCTGGGTCTTCGGATCCCGGTACCCGGCGCCCCGGCGATGCTCGGGATTGTGCTGCCAGTTGCCGTTCTTGATGTCCGTGCGGTTGAACTCGTTGTAGTGCTTGACGTTCACGTCGACGTCGCCGTGGCCCCAGTTGCAATCGCCCCACATCGCGGCGCCCATGGCCATGCCGACGCCGAAGGAGACGAAGGCGGTCGTCGCCACGTAGCCCGGCGGATAGTAGTAGTAGGGCGGATAGGCGGGATACGGCCAGGCGCCGTACACGACGGTGGGATTGTAGGTGGGGACGTAGACCACCTGCGGGTTCGCGGGCTGGATCTGGATCACGGTCGTCTGGGTCTCGGGCACCTGCTGCACCACCACCTTCTGCTGCTCATTGCTCTGCAGGTGGCCCTCGGCCTGCGCCTTCGCCCGCAGGCGCTGCACCCCATTCATCACGTCGGCCTGCTGGGCGAGGAAGGCGTCGCCGAGCTGCTGGGTCCAGTCCAGCTTCTCGTCCATCATCTTGAGCACGTCGGGGAAGGCGGTCAGCCCCTGCACGCTGGGCTCCCACGGCTGCTGCTGCGCCGCCTTGGCCAGCGCCTCCCCCTTGAGGG